>NZ_LN679998.1:1632814-2251267 GCF_000953675.1 Paraclostridium sordellii | reverse complement strand
AAGTAGAAATAGTAGAAAGTCAAAATGGATGGTATAAGATAAAATATAACGGTGGATATGGATATGTATCAGGAGATTATGTAAAAGTAGGTGGAGAAAGTAAGCCAGATGTAAAACCAGAAGAGCCAACAGTTAAAAATACAGGAGTAGTAAATGCAACAACATTAAATGTAAGAAGTGGGTATGGAGCAAATTACTCAAAAATAGGAACATTAACAAATGGGTCGAAAGTAGAAATAGTAGAAAGTCAAAATGGATGGTATAAGGTAAAATATAACAGTGGATATGGATATGTATCAGGAGATTATGTAAAAATAGATGAACAAAGTAAGCCAGATGTAAAACCAGAAGAGCCAACAGTTAAAAATACAGGAGTAGTAAATGCAACAACATTAAATGTAAGAAGTGGGTATGGAGCAAATTACTCAAAAATAGGAACATTAATAAATGGAACAAAAGTAGAAATAGTAGAAAGTCAAAATGGATGGTATAAGATAAAATATAACGGTGGATATGGATATGCATCAGGAGATTATGTAAAAGTAGATGGAGAAAGTAAGCCAGATATAAAGCCAGAAGAGCCAATAGTTAGGAATACAGGAGTAGTAAATGCAACAACATTAAATGTAAGAAGTGGGTATGGAGCAAATTACTCAAAAATAGGAACATTAACAAATGGGTCAAAAGTAGAAATAGTAGAAAGTCAAAATGGATGGTATAAGATAAAATATAACGGTGGATATGGATATGTATCAGGAGATTACGTAAAAGTAGGTGGAGAAAGTAAGCCAGATGTAAGACCAGATTCAAATCCACAAGAATCTAACGTTATGTTTATAGGAACAATAACAGCAGATAGATTGAATGTAAGAAGTGGATATGGAACAAATCATTTTGTAACAGGAACACTAACAAATGGAGCAAAGGTAGAGGTAGTAGAAAGTCAAAATGGATGGTATAAAATAAAATATAATGGTACATATGGATATATATCAGGACAATTTGTAAGTAAATCAGATAATGGTATATCTTCAATTAATAAAATTGGTACTGTTAATGCAACAACATTAAACGTAAGAAGTGGATATGGATCAAATTACTCAAAAATAGGAACATTATCAAATGGAGCAAAGGTAGAGATAGTAGAAAGTCAAAATGGATGGCATAAAATAAAATATAATGGTACATATGGATATGTATCAGGAGATTTTATAAAAGTAGGGTAAAAAATATATATTAAAAGTAAAATAAAAAAATGCTTAAGATTTTTACTTAAGCATTTTTTACTCTATATCAAATGGACTTTGTTCAAATTCCACAATTCTATCTAAATAATGTTTTGGAGACACCCCATAAGCTTTTTTAAAAGCTCTAACAAAACTTGAATAATCTTTAAATCCACATTCTATACATGCATCGCTCATAAGATACCCCTTTTTTATAAGGGATTTTGCATAAATAAGTCTTTTTTGGACTATATAACTATGAAGTGAACTTCCTGTTTGGGATTTAAACTTACGCATTAAGTAATATTTACTCATAAAAAATGTATTAGCAATAGTATCTATTGACAAGTCTTTATTTAAGTTATCATTTATAAAGTTAAAAATATGTTGGATAGTTTCATCATATTCAACATCATAAGAATCACTTTCATTTTTCAGAAATAATCTATTAATTAATACCATAAATTGAATAAACAAAGAATTTTTTAGTATAACATGGCCAAAATCATCAGATTTATCAGCACTTTTAATTTTAAATAATAAATTCTTAACATTTTCTAAATCAGATTTATTTAGTCTAAGTAAGTTTGATTTACTTTGAGAGGATAAGTTAAAGCAAGTAAACAAATCATCTCCATAAATATTATGTTTTTCTATATACTCAGGATTAATCCATATGACAATTCTTTCGTAGTACTTATTAGGATTTATAATTGGTTTATGTACTTCTGTATTACTTACAAATAAAATATCCCAAGGCTTTAATTTATAAGATTTTCCTTCAACTAAATAGTCTACATCTCCAGATATTAAGATTGTAATTTTATTAAAGTCATGATGATGATAATCAAATTCAATGTTTTTCATATCTTTAATATGAAATATTTTAAAATTATCATTTAAGTATCCTGATTTATATATATTTTCTTTATTTATGTTCATAAAGTACAACCTTCCATCTTATTATTATAAAACAATTTAAATATATACAATTAAATATACCTCAAATATATATAAGTGTATTATACTATATATACTACAGCATTTTTTGCAATTGTTAAAGCATTTTTTACAATGTTAACTCAAAACAAAAGCACAATATGCACTGTTATTGAAATAGATTGTATGAATATAAAATAGCAATAAAAGTATTAAGCAATATTATTAATAAACTTATTAATTGTACAAATTAAATCTATATCATTTACATATCAAAATATGTTATAATGGAATGTATTTAACAGATTGAAGGGAGTAAGACATGACAAAATATTATTTATATTATGTGCTTATATATGGTGGACTTGGCGCATTTATACCATATATAGTTCCATACTTAGAAGGATCATTAAATCTATCTGTATCGCAAATTGGGATCATAACATCCATTCCATCGATAATAGGAATACTAGTAGTTCCATTATGGGGAATTATAACGGATGTAACAAAAAAAGATAAAAGGATACTTGGAATATGTATAGCTATAAACTGCTTGATAATGGGATTATATTCAAGTGTAAAACTATTCCCTATACTTCTTTTAGTAGCTACATTAGCTGAAGCTTTTAGATATGCTATATCTCCATTAGCAGATAATATAACAACTGATTATTGTAAACACAATGATGTTAATTATGGATTTATAAGAAGTGGTGGATCGGTGGGATTTGCATTAGTAAGTTTTTTAACAGGACAGCTTATAAAAGTTACTGCAAATTCTAGAATAATATTTTTAGTATATATAGTTTTATTTGTTATATCTTTATTTGTATTACCATTTTTAAATTCTAAAAAATATGATGAAGAAGAAACTATGAAAGGATCTACACTAAAAAAAGATTTAAAAGAGCTGATAAAAGATAAATCATATTTATGGTTATTAGTCATAGTTATATGTACTATAAGTATTAGTGAAGTTACAAATGCATATCAAGGGCTGTATCTAATTGATTTAGGAGCTAGCCAAGGAGATATTGGAACATTAGTAATTTTTACTGCTTTACCAGAAATATTGTTTATGGCTAAGATAAATAAACTTGTTGAAAAGTTTGGATATAAAAAAGTATTTCAAATTGGTGCAATAACATTTTTAATAAGATGGTTAACTTGTTTGTTTGCAACTTCGCCAACTATGTTTATATTAACAGCACCATTAACAGCACTTGCATTTTCTATTATGCTAGTATCTTATATAGGCTATATAAAAGAAAAGTTCTCGAGTGAAATACAAGCAACTGCATTAACATTAACATCTATGGCTATAGGTGTATCATCAGCACTTATAAAATTGCCAGTAGGGTTAGGGATAGATGTATTTGGGTTAAAAGTATTGTACATATTATCAATAGTAGTTACATTTATTGGATTTATAGTATGTACTATAAAAAGAGAAAAGGCTAAAGAAACGAAGACTATAGGTTAAAACCTATAGTCTTTTATTATTGAAATTTAATCATTATATTTTAACTATAAATAAAATTTTATACATAAAAACGTTTTTATTTATGATAAAAAAAACAAAAACAAATAAATTAAATAATACTAAAATAATTTCATAAAAACACAAAAATAAGATAGACAAAATTATAACAATATAGTATATTTAAATTAAGGAAATGGTTTGCTAGAGAGGGGTTAAATATGAACGAGCACATAGGAGCAAAGATAAAACATCTAAGAACTCAAAGAAAAATGACGTTAAAAGATTTAAGTGAAAAAACTAATTTATCTATTGGTTTTTTATCTCAATTAGAAAGGGGATTAACAAGTATAGCTACAGATACACTAGGAACTATAGCTGATGTATTTGAAGTTGAATTATCTTATTTTTTCCTAAAACCAAGAACAAAGAAAAAACCTATAATAAGAAGTTATGAAAAAGAAGTATTTAATATATGTACATCAGGGTGTATTCAATATAATTTATCGAATAATTTAAAAGAGAAAATAATGTTACCTAGACTTGTAGATATACTTCCTAATAATACAGAAGAAGATATTCAACCATATATGCATGATGGTGAAGAGTTTTTATATGTATTAGAAGGAACTTTAACATTATTTTTAGATGGAGAAGAACATGAACTATACCCTGGAGATAGCATACACTACAATTCTTCACATAATCACAACTGGGCAAATTACACAAATAAAATGGTGAGAATATTAGTTGTTGCAACACCAAATCCTTTTAACGATAACTAAAATTTTGCAGGTGATTAAATGAAAAATCCACTAATATTAAATATACAAAAATATAGTTTACATGATGGGGATGGAATAAGAACTACTATATTTTTTAAAGGATGTCCACTGGAATGTATATGGTGTCATAATCCAGAGAGTCAAGCTTACAATAAAGAAGTTTTATATAATGAGGAAAAGTGTACTAAATGTCAGGCTTGTATAAAAAAATGTCCTCATGATGCTATATATATAGAAGCTGATAATATTTGTCTTAATAAAAAAAATTGTGAATTTTGTGAAACATGTTTAGATTACTGCTTAAATAATGCTAGAGAAATAGTAGGGAAAACTTATGATATAAAAGATTTAACTAAAGAAATATGTAAAGATATGGTGTTTTATGAGCAGTCAGGAGGAGGAGTTACTTTATCTGGAGGAGAAGTAATGACTCAAGATATTGATTATATAAAAAATCTGGCTAGAAGTTGTAAGGAAAAAGGAATCAATGTAGCCATTGATACATGTGGATATTCAAAATTTGAAAACTATGAAGCTATACTACCTTTTACTGATATATTTTTATACGATATAAAGTTAATAGACGAAGATAAACATAAGCTATTTACAAATAAGTCAAATGATTTAATTTTAAGTAATTTAGTTAAGTTAAGTGAAAAAGGGGCTAATATAAATATAAGAATACCTTTAATAGAAGGAGTTAATATAGACGAAAATAATGAAGAAATTAAGAAAATGATAGACTTTATAAAACCGTTAAATATTTCTAAAGTCAATCTATTGCCATATCATAATATTGGTATGCATAAGTATAAAAAGCTTTATATGAATTATGAAGGAGACGATTTAAAAAGACCTTCAGATGAAAAGCTAGAAGAAATAAAAGAATTATTCAAACAAAATAACTTTGATGTAAAGATTGGGGGATAATTATATGCAAAGAGGTAGTTTTGAAAGAACTAAAAAGTTAAGAAAACAAAGTTTAGATACACAACCATTTATAACAATTGAAAGAGCTAGGTTAATGACAGAAGGTTATAAAAAATATGAAGGAAGCGTAGAAATACCTGTGCTTAGAGCTTTAGCGTTTAAGCACTATATGGAAAACAGAACACTTTGTATAAATGAAGGGGAACTGATTGTTGGTGAAAAAGGAGACTCTCCTCAAAGTACACCTACTTATCCCGAATTATGTTGCCATACTATGGAAGATTTAGACATAATGGATAGGAGAGATATAATATCATTTAAAGTTAGCGATGATGTAAAAAAAATACATGAAGAAGAGATAATACCTTTTTGGAAAAATAGACAAATAAGAGCTAAAATAGTTAACTCTATGGAAAAAGAATGGCTAGATTGTTACGAAAATGGAGTATTTACTGAATTTATGGAACAAAGGGCACCAGGACATACAGTTTGTGGTGGAGAAATATACAAAAAAGGATTTAAAGATTTTAAACAAGAAATAATAGATGAAATAGAAAAACTTGATTTTGTAAATGACAAAGATGCATATGATAAAAAAGCTCAATTAGAAGCTATGTCAATTGCATGTGATGCTATTATGATTTATGGAAAAAGATATGCTGAATATGCAAGAGAATTAGCTCAAAAAGAAACGGATGAAAATAAGAAAAAAGATTTACTTTTAATAGCAAGTAACTGTGATGTAGTACCTGCCAATAAGCCACAGACATTTCATCAAGCTGTTCAAATGTATTGGTTTGTTCATGTAGGTGTAACTACAGAACTTAATATATGGGATGCATTTAGCCCTGGTAGATTTGATCAACATTTAAATCCATTTTATGAAAATGATATAAATGAAAATAGAATAGATAGAGATAATGCAAAAGAAATACTAGAATGTTTATGGGTTAAATTTAATAACCAACCCGCACCTCCAAAGGTAGGAGTTACTTTAAAAGAAAGTGGAACCTATACAGATTTTGCTAATATAAATACTGGTGGTATAACAGAAGATGGTAAAGATGGGGTAAATGATGTAAGCTATATAATATTAGATGTAATGGATGAAATGAAATTATTACAGCCGAGTTCAAATGTTCAAATAAGTAAAAAAACACCTAGTAAATTCTTAAAAAGGGCTTGTGAAATATCAAGAAAAGGTTGGGGGCAACCAGCATTTTATAACACAGAAGCAATTATTCAAGAACTTTTAGAAGCAGGAAAGACTATAGAAGATGCTAGATGTGGTGGAACTAGTGGTTGTGTAGAAACTGGATGCTATGGAAAAGAAGCTTATATACTTACAGGATACTTAAACTTACCTAAAATATTAGAGATAACATTAAATAATGGATTAGATCCAGTCTCTAAAAAACAATTAGGAATAAAAACTGGAGATGCTAGAGAATTTAAGTCTTATGATGAATTATTTAATGCATTTAAATCACAATTAAATCATTTTGTTGATATAAAAGTAAAAGGTAACAATGTAATAGAAAGAATATACTCAAAGCATATGCCAGCGCCGCTAATGAGTGTAATAGTTGATGATTGTATAAAAAATGCTAAAGATTACAATGCAGGTGGAGCAAGATATAACACTAAATATATACAAGGTGTTGGTATAGGAACAATAACAGATAGTTTAACTTCAATAAAGTATAATATATTTGATAAAAAGAAATTTAATATGGAAGAGTTATTAAATGCATTAAGTGATAACTTTGAAGGCCATGAAGCTATATATAACATGGTAGTAAATAAAACTCCTAAATATGGAAATGACGATGATTATGCAGATGAATTAATGCAAGATGTATTTAATTCTTTCTATAATGAAGTTACAGGAAGAACATCTCCAATGGGTGCTCAATATAGAATAAATATGTTACCTACAACTTGTCATGTGTATTTTGGAGAAGTAATGGGAGCTAGTGCAAATGGAAGACTTAGTCAAAAACCTTTATCAGAAGGAATTTCACCTGAAAAAGGTGGAGATACAAATGGGCCTACTGCTGTTATAAAATCTTGCTCTAAAATGGATCATTTAAAAACAGGAGGGACATTGCTTAACCAAAGATTTGCTCCAGCAGTAGTTCAAGGAGAAGACGGTCTTGATAATATGGCGAATTTAGTTAGAGCGTATTTTAATATGGATGGACATCATATACAATTTAATGTATTTGATAAAAATGTATTACTAGCAGCTCAAAAAAATCCAGAAGAATATAAAGATTTAATAGTTAGAGTTGCAGGATATAGTGATCATTTTAATAATTTAAGTAGAGCTCTTCAAGATGAAATAATAGGAAGAACAGAGCAAACTTTTTAAATAGCTAATAAAGGGGGATGTTTTAGGAGTTTTTAACTCCTAGGACATACCCTATATTTATTTAAAGTAAATGATAAAATTATAACACATAAGGAGATTGAAAAAATGAATAAAAAAATAGGATTTATAGGTGCAGGAAACATGGCTAAGGCTATGATAGGGGGAATAGTTAAATCAAGTTTAGTGGATGCAAATAAAGTAACAGCATCTGACTTAAATGAGAATGCTCTTGAAAATGCAAAGAAAGAATATGGGATAAATGTAACTACTGACTCTAAAGAGGTAGTAAAAAATAGTGATATAGTAGTAGTTGCAGTTAAACCAAATGTTTATGATATAGTTTTAGAAGGTGTGAAGGACTTAATAAGTGATGAAAAGATAATTGTTACTATAGCAGCAGGAAAAACTATAGAATCAATAGAAAATGTTATAGGCAAAGATAAGAAAGTTATAAGAACTATGCCAAATACTCCAGCTCTTGTAAATGAGGGAATGAGTGCTATTTGTAAAAATAAAAATATAACTGATGAAGAATTAAATATAGTTAAGAATATATTTAATTCATTTGGAAAAGCTGAAGTTGTAAATGAGTATTTAATTGATGCAGTAATAGGTGCAAGTGGATCTGCACCAGCATATGTATTTATGTTTATAGAAGCTATGGCTGATGCAGCAGTTTTAGCAGGAATGCCTAGAAATCAAGCTTATACTTTTGCAGCACAAGCTGTAATGGGTTCTGCAAAAATGGTCCTTGAAACAGGAAAACACCCAGGTGAGTTAAAAGATATGGTTTGTTCTCCTGGAGGAACTACAATAGAAGCTGTAAAAACATTAGAAGAAGAAGGATTTAGAAGTGCTGTTATAAAAGCTATTGGAGATTGTATAGAAAAATCTAAAGAAATGAGTAAATAATATAAAAAGGATTTAGACATATGTCTAAATCCTTTTTATAATATATGGTCAAGATTATGTTTTTCTGACTCTATCATTCGATGAAGATATATTTTAATTGATTCTATTTCATCTAAACATGTTCCTATATCTTGTAAGTAAATTCCATTAGATAATATATTAAATGAAAGCTCGATATCACCTAAATGACAATGATTTAATAACTTAAACCAAAATTTAGAGTCTTCATTAAAGTTATTTTTTAATTCGTTAGTGTATTCATAAGAAGTCTTCCAATCTTCTTCTTTTACATACATTTCTAAAGTATTTAATGACTCATTATATCTTGAAGCAAAGTCTTCGGCTTTAAAAGATATGAAAACTCCAAATACAACAAGCAGTATAGTCCATATTATTGTAAATACTATTGATTTCAAAGTATCACTCCTTAGATGATTATTTTTTCTGTATGAAGAAGTTGTCTTGTTCATCAAGTATACAAATTAATGTTTCATTAATTGAATTTATATTATTTTTTTTCAATATTGATAAAATCCAATTTTTATCTTTATTAATTAGATCTAAATTAGTTTTTAATAATTCTCCATCTAAAATTAAAGGAAGAGGTATTCGTTTAAAGTTTTTTGTAGGTACTTTTTCATAGCTAGGAGTGGGAACAATACTAAGATTACCATCTGTTTCAAGGATTGCATAATAAACATCTTTTAAATTAAAATAACCTTGAATACGAAGTTGTTCTAATAGTTCATCCATAGTCACTCGCTCAGCTTTAAGCTCACTATAATTAATTTTCCCCTTATCTATTAGTATGGCAGGCTTTCCATTAAAAATAAGCCTTACACTTCTAAATTTTAGTGTAAGGTAGGATATTATTATTTGCATAAATACTAACCCTGTAATAGAAGCTATTCCATAAACTATAGGTATTTCATTGTTTTGCATAGGGATAGCAGCAACTTCTGCAATTAATAGTGTTATTACTAAATCAAAGGAATTCATTTCTGCAATTTCACCCTTACCCATAACTCTAAGAGCTATTAAAACTGCTATATATAAAAGTATACTTCTTATTAAAACTACAATCATATTTTCCACCCTTTATTATTTATTATCGCTTAAAGTATATATACTAGTATTTGACGTTATTAAAAATATATACCAACAAATGTTGAATGATATCTTTAAAATAAAGCTTAAATTTGATATAATTAATTTTAAATTCAAAAAATCGACAATTTAAAATTAGTGAAGTAATTTAAGGAGGGCTAGTTGTGGCTAAAAGAAAACAAGTACACGTTCCTATAGAGAAGATACAAGAACAAGATAGATTTATAGAGGCTATAGCAGAAACTACAAATAGATACTATGCTATACATGGAAGAAAGCCGAGATATATGATACAAACTTTTGGATGTCAAATGAATGAACATGATTCTGAAAAGTTATGTGCAATGTTAGATGGTATGGGATATACTCAAGGATTAACTGCAGCTGAATGTGATTTAGTTATATACAATACTTGTGCAGTAAGAGAGAATGCAGAACTTAAGGTATATGGAAATTTAGGGCAATTAAAATCTCTAAAAAAACAAAATCCAGATTTAAAAATAGCTGTATGTGGGTGTATGATGCAACAAAGCCATGTTGTAGAAGAAATTAAAACTAAATATAGACATGTAGATTTAGTTTTTGGAACTCATAATTTATATAAATTCCCAGAGCTATTAGCTAATTCTATGGATTCAGAAAAAACACTAATAGATGTATGGGATGTAGATGGAGAAGTTGTAGAAGGACTTAGAAGTAATAGAAAATTTGAATTAAAGGCATTTGTAAACATAATGTATGGATGTAATAATTTCTGTACTTATTGTATAGTACCATACACTAGAGGTAGAGAAAGAAGTAGAACGCCAGAGGATATAATTAACGAAATAAAAGAATTAGTTGCAAATGGGACAAAAGAGATAACATTACTTGGACAAAATGTTGATTCATATGGTAAAACATTAGAAAATCCAATAAGATTTGATCAATTATTAAGAATGGTAAATGATATAGAAGGGTTAGAAAGATTAAGATTTATGACATCTCATCCAAAAGATATATCTGATGAGGTTATATATGCAATAAGAGACTGTGATAAAGTTTGTGAATACTTACATTTACCAGTTCAATGTGGAAGTACTAGATTACTTAAAGAAATGAATAGACATTATACTAAAGAATACTATCTAGAAATAATTGAAAAAGCTAAAAAGGAAGTTCCAGATATTGCTTTCTCTACAGACTTAATGATAGGATTCCCAGGAGAAACAGAAGAAGATTTACTTGATACTATAGATGTTGTTAAAAAAGTTAGATATGATTCTGCATTTACATTTATATATTCAAAGAGACAAGGAACACCTGCAGCTAGAATGGAAAATCAAATACCAGAAAATGTAAAACATGAAAGATTCAATAAGGTATTAGAAGAAGTAAATAAGATATGTGAAGAAATAAGCAAATCATATGAAGGAAAAGTTGTTGAAGTTTTAGTTGAAGGAAGAAGTAAAAATGATGAAACTAAATTTACTGGTAGAACTAGACAAAATAAGTTAGTTAATTTCAAATCAGATAGAGAAGATATAATAGGAACTCTTGTAAATGTTAAAATTACAGAGTCAAAAACATTCTCTTTAAATGGAGTAATAGAAAAATAGAAAATTATTTTTAAAAAACAGCCACAAAGGCTGTTTTTTTATGTATAATATAGATGTAAATGTTATAAAAGCTAATTAATTTTATATATATGAAATCGTATTCAGAAACTTTGGAAAACATTATCAATTGGGGAATTGATATATACGATATATATATAAAATTAAAATATAAATTATTTGGCAGAATGGAGATAGAGTTATGGGAAGTAAAATTGTAAAAAAGAAGAAACTGACAGATAGCATTTATTTAATGGATATAGAAGCTCCAAGAGTTGCAAAAGCTTCTAAGCCAGGACAATTTATTATTGTAAAAAATGATGAAAAAGGTGAGAGGATACCTCTTACAATAGCTGACTATGACACTAATAAGGGAACTGTTAGTATAGTATTCCAAACTGTTGGAGCTAGTACTAAACAACTTGAAACATTTGAAGAAGGGGATTATGTAGCTGATTTTGTCGGACCATTAGGCATGCCTAGTGAGTTTGTTGAAGAAGACATAAATGAATTAAAAAATAAAAAAATGATATTTGTAGCTGGAGGAGTTGGAGCTGCGCCAGTATATCCACAAGTTAAGTGGTTTAAAGAACATGGAATTGATGTTGATGTTATAATTGGATCTAGAACAAAAGATTTACTAATTTTAGAAGATGAAATGAGAGAAGTCGCTGGAAATCTTTATATTTGCACAGATGACGGTACATATGGATTTAATGGAAGAGTTACAGATTGCTTAAAAGATTTAGTTGAAAATCAAGGGAAAAAATATGATCATGCAGTGGTTATAGGCCCTATGATAATGATGAAATTTATGTGTATGCTAACTAAAGATTTAGGTATACCTACTACAGTAAGTTTAAACCCTATAATGGTTGATGGAACAGGAATGTGTGGAGCATGTAGAGTTAATGTTGGTGGTAAAATAAAATTTGCATGCGTAGATGGTCCTGAATTTGATGGTCACCTAGTTAATTTTGACGAGTCTATGAGAAGACAGGCTATGTACAAAACAGAAGAAGGAAGAGCCATACTAAAACAAGAAGAAGGGGATACGCATCAACATGGCGGATGCGGATGTGGAGGTAATTAATCATGAGCAAAGTTAAAGTACCAGTTAGACACCAAGAAGCTGAAGTTAGAGTTAAAAATTTCGATGAAGTTTGTCTAGGATATAACAAAGAAGAAGCGATGAAAGAAGCAAGCAGATGTCTAGAATGTAAAAAACCAAGATGTGTATCTGGATGTCCTGTTGAAATAAATATTCCTGGATTTATTGGAAAATTAAAAGAAGGAGACATTGAAGGAGCAGCTAAAGTAATAGCAAAAGATAGTTCACTTCCTGCTGTTTGTGGAAGGGTTTGTCCACAAGAAAATCAATGTGAGGGTCTTTGCGTTTTAGGTATAAAATCAGATGCGGTATCAATAGGAAAATTAGAAAAATTTGTTGCTGATTATTCTAGAGAGCATAATTTTGATTTAGTACAAACAGAAGAACCAAATAATAAAAAAGTTGCTGTTATAGGAAGTGGACCAGCTGGACTTGCTTGTGCTGGGGACTTAGCAAAATTAGGATATGATGTTACTATATTTGAAGCTATGCATGAAGCAGGTGGAGTTTTAACTTACGGAATACCTGAATTTAGATTACCTAAAGATGGAGTTGTTAAGCCGGAAATTGAAAATATTAAAAGTTTAGGTGTAAAAATAGAAACTAATACAATAATAGGTAGAACTATAACTATAGATGAATTATTAAATGAAGAAGGATTTGAAGCTGTATTTATAGGATCAGGAGCAGGACTTCCTAAATTTATGGGAATTTCAGGGGAAAATGCTAATGGAGTATGTTCTGCAAATGAGTTTTTAACAAGAGTAAACTTAATGAAAGCATATAAAGAAGATTATATGACTCCTGTAAGAACAGGAAAAAGTGTTGCAGTAATTGGTGGGGGAAATGTTGCTATGGATGCTGCAAGAACAGCAGCTAGATTAGGAGCAGAAACTCATATAGTATACAGAAGAAGTGAAGCTGAACTTCCAGCTAGACTAGAAGAAGTACACCATGCTAAAGAAGAAGGAATAATATTTGATACGTTAACTAATCCAGTAGAAATTTTAACAGATGAAAGTGGAGAAGTAAAAGGAATGGTATGTGTTAAAATGGAATTAGGAGAACCTGATGATTCAGGAAGAAGAAGACCACAAGTTATAGAAAACTCTGAGTTTATAATGACTGTGGATACAGTTATTATGGCACTTGGAACATCTCCAAACCCACTTATAACATCTACTACAGATGGACTAGATACTAATAAATGGGAATGTATAGTTGCTGATGATAATGGAGTAACTTCAAAAGATGGTGTTTTTGCTGGAGGAGATGCAGTTACAGGAGCAGCTACAGTTATATCTGCAATGGGTGCAGGAAGAAAAGCTGCTAAGGCTATAGATGAATATCTTAAAAATAAAGAAACAGAAATGACTAATGCATAGATAAAAAAGAACTCCTTGAGGAGTTCTTTTTTTATGATATTATATCTAGAAAATTTTCAAGAATTTTGCCTGTTATGCCCCAAATAACATAGTTTTTGTACTTGTAAAATAAAGAGTCATAAAATCCAGGTTGAAATTTATAATTTTCTTTATGGGGAATTAACTCATAGGGAAATTCATCGTTAGGAATTACTGTAACTTGATTTCTAAAAGACATTGGTTTATTTTTTAGTAAATAAGATATAGGAACCAAAAACGTATGATCAACTTCATCTGGACTAGGATTAAGTTCATTGTGATTTTTTAAAAATCCAACAAATGGGTGTATTATCATGTTAGATGGATTTACAAATAAATCCAATTCAGATAAAATTTCTATACTATCTTTTGTTGTTCCAAGTTCTTCGCAAGTTTCTCGTATACAAGCCTCTATAGGGGACTCTCCTTTTTCAATCATTCCACCAGGAAAAGAAATTTCACTAGGTTGAGATCTTAAACTTTTAGACCTAACTTCGAATAATATGAAATGAGAGCCATCGATATTTATTATAGGAATTAATACCGAAGCTTTTTTCATATTCTCATGACCATTTATGTAAGGTTTAAATTCCCTGAATTTTTCTTTTAAGTTATTTTCCATTTTAAATACCTCAATTCTAATGTTTAACTATAATAGTATTATACAAATATATAATGGATAATACATATATATAATTATAAAAATACTGAAAAAATTAATACATAATTATTTTGATAAGATTTATTAAATTATTTACAGACTTAGGCACTTTATCTGAAAAGAACTCAAATTTAATATTTTTATCATTTTTTATTTTCATAGTAACTATTTTATTATATATATTCCTCACAAAAGTAAATTTAAATAAATTATAACATATATAGGAAAAAGATTTCTTTTAGTAATAAATTTAGCTAAAGTTTAATATTAAAGATAATAAGTAATATTTAACCCTAAGGAGGATTTATATGGATCTAAAGAATAGTAAAACTGCGAAAAATTTAATGGAAGCTTTTGAAGGAGAATCAAAAGCAATGACAAAATATAATTTTTACGCTGAACAAGCGAAGAAAGAAGGATACAATAAAATAGCAAAATTCTTTGAAGAAACTGCAAATAATGAAAGAGCTCATGCTAAAATATGGTTTAAATTATTAAACAATGGAATTAAATCAACTTTAAATAATTTAAATGAAGCTTCAGAAGGTGAAAATTTTGAATGGACTGATATGTATTATAGATTTGCAAAAGAAGCACAAGAGGAAGGGTTTGATGATATAGCATATTTATTTAAGTCTATAGGTAAAATTGAGAAACAACATGAAGAAAGATACTTAGAGTTAATTAGTCATATAGAAGAGAACACAGTATTTAAAAAAGATGAGGATATAAAATGGAGATGTATGAACTGTGGACATATTCATCAAGGTAAAAAGGCATTAGCAATATGTCCGGTATGCTCTCATCCAAAAGCTTTTTTTGAAGTTAGTTGCGATTGTATGTAGAAAGTTAAATTTAGTAGGAGGAATTTATGCTGCTTATAAAAAATGGTAAAATTTTCACAATGACAGGTAAAAATCTACATAATGGTTGTGTATTAATAAAGGATAAAAAAATAATTGCAATAAATGAAACAATAGAAGAAACAAAATTAATGACAGTAATAGATGCAAAAGGAGCATGGGTAATGCCAGGAATAATAGAAGCTCATTGTCATATAGGATTAAGTGAAGAAGGAATAAGATTTGAAGGGGATGATATAAATGAATCAACTAGTCCTATAACAGGGCATCTAAGAGCTATTGATGCTATAAATCCCCTAGACCAAGCATTTAAAGATGCAATTGCCGGAGGGATAACATCTGTAATGACGGGACAGGGAAGTGCTAATGTATGTGGCGGAAAGTTTTTATTTATGAAAACAAGTGGTAAATGTATTGATGATATGATAGTAAAGGATGAGGCTGCTATGAAAGTTGCATTTGGAGAAAATCCAAAGAGAGTATACTCATCAAAACAAACAACTCCATCTACTAGAATGGCAACAGCAGCTATATTAAGAGAAGCTTTATATAAAGCTATAAATTATAAAAATAAAAAAGAAGAAGCGCTACAAAAAGGAGATTACTTTGAGTTGGATTTAAAACAGGAATGTTTTATGGATGTTTTAGATAAAAAAATTCCTTTAAAAGCTCATGCACATAGAGCTGATGATATTTTAACGGCTATTAGATTAGCGAAAGAATTCAATTTAGACATGACTTTAGATCATTGTACAGAAGGACATTTAATACCTGAATATATAAAAAAATCAGGATTTAGCGCAATAGTTGGACCAAGCCTAACAAATAGGAGTAAGGTTGAACTTAAAAATAGGACATTTAAAACTGCAGGAGTTTTAAATAAATATGGAGTAGATGTAGCTATAACTACAGATCATCCTGTTGTTCCAATTCAATATTTACCTATATGTGCAGGATTTGCAGCTAAAGAAGGGTTAGGTATAGAAGAATCATTAAAAGCTATAACTATAAATCCTGCAAAAATATGTGGAGTTGAAGATATAGTTGGAAGTATTGAAGTTGGAAAAGATGCAGATATAGCTATATTTACAGGTAACCCTATGGAAGTTTTTTCTGAAACTTTATATACAATAATAGATGGAAATATTGTATACTCAAAAGAATAATTAAAAATAAAGGAAAGTATTTTAAAGATGATTTTTTCATTTTTATACTTTCTTTTTTTTATACAAAAATTAAAATAAATTAACATAATAGAAAATGGCGAATGAAACTATGTACCTAATAACTTGTTTTTTAATAAAATATAATAAATTGTAAGGGGGATAGGATATATGCTATTTAAAAAAAAGATATCGTGTAGTTTACTAGTAATACTTATGAGTACTATTGGTTTATATGGATGTGAAGGTAAAGACTTAGGAAAACAGGATATAGAATCTAAAGAGTTATTAAAAAATAAAGATGCAAGACTTGCGATAACTATGGCAATAGATAAAGAAAAAATAACTAATGTAATATTAAATAATGATTCAAGCCCTGTTAACTATTATACACCTGAAGGATTAGCAATTGATAATCATGGGAAAGATTATCGAGATATTGCAGGAAATATGGGGAATGACTATGATTTAAAAGAGGCTAAAGAACATTGGGAAAAAGCTAAAGAAGATTTAAATTTTAAGAATGTTACAATAGAAGTTTTAACATCGGATGCAGAAAGTAGTAAAAGAGTTGGCGAGTTTTTCCAAAATCAATTGCAAACTAATTTAGATGGATTAAAGGTAGAATTAAAACAAGTACCTTTCAAACAAAAGCAACAATTAGAATCGGAAGGAGATTATGATTTAGTATATAGTTCTTGGGTAGCTGATTATCCTGATCCACTAACTTTCCTAGAGACTTTTACAACTAATGGTAAGTTTGGTAAAAATAGTGGTTATGATAGTAAGGAATATAATGCCTTAATTGAAGAAGGAAAAAATGCAACGTCTATTTCAGAAAGTTGGAATAAGTATGCAAAAGCAGAAGAAATACTTTTAAGTGATGCTTTTTTAATGCCATTGTTTCAAAGTAGTAGTGCTTATATACAAAAACCATATGTAGATGGAATAACAATAATACCTTATGGAGCTAAATATGCATACAAGTGGGCAAATGCAGAAGATAAAAATGAGTTGAATTTAACTAGTAACTCTGATATTCCATCACTTGATATGAGCAAAGCTACAGATTCTTTATCTTTTAGTGTAGCAAATAATGTAATGGAAGGACTAGTAAGAGTTAATAATGACGGTGAAATAGTTGAAGGAATAGCAAAAGAATGGAAATCATCAGAGGATAAAAAAACATGGACTTTCTATTTAAGAAAAGATGCTGTTTGGAGTAATGGGGATCCTGTAACAGCAAAAGATTTTGAGTTTGGATTTAAAAGAACTTTAAATCCAAAAACTGCATCTCAATATGGATTTATAATGTATGATATAGTTGGAGCAGAAAATTATAATATAGGAAAAACAACAGACTCAAACAGTATTGGCATTAAGGCTATAGATAATTATACATTGGAAGTTAAACTAAATAGACCTGTAAATTATTTTGATAGATTAATGTCATTTCCAGTATTTTTCCCTCAAAATGAAAAGTTTGTAAAGGAACAAGGAGATAAATTTGGAACAACTGAAAAAACAACTTTATATAATGGACCATTTACATTAACTAAATGGAAATTAGATGATATATATATAATGAC
Organism: Paraclostridium sordellii; assembly: GCF_000953675.1. NCBI lineage: Bacteria > Bacillati > Bacillota > Clostridia > Peptostreptococcales > Peptostreptococcaceae > Paraclostridium > Paraclostridium sordellii. Next base: position 2,233,129 of record NZ_LN679998.1, on the reverse strand, counting down.
AAAAAATCAAGGATATTGGGATAAAAATGCTATAAAATTAGAATCTGTAAATACTAAGATAGTAAAAGAAGGTACAGCAGATGTTAATTTATATGAAAATGGAGATGTAGATTTTATTGGAATTTCAAATGAGTTTATAGATAAATATAAAGATAGTATAGAATTTAGTACAAGTAAAAATGCAACAACATTTTTTATGTTGATAAATGGAAATAATAAATAAAAATAAGCTCCTTATGTTAACAAATAGCAAGTAAAATACTTGTTATGTTTAACATAAGGAGTATGGTTTAGTTTATTGATATATTTATACAGGAGTTTAATTTATATTAATCTGTGATTATTAGTAGTTACAGCTTTTTTTATGCTTTTTACAATATTCACAGTTGCATTTTCCATAATCTTCATCTTTTTTATGATCATTTTTATCATTATAATAATAGTCATTTTTATTATAATGATTTTCGCCATAATTGTTGTAATTATTTTCATAGCAACTATCTTCATAATATTTAGCATCATGTATAGTTTTTGTATCATAGTGATATACATCATATTCATAATAATGATCTGTAATATAATCATAATCAGTTATATAATAGTGATTACATTTTTTATAATAATTATCATAGTAGTTTTTGTTTTCTATACAGTAATCTTTACCATCTATACATTTATAGTTTTCATAGTGATTAACGTCACCTTTTATTTTCTTGCAGCAGTCATCATGATGATGATGATGTTTGTTACATTCACAACAACATTTATCCCATTTATCACACTTATCATATTTTTTGTGATTATACTTGTTACATGACTCATTATAATATCCCATTGAATAACAACCTCTCTTATTTGATTATTTATATAGTGATATAGTAAAGTAAAGTTTTAATTAAAACTTAATTTTACTATACTAATATATATGTAAAAAGACAGGAAAGTGTGATTGTTTATTAATTTAGAATTTAAAATTTTTAAATACAAATGCTTAAATATGATATAATATGTAAAATGTAGAGGAGGATTAGAGTATGAGTATAGATAAAAGCAAATTAACTCCTATGATGAGGCAATATTTTGAAGTTAAAGATAGATATAGAGACTGTATAATGTTTTTTAGATTAGGTGATTTTTATGAAATGTTCTTTGAAGATGCTATAGTTGCTTCAAAAACTTTAGAAATTGCTTTAACAGGAAGAGAATGTGGCATGGAGGAAAGGGCACCTATGTGTGGAATTCCATTTCATTCATCACAAAATTATATATCAAAGTTAGTTGAAAATGGGTATAAAGTTGCTATATGCGAACAAGTTGAAGATGTCAATGCATCAAAAGGTATAGTTAAAAGAGATGTAGTAAGAGTAATAACTCCAGGAACTGTACTTGAAGGAAGTTTATTAGAAAATAAAAAAAATAATTACTTATTAGCTGTATATACAAAAGATAATAAAATAGGAATTTCTTACACGGACATAAGTACGGGAGAAGTAAATTCTACATATTTAAACGAAGATAAATTAGTAGAAGAAATTGCTAAAATTCATCCAACAGAAATAATTGCAAATGACATAAAAACTTTGGATAAAATAAGAACTATAGCTAGCTTAAGTAATATATATATAAATGAAAACTTTGATGAGAGTTATTTAGATTCAAAAATTTTAACTGAATATTTTGAAGAAGATTATTTATCAAGTTTAAAATTAGATGATAGTGAACTTATAAGTTCAAGTTTATGCATTATTTTAAACTATATATATAACACTCAAAAGCAAGTAACATCAAATATAAATAGTATAAATATATATAATTCGCAAGAGTATATGGTATTAGATATGTTTACAAGAAATAATTTAGAGTTAACATCTACCATAAGAGGTAACTCTAAAAAGGGATCATTACTTCATGTTTTAGATAAAACATCAACAGCTATGGGTGGAAGGATGCTTAGAAAATATGTTGAAGAGCCCTTAGTAAATAAAAATAGAATTGAAAAAAGATTAAATGTAATAGAAGAATTAAAAGAAGATTTCATGTTGAGAGAAGATCTAATTGATATATTAAAAAATGTATATGATATAGAAAGAATTTGTGGAAAGATTGCCTTTGAAAAAGTAACACCAAAAGAAATGATACATTTAAAAAATTCAATAGAAAAACTTCCAAAGCTTAAAGATACTATAAATTTATCAAGTGCACAAATACTTAAAAATTATATAAACAATATGGACGACTTAAACGATATATACTCTTTAATTGATAGTGCAATATTAGAAGAACCATCTATAACTATAAAAGATGGGAATATAATAAAGTCAGAATTTAACGATGAATTAAACTCTTTAAGAGATATATCTAAAAACGGGGCTTTCATGATAAAGGAAATAGAAAATAGAGAAAAAGAGAAAACCGGAGTTAAATCTTTAAAAATTGGATTTAATAAAGTTTTTGGATATTATATAGAAATTACAAAATCAAATTTAGCAAATGCTAAAATAGATGATAGCTATGTAAGAAAACAAACTTTAAGTAATGCAGAAAGATATATAACTTCAGAGTTAAAGGAAATAGAAGATAAGATATTAAATGCAGAAGATAAGATAAAAAGCTTAGAATATGAAATATTTGTAGAAATAAGAAATAATATATATGATAATATAGATAGAATACAGTCAGTTGCAAAGATTATAGCTAATGTAGATGTTTTTGTTTCATTAGCTACGGTTGCGTATATTAATAATTATGTAAAACCACGTATAAATGAACAAAATAAACTAGATATAAAAAATGGACGTCATCCAGTTGTGGAAAGTATAGTTGGAGAAGAAAATTTTGTACCTAATGATACTTATTTAAATCAAGGTGAAAATATTATAAATATAATTACAGGGCCAAATATGGCAGGAAAATCTACTTATATGAGACAAACTGCAGTTATAGCTTTAATGGCACATATAGGATCTTTTGTTCCTGCAGAATATGCAAATATACCAATATTAGATAGAATTTTTACTAGGGTTGGAGCTAGTGATGATTTAGCACAGGGACAATCAACATTTATGGTAGAAATGACTGAGGTATCGCAAATTTTAAAAAATGCTACAGATAAAAGTTTAGTAATACTAGATGAAATCGGAAGAGGAACTAGTACTTATGATGGTATAAGCTTAGCTTGGTCTATTGTTGAATATATTCAAGCAAATATAAAATGTAAAACTTTATTTGCAACGCATTATCATGAATTAGTAGAACTTGAAGATGAGTTTAGTGATGTAAAAAACTATTCGGTTGCTGTAAAAGAGAATAATGATGGAATTGTATTTTTAAGAAAAATAATAGAAGGTGGAGCTGATAAGAGTTACGGAATCTATGTTGCAGAACTTGCAAAGTTACCTGAAAAAGTTATATACAGATCTAGGGAAATTTTAAAAGATTTAGAAAAAAATCATATACAACAAGACCTAAGTAGTAATAAAATCTTAACAGGTGAAGATACTAGAGAAGCTAAGTATAGTGATAAAGCAAATGACTCTATAAACGATAAATTAAAATTAGATTATGATAAATTAACGGAAGAATTAGAAAGAAAAAATGATGAGTATAATTTAAATATTGGACGTTTAAAGAGTGAGATAAATAAATTAAAAAGAGAAAATAAAGAACTTAAAAAAGATAAAAATGAAGATGAAGTTGCTGTAACTCAAATTACATTTGATAATATACATGATGATGAGTTAACTAAGGAAATTAAAAATTTAGATATTTTAAATATGACGCCGTTAGATGCTATGAACGCTTTATATAAATTACAACTCAAAGTAAAAAAATAAATTAAAATTAATAAGGATTATAGCTAGCTATAATCCTTATTCTAACAGGTACAAGAATATAATTATTAAAAAGATATAATTTTTTATACTAAAATATAAAGTGAGGTGAGATTATGTCTAGAATTAATATATTAGATGAAGCTACAATAAATCAGTTACAAGCAGGAGAAGTTGTTGAAAGACCAGCATCTGTTGTTAAAGAACTTATAGAAAACTCTGTAGATGCGAAAAGTAAAAAAATAATAGTTGAAATAGAAGATGGTGGAAAAAAACTTATTAGGATAACGGATAATGGAAATGGTATAGAATCAAGTGAAGTAGAAAAAAGTTTTTTAAGACATGCAACTAGTAAAATAAATAAGATAGATGATTTATACGATTTATATTCCTTAGGATTTAGAGGAGAGGCATTGGCATCAATAGCATCTGTATCTAAAATAGAAATGATTACAAAACCTAAAGATGAAGCTGTTGGAACAAAAATTCTAGTTGAAGGTGGGAATATAAAATCTAAGGAGCCTGTGGGAACTAATACTGGAACTACAATAATTGTTAGAGATTTATTTTTCAATACTCCAGTTAGACAAAAGTTTTTAAAATCAACACATGCAGAGACCATAAATATAAGTGATTTAATAAATAAGTTAGCAATAGGAAATCCTCATGTGAGTATAAAATATATAAATAATAAAAAAACTATGCTAAACTCACCTGGGGATGGAAAGCTTATAAATACAATAAGAAGTATTTATGGGAAAGATATAACTGAAAATTTAGTAGAAATAAATCATACTGGCCAATTTTTTAAGATAAGTGGATATATAGGCAATAACAATGTATATAGAGCTAACAAAAACTTACAACATATATATATAAATAAAAGATATGTAAAAAGTAAAGTTATACTAGATTCTATAAGTGAAGGATATAAGTCGCTTATACCAATAAATAAACATGCAGTCTGTTTCTTAAATATAGAAATAGAACCTTCTAAGATAGATGTAAATATACATCCTACTAAACTTGAACTGAAATTTGAAAATGAACAACAAATATATGTAGAACTTAAGGAACTTATAAGAAAAATTTTAATTAGATCAAATTTAATTGGCAAGTATGAATCTTTTGATAAAAAAGAAGTTACTTATAAAAGTCCAAATATAGAATTTTGTATCAACAATAAAAGTGAACCAGTTAATAAAGAAAATTTAAACCAAGGTATATTAAATAATTTAGAAAAAGAATACCAAAGTCAGACTTATACATTTGAAGAGTTAAAAGAGGTAAATGATATAAACACTGATTTTAAAAATAAAGAAAGTAAAGAAATAGTAATTTTAGATGAAACTATAGATTTAAATAAGGTATATAGTTTTAATGATTTACTAGATCTTGAAAGTAAAGTAGAGTCTGAGGAAGAAGAAAAGAAACAAAAAGAAGAAATAGATTTTAGTGAAATTAAAAATTCTAACATAATCGAAGAACAAGTTGAAATATACAATGAAGAAAAACATTCCTTTAATTTAAATGAATATATTCTTATTGGAACCATTTTTAAAACTTATATTGTACTTCAAAAAGGTAATAACATGTATTTACTAGATCAGCATGCAGCTCATGAAAGAGTATTATATGAAAAATATATGGACAAGTTTTATAAAATGGATATAAATATGCAAATGTTACTAGATCCTATAGTTATAGAACTATCTAATCCAGATATGTTACAGGTTGAAGAAAATATAGATTTATTTATGAAATTTGGTTTTGAAATAGAAGTTTTTGGTAATAATCATATCATGATTAGATGTGTACCAACTATATTTGGAAGTCCTGAATCTGAAAAATTTGTACTAGATATAATCGATAATATAGAAGAAATAAAAAATAGTTATGAATTAAAAGGTGAAAAGTTTGCATCTATGGCATGTAAGTCGGCTATAAAGGCTAATGATACTATATATGAAGAGGAAATTAATAGTTTATTAAAGCAAATTGAAATGTGCAAAAACCCTTTTACATGACCACATGGCAGACCGATATTTGTAGAAATATCAAAGACGGAAATAGAAAAAATGTTTAAAAGAATTATGTAAGAAAGAAGGGAATAGCATGAAAAAAATACCTTTAGTTATACTAACAGGACCAACTGCTGTAGGAAAAACTAATTTATCTATACAACTTGCAAAAAAACTTAATATGGATATAATTTCAGCAGACTCAATGCAAATATATAAGTATATGGATATAGGTAGTGCAAAGGTAACTGATAAGGAAATGCAAGGAGTCAAACACTATTTAATAGATGAAGTTAAACCTGATTTTAGTTTTTCAGTATCTGAGTTTCAACAAAGGGCAAATAATTATATAAAAGAAATTGTAGAACAAGGAAAATTACCATTAGTAACTGGAGGAACTGGTCTATACTTAAATTCTTTAATATATAATATGGACTTTGCAAAATCTGATGCTGATAATGAACTAAGAGAGTCTTTGAGAATAGAACTTGAAGAAAAAGGTATAGATTATATGCATGATAAGTTAAAGAAATTAGATGAAGAAGCTGCATCTAGAATTCATAAAAACAATACAAAAAGAGTTATAAGAGCTCTAGAAGTATGTTTAAGTGGTAAAAAAATGAATGATTTTAGTAATGATTTAAAACTTAATGATAAATATGAGCCTATAATAATTGTATTAGATAGAGATAGAAAACACTTATATGAAAGAATTAATTTAAGAGTAGATATAATGATTAAGGAAGGTTTAGTAGAAGAAGTAAAAAAACTATTAAATATGGGATATAGTAAAAACTTAATCTCTATGCAAGGTATAGGATATAAAGAAATTATTAAGTACTTAGATAAAGAGTATACTTTTGAGGAAGCTATTGAAATCATAAAAAGAGACTCTAGAAGATATGCTAAAAGACAATTAACATGGTTTAGAAGGTATGAAAATGCTAAATGGTTTGATTTAGATCAATACAACAATGGGCAAATACTTTTAGATGATGTAATTACTTATATTGAAAAAAAGGTAAATGTTGTGTAATATAGAATATAATATATATATAATAAAAAATAAATACGATAAATCATTTTGGAGGGTATTAAACTAATGAAAAATACAGTTTTAAATTTACAGGACTTATTCTTAAATAATGCAAGAAAAGAAAGAATACCTGTAACAATATTTTTAATGAATGGAGTACAAGTTAAGGGATTTGATAGCTACATAGTTTTATTAGAAGGTGAAAATAAGCAACAAAATCTTATATATAAACATGCAGTATCTACTATAATACCAGGAAAACCTATGAACTTTACTAATAACAACAACCAAGGATACAATAAAAACTCTAATAATGAAAATAAATAATTAAATAAAAAGTCTTGGATAAACTGATTATCTGAGACTTTTTTTATTTTAAAAATTAATAAAGTTATATTACCACTCTTTCTTTTATATAATTTATTAAATTATATAAAAGAAAGAGTGGTAATATGAGTTACTTAAGTTATTTAAATATAAAGAAATTCCGTGGAATAAGCAATTTAGAAATAGAAAACTTAGTAAATATTAATATAATTGTTGGAGATAACAATAGTGGAAAAACATCACTTTTAGAGTCAATAGCATTTTTAGAAAAACCAGACAGTATAAAAAACATGCTTTTAAATGCCTCAAGGCGAGATAGTAATAAAATTTCAAAATTTGAACTTTTTTTAGAAATATTTCCTAAAAATCAAAATAATATCAGGGATATACAAATAGAATCTATAATAAATAATATAAAAAATGAATTAAAAATAGAAGGAAAAATAAGTGAAGTGGTTGACTTTAATAGTAGAAATAGCTATTTTGATAGCAAAGTTTTTGAAGGGTATGTTAATTTAAAAAAAGACAATGAAGAAATATTAAATAAAGAAATATATATTCAAGAAAATAAACAAATGAGGTCATCTGAAGACTTAAATTTAATAAAGATTACATATATGACTCCTTATGATCATTTCATTGAAAATATGTTAAATAATACAATTGAAGTTATTAAAGAAGGAGATAAAGATAAGATAGTAAAGATATTAAAGTTATTTGATGAAAATATAATTGGATTTGAAGTACTTCCTAACTTAAAACAAAATAGTTCTTCTATATATATTCACCATAAAATCTATAACTTAATGCCATTATCTAGTTTTGGAGATGGAGTGAAAAAGGTACTAACTTTAGCATCAGGGCTTATAAATGCTAAAAATGGTATTTTATTAATAGATGAAATTGAAACGGCTATATATAAAGATATGATAAGTGATGTTTTCAAATGGTTCGTAAAATCTTGTATGGAGTATAATGTTCAATTGATTTGTACGACACATAGTCTAGAAGTTATAGATTCAATAGTGGAAGGAATGGAAAATAATATTTCGAAATTAGCTTGCTTTAGAATAGAGACTATAGATAATGATATGAATGCTACAAGATTTTCAGGTAGTAAGTTAAAAGATATAAGAACTATTTTAGGTCAGGATGTGAGATGATGAAAAATATATTATTTTTTGTTGAAGGAGTTCACGATGCAAACTGTGTGGCTAGAATATTAGAGGTAAATAATTTTAAAGAAATAAAAAATTTAGAAAATCTACCTAATATGTGGAAGCGTAAAATACCTAGGACTTATCCTTTTACAAAAGACAAATTAGATAGATATATTCCTATTCCAAATTATTTTACAAATCAAAAATATTTATCTGTTATAATTTGTACAAATGGAGAGGGAAGACTTTTAAAAGAAATTGATTTATATATCAGTAATATGAATTTAGGAGAACTTAGAGAGATAGAAAGTATATGTGCTATTTTTGATGCAGACCAAACAGAGGCAGAAAAAGCTTTTGAAAATAAATTTAAGCATATAAAAAAAGATATGATTATAACCAAAGGAGATTTTAAAAAAGGATATTTTAATATTAAAAATAAGAAAATAAATCTTTATAATTACTTTTTTCCAAATAACAAAGATAAAGGTACTTTAGAAGATTTATTACTAGAGTCAGCTAAAGAGATATATTCAGATTTGTTTTATCAAGTAAATGAATACATTCAAAATATTGATTTGAAATATAAATATAACTGGACTATATCAAGTGAGAATAAAGTTAAAGTAGGATGTATAGCTAATGTTTTTCAGCCAGGAAGTGCAAATCAAAACTCAATAAGGCATGATGATTGGATAAGTAAGCAAAGTATAGATAAGTGTAAATATGTAAGTGATTTTTATTTTTTTATAAAAAATATAATTACATAAAAAATTATGTTTTCAATTGAAAAAAATGGGTATATATAAAATGAAAAAATTAAGTAATATGTATTAGTTTATATATATTTAGTAATAATTAAAGATGCAAGTCAAAAGAAAAGAGGTAAAGAATATGTCAAACTGTAATTCATGCCCTTCAAAAGGCAGTTGTAATAAACAAGAAACATGCACTATAGAAAATAATCCTAACAATAAAATAAAAAATGTAATAGGAATAATGAGTGGTAAAGGTGGAGTTGGAAAATCTACAGTAACAGCTCTTATTGCTAAGCAATTAAATAAGATGGGATATAAAGTAGGTATACTTGATGCAGATATAACAGGACCAAGTATACCAAGACTTATGGGAGTACAAGATGAAAGAGCTGTATCTCCAAATGGAAAAGATATATACCCTATAGTTACTGGTGATAATATAAAAACAATGTCTATTAACTTTATGGTTGGAGATGAAAATCAAGCTATAGTATGGAAAGGGCCTATAATAAGTAATACTGTAAAACAATTTTATAAAGATGTTATGTGGGAAGAATTAGATTACTTATTAATTGATATGCCTCCAGGAACAGGGGACGTTCCTTTAACAGTAATGCAAAATATACCTTTAAATGGAGTGATAATGGTTTCAGTACCACAAGATATGATTTCTATGATAGTTGCAAAAGCTGTTAATATGGCTAAGATGCTTAATGTAAAGGTATTAGGTGTAGTTGAAAATATGAGTTATATACAATGTCCAGATTGTAATAAAAAAATAAAATTATTTGATGGAGAAGAAACAGAAAAATTCTTAAAAGATATGAATTTAAATTTATTAGGAGAACTTCCTATGACAAAAGAAATTGTAAATATAACTCATAATGGAGTAGATAATATAAGCCCAGAGTTAAATGAAGTCTTAAATTCTATAGTTGAAAAAATAAAATAAATTTAATTATATAAAATAAAAAAGCTACCTTTAATTAAAGGTAGCTTTTTTATTTTATATAATAATAGTTAAATAAAGAAAATGAAATTTAAATATTTTAAACATCATAAATTTGAATTTTAAAAATATTTGTTGTGTTTGATAGCATTGATGTGCTACCATTATAGCAAATAGAAAAAGGGGGATATTTTATGGGAAAAGCAGAAGTTAAAAAAAGGAGTCTTTTGATGAAATGTCTAGACTCAGTAGAATATATAGGAAATAAGTTGCCACATCCAGTTACTTTGTTTGCAATGCTTTGTGTGGCAATAGCAATTATATCTGCAATAGCAGAAAAGATGGATTTAAGTATAACGACAGGACTTATAAATAGAGAAACTATGAAATTTGAGGAACAAACCATAACAGCGATTAGTTTATTAAATGGAACTGGGTTTAAATATATGTTAGAAAATGCAGTAACTAACTTTACATCATTTGCTCCATTAGGCGTAGTGTTAGTAGGTATGTTAGGAATTGGGATTGCAGAAAGCTCAGGGTACATAGGAACACTTCTTAAAAAAATTGTAAGTATAACACCAGCAAAGCTTATAGTTCCAACTGTTGTATTTCTTGGAATAATGTCAAATGTGGCATCTGATGCAGGGTATGTTATATTAATTCCACTAGGGGCTTTAGTTTTTATGGCTTATGGAAGACATCCTTTAGCAGGTATAGCTGCGGCTTTTGCTGGAGTTTCTGGAGGTTTTAGTGCAAACTTACTTATAGGAACTGTGGATCCTATGCTTGCAGGAATAACAAATGAGGCAGCTCATATAATAGATCCAACAGTAAATATAAGCGCTACTGCAAATTATTTTTTTATGTTTGCATCAACATTTTTAATTACTATATTAGGAACTTTAATAACTACTAAAATTATAGAGCCTAAGCTTGGAAAATATAATAGTAAAGATGCTAAATTTTCAGATGGAATATCAAGAGCTAGTGATTTACAAACTATAAAGCCTGAAGAAGCTAAGGCTATGAAAGCTGCAAACTTAACTTTATTATTTATGGTAGTAGGATTAATAATACTTGTAGCTATGCCAAATTCATTTTTAAGAAATTTAGATAAGCCAAACTTCTTAAATTCTATAGTTGATCACTCTACTTTAATGAATGGTCTTATACCAATAATAGCTATATTGTTCTTTGTTCCATCTGTAGTTTATGGAAAAATAGCTAAAACTGTAAAAAATGAAAAAGAAATAGCAGCTCACATGAGTAAGGCTATGAGTTCTATGGGTGGATATTTATGTTTGGCATTTGTTGCAGCTCAATTTATAAAGTATTTTGAGTATACAAACCTAGGGACTATAATAGCTGTAAGAGGAGCTGAATTCTTACAATCAATAAATATAGGTGCAATACCATTATTAGTAGGGTTTGTGCTTATAACAGGCTTTATAAATTTATTTATGGGATCTGCATCGGCTAAATGGGCTATAATGGCACCGGTATTTATACCGATGTTTTTAAAATTAGGAATAGGTTCAGATGTTGTTCAAGCAGCATATAGAATAGCTGATAGTTCAACAAATATAATTTCACCGCTTATGAGTTACTTTGCAATGGTAATAGTATTTATGCAAGCTTACAAGAAAGATACTGGAATAGGAACTGTAATATCACTTATGTTACCATATTCCATGACATTTTTAATAGCTTGGACTATATTATTTATAATATGGATGGCCGCTGGAATACCGGTAGGATTCTAAAATACTATGAATGTAGAATTATATATTTGAATAAATGAGTAAATAACTTGTATATAAGAAAATATATGTCGGTCTAAAGTTATAAATATAACTAGCTTTAGGCTGACATTTTTAGTTTTTACTGACATTTTACTGACGTTATTTAAACATTATATTAGAAATATTATCAGAGGCCTTCCTATCCATTTCTTCTAATACATGGGAGTATCTATTCATAGTTATTTTTATATCGGTATGTCCCAATCTATCACTTACAGTTTTCATATCTGTACCTGCTAGTATTAATAAAGTAGCATGAGTATGTCTTAAATCATGTAATGTTATTCTTTTAATATTATTATTTTCCAAAAACTTATACCAAGCTTTAAGTAAAGTAGGTTCAGAATAAGGGTTTAATATGGAATTTAAACAAACTAGATTTTGGGATTTACCTTCAAGAATATTTTCTAATTTAAGCTTATTATATTTAACTTTTAATTTTTTTAGTTTTAACATTAATTCAGCAGGAGCTGATATAGTCCTTATAGAGCCTTTGGTTTTTGGGTCTTTATAAATAAACCCTGTTTTATTTACATATGTTAGTGTTTTATTTATTGAAATTAAATTATTTTCAAAATCTACATCTTCCCATCTTAAACCGCAAGCTTCTCCACACCTTAAACCTAAAGTTAACATTAATAAAATAGGTATTTCTATAATAGATCCTTCTAACTTATCTATAACCTCCTTAACTTCTTCTTTAGAATAAACATCTGGGATACGAGCATCAGCTACTAAACTTTTAGGAGTTTTTATAAAGTGAGTTGGATTATCTGTAATTTCTCTTAGTCTATAGGCTTCATTTAAGACGGCTTTAACAAATGCTAATCTAACTCTTGCACTTTGTTTAGTATGATTTTTATAGACGTAATTAGCAAAAGCTTGTAGTACACTAGGTGTAATATCTTGTAATTGTATATCTTTAAAGAAAGGTTTTATGGTTGAGTTTAAAACAACACTACGAGTACTAAGTGTAACTGGAGAAAAATCCTTAGAATCATCATCCATATACTTTTGGCATCTTTCTACAAATGTTATATCTTTAGATATAACAAATTTATTACCATTTACAGAATTTTTAATTTCAATAAGATGTTTTTCAGCATCTTTTTTACTAGAATATTTCCCATGACTTTTTTGCTTTATTTTTCCTGTCTCTGAATCTAAATACTCAACATATACATTATAGTTATTATTTCTTTTTCTTATAAAAACAGATTTTATATTATTCATGACTAAGTCACACCCCTTATGTGAATTTATAAATTTAATAATATATTAAAATATATAACAATAATTAACAATATAAAGTTTAAATATGCTATATAAAAAGATGAAATTAGTCTTTTTTTATATAAATATTACAAAAAAGTTAAAGAATTTTAAGAATTTACAGAAAACATATAAACCATGGTAAAATATAGGAAAATATTCTTTGCTTGATAAGGGGGAATGAAAATGATTAGAGTTTTGTATTTTGATAAAATTAACATATCGAGAAAAGAAATTATTGAAAATATAAATTATTATAAATACAGATCAAGTGAAGGAATAGAATGTATATCTAAAAAAAATTATAAAGAAGCAAAGAAGATTTTAAAAGAATTAAGAAAAGCATTAAAAAAGGAGATTAAGTATTACAATAAAAGAGAAGTCAAAGAGATTATAAGGCTTAATAAAAATTATAGAATATACCATTGGGGTATTGTATTAGCTTATTCAAAATCATCAAATAGCAGATTAAAGGGACATTTATATAATAACTTATTTGGAATATGGGATAGTGTATCAAATCATGATATGTGTATGTTTTTGGAATATAAAGAAAAAATCTAAATGGAATTAATAGGAGGTAGCTTATGGAATCAGTTTATTTTACTTCTCTTATAGGTATTTTTAGTTTATATTTCATATTTACAATTTTTATGAAGAAAAAATATAAAATAACAAACTCTCAATTTCAAGAGGTTAAATCAAAAAATATCAATAGACCTGTAGCTTTATTAATAATTTTAGGTATATTATTATTTATAGTAATCACACTAGAAAATAGTACTTTTACAGTTATAACATTAGGAGTGTTATTAACGATAGATTTTATATATGGATTAAGAAAAATAAAAATACTTAATGAGTATAAATACACTTTATATTATATAGGTGATGAAGTAACATCTCTCCTATTTGCTATATTATTAATGACTACAATGATATTTAAATAGAGCATATATATATAAATAATAAATATAAAAATAGTAAAAAGACTAGTTAAAGCTAGTCTTTTTTAGTATTTAAATTAAAAAATAAATGTAATTAGGTTAATATTAAAGAATTTGTAAATATTACCTAAACTTTGATAAACTTTATAAGTATATAGAATGAAAATTAAATTAAATAATTAATATATAGTTATTGGAGTTATTATAGTTATGATTAGTAAAGAAGAACTTATAAATAAAAATATAAATCTAGTAAAAAATTTAGCAGCGAGATATTATACAAATAAAATAGGGATTGAATATGAAGATTTAGTGAGCTATGGAGTAATTGCACTTATAGATGCAAGTTATAAATTCAATGATGAAAAAGGGGCTAGATTCTCTACTTATGCTTATATTAAGATAAACTCGTACATAATAGATATAATAAGAAAACAATCATTTATACCTAGGGTATATTTAAGTAAATTAAAGGAATATAACAGTTGTATAGAATACTTACAGCAGAAAAATTTTAGGCAACCAACAATATATGAAATTTCAGATTACATGGGAATTTCAACAGCTGAAGTTGATAAGATAAAAAGAAGCATATCAAACTTAAATATAAGTTCTATTGATAATATAGATTCAGATGATGAAAATGATTTTAAATTTATAGATAGATTAAAAGATGAAGCTATTGATATAGAAGATTATGTTGAAAAAGAAGAGTTAATTTTAACTTTAAAAAAAGCAATTAATATGTTAAGTGAAAGAGAGCAGTTAGTAATATCACTATATTATTATGAAAAACGGACATTAAAAGAAATAGGTGAAGTATTAGGCGTTTCTACGACTAGAGCATCAAAATTAAATAAAAAAGCTATTTCAAACTTAAGGATTATGATGAAAAAATTAAATTACTTATATTAATGGTAGTATTATAAAGTAGATTGTATATGTAATTAAAAGTAAATAAAAAAATTAAGGTAGCTAAATAGACTTAATTATATATTTGAAAATATATAAAGACTAGTAAAACTGGTCTTTTTTATTGTAAAAAGGCAAAAAACAGAGGAATAAGTTTGAAAATGACAGTTTTTGACAAAATACAGACCTAAACTTTGGTATAATGTTCGGTAGATAAATACAAAGGAAAGAGGTGAATTAATGAAATAATCTGAATTAAAATATGGAATTATAGTGTAAATTGTTAATTCACCTATATCAATAAAAAGAACTGATGGCAAAAGTATAATGAAAGTCTTGTTCGATTGGAGAATAATAGGGGAAATGACAATAAAAATATCAGCAGCAACTGGATTAATACAATATGCTGAGTGCCTGAATTCTATATAAGTTAAATTTATGCATATAGAATTTAGTAGGAGAAAAACGAAATAAAATTAAAATATATTATGTAAATAAGATATTTATTAAGGGGGATTTATTTTGGAAAATACTTTAAATATAGAGGATATAAAAGGTCGTATAAAAAGTATTCATTTATTACTTTTAAAAAAGAATACTAATTTTTCTAATGGCTTAGAACCTTTAAAGGCTTATATAAAAAATGATATATTTGATGATATAAAAAAGATATATATAAAACCTTTGGAATCAATTTTTAGTAATTGTGAGTTAGAAAATTTTAGTTATGATTCTAGTTTAGATGGAGCTATTCCTTTTTTATCAACTTCAGAACTTACTCATAGCTCTGTATTTTCTTCATTATTAAACAGTATTTCATCGATAGATTCTATTAAGTCATTGAAAACATTTGAAAATACATTATCTGAATCTTATCTATATGCATTTATATTTACATTAGATGATAGCAAAACTTTTACAGTCGTTAGAAAAATATATGCTTTGAACTATCTTAAAAATAAAGGATTATTAACCTTTAAAGACTCTAGATTAAACTTTATACAAGATGACTTATTTGCTCTTGATCCTAAAATTGATTGTATAATTTATGATAACTCTGTTTATGTTACAGGTAAGCATAATTTTGAGACTATGTTTTCATATAATTATCACTATACAACTAAAGCTACTATTACACTAGACTCAATAAAATCATCAAATATTTTAAGTAATTTCGACGAATTTAAATTAGATTGTCTAGACAGATCTACAATTACTAGAAAACTGGCTGAGTTATGTGTGCATGGAGATATTAATATATTTATAGATAAACTTAAGAATAATTCTAAGAGTATAGAAAAGACAATAGAAAAATATAATTTGGACATCTCATTAAAAGATAACAAAATAGTTTACTCTGATGTGTCCTCACTGTCTGAAATTATAAATTTAATATCAGATAACTACTTTAAAGGAGATATAACCAATGACATATACTTGGCTAGAGGAAAAAGTCGTTTAAGTTCAGGCAAAAGTAATCCTAAAAAAAGAACTACTACAAAAAAAAGAAAATCCAGAAAAAGTAATTAATAATGACTTATTTTTTTGTAAGTGTTAATATTATAGTTAAGAGGTGGTAATTTTGAAAAAGTCTGTTAAATGGCTCTTATTTATTTCTTCTTATATTCCTCTGTTTATAATATTGATATTTACTAATATAGACTTTAAATCAACTTATAATTTTATTCAATATATATTAACAAATAGATGTGAATTTATTTTAAAAAATATAAAATTTCAGGATATTTACCTTTGGATATTGATAATTTTATGTATTACTTGTTTAGTTCTAGTCAAAATAGTAATTATACAATCTAGAGGTTTTGAAGATAATAAAAAAATTATAGATATAGAGCCAAATAATAATTCAATATTAGAGTATTTTGTTACATATTTATTGACATTATCTTCTTCGGGTTTTTCTTTTAAAGAGGTTTTTATATTTTGGTTCATATTATATATAATAGGTCATTTGTATATAAAAAATAATCAGTTTCATATTAATCCAACTTTATGCTTACTATTTAAATACAATATATACAAAGTTAAAACTGAAAATTCAAAAGAATGTTTCATACTATCTAAGTTAAATGAATATGAATTTAATAGTTATTTAAATTCAAATATTCAAGTAACTCTCTTATCTGAAGGGTTCAAAGGAAATATATATTTATATAAATAACGTAGTAATTATTATGATATTTTATTTATATATTTTCACTTATACTGATATAAATACATAATTTATACCAGTAATAACCATATCGTATATAGTATAAAACTGAATATACATAATAAAAAATTGATAGGATACCATAATAGTGAACTTAAAACAGATAGTAGTTATAACTTAGAATTATTTGATGAAAACTTATCGTATTAATAAAAAAGATGTAGTATAAACTACATCTTTTTTTTATGTAAATTATTAATATTTAAATAGTAGTTATATATTTGACTTTTACACATAAACAATGGTAACATTTTTTTAGATTTATCAGAACATATGTTCTGCTGAATGTTTTTGAGGCGATGTAATATATGGGGATTTTAAGTAATAACAAAAATTATAGGATAGAGATTCAAGCTTTGAATGATTTAAGAAACACAAATGATTTTTCAAATAAAATAGAAAAGCTAAATTTAAAAGCTAATTAAGGAGGTAGTAATATGCAGGAAATTATAAAAACAAATAACGAAGAAGTTGTAAGAATATCATCAAGAGAAGTAGCAGACATGATGGAATATTCAAGACATGGAGATTTATTAGAAAAAATAGATAGTATAAATAAGGTTTTTGAAAACGGAAAAATCCGTTCTCAGAATTATTGGGTGGAAAGTACTTATAAAACAGAAGGAAACAATAAAACTTATAGAGAGTTTTTAATAAGTAAAAAAGGTTGTGAATTTATATCAAATAAAAGTACAGGTGATAGAGGAAAACAAGGGAGGAGTTAGAAAGTATATATTTTTGCCTATTAATCGAACGTATGTTTATAAGATTTCGTAAAAATAAAAGCCCTTATGAGGACTTTTTAAAGTAAATTGAGAATAAATATGTTGTTATGATTTATCAGATAATTCAAAAGCGATAATTGTATTTATTAGTTTTTTACCATGAGTATCTAACTGGCGATATTTCTCAATTAAGTTGATTTCATCTTGTTTGCTTAATACATAAGAATTTGTGTTATCATCGAAATCATCAAGAGAGCAATTTAAAACTTTTGCAATTGATTTTAGAGTTTCTAATTTAGGGTCTTTAGTAATACCAGAAGTTATTTTACTTAATGTACCTAAAGGAACGCCAGATTTAATAGAAAGTTCTTCGTTGGTTAAACCTTGTTCTTTTTTTAATATATTTATAATTTCTAAACCCATATCTATCACCTGCCTTTAAGTAGTAGTATAGATATATTTTTTTATAACGTCAAGAAATAAAATTCCGTTAAAGGAAGTTTTTTTAAAAAAAGTGTTGACTTAATTCCGTTAAAGGTATTATAATTTAATCAAGAAATCCGTTAACGGAATGGGAGGAGGTATAAACAAATGGCTCATATGAATTTGAAAGCAGAAATGACAAGAAACAATATACATATTGCAGAAATTGCTAATCATCTAGGAATTACTGAAAGAACATTAAGAAACAAAATAAATGGAGTAACGGATTTTACTTGGCAAGAAGCTTGTAAAATACAAAGAGGTTTATTCCCAAAGCTAAGTAAAGATTATCTTTTTAAACTAGATAAAAACGATAAATAAGGAGGAATAAAGTGAGTGGCTTAAAAGTAATTAACAAAAACAATCAACTTTTAGTTGAAAGTAGAGACGTTGCAGAATTAATAGAAAAAGAACATTCAAATTTAATGAGAGATATAAGAGGGTATGTAGAAGTTCTAAAAAAATCTCAGAATTCAAATTTGAATTCTCAAGATTTCTTTATTGAAAGTACATATCAAGGAGAAAGAAGAAAAGAAAAATGCTTTTTATTGACTAGAAAAGGTTGTGATATGGTAGCAAACAAAATGACAGGAGAAAAAGGAATTTTATTTACTGCCATATATGTAACTAAGTTTGAATCTATGGAAAATAAATTGAAAACTAACTTACCAACTACATATAAAGAAGCACTTATACAATTAGTTGAACAAGTAGAAGAAAATGAAAAATTACAAATAGAAAATGAAGAACTAAAGCCAAAAGCAATATTTGCAGATGCAGTAAGTGCTAGTCACACATCTATATTAGTGGGAGAACTTGCAAAGATATTAAAACAAAATGGAGTAAATACAGGTCAAAAAAGATTTTTCGATTGGCTAAGAAATAATGGATATCTAATAAAGAGAAAAGGTGCAGATTACAATATGCCAACTCAAAAATCAATGGAACAAGGTTTATTTGAAATAAAGGAAACTACAATAAATCATTCAGATGGACATATAAGTATAAGTAAAACACCAAAGGTAACTGGAAAAGGACAAGTATATTTTATAAATAAATTAAGAGGCGAGGGCTAGGAGGTAATCGTATGAAAATAACAATAGAATTTAACAGTGTGGAAGAGTATTTAGAGTTTAAAGAAAAAACTGCTCAAGAAGAGCAAGTTCAAGAGCAGTATGAGTTTATCCATGAAGATAGCATCAATGGAACGCAGTTTAAAAAAGATCAAAGTATAAAATGCCCTTATTAATTATTGGTCGAAAATTTTTTCTCTAATAAATTCCCAATCTTCTTTAGATAGCCAGCCTTGATAATTATTATTAGCTTCAATAACTAATAAAGTATCATTGCCATCTAAATAAGGTGATATATTACCTTGGATTTCACCTGGAGTTAAATTGGATTTTATTAGATAAGAAGATTTCCAAAAGGTGCACCAATAGATAGAAGAATCTTTTATAGCTTTAATGACTTTTTCATAGTTTTGACCTTCACTATTTAAATCATAAGTAATCATATAAGCAGCCATGATAACACCCCCTTTCTAATAAATTTGGGAACGTATTCCAATGATATTATAGCAGGGGAATGGTCAAAAATCTACAAAAAAATACATTTTTTAGGAAGGAGATAATATGACAAAAAAAGTATTTACAGTAAAAGATATCAAAGAAATATTAGGAGTTTGTGATAAAACAGCATATAACCTAATAAAACAAGCTGAGGTAACAGGCAATATGTTCAAAGTTATAAAAATAGGGAGATTATATAAAATTCCATCACAACCATTTTTAGATTGGTTAGATCATTGGGATGGATTTTAAATAAAAATAGGACAAGAATAGGAGGAGTAATAATGAATGTAAAAGTAAATAAAATTGCTTTGATTAAAGCTATTGCAGAAGCAGATAAAACTACAGATGTTATATCTGATGAAGCTGGATTTGGAAATAACACAATAAATAGAATTATAAATAGTAAAACACGTAAAGCTCATATAAACACAGTTTATAGATTGGCTAAAGTATTAAATGTAGATGTAGAAGAATTGGTTGAGATATAATGCTAAAACTTTTTAAATTAATATGGAGTATGGCAGTATTATATAGCCTAATTTATATAGTAATACTGCTAGCTACATATAAAACAAGAAAATACATATTTAGGAGGAAATAAGTATGTTTGAATTTTTAAAGAACTTAATACCAGTATCGAGAAAAAGATATAACAGAGATCAAGAAGGTCTTTTAGTTGATGTAAAAAGGTTAGAAGATAAGAAATTTAAATTGGAAAATACAATTAAAGAAAATAATAGTGTAATTAAATCATTAGATGAATTACTAAAGTATAAGAATTCAGAGATAGAGATACTTAAAAGAAAAGTATCGTGGTCAAGTGAACTGCTTGAAAAAAGAGATATAGAGAATAAACAAGTTGTATAAAAAAAGTAAGAACTCATAAGCGACCAAACTTAAAATGAGTTCTTAAATCCAAACAAAAACTAATAGGAGGATAACATATTATGAACGAAGTTGCAATACTATATCAAGATGAAAAGTTCAGAAAATATTTAGATGCAAAGGTTATAGCAGATACAAAAAATATGACACAAGAAGAATGGCTAAAAAGTAGACAAGCTGGAATAGGTGGAAGTGATTCATCTGCAATAGCAGGGTTAAACCCTTGGAAAAGTTCAATTCAACTATATATGGAAAAGAAAGAAGAGAATCCACAAGAGATTAAATCATTACGAATGGAGTTAGGCAATAGATTAGAAGGATTAGTTGCTGAATTATTTACAGAAGAAACTGGATTAAAAGTAAGAAATGTAAATGGAATACTTAAAAATGGAAAATATCCGTTTGCATTAGCAAATATAGATAGAGCTATAGTAGGAGAAAAAGCATTCTTGGAATGTAAGACAACTAATTCATTTGCACTTAAAGAGTGGCAAGATGGAGTACCACCACATTATGAAATACAGTGCTTACATTATATGGCCATAACAGGAGCAACACATTGCTATATAGCAGCTTTAATAGGCAATAGTGACTTTATATGGTACAAGATAGAAAGAGATCAAGAAACAATAGATTATCTTATGCAAATAGAAAAAGAGTTTTGGGAAGAGAACATATTAAAAGATATAGTTCCATTGCCAGATGGATCAGATGCGTATTCAGAATATTTAAAAGAGAAGTATAAAAAATCAAATGGGCAAGAAATAGAACTTCATTTATTAAAAGATGGGCCTCAAAAACTTTTAAGATATGACGAAATAGTCACAGATATAAAAGCCTTAGAAACTGAAAAGAAACTGATAGAACAGGAAATACAAATTCATATGGAAGATTTTGAAGTTGCCAAAATAGGGGATAGAAAAATAACTTGGAAAACTTCAAGTAGAAATACTATAGATAGTAAAAAGTTAAAAGCTGAAATGCCAGATATAGCAGTACAGTATACAAAAACAAGTACTTCAAGAACTTTTAGAATAGGGGGAAATAAATAATGTCAGAATTAAAAAATAAATTAGCAAATAAAGCAACAGGAACAACTACAGTAAAGAAACCTAGTCCAAACAAAGCTATGGAACAATTAATGACACAAATGGCAGGGCAAATAAAAAAAGCATTACCAGAACACATGTCAAGTGAAAGATTTCAAAGGGTTGCATTGACAGCATTTAGTAGTAATCAAAAGTTTTTAAATTGTGACCCTATGAGTTTCATAGCTGCAATGATGGATTCGGCACAATTAGGATTAGAGCCGAATACACCACTAGGACAAGCCTATTTAATACCATATGGGAATAAAGTTCAATTTCAAGTCGGATATAAGGGATTACTAGATCTAGCTTTAAGAAGTGGAAAGATAAAAACCTTATATGCCCATGAAGTAAGGGAAAATGATAAGTTTGAGGTTAAGTATGGATTACACCAAGATTTAATTCATGAACCAGCACTAATAGGTGATAGAGGGGAAGTTATAGGATATTATTCAGTTTATCACCTAGATACGGATGGATATAGCTTTATATTTATGACAAAGGATGAAATAATAGCCCATGCTAAGAGCAAGAGTAAAACATTTAATAATGGACCTTGGCAAACTGATTTTGATACAATGGCAAAGAAAACAGTTATAAAACAACTTTTAAAATATGCTCCATTAAGTATAGAAATGCAAAGAGCGGTTAGTTCAGATGAAACAGTTAAATCAAAAATAGATGAAGATATGAGTTTAGTATTTGATGAAACGGAATCTATAGAAGCTAACTTTGAGATAAAAGAAGAGGAAGATGGACAGGCAGCTATAGAAGTTAATTAATTCATAAAAGAGGTAGGGGTTAGCATCTACTCTTACCTCTAGCATTTAAGTAAAGAAGGTGAGAAATTGGAAAGAGCATTTAAAGGTATTTGGATACCAAAAGAAATTTGGTTAAACGATAATCTTACCTTGATGGAAAAAGTATTTTTAGTTGAAATAGATAGTTTAGATAATGATAAAGGTTGTTTTGCTAGTAATGAACATTTTTCTAGTTTCTTTAAACTATCTAAATCTAGATGTTCAGAAATTATAAAAACATTGGAGAAAAAAGGGTTTATAAAAATAACTTATATTTATAAAAAAGATACAAAAACAATAGAAAAAAGAATTATAAAGGTATTCGATAAATCGAATAGGGGTATTCGAGATTCCGAAGGGGGTACTCGAAAAACCGAAGAGGGGTATTCGGAAAATACGAAAGATAATAATACATATATTAATAATACATTTAATAAAAGTAGTTGTATTAAGGAAGGACTAGAAGAAGTTTTAAATTATTACAAAAGAGAAATAGTAAACAGATATGTATTAACCAAAATAGAAGAAGATTTCTTTTTAAAAATAGGTGATAAGATTCAATATGATTTAGTCATAAAAGCTATGGAAATTTCCATTGAAGCAAATGTAAAAGAATTACGTTATATAAAAGGAATAATAAAAAAGTGGTTAGCTGATGACATAACCACTTTAGAGAAATTAGAAGGCCACAAACTTAAATATGATAAGACATGTCCGTCTAAAAACAGTATTAGCAAAAATAATAAAAATATACATGGTTTAAAAACTAGATATCATAATATAAATCAATCTTTTAGTAAGTATGATGGTGATGAACTAGAAAAGATGTTACTAGAAAGTCAAAAAGGAAAGTTTAAATAGGAGTGAGTAGGGTGAGATATTCTAATACATATGATTTTGATTTTACAGAAAACTATATGGCTTTATTAGCTTGTATATTAGATTCAAGACTAACTATAGGGCAAGCTATTAAGTATATAACACTTGATGACTATAGAGACACTGAAGGTGGAAATTATAAGAAAGTCAAACGTAGACAAAATCATAATTACAAAGTAAAAGTTATTGATGAAGTTGAAAACAAAGAAATTGAATTTGACAAGATAGATGATTGTTGTAAATTTTTAAACATGAGAAGAGCGGATATAACAACTTATATAAAGCATAATAGATTATTTAGAAAGAGATATAGAATACAAGCTTTAGAAACTATAAGATCAGTTGAAAGGAAGCCTGTAATAATTACAGATATGTTAAAAGATGAAATCATAGAGTTTGAAAGTGTTAATAAGGCTTGTGATTATTTAAATGTTAGCAGGATCAATATAAATAAAGCTATAGCTGATAAAAGATTATTTAGAAAAAGATATAAAATTGAATACAAGGTTGGAAGTGAAAAGAATGAGTAAAGCTGAAGATTTAAATAAAGTTAAAAAAGAAGCTAGTATACAAAGTGTAAAAGAAACATTCTTTAAACCAAGTGATTATAAAACATATCCTAACTATATGGCTTTAGCACAGTGCATATGTGGATTAGAAATCAATGGAAAAATAAAGTTTCCAGAAAGTGCAGATAAAATAATGAGTGCTTGGGGAATTAAAGGTGGTAATAAGGAGGAATAGTTATAAATTTTAATAGGATTAAATCTAATTCAGTTGAAGAAGAAAAATAAAATCTAAAGTTTATGAGGTGGAGATATTAAATTAAGAGAAAAGATGCCCAATTGGAGCACCTTTAATTTAGGAGATTATTTAATTAGGTAGTTTCAATAAATAAAACTATTAAGATGGATAGATATAAATATTTCCGCCACCAAGTATTACTATTCTATACTCAGGACTAATTTTAACTAAATTAAACTTTTCAGAATCAGGAGAAAATCTAATAGACTGAACTAAAACTTGATTCTCGTCAAATACTTGAAGATAAGCTCCTTCAGTTTTTGAAACATTTTGAACTATATATTTGTTATCCTCAGAAAAGTTTAAATCAGCAACCTTATAGACACCTTCTTTAAATAGGTTAACTGCATAAACACTACTAGATAGGCTTAATAAAAAGCATGAAGATAATAAAAGTACAATTATTTTCTTTTTCACATTAAAACCACCTTTCTAGAATAGTTTGACTCTTAAAAAAATAAATATTCGTTAACCTAAAGAGAAATAATTGACTGAATGAAAAAGTAAATTTTACATTTTATATAGAAAAAAAGACTAGAAATTAATCTAGCATTTAATGATAAATGCGTTTGTACACGATGATCATACACAGAAGATAATTCTATTATATAAAGTTATAAATTAGTTATTCAAAAAAATATAAAAGATTTAGGAGGTTGATATGGAAGTTAATTTTACAATAGATGGGAAACCACAAGGCAAAGGAAGAACAAGATTAAGTTATAGAAGGATAAAAACACCAGAACAAATTATTATATATGAGAACTATATAAAATTATTATGATGACACTAAGATAGTTGTATTAGTAGCTGCTCAGAACTTTGAAGATAAACCTAAGTTAGAAGTTAAAATAGAATCTTTAGCATAGATAATAAGGGGGATTTTTATGGACAAAAAAGAATTACAAAATAATTGTTTTAGATTTACAGAAAAAATTTTATATGGATATAAAGATATAGAAGAATTTATAAAAAATACGGAGAAAAAATTAAAGGATATAAAATTAGATGAAAATACTACAACAGTAGGAACTATAAATTATAATAGCATACAGGTAAGCCATACTTTCAATATATCTAGAGTGACTGAAAGAAAGGCATTAGATAAAGTTGAAGAAGAAACTGAATTAAAAATAGAATTATATAGAAATAAAAAACTAAAAAAAGAAATAGATCAAGCTATAAATAATTTATCTCCGATATATAGAGATATAATTAAATACAGATATATAGATGGATTAACATGGATGGAAATTATTGATATAATGAGCTATGAAGAGAGACAACTAAGGAATAAAAAGAAACAAGCTATTAGAAGTATAGCTATAAAATTATTTGGAATAAAATTATTTGAAGAAGAGGAGGACACATTATTTGATCTAATAAAAATATAAAGGAGGATAAACAAAGTGGACAAAATAAATAACATGGTAGATAAAAGTTTAGATTTGTATGCTAACAATCTTGTTATTAGGGGGCTTGCAGAAACTATAAAAATTTTAAATCCTGCACTATCAATAGCAGATGGAGTTTTATTAAGTTCAATAAATAATTTACAACAGAAGAGAATGAAAGCATTTTTTGACGAGTTAGAAAGTGGCAATATAAATTTATCAGAAGAAATAATAAAATCTGATGATTTTTTACACAAGTATATGATAACTAGAAATGTGGTAGTTAAAACTAATAGAAAAGAAAAAATAAAGATATTTGCAATGTTATTTAAATCATCTATAAATAATAAAGGAGATTTTGCTGTAGATTTATATGAAGAATATTTAGATATATTAGATGAACTATCATATAGAGAGTTATATATATTAGCTAAATTGTATAAATATGAAAATGAATACCCTTTAGAACCAAATGAAAATGAATTACAAAGATGTAATAAGTTTTGGAATGAATTTACAAATGAAATAAAAAATGATTTAAATATAGATGAAGAAGAACTTGATGCTATATTAACTCGAATAAATAGAACAGGATGTTATAAAGAAATTGTTGGTACATATGTAGATTATAATGGAGGAAAAGGTAAATTAACTCCTATATTTAATAGAATTCAAAAACTAATCAATAGTGAATATTAAAGATTTTATTTGGATATTGCCGATTTGTTACCGATATATCAAATAAAAATATGAGATAATTTTAATATAGAGAACTTAGGATTAGCTAGTTTCCTTATTCCTTAATACTCTTGTTGATATAAATATATGGCTAGGGTAATCTCTTTACCCTAGCAACATGAGGATATAGTTTAAGTGGCAAAACAGATACTTTGGATGTATTAGTTACAAGTTCAAAACTTGTTATCCTTTCCAATATAACTTTACGGCTCTTAAGAGCACTCTATAGCGGTATGGAGTATAAACTACTTATCACGTTCTCGTAAAAGAAAAGAAATGATTCTAAATATAGAATCATTTCTTTTCTTTTAAGGAATTTAATTTCTTTGAAAGACAGTAAAAAAATACTAAGTATGAGGTTGAAATTATTTTATCAAAGTTTAAGTTTAGGTTTAAATAATAAAAAATAATTTTTATATAAAAATAAACTTAAATTATTATAAAGCAAAAAGAGACGATGCTATACAGCACCATCTCTTTTTCATAAGAAATTAATATAGAAAAACATGATACCTCGCAAGAGGTTAATTAAATTATAACAAAGTTTAGGTTTAGATTTAAATAGTAAAAAATAAAATTAAACCATTAGAAAAGAAAAGTAGATGATACTAAAATAGCACCATCTACTTTCCGTACGGAATTAAAAAATCGACAAAACGAAAATGTGACACCTACAAGAGGCTATTTTTATTATAGCAAAGTTTAAGTTTAGATTTAAATAGTAAAAGCAAAATTAGAAAAGAAAAAGAGATAACACTAAAAATAGTATTATCTCTTTTTTTGTGTAAATTTTAAACAGCAAAAGAAGAAACAAACAACCTCTTATATAGGTTAATTAAATTATAACAAAGTTTATATTGATTTTAAAATATAAAAGTATAAATAAAGGAGTGAAATTACCATGACTAAATACAGAAAGAAAAGTGCAACAATAGAAGCTGTTCAATGGACTGGAGATATAGAAAGCATAGAAAAGATAGACTGGGTAAAAGAAGAAATAGAAAAACAAAATATAATATTTGGAGTTAAGGACTTTAAAGATAAAGAAGCAGTATGTTTAATACCTGATAAATATAATCCAATGCGTAAAGTTAAAACTATGGATTATATAATAAAATGTGAAGGCAGAATTGGCTCAATTAGCGAAGAAATACTTAAAGAGCTATATGATCCAATAGAAGATACAAGTAATTGCGAAACTGATATTGAGGTTAATCTTGATATAGATACAACTGAAGCTGAAAAGAAGCTGGAGGACTTTAAAAGTTATGTAGATAGTATTAATGATATTAAATATAGTCCAGGAATAATGAAAGTTGTAACTAAAGATGAGTTCATACTTAAATATGGAATGAAAGGCATGTCAAGAGAAAAGGCAATTAAATCATGGAATAAAATATCTAAAGGATACAACTTTGCATTAAGCAAAGATGCAAGTATGAAATGTATACTTAGTATAGATTATTTAAGTAATTTATTGAAAGAGAAAAAAGATTCAGATTGTACTCATAAAGAACAGGAGCGATAAGATGATAGTTATATGTGATCAATGCAATAATAGTTTCAATATAGAAGAGGAAGATCTAAAAGATAAGATGATTGATAATATAAAAGTCACATACTTTGAATGTAGAGAATGCAATCATAAGTATGTGACTTCTTGTGTTGATGAATACATAATGAAAGAGCAAAGAAGATATCAGAAGCTCATCAAAGATATTAATAAAACTAATAAGTCTCAGAAGTGTTTAAGGAATATGAAACTACATTCTGATAGGTTAAAGAAAAAGATATTAGAACAGGTATAGAATCAAGATGTTAAAGAAGTTTTGCAGGTGTGGAAAAATTATAAGCCAAAGTAAAAGCAGATGTGATAAGTGTGAGTCTAAGTATATAAATAATAAAAGAAAAAGTTATAAAGTTTACAATTCTAAAAATAGAAATAAAAATATAGATGCATTTTATCATACTGATGAATGGGAAGAAAAAAGAATATATATATTAATTAAATATAATTATGTAGACTTATGGGATTTCTTTGTGAATGGAAAAGAAACAACGGAAGCTAATACAGTTCATCATATTGTTGAAGTAACAGAAGATTATGAGCAACGATTAGATAATTTGAATTTAATACCAGTTAGTACGAAGAGTCATAATAAGATACATTCTTTATATAGAAAAGATAAAGAATCTACTCAAAAGAAGCTTAGAGATATACTTGAAAAGGCAGAGAATCTTTTCTGCAATAATAAAAGCTATTAAATGGAATATGAAAATTAGTATCAAGAATAGAATTACAAAGGCTTAAAATGGCAAATACAAGTTATACCCCCCTACCTTTAAAAATATAAGTAGGGGATTTACCGAGCGAGCAGGGGTATATATATTCAGAGATTTTCCCTTTTTAAAAATTTTTTGGAGAAAGGAGGTAGATTATGGGTAGGCAAAGAAAAACTGTATCAACTACAAAGAAACATCTTACTAAAAAAGAAAAGGAAAATAGAAGCAATCAAGAAAAAAAGTTAAAATTAGATAGAGATGAATTAATAGTACCTGAAACATTAAAAGATAATGAAATTGCAAGCAAAGAGTTTGAGAGAGTTGTTAGCGCTGCTGAAAAAATTGGGTTATGGGATAATCTTGATTTGCCCTTTATAATAATGTATTGTGATGCATGGAGTCATTATAACGAGATTGAAAAACAAATGCGTAAGAATAAGCAATACACAGTACAAGGTAAAGATAGTGAAAAATTAAATCCTTTAATAAATGCCCAAGATAAATATATATCTAGGATAATGAGATGTTCAACGAAGTTAGGAGTAGCTACAACTGACAGACTAAAACTTATAATTCCAGAACCTGAAACAAAAGAAAATAAATTTATGAAATATTTAAAGGTGTAAGTTGTGGCAAGGCGTAAAGATAGAGTAACAGAATATGCGAAAAAAGTTGTTTCAGGTAAGGTTATAACAGGCGATAGTGTAAAAAAAGCTTGTGAAAGACATCTTAAAGACTTAAAAAACAGTAAAACAAAAGATTTTAACTATAAATGGGATGTTTCAAAATCTGAAGAAGCTTTAGATTTATACAATGACCTTACAATACTTGAAGGTGATGAAGCTCAAACATTAAAAACAAGAGGGTTTCAAAATTTCATTTTAGGAAGTTTAGAAGGATGGGTAGAAAAAAGAACTGGATACAATAGATTTAGAGAGGCTTACATTCAAATTGCAAGACAGAATGGGAAGTCTTTTTTAAGTGGATCTAAAGCTATAAAAACAAGTAATTTTTCAACTTATAAAATGGGTAATATAATTTGCGCAGCCAGTAAAATGGATCAAGCAAAAATAGTTTGGAAAGAAATAAAGAAATTTATAATAGCAGATAAAGAACTTGAAGAAATGTTTAAAATAACTGAATCTACAAATGAAATAACAGCAGGAGCTACAGGAACAGTAATAAAGGCTGTTGGAAGAGATACTAAATCTATGGATGGATTTAGAAGCATATTAGCAATACCTGATGAATTACATGCTCATAGAACGAATCAAACATATAAGCTTTTATTAGGAGGACAAAGAAAAGTAAACAATGCTTTAATTTTAGCTATAACAACAGCTGGATTTGACCTTAATAGTTTTTGTTATGAACATTATCAATTTTGCAAAAAGGTTCTTGATGGAGTTGTAAAAAAAGAAAGTTTATTTATATATATAGCTGAGATGGATAAAGAAGATGATATATGGAATTACAAAAACTGGGTAAAATCTAATCCTCTATTACTTTTAAATGAAGATGATACTATAAATATGCATGAAGTAAAAAAAATGAGTGAAGTAGCTATAGAAGTAAAGGAAAAAGGTGGAGAAGATTTACTTGATTTTAAGACGAAGTGGCTTAATATATGGGTTAGTTATAGGGGTGGAAGTTATTTAGATGCAGAATGCTTAAATGATTGCGCTTCAGATTTAACTATATCTGATATGGAAGGAAAAGAATGTTTTTTAGGAATAGATTTATCAAGTGGAGGCGATTTAACTTCGATAGCACTTATTTTTCCATTAGAGGATGGTACTATATTTATTCATAGTCATTCATTTATGCCAGAATTAAGATTATTAGAACATGAAAACTCAGATGATGCTCCATATAGAATATGGGTTGAAGATGAATTATTGACATTAACAACAGGAGCATTTGGAATAAAAACAGATTATAAGTTCATTATAAATTATTTAAAAGACTTACTTGAAAAATATCAAATAACTGTAAAGTCATGTGGATATGATAATCATAATGCAAGTGCTTTTATAGCAGATTTAGACTTTTTAGGTTGTGATTTAATAGATATACCTCAAAGTGCTAAGGCTTTAAACGATGCAACCGTAGACTTTAGATTATCTATAAAATCAAAACAAGTTAAATATGATAAAAATAATAAGTTATTAAAATGGAGTGCAATTAATGCTACAACTACTAAAAACAGTTTTGGAGAAATCAAGGTAGATAAAAATTTACAAGAAAATAGAATAGATCCTATTGATGCTATTTTAGATGCTTGGAAATTATATTTTGAAACTAAGGAAAGTTCAAATATAGCATTTGTACCAAAATAAATTTAAAAGAGGTGATCTTGTGGGTTAAATTGGTTTAAAAAATTTAAATTCAAAAAAACAATTAATCAAAAAAATAATGCAAAAGGTAGAGGCAAAAAAAGAATATTTTACTCTTCAAACAAAGATATAGCCAATAATGAAACCATATTTGCTGCAATATCTTTAATTTCTAATGCTGTAGCTAGTGTACCTATACATTTAAGGAAAGGGTATGAAAAAGTAAGTGCTAATGAAAATACAATAGCTAGATTATTAAGAGATGGAGTAAATCCTAACATGACAACTTTTGAATTTATAAGAATAATGGAAGTTATAAGAAACACAAAAGGTAGAGCATATGCTATAAAAGAATATGATTATTATGAAAATATATCCTATATATGGATATTAAATCCAGATTATGTAACACCATATAAAGACGAAGAAAGCGGAGAATTATGGTATAAAGTAAAAGAAGAGTATATACACAGTAGGCATATAATAGAAGTTAGCCATATAAGTGCAGATGAGTATGGCGGTATAAGCCCTATAGATGTACTATACAACACTTTAGATTATGATGAAAAAATTAAAAATTTAAGTGTAGAACAGTTAGAAAATGGAATAGGATTTAGATATGCATTTAAAGTAGGAGCTAATCTATCTATTGATAAATTAAGTGAATACCATGAGCTAATACAAGAATATATGGATAAAGGAATAATATACCTAGATAATGGGAAGTCATTAGAGGAACTGAAAAACAATTCTTTTATAGATCCAAAAGTTTTTGAAGTTGAAGAAATAACCGTATCTAGAGTAGCGAGAGTTTTTAACATACCTCCGCATAAACTATCTGCAAAAAATATAACTTACTCAAGTGCAGAACAGGGAGATTTAGAATTTTTAGTAGATACTATTCTTCCTGTTATCCGTATGTATGAACAACAGTTTAATAAAAAATGTTTATCTAATTATGAAAAGGATGAAGGATTTGAGGTTAAATTTAACCTCAATGGATTTGCAAGAGCAGATATGAAAACAAGAGGAGAGTTTTATTTTAAAATGATTAGATCTGCGGGATTAACTCCGAATGAAGTCCGCATGTTTGAAGATATGCCACCTAAACCACATGGAGATGATTTATTAATAAGTAGGGATTTAATTCCTATTAAAGATATAAATTTTTTATTAAAAGGAGGTGAGATTAATGGCCAAAGTATTAAATCTTAAAGGCGTAGATTATAAAACTGGACAAATTAAAGATTCTGGAAGAATAGAAATAAAAAATCAGACTGGAAATAGTGCTGATTTATATTTTTATGGAGATATTGTATCAGAGTCTTGGATAAGTGAATGGTATGAAGATGACATGTGTCCATCTGATGTAAAAAAGTTTTTAGATGAATTAGAAAATGTTCAAAATATAAATATTCATTTAAACTCTGGAGGAGGCTCCGTATTTGGAGGATTAGCTATATATAACCAGTTAAAAAGATATAATGCAACGATAACTACTTATATAGATGGTTTAGCCGCCAGTATAGCCAGTGTTATAGCTATGGCAGGAGATAAAATAATAATGCCTGAAAATGCTATATTAATGATTCACAAGCCTTTAACATGGTGTTATGGAAATGCAGATGAAATGAAAAAACAAATTGAAATATTAGACACTTGCCAAAAATCTATTTTAAGTATTTATATGGAGAAAACAAGGTCTGGTATAACTGAAGATGAAATAAATAATTTAATAAATGAATCTACATGGTTAACTGGAGAAGAAGCCTCTAAATATTTTAATATAGAATTAGAAGGTTCTGTAAATATAGATAACTGTATATCTAATTATTTTGATAAATATAATTTACCTAATGATAAAGTCGTAAAGATTGATAAACAATCAAATACGGCTTTTTTTAATAACAATAAAATTAAAGAATCAAATGATGATCTTTTAGTAATGGATGAAGCTACAAAAATAATGATAGAAAGAATAAGAAATTTATAAATAAAGGAGAAAAAATATGAATAGATTTCAATTACAACAAATGTTTGATGGAGTTAAGGCACAATTAAAGCAGGAAAGTGAGAAATTATCTAATATGTATATGGATTCTAATTCTACTATTGAATCAAGATCAGAGCAACAAAAAGTAGTAAAAGACTTAGAAGAAAGATTTAATGGAATAAAAAAGCAAATAGAAGAGTTAGATAATAAAGAAGCTCAAAAAATGAAAAATAAATCTTTAGGAAATAGCGAAAATGATATAAAAATAAATGCAAAAGCAACATTAATAAGAAATGTAATGGAAGGTAAACCTGTAGATAATACAGTTTTAAATTCATTAGGTGATGATTCAAGTATGGGTAATGGAGGAAAGATATTACCAAGCACTATGACAACAGAATTATTACATGAGCCTATGGTTAAAAATCAACTAAGAGGACACTCTGCACTTACTAATATAACTAATTTAGAAATACCAAGAATAACATTCTCTTTAGATGATGATGATTTCATAGAAGATGGAGAAACTGCAAAAGAATTAGCTACATCAACAGATACAGTAGCATTTGGAAGACATAAATTTAAAGTATTTGCAAGTATTTCAGAAACTGTTTTAAGAGGGACAAATACTAATTTAGTTCAAACTGTAGAAAGTGCACTTGAAAGTGGACTTGCAGCAAAAGAAAAGAAAGTTGCATTTGCAAAGAGTCCTAAATCGGGAGAAGAGCATATGTCTTTTTATTCAACTCAAAATGCTATAAAGAAAATAGAAGGAGAAAATAAATATAAAGCTATAAAAAAATGTTTAGCAGATTTAGAAGATATGTATAGTGATAATGCTGAAATATTTATGCTTAGAACAGACTACTATGACATAATAGAAATGCTATCAAATGGAACAACTAGCTTATATGCAGCTCAACCAGAACAAGTTTTAGGTGCGCCTGTTACATTCTGTGATAAAGCTGTAGATCCTGTTGTTGGAGACTTTTCATTCTCTCATTTTAACTATGATTTAGACATGTTATATGATAGAGATAAAAATGTTAAAACTGGTATGGAAGATTTCGTTTTAACAGCTTGGTTTGATCATCAGATAAAATTAAAATCTGCATTTAGAATAGCAACAGTGACTCCCAGTTAATGAATCTGAAGAAATGGATATTATTACAGATTTAAACGAATTAAACGTACAAGAACTTAAAGAGATTTGTAAAAAAAGAGGTTTTTCAGGTTACTCTAATTTAAATAAAAATGAGTTAATAGATTTAATAAATAAACAAAAAGAATAGGAAGTTCTCCTATTCTTTTATTATGGTGATGATATGGATAAAGAAAGAGAAATAATTAAATCAATAAAATTTTCGTGTAGGATAGATGAGGATTTAGATTATATAGTAAATAATAAAATAGATAAAGAAATAGAAGAATTAAAAAACTCTGCAGAAATGTATCTTAAAAATTCAGGCGTAAAAATTGATTATGAAAATGACTTATTTGTGTTGCTTGTAAAGAAGTTAGTGAAGCATTGGTATGATTATAAAGATAATAATGTTAGTAAATACAATGAAATACCTTTTGGAATAACTTGTATTATAAATCAATTACAAATTTGCAATAGGAAGTGATTGAATGGAGTTAAATGAAAGAATAATAATACAATCAATAAAAAGTAAGGGAACGCTTGAAGATAATGAGATTATAGATATGGTTAGTTTATGGGCTAATATAGAAGATATTGAGGAAAAAGAAAGTGTTGTATCTGAAAAGTTAACATCTAATATCTCAAAAAAAGTAATTATAAGATATACACCTATATTGGATAGTAGAAAAAATCCAAAGATAAGTAAAGAATTTCAAATTAAATACATGGGAAATGAGTATGAAATTAAAAGTGCTATTACCATAATAAATAAGCAATATATAAAATTAAATGTTCATAGTATTTAATAAAAAGTAGGTGGAAAGATGCATAATTACCTGGTAGGTATTCTTGAAACTTTAGGAATTGATATAGCTTGGATGGAATATGAAGGTGATTCAGATGAATATATAGTATTTTCTATATATGATGACAAAGAGAGTGACTTCTTTGACAATACAAATCTATCTGAAACTTATTATATAACTATAAATTATTATTTCAAAAGTTTAAAGAATATTGATAAATGGGAAAAAATAAGGGATTTATTAAAGGAAAATGGCTTTGCCTATGATGGTGGAGAGGATTTAAAAACAAAAAATATATATGGTAAAAATATGGATTTTATCTATAAAAAAACGACCTCTTAAATTCGATTCTAAGAGGTTTTATTTTTCCTTTTGATATATTCATCAATGCAATTTTAAACATATTTAAAGGAGAAAACTTTTATATGGGATTAAATGTTGATTTCAACCAAGTAAAAGCTAATTTAATGGCTATACAGAAAAATATTAGAAATAATGTAATAGATAAATCTCTTGATGCAGGAGCAGAAATTATTTTAGAAGAAGAATTAAAAAATGTTCCTGTTCATGTTCCAGATAAAAAAAATCGTAGAACTGGTGGAAGATTAAAAGCTAGTTTAGGAGTGGATAAAAAAAGTGGAACAGAATTAAAGAGATCTGTCCATATAGGAATAATTAATGCTCATGAAAGAGAGGTTGTATATGGATATTATCAAGAGTATGGGTTTCAAAGAGGTGGAAAAGCAGTTGCGGGTAAAAAATGGATGAAAAAATCATTTAACAACTCTGTAAAAAAAGCAAATGAAAAAATTAAAGATGTTGTAATTAAAGAAATAACCGCAGGTGTTAAAAAATAGAAAACTAAATATATAAATTTAAAAATAGTAGTTTTGTGTACGAAACTACTATTTTTGTGTTCAAAATGACTAATTTCGTGTACGAAATTAAAAACAGCCAATCAAATACAAAAATAAGAAAGAAGGTAATTAAATGACTAACAAAATAAAAGCATGTTTTGGTTTATCAAATATACATTTTGCTGAATTTAATGGAAGTGCATTTGAAACACCAGTTAGAATACTTCACGCTAAAAAAGTTGAGAATAAATTCAAATATGAAAACGTAGAAGAATGGGCAGATAATATCGCTGTTATAAATGATTATTTATTTGGTGGTGGAGAAGGTAAATTAACTACTCTTGGATTAAGTAAAGAAGAAAGAACTTTATTATTTGGAAATAAATCTGTAAAAGGTGGAATAGCTGTAGCGGATACAGATGAAGCTCCTATAGGTGCTTTTTTATTTGAAAGAAGATTAAAGGGTGGAGCTAAGAGATTATATGTAATATATGCTTGTAAGTGCTCTCCAACAGATATATCAGGAGATACTATAGAAGGTGGAAAGACTGAATATGAAACAACTGAAATAGAATACTCTATAAGTGCATGTGAACATGAAGGCGTAAATTTAATTTATTTCTTTATAGATACAAATGATCCTACTGTAGATCAAACACAGATTACAAAATGGTATCAAGAAGTTCAATTCCCGAAAGAATTAGAAGATTTGCTTGCTATGAAAATGAAACAAAAAGAATATGTTCCTGAAGATAAATCAGGTATGATAGCAGTTTCAAAAGATAGTAAAGAAGATACAAATGACTTAGAAAAAGAAATAAAGGAAGTAAAAGAAAGTAAACCTAAAAAAAGTAAAGATGATTCAGAAAAAGAAAAATTAGAAACTAAAGAATAAATATAAAAAGTAAAAGGCTTTGTAAATCAATTATAGATTTATAGAGCCTTTTTAATATTAGTTACTAAGGATTAGGTGATAAAAATGTATACGTCTACATTAGAATTTGAAGGTGTTAAATTTAAAGGAACTATGGATATGAACTCATTAAAAAGTATTCAAGAAGATTTATTAAGTGAGGGTATAAAAACAACTATTCCAAATATTTTTAAAAAAATTTCTGAATATGAAATGACTTATATATCCTCATTTGTATTAAATACTTTATCAAGTATAAATGAGAAAAAGAAAGATGAGTTTTTAGATTTATTTTTAACTAAACCTAAAGACGACCTTCAAATAATTAATAGATATAATTCAATATTTTCATATATAAATGATCTTATGGCTAGATGCCTTCCAAAAGTAGAATCTAAGGAAGAATCTATTTTTGAAGATGACGACTTATTATATGAGGACAAAGATTGGGAATTAAGCCATATGGAGTTTATGTGGAATAGTGTAATTAATAGAAGTGATAATTTTTGGAATATAACACCTAAAAATTACTTTGAACAATTTGAAATATATAAGAAATTCAACAATATAAAAGACGAAAAAGTTGAGGATTTCTAAGGTGGTGGTTAAATGTCAGGCAAGAAAGAAGAAATAGGCGAATTAGCCATTGCTCTAAGTTTTGAATCTCAAGATGCTAATAAACAGATATCAGCATTAAATAAATCTATAAATAGAACTGAAAAAGAATTTAAAGCAGCTGGGAAAGGTATTAAAAACTTTGAAAATACATATCAAGGTTTAGATGCAAAGATAAAGAAAACTACAAAACAATTAGAAGATAATAATAAAAAGCTAAAAGTTCAAGAAAGTGAACATAAGAGAGTTGCTAAAGCCTTTGAACTTAGTAAGAAAAAATTAGATGAAATGGATGGAAGTATTGATAAAAATTCAAAGGAATGGAAAGAGCAAGCTAACTTAGTACAAAAGAATGCTGATAAATTAACCAAATTATCTACTGATATCAATGTTACAAAAGGCAATATAAATAAATTAACATCTGAACTTAATGAATCTAAAACTAGGTTTGAGGAATTAGGAAGAAAAACTCAAACTTTAGATGAGAAGTTAGAACAAATAGGAACTCAAAGTGAATTAACTCAATCAGAGTTAAATAAGTTAGGCAGTGAACTTCAACAAAGTGGTGGATATTTTGAGAATTTAGGTAATGAAATAAATAAAATAGCAAATGATCTAAACACTTGTAATCAAAAAGTAGATGCTTACCAATCTGAAATAAATAAATTAGATTCTGTATTAAGTGAAAATAAGAGCAAGCATAGCCAATTAAAAAAGGAAATTAATGATCTTGAAAAAGAACTATCAGAAGCTAAAAGTAAATATGGAGAAAATAGCACAGAAGCTAATCAACTAAATCAAAAACTATTAAGCCTTAAAGATAGTTACAACCAAGTTGAAACTGAGATTGAACAAAATAATAAAGAGTTATCTCAATACAAAATACAATTAAATAATGTTCAAACAGAAGTAAATCAATTATCTAATGAACTAAAACAGATGCCTTTTGATAAAGTTTCAGAAAGTTTAAAAAATACTGGTTCTAATATAAAGAGTGTAGGACAGAGTTTAACGGCTGGTGTAACTGTACCTATAGGTGCGGCGGCTGGAGCTGCAACAAAATTCGGTGTTGATTTTGATAGTGCTATGAGTAAGTTACAAGCAACTTCAGGTATAACTGATAAAACTTCTAAGTCATTTGTAGACCTTGAAAGAAAAGCTCGTGAAATGGGTAGTACAACTTCTTTTAGTGCTACAGATGCAGCAAATGGACTTACATATTTAGCCCTTGCAGGTTGGGATGTAGAAACTCAAATAGATAGAATTGAGCCAGTTCTTAGGGCTGCTGAAGCTGGAGGAATGGATTTAGCTAGATGTGCAGATTTAGTTACAGATTCTATGTCTGCCGCTGGAGTTGCATCTGAAGATTTCTCAAAATACTTAGATATAACAGCTCAAGCACAAAGAAAATCTAATACTTCTATGGAGGAAATGCTTGAAGCTTATACCGTAGCTGGAGGAATGTTTGACCAGTTAAATATGCCCCTTGAAAAATCAGGAGCTTTATTAGGAGTATTAGCAAATAGAGGAACTAAAGGTTCAGAAGCTGGAAATGCTCTTATATCAGTATTCTCAAACCTAATAACAGAAACTGGTCAAGCTGGAGACGCTTTAGAAGCTATGGGAATATCTCTTTATGATTCAACAGGAAAACAAAGAGATATGGTTGATGTATTAAAAGAAATGGCTCAGAAACTTGGAGTAACAGCCGATGGAACTTCTGATTTAACAGAACAACAAAAACAACAGTATGCTGCTATGGTCGGAGGAAAAACTCAATTTGATACATTAATGAAGTTATTATCTGGAGTTTCTGGAGAGTATGATACATTAGAAGATCAATTAAAAAACAGTAATGGTGCATTAGCTGAAATGGCTAAAATTATGAAAGATAATCTAGGTGGATCTATAGATAATATGAAATCCTCAATTGAAGGAGCTTTAATTGAAGCTTTTAAAGCTATGGAACCAGTCTTAGAAAATATAATTAAATGGATAACAGATGCAGCTAAATGGTTCTCTAACTTAGATGATTCTACTCAACAAACTATAGTAACTATTGGAGCTATGGCCGCTGCAGTAGGACCTTTACTTATGGGATTAGGTCAACTTATGATAGTTGGAGGAAACACTGTAACTTTACTTGATAAATTAAAAGGCGGTATGGGAAAAAATGCTGTTGCAATTGGTGGACTAAAATCAGCTTTAGGCTTGTTGGCTTCTCCAGTCGGAATAGGTGCTGTTATTGTTGCTATAGGTGGCTTAATTGCTATGATTGGAGATAATGAAAATGCATTACTTAAATTACAGGAAAAGTTTGGTGGATTTGGAACTGTAATTGGAGGAGTATGTGAATTTGTTTCTGGACATGTTCAATTAACTTTTGGAAATTTAGCTATAGCTATAATGGGAGTATTTGATATTATAGGTGCAATAATAGATGGTCCAGGTGGAGCTACTGTAAATGATGCATTTGATAAAATGACTGCCAAAATGAAATTAAATACAGAAGAAGCTATGGGTAAAATGGTCCTTACTACAACTCGTGGAATGAGCCAACTGAGAAATGCTACAGATACACAATTAAATGGAACTGTAGAATCTATGAATACTATAATGGATGCTATTCCTAGAATAGTTGATGGAAAATATAGAACAGCCTCACAAGTTTTAGGTCAACAATTACATAATATGGATTTTACCCAATTGTCTATACTTCAGGGTATGAATGATACAACTAAAATGATGTTCCAAGGAATAGTTCAAGGTATGTCTGTAGAACAAGCATCAAAAAAAGTTGAGCAGAACTTAAAAGAAATGGCTGCTGCAGGAAAAATTGATGCAGATACTATGCAAAAAGATATTAGCCAAGCTATGGAACAAATGAAACAGCAAATGGATACTAAAACCAAAGAGGGAGCAGACAAAGTAAATACAAATACTAAGAATGCTGAAAATCAAGCTGTTCAAAATGCAAAAAATACAAAAGATAAAGTTTCTAAAGAATATAATGAAACAGCATCAAATATTGATAAAAGTACAAAAGATGCTGGAAATAAAGCCAAAGCAAATATGGATAAGGCCTCTAAAGATGTTGGGAATGCCACTAATAATATGGCTAATGAATCTAAAAAAGGAACTGGAAAACTTGCATCTAATACAGATGCTGATATGAAAAAAGCTAATAAATCAGTTCAACAATCAGCTACTGATATGTATAATGGTTCTAAAAAGTCTTATTCTAAAATGGCTGATGTAGCTAGGCAAGAAGCTAGCCGTATGCATAATGGAGTAAGAGACAGTGCTAATGCAATGTCTCTAAAGGCTCGACAAAGTGCTTCTGAAATGTATAGAGGTGTAACTACAAGTACAAGGCTTATGGCTAATGCAGCTATAGCTGACTGGAATAGAATAAGAAGTGTTTACTCACAACCTATACATGGTACAATTATAAAAACAACTGTACTACAAACAATTAGCAAAGGTCCTAAGAGCATTACTAGAGATATTCCTACTATTTCAGGGCCATATAAAATACCTAGAGAAGCTAATTTAAAGTTAAGAAGTGTAAACTTATCTAATTTTACTATGCCTAGAATAGATACATCTCAATACTTAACAAGAGGAAGTTATTATAATTCAAATAGTTATAATAGTTCATTCTCCAATGTAGTTAATAATACTTCTAATAAGAACTTAGAAAGTAAATTAGATACATTAATAAGCCTTATGTATGATGTATTGCATAAAAAAGAAGAGGAAAGCAATAAAAATGTTTCTGCTGAACTTAGAATAACAGATGAGACAGGAAGATATCTAGCTGAAATAATAGCCCCTCATGGCTCAATTATAGATGATTATAAAATAGACAGGGACCCAAGGTTTTAAACTATACAAAAACTTTCCTAATCCTCGCCGTAGGAGGTGATGTAAAAAATGAGACATTATATTGAATTTAATAATTTAAATTCTTTGTATGATTTAGGTTTATCAATAGTTGAAGAACCTAAAATCCCTATAACAGAGGAAATTGTTGAAATTGATAATGGTAAAACAATACGAACTGGAGAATATAAAGATTTAGATTTAACATTGAAATTTAGAATTAGAAATCCTAATACACAAATATATGATTATTTAGATACTATAGTTGATTGGATAACTAATTTTAGTTTTGAAAACAATGATTTATATATAAGTGCTTTCAAAGATAAAGTATTTAAAGTAAAAAAATCAACAGTTAAAGATCCTTTTACTAAGTATTCAAGGTATGGATTTTTTACTGTTGATTTTGTTTTAGAGCCATTTAGATATTTATATAGAGAAGATATTATAACTCTAAAATCACCTGGCGTTATATTTTATCGTGGTTCATATCAGGGTGAATGTAAAATAAGAGTTTATGGAAGTGGAAATGTTCAACTTACAATAAATAGAGAGACTTTAGAGATTAGAAATATAGATGAGTTTATAGAGATAGATAGCAAGTTAAAAGAAATTATTAATAAAAATGGTAAAAGTGTAGTTGATAATACTAACGGAAACCTTTTGATATTATCAAGAGGTACCAATAATATAGATTGGATTGGAAATGTTGAAAAGATTGAAATACTACCTCGTACAGCATTTAAATAAATTTAATTTAGAAAGGCTTTAATATGGAAAATAAAAAGATTATAAAAGTTGCTATATTTAAACCTGGAACTCCAAAAGATAAAGTTCTCACAAGCAATGGTGATTATATATTAGACAACATAGTTATCAGTTGTACTACAAAAGAAAACTTAATTACAGGTGACTATATAACTGATTTAAATGTATTTATAGATGAAAAAGGTCTATATAAAGAAATACAAGAAGAAGCTATTTTAAAATTAAAAATGGATTATGGTAATGAAATATTTGAAATCTCTAAAGTTACAAAAGGTAAAACCAATGTAAAAGCTATAGCTAGACAAATTACTATACAAAGAACTTTAGATATGTGGCTTACTGATGTAAGACCAACGGGTAAAGGCGGTCAAAGTGCATTAAATATTTTAAAAAATAATTCTATTGGAAAGAAAGATATAGAGTTCTTTTCAGATATAGATACTGTAAATACTGCTTATTACATAGATATGAGCTTATATACAGCCTTGCATAATTGTGACCAATCATTTATAAATCGTTGGGGTGGAGAAATCCTTAGAAGAGGATATACAGTAACTATTAATAAAAGAATTGGATCAGATCGTGGAGTTCAAATAAG
This sequence comes from Paraclostridium sordellii, assembly GCF_000953675.1. NCBI lineage: Bacteria > Bacillati > Bacillota > Clostridia > Peptostreptococcales > Peptostreptococcaceae > Paraclostridium > Paraclostridium sordellii. Next base: position 2,190,311 of record NZ_LN679998.1, on the reverse strand, counting down.
AAGTGGTAAAAATTTAACTGGGTTTGAAGCAAAAACGGATATAGATAAAGTTGTTACTCGTATAGTTGCAAAAGGGTTTGACACTATTCGTGCTAAAAACTTTATAGATAGCCCTCTTATAAAGAAATATAGCAGCATTAAAACAAAAGAAATTAAGTACAACAATGTAAAAGTAAAAAATCAAAATAACCCTGAAGAAGGATTTAATACACTAGAAGAAGCTCAGGCTGAGCTTGAAAGGTTAGCAAAGTTAGAGTTTTCTCAAAATCATATAGATGAGTTAAGAGCTGAGTACAATATTAATTATATTCAACTTGAAAAAACTGAAGAATATAAAAACTTTGTTCAAGCTGAAAGAACTTACTTAGGGGATACTGTAAATGTATTTGAAGATAAACACAATATAAATATACATGTTCGTTGTATAGAAAAATCTTATGATGTAAAAAAACAAAAAGTTTTATCTATGAAACTTACAAATACAGATATAAAGCAAAAATCTATAACAACAACTGATATATTGGCGGAGCTTAATTCTATAATAAAAAATACTGAAAATAACAATGTTCAAGATATCATTCAAAGTATGATTAATTCAGGTATTAAAGATAGTTATGTTATACCTAGGCAAAATGAGATAGTAATTGCTGATAATAAAGATTTAGACAAAGCTATGAATGTAATGAGACTTAATAAAAATGGTCTTGCCTTTTCACAAGATGGTTACTATGGGACTTATAGATATGGATTTATGTCTAATGGAGTTATTAATGCTAGTTTAATGACTATCGGTATATTAAGTGCTATATCTATACAAAACGCTGATGGAAGCTTACAGATAGATTTAGCCGGTAGAGATGGTATAGAATTTTTAAAAAATGGAGTTAGAGCTATTGAAATAGCTGGACAAGTAATGAAATTTTTCGACTGGGATGGAGTAGGAGATCCTGTTGCAGAAATATTTTCATCAAGATTAGAAGGAAATGAAAATAAACCTGGTTTAATGATAGGTAATACTAAAGAAGGATATATAAGTATAGGATATAGAGATGAAAATAATCCTAAAACATATTATAAATATATGTTATTTGATATACATAATTTAAGTGGTGAAGCTCCATATCCTATTATTATGAATAAACCAGTATGCTTTGATATAGAATTAGTTCTAGATAGGGAAGGATTAAACGAAATATATACATCTATTGGAAAAGATTTTATAAATAAAGCAACTAATTACTGGGGCGTTGTAAATAAATCTAATGGTTATTGGAGAGTTAGAAATGGACATGGAACTTTAGAATTATTTGATGCCTTTACAGGAAATAGATATTGTTTGATTTCAGAGGATGAAACGTTTTTTGGTAAAGATGGACGTAAATATGCTTCATTTGAACCTAACTTTTTCACATTAAGAGATTCAAATAATCTAGCTTATCTTTTCAAAAGCATTGAAGGAAACTTAGTATCTAAATTAAAGTTTTTTGCAGATAATGGAATGGTTGTAAGTAATGATCTTCAAGTCTATGGAAATAAAAACTGTATTCAAAAGACCGAAAAATACGGTGATAGAAACTTCTATAGCGTAGAGGATTGCGAAAGCTATTTAACAGATAGAAGTATGCATTTAATGACTGTTGAAAAAGTACAACATGGCGATAAAGTTTCATATGAAAGAGTTATATTGCTAGATAACATTTTTAAAGATAGTGTTAATCTTAATATAAATTATACAGTTGAAATAATAAAACAATCATGGGGAGACTATCGAATAAAAGAACAAACAAAAGATTATTTTGTAATTGAATCAGATAGACCAGACTTTACATTTAAATATGTTATAACTGCAAAACGTAAAGGTTTTGAAGATGAAAGAAATAAAGAAGTATTTTTAGATACTGAAACATACTCTTTACATGAAAATAATTCAAGTGGTGCTGTAAATACCAACAATGATTTAAATATAAATGATATCAATAATTTACCTAATCCAATTAATAATGAATATTGGAGATTATATACTAAAAATAAGATAGTAGGTGATTAAAAGTGAAAGAAAAGTTGAATATATCGGTAACTGACATAGATTTATATAGAAAGCATATATACAACAAAGACAAACTTAAATCTTTAGATGTTAATAGTAGGTTTAAAAGATTTAGATTTTTTTACAATGGTTTATTAATAAATTTAGATAATATAACAGTTAGAGCATACATGATTAAACCTGATAAAAAAGAAATATTCAATGATCTATCTATAGTAGATGAAAATACTGTTGAATTAGAATTTACTAATCAAGCTTTATTAGTTCCTGGAACTTTAAAATTAGAACTTGTTCTGTATGAAGACGATGCAGAGTTAAGTTCTTTTTTAATTGAGTATGAAGTTGTAAAAAGTTTAAGAACTGATAATAGTATAGAAAGTTCTAATGAGTATACATCATTACAAATATCATTGCAGAAAATTGAACGATGGAATAAGAACTATCAAAAACTTTATGATAAATGGAATACTGACTTTTCAAACTTACACTCTACTAAAAGTGATGTCTTAGATGAATTAAAATATACTAAAGAAAATGAATTAAATAAGTTAAAAGAAGATAAATACAATGAACTTACAACATTATATAATTCAAAAGATGAAGAACTTAATAACTTAAAAAATACCTGGGATGAAGAATTTAGAAAAAAATATGATGGACTTAATAGAGAATATTCTAATAGAGTTTCAAGTATTGAAGAAGATATAAACTCTGTTAAAAAAGATGGACTTAATTTAAAAGATTCTTTAGATAGTGATTATCTCAATAACTATAAAGGTAATGTAACAGACTTCAATAATTGTACTATTGTTGGTAGATATTATGTTTTTAAAGAAGGTGGAAGTATTCCTAATGCCCCAGTTGAAGGAAATCTTTATGGAGTTTTAACAGTAACTAAACCTAATGATACAGAAATAATGCAAGTATTACATTGTCCTAATGGGGTAATTTACACTAGACTCAAAAATTTTGAAGGTAGATGGTGGGATTGGAAAAAAACACCTACAGTTGAAGATTTTGAAAGTAACAATGGAAAATCATATGGATTTCAAAAACTTCCTAACGGTATAATCATTCAATGGGGAAGTACTGTAATACCTTTTGATGGTCATAGAGCTCATGGTTATTTATATTATCCTGTAGCATTTAAAGAGGAGTGTCATTGTTGTGGAAATGTTGCCACTAATGATTATGGTGGATTCTGTGAAGCTACTGGAACTGTCGTAGGTGATAGTTTAGTACGTGGATATGCAGAAGCATTAGATATTGGTAATGTTGATAGACGAGGTCATAATGTAAGGTTTCAATGGATAGTTATAGGAAAATAAGGAGGTGCTATAGTAAATGAAAATTTATATGAATTATGATTGTGAAAGTTTAAAATTCAAAGGTTTTTATATTGATGATATTCATGGTGAAAATATACCTACTCCTACTATAGAAATAAATAATGATTTATGGAAATATATTCAAAATCTAACAGAAGATTTTAAACTAAAGGAAAACTTTGAATCAAAAGAAATTTATACATTAGAGGATATATGTATAATAGAAATAATTCCTTTTGAGTACAAAGAATATGAACCAACTAGAATAGATATACTTGAACAAGAAAATGCTGATTTGCTTTTAGATAGTGCTTTAAAAGATTCAAAAATAGAACAATTAGAAAATGATTTATCAGATTTAATGCTTGAGATAGCAACTATAGGAGGTAATTAAAATGGATTGGTTTGAAAAAATAAAAAGATATTATAACAATGGAAGATATACAAAAGATGAAGTTAAGAAATTCGTACAGTTAAAAAAAATAACTGAAGGACAATATAAAGAAATAACTAGAGAAGACTATATTAAATAGTCTTGTTTTATTGAGTTTTTTCAAAGGATGTGATTAATATTTTAAATAGAGAATACAGTTTAAAACTAGATCTTCGATTCAGATGTAATAATCCAGATATGCAATTTATGCAATTTGATAAAAATACATCTGATTTTTTTATACGTATAGAAAGAGGAACTGAAGATGTAAACTTATCAAATGCTATGATAACATTAGCTGTTATAAAGCCAGATAATACTACTGATGCTATGTTTCTTGATATAAGAAACGATAAACTATACGCTGATTTAAAGCCTTCTATGAAAGACTTAGTAGGAACTTATCAAGCAAGAGCAATGCTAGTTTCAGGTGATGAAACAGTAACAACGGATGTTATAACCTATACAGTTAATGAGGATAAAATATTAAGCCAATTAAACTCTGATATAGTTTCAGATGAAAGATATTCAATATTAACTGATATGTTGAATAATTTATCTGAAATAGAAACTAATGAAACTAATAGAGTTGAGGCAGAGAAATTAAGAGAAAAAAAGATTAAAGAATTAATAGATAAAGCAAATAAAGCTATACAAAATATTAATTCTACTATTGAAAATGAAGTTAATAAGATAGTTCCAGAAATAGTTAATGATACAACAAATGAATATTTAGGAACTGTTAAAGAAGATTTAAAAAATGCTGTTAATGATGCTAATACAAAAATAGAAGAAGTAGACAATAAAATATCCGAAGTTAATAACTTTATTGATGAAAAAAACAACCAGGTCAATGATTTTATAGAAGAAGCTAATGCAAATATAGATAAAGCTATAAAGGCTATTCCTCCTAAATCTGAATTAATGGGACAGAATGGTAAGTCATCCTATGAAATAGCTGTTGACAATGGATTCGTTGGAGATGAAATAGCATACTTAGAATCGTTAAAAGGAAAAAATGGTGCTGACGGTAAGAACGGAAAAGATGGTAAAAATGGAGTAGATGGAACATTTAATCCAGATACAGAGTTTCACGAGTTAGAAACTACAAATAAAACAGTTCTTGGAGCTATAAACGAACTTTTTAATGCAATAAAGAAAATCAATGATGCTGATTATGTTACAAGAATAAAAGATGTTCAGCGAGTAGAGCCTATGAACGGTTGGGGACTTACAGGAAATAAAATTAATAGGTTAACTAAGTTCGATTTAGGATTTACAATATTTGAGTTTCAAGTTACAGCACTTCAAGAAATTGCTAATAATGCTGTAAGTTTTATGCTAACATCTGGATTTACTCCATCTGTAACATTTATACCTATTACATTTTCTATAGGTAGCGGTATAGGAAGTGGTTTTATATACAAAAATGGTCAAGTTAAGTTCAACGGAACTTATTCAAAAGGAACTATAATAACTGGTAGCTGTTTAATAATAAATTGATGTGGAAGGACAAGTAAATATGGAAAAAGCAACAATTGATTTAATAGTATCTCAAGGAATATTTGCGATACTTTTTTTATATCTTTTTGCTGATACAAGGAAAGAGAGTAAAAAAAGAGAAGAAGAATTGCAAAAAATTATAGATAATAACCAAAAAATAATAATAGAAACTGTTAATAAATTAAATGTAATTGAAGATGTTAAAGAAGATGTTAAAGAAATAAAAAATAAGATAAATGGAGCTGTATAATGCAGCTCTTTTTATATACAAAAATATAAATTTTAGGAGGAATTAATTATGAGAAAAAATATGACAGATGCAGGACATGGAGGATATGATTCAGGAGCTCCAGGGCTATATGGATGCTTAGAAAAAGATATCGTTTTAGATATTTCAAAAAGAGTTGATGCCTATTTAAAAAATCAAGAAATAGAAAATATACTTACTAGAAATACGGATGTATTTTTATCTCTAAACGAAAGAAGTAATAAAGCTAATAGCTTAGGAGTAAATTCTTTTGTGTCTATTCATTGTAATAGTTCAGATAATCCTAAAGCTCATGGATTTGAGATATTTTGTTACAAGTTTAAATATAGAAAATTAGCTGATTGCATTTTAGAAGAAATCACAAAAGAAAATTTATTTACACAATTAAGAGATGGAGGAATAAAAGAAGGCAACCTTCATGTTGTAAGGGAAACTAATATGCTAGCATGTTTAGTTGAATTAGGCTTTATAACTAATGAAGAAGATTATAATTTGATAATGAATAATAAAGAAAGATTTGCCAAAGCCATAGCAAAAGGAATATGTAAATTTAATGGAGTTACTTGGAAAGAATCTTCTGATATACCTTCAGACAAAAATATTGATGTAAATTATCAAGTATATACAAAAGGAAAGTGGCTATCTAATGTAGTTAATTTAAATGATTACGCTGGTATATATGGAAATCCAATCCAAGGAGTGTATGCTAATCTAAGTGAAGGATCTATAAGATATAGAGTTCATACTCAAAATGGAAAATGGCTACCTTATGTTGTAGACAGACAAGATTATGCAGGTATACTAAGTAAAAACATTGATGCTTTACAAATGGAGTTAGTAGGCTTAGAAGGATATAGTGTTAAATATAGATCATATGTGGGTGGTAGATGGTTACCTTGGGTTAATGACTTAGAGGATTACGCTGGTATATTAGGTAAGCCAATAGAAGGAATACAAATCCAAATTATAAAAAAATAATATTATAATATATTGAATTTAAGAGTTAAACTTTGATAATATGTACTTAACTTAAAAACATTTTTTTACATTTACTTTAGTATTCAAAAGCATCATAAAAAACACCTAGCTTTCATCTAGGTGTTTTTTATTTATAATTCAAAATACATAGGATATCTTGATTTTTGATATTGATAGATTATAATATTAAGTATATATCTTAAACAATACCATTTTTCGTATTTCGAATATCTAAAAACAACAAAAACACCTAGATGAAATCTAGGTGTTTTTGTCTATACTAAAAAATATATTTTGTTTGAATATATTACATAAACACTATATAATTGAATTTAAATATTATTTTTTTCTAAAAAAATACCTTTTTATTAAATAGTTGAGAGAAATCTCAACTATTTTTAAATTAATTGATTTTATGACTTAAACTTATTTATAATAAAATCGTTAATATATACTTTTTATTTTTATATAGAGTATGTATTTGGTAGCGGTACCGAATATATATGTAGGTAAAAAGTAATATATTTATGCTAACTTAATATATGATAAATTCCTTAATTCTCGAACTGTAGAGTAATTCAGTAGGTACTAGACCTATAAACTAGTATGTGAGGAGTGATTACCTTGGCATCACTCCTTTTAATTTTAATTATTTTAAAACTTGAAAATATAACCTAAACATAAATATAATTAAATAAACTCTTTTTTATAAATAATGTATTAGCTAAAAAATAAGTCTGGGAATATTTTATATTTTCAGACTTATTTTTTATTGAAAATATGACATAAATATAGATATTATAATATTTAAATAATATGATTTGTTTTATATTGAGAAAAATTAAAAATTACAGTTAAACTTATTGTTGGAGGGGTTGAATTGAAATTTATTTTTTGTATTTTATTTCCTTTTTTTTTATTTTTCCTTTTTTGCTGGGTTGATAATTTTTTTAAAAAATACTTTGGAATAAACAATTATGAATTATTTATTATAGAAAATTCTAAAAGTAGTAAGTATTGTTCTATTATAGCTATTATTTTTTTATGGTTAAGTGCGTTTTTTATTAAAAATAAATTAATACTTTTGTTATGTTCTATTTTTTCGGTATTAGAAATTATTTTAAAGATTAATTTGTGTAAAAAACATGATGTGAGTGTAAATATAAAAAAATTTTTAATAAGTGAATGGATTATTTACATCTATTTCATTTTGATTATGTTATATTTGATATCTAATTTATGATATTATTTTTAATAAATTTTAAATTTATTTGAAAGTATGACATAAACTTTTGTATAATTAAAAATGTTCATAGATGAACACCAAACTTTTTATGCATCTCGAACTGTAGAGTAATTCAGTAGTTACTAGAACTATAAACTAGCATAGAATGAGTACTATAGTCAACAGTACTCATTTTTATTTATAAAAATAAATTATGTATTGAATTATAGAGTTAAACTTTGATAATATATTTTAAAAGTAATTTTTATCATTACATATACCTAATAAAGAAAGATCAAAACAATAAAAAAACATCTATAAAGAATAGATGTTTTTTTATTGAAAATAATAGTTAAACTAAAGTATTATTGAAAATAGATACTATATGTTTAAAAATTATTTAAGGTAAATGAAGTAGGTGAATTTTATGTATGATATAAAAAATTTTACGAAAACTCCTATAGATAAATTGAGTAAGCTTAAAGTTGGGGATAAACTAGAGATTTTAACTTATAAAAAAGATAGAAAAATTATTATTATAAAAAAAGATTTAAATCTATACACTGTTATAGAGCAGGGATTTAGCTATAGAGAGTTTAAAAATATTAAAATCGAACAGTTAAAAAAATTATTAAAAAAACTACAAAATTGGGAATTTCCTAGAAGTAATAAATATTTCTTAAAAGTAGTACCATCAGTAGAGTGTGAACAATTAACTTTATTAAATAATAGTAATAAATATAATATAACTATAGATAATAATAAATACATAAAAAAATTTTTTAATAAATTTAAAATTTTCGAAAATGATATAAAAAATAATATTTATAATATTTTACCTGAAATTATAGACTTCAAACCTCATAAAATTAAACCGGCATACCATTTAAAAAGAAGAGGATTAACTATTTTCGAATATAAGATTGTAGTTGATGGAAATAATTTTAGAGCAGGATATACTATTAATAATAAAAATGTGGAATTATTTTATATTACTACTACTACAATAAAAAAAGATTTTGTCAAAGAACTGGAGAATAGTAATCTAACTGATTAGGTATGTACTACAAAATATATAAATAAAAAACTAATTAAAAATGTAACCCAAACTTTAATATAATAATAAGGAAGAGTTTTTCTGACATATAATTCTTAATAAAATTATTAGTTCTTGTGATACCCAGGAGAAATTCTGGTATTTTAATTTATACTTGAATATATGACTTAAATTATATTATTATGTAAATAACTCTTATACTATAGTTGTTAACATATAATAAAAGAAATACCTAGATTGATTCTAGGTATTTTTTAGTTCTTGAAAAAGTGAGTTAAACAAATTTATTATATTAACGTATACGTTATAAATTGTATAAAGCTTAAACTATAAGCTAAAGATAAGTCGGTAGAGGTACCGGCTTATTTTTATTGAAATTCATGAAAGTATTGAATAGATAGCTTAAACTAAGGTATTATAATAAAAAATACTTTTTACATTATTTTCTAATATTAAAAAAGATATTAGAAAGAGAATAAGCCAGTAGAGGTACTGGCTTATTTTTATTGAAATTAATACTTAAACTTTTATATAATAAATATGAAAATAAATTTGTTAAAATGTCCATAGAGAATAAAGAGTAGTTAGTGAAATTGTTAACTACTCTTTATTTGCATTTAAAACCTAAACTTATATATAATATAGTTAGGTCATTAAAATTCTATATTAGTTAAGTTAGTAATAATTACTAACGGAAAAAAACTATTTACTTTAGGGTTCTTTTTATTTTTTTGAAATCATAATTGAATTTATAACATAAACATTAGTAATATATTAATATACTCCATATATATAGTATTCACGTAAAACAAATAATAGCATTGGTAAGAAAAGAGCACAGTATAGAACTGTGCTTTTTTCTATTATGTAAAGACGTGGATAGGTATAAAATAATAAGCTTTATTTGATTTTATAACCTAAACTCTTATATTATATTTAAAAGATATAATTAAAATGGACACAATAATTATTTTCAAAATCAAAAGGAGAGTTTTTATGAATATAGGAGACTTAATAAGATTAAAAAGAAAATCACATAGGCTAACTCAACGTGAATTAGGGAAAATATTATTATCCTCATCAAACAAAATTAGTCGATTAGAAAAAAATCCTATGACTCTTTTAAGTTTTGATTTGAATGAACTACATAGACTTAGTAACACTTTAGATATTGATATAAATTTATTGATAGAGGAAAAACGGAAGTTAAATAATAAATAATGTTAAATTAACTAAAAAATAAGTAGGTAGATGTTACCTACTTATTTTTATTTAGTTATAATTTATAATGTTAACAAGTTGTTGATAAAATGATATTTGTATAATTATACTGACTATTAACTGACAATTGAGTATATATAATACTTAATAAATCTTTAAATTTCAATATATATAATTTATTAAACTAGAATACCGGTAGGGTTTTAGTTTAATAAAAAGAGTTATCTTTTAGATAACTCTTTTTTTAATTGTTATAAATTTTATGAAGTTTGATTCCTATTGAAATTTTTTCGAAAAATTCAATATGAGATTTTTCTAAATTTAATAAAGATCTTATTTTTAGTATTCTATATCTAACTGTATTTTCGTGTTGAAACAATTCTTTTGATACTTTTTTAAAGTCTCCATCATTATTTACAAAATTTATTAAAGTTTGAAGTAAATCAGAATTATTTTCGCTATCATATTTTTTTATAGGATCGATTATACTTGAATAAAGTTCTCTAAATTCATCAAAATCTTTAAAATTTATCATTAAAGAATATATGCCTAAAGAACTATAATAAATAATAGAATTATTATTTAAAGAGTAGGATTTACAAGAAAGTAGTGCTTGATTTATAGCATTTTTACAAGATGTCATAGGTATATAATTATCACTTACGCCTATTATATAGTCAGGTACATTATCTTTAAGTAAATCTATATAAAATTCTATTGTTTTGTTTACTTTAGATCTATTTATATCATTATAAGTAATTAAAATAAGTAAACCATTTTTAAAATTAATACATGAGGTAAATTTACTTTTAGAAAGTAAATTTATTAAATTATTATCAAAGTTATAATCAAGCTTATTGCTTGTACAATATATTGCTGTAGTAAACTTTAAAAAATAATAATTTATGTAGTTTAAAGTAGAACGTATATCATTTGAAGATAAATTATTAGTTAATAATGAAGCAATTTTCATTTCTAAAATTGTAGCTCGTTGTTTTTCTAATATAAGAGACATTATATCGTTCATTATATCTCCATAGGAAGTTGTATAATCTATAGTAACTATAGGAAAATTCATATCATTTCATGCTTTAATTAACTTTTCTGTAAATTTATCTAGATATTCATTTGTTATACAAAAACAAGAACAACCACAAGAATTTATAAATTCTAATGCATATAGAGCATAATTTTCATCATCTTTAAATGGAAAGAAATTGCTTATAAAGAAATCCCCCTCTTTTAAGACCATTCTATCTCTATTAACTTCTATGGGACAATCAAAAACAGAAACTCGATTAATAATTCTACTTAGGCCTTTGTGCCCAGCTAAAACCTTACTATTTTTAAAAATATCTAGATTTAATGCATCTTGAACAGATATACCCATAAAACCCCTCCAATATTATGTTTGATTTAATTTTAGCAGAAATATTTAAAAATTTTAATAATTTGTAAAAAATACAAAAAGCTATTTAAAGTATTGTAAAAAATACAAAAAAACTTTGTTAAAAAAATATTACAATAAAATTAAAAATTAGGAAATAAGGGGGAATAATTTTGAAACTAGAAATTGGCAACTTTTATGTAAAAGATATAGTATTTTCTAATGAAACATCTTATGGAAAAGGGGTTTTAAAGTTAAACAAAGAAGAACTTTTAAATTTTGTAAGAAAAGATGAAAGAATTACAGAAGTAGATTTAAAAATAGTAAAGCCAGGTGATATGGTTAGGATATGTCCTGTAAAAGAAGCCATAGAACCAAGAGTTAAGGTTTCTAATAGAGCGTTATTCCCAGGATATACAGGTGATTTAGATACTTGTGGATATGGTAAAACACATGCTCTAAAAAATTGTAGCTTGCTAGTTGTTGGTAAACATTGGGGAGGGTTTCAAGATGGACTAATAGATATGGCAGGAGAAGGTGCAAAATATACTTATTTTTCAGGACTAAATAATATAGTTTTAGTTGCTGATACAAATGAGGATTTTGAAAAAAATGAACAACAGAAGAAAAATGATGCACTGAGAAAGGCAGGTCATAAGTTAGCTGAGTATATAGCTAATTGTATAAAAAATTTAGAGCCTGAAGAAATTGAGACTTATGAACTTGAAGGTATTACAAAGAGAAACGAAAAGATAAATAAACTTCCTAGTGTTGTATTCGTTATGCAGTTACAATCTCAGATGGAGGAAGATGGATATAATGATTTAACTTATGGATGGAATACTAATCATCTAGTTCCAACACTAATGCATCCAAATGAAATATTAGATGGAGCGATCATTTCAGGAAGTTTTATGCCATGTTCATCTAAATGGTCTACCTATGATATACAAAATGTACCTATTATAAAAAGCTTATACAAAGAACATGGGAAAAGTTTAAACTTTTTAGGAGTAATATTATCTAATTTAAATGTATCTTTAGAACAAAAAGAGAGATCAGCTATATATGTAGCACAAATTGCAAAGACTTTAGGGGCAGATGGGGCCATAGTAGCAGAAGAGGGATATGGAAATCCAGATGCAGATTTTGTAGGATGCATAGTAGCACTTGAGGATGCTGGAGTTAAAGTTGTAGGCCTTACAAATGAGTGCACAGGTAGAGATGGAAATTCGCAGCCATTAGTTACGCTAGATGAAAAATTAGATGCAGTAGTATCTTGTGGAAATGTTTCTGAACTTATAGAGTTACCTCCTATGGATAAAGTTATAGGAGAACTTAAATCATTAGCTAGAGATGGATTATCAGGTGGATGGAGTAATGATGAGATATTAGGACCTTCAGTCAGAGAAGATGGATCTATAATAATGGAAAATAATGCAATGTTTTGTGGAGATCAAGTGTTAGGATGGTCAATTAAAACTATGAAGGAATTCTAATAAAGGGGGAATTTATATGAAAAAAGCCATAGTATATCTAAATCAATTTTTCGGGCAAATAGGAGGAGAAGATAAGGCAGATTTTAAACCAGAAATAAAAGATGGTGTTATAGGACCTTCAATTCAACTTCAAAAACTATTAGATGACACTGAAATCACTCATACTATAATATGTGGAGATAACTTTATTGGGTCTAACACAGATGAGGCAATAGATAGGATAATTGATTTTTTAAAGGATAAAGACTTTGATATATTTATAGCTGGACCAGCTTTTCAAGCAGGAAGATATGGGGTAGCATGCGGTCATATTTGCAAAGCTGTAAAAGAAAAATTAAATAAACCGGTAGTTACATCGATGCATGAGGAAAATCCTGGAGTTGATATGTTTAAAAAGGAAATGTATATATTAAAAGGTGGAAATAGTGCTGGTAAAATGAAACAAGATTTATCGAATATTGCTAAAATTGCTAATAAAATTTTAAAAAATGAGCAAATTTTAGATTCAGAAGCTGAAGGATATTTTTCAAGAGGAAAAAGACATCAAGTTTGGCTTGAACATGGGAAAATAGCAGCTGATAGAGCTGTAGATATGATTATAAAAAAACTAAATGGAGAAAAGTATGAAACTGAATTGCCTATACCTAAAATAGATAAGGTACCTATAGCTTCGGCAATAAAAGATATTACAAAAGCAAATATAGCATTAGTAAATACAGGTGGTATAGTTCCAGTTAATAATCCAGATAGAATACAATCAGCATCAGCTACTAGATGGGGAAGATATGATATATCTAATATTAATGATTTAAAATCTGGAGTTTATAAAACTATACATGCAGGATTTGATCCAGCAGTAGCTGATGATGATCCAGATGTAATTACCCCTATAGATGCACTTAAATTATATGAAAAAGAAGGCTATATAGGAAAGCTTCATGAGTATTTTTATTCAACAGTTGGAACTGGAACTACTCAAGCTGAAGCATCAAAAATGGCAAATGAAATGATTCCGTATTTAAAAGAATCTAATGTTGACGCTATAATAATGGTTTCTACATGAGGAACTTGTACACGTTGCGGTGCAACTATGGTAAAAGAATTTGAAAAATCAGGTTTTCCAATAGTTCAAATGTGTAACTTAATACCTGTTGCAAAAACTGTAGGAGCTAATAGAATAGTACCAACAGTATCTATACCTTATCCAATGGGAGATCCTTCAAAATCAAAAGAAGAACAATTTAAGCTAAGATATAATATGGTTGGAATAGCTTTAAAAGCTCTATCTACAGATATATCTGAACAAACTGTATTTAAAAATTAGTATTTTCCAAAATAAAAAATAAAATTAGGAGGATTACTATGAAAAATACAGTAAAAAAAGATGATAATCGAGTTTTTTATATTTCATTGGCTATTGTACTACCTATGTGTTTATGGGCTATTGTATCTGGAGAAAGTTTTTCTAAAGCTGCAGATGCAACCCTTAACTTTCTAACAAAGGATTTTGGGTGGCTATATCTAATTTCAATGTTGATATTTGTAATATTTGCAATAGGATTAGCTTTTAGTAAGTATGGAAATATAAAACTAGGACCAGATGATTCTAAACCTGAGTATTCAACTACTTCTTGGTTTGCTATGTTATTTGGGGCAGGAATGGGAATAGGCTTAATATTTTGGGGAGTAGCTGAACCTCTATCACATTTTGTATCACCTAAAGGTAATATAGCAGCAGGAAGTGTAGAAGCAGCAAATTTTGCTATTGAATCATCATTTCTTCACTGGGGTATACACCCTTGGGCTGGATATAGCATAATAGGATTATCACTTGCATATTTTCAATTTAGAAAAGGAAAGTCAGGATTAATAAGTTCCATATTAGAACCTGTACTTGGAAAAAAGATTGAAGGGTGGATGGGAATTACAATAGATGTACTTGCAGTATTTGCTACAATTGCGGGAATAGCGACATCTTTAGGCCTTGGGACTATGCAGATTAATAGTGGATTGAGTTATTTATTTAATATACCTAATAATTCAATAACTCAGATTATAATAATAGCCATAACTACTTTTGTATTTATAGCAACAGCGGTATCTGGAGTAGATAAAGGAATAAAGAGAGTATCAGATTTAAATTTAATTTTGGCACTTATGGTAACAATCGCAGCATTTTTAGTTGGGCCAACACTAGAAATAATAAATAGCTTCACTAATTCGATAGGATCATATGCTCAAAATATATTATCTGATAGTTTGGCTATAGGGGCTTACTCAGATAATACATGGACAAATAAATGGACTGTATTTTATTGGGCATGGTGGATAGCTTGGGCACCATTTGTTGGAACATTTATAGCTAGAATTTCAAAAGGAAGAACTATAAGAGAGTTTATACTTGGAGTTATGGGAGCTCCTGCTCTTGCATCATTTATTTTCTTTGCTATATTTGGGAATATGGGAATAAACTTGGCTTTGGGAAAAGGCATGCCAATTTCTGAAATTCAAAATATAACTTCTGATGTATCTACAGCTTTCTTTACTGTAATGAGTAATTATAATTTTGGATTTGTAATTTCTATTGTAACTATAGTGTTACTTATAACGTTCTTTATAACATCAGCAAACTCGGCTACATTTGTTTTGGGAATGTTTACTTCTCAAGGAAATTTAAATCCAACAAATAAAAAGAAAATAATGCTTGGGTTATTACAATCATTTTTAGCAGTAGTACTTTTACTTACAGGAGGCTTAAATGCATTACAAACATCATCTTTAGTAGCTGCATTTCCGTTTATATTTATAATGATTTTAGCAACTATTTCTTTAACAAAAGAACTTAAAAATGAAAAAATAATAAAAGCAAAGATTAAAGAAAAATCAAAATAATAAAAATAGACTATTTTAAGGTATTAACATCTTAAAATAGTCTATTTTTATTATTTAATTGTAAACTTCTGTAACCTTTAAAAATACTTTACTGTGATAGAATTAATTTAAATAAATATAATTAAAATAGGGAATATAAAGGGAACTATTAATTAGGAGGTATTAATATGCTAGTTTTAACTACTGAAAATGTACCAGGTAAAAAAATAACTAATGTTATTGGATTAGTGAAAGGAAGTTCTATAAGGGCAAAACATATAGGAAAAGATATAGGTGCTAGTTTTAAACAATTAGTAGGTGGAGAATTGACAGGTTATGATGAAATGCTTACAGAAGCAAGAAAAATAGCTATAGGAAGAATGGTTAAAGAAGCTGAGAGTAAAGGTGCAAATGCTATAATTGGATTTAGATTAACTTCGGCAGCAGTTATGCAAGGAGCAGCAGAAATGTTAGCTTATGGGACTGCTGTAGTAATTGAAGATGATAATAATTAGTATATTAAGTATTTTAGGTATTTTAATAATTGGTACCTATATAGTTTTGGCAATTGGAAGTATAGTTTTACTCATCTTAAAAATAAAAGAACGACAAAAAGAAAAACAAGATGAAGACTGGGATGAGTATGATGATTATTAATATTATTTTAAGAGTATAAATTTAAGTAAAAATGTAAATTATATTTTTAATAAAAAATAAAAAATATAAAAAACTATTGACAAAACACATTGTATAATCATATTATAAAAAGTAATAAAAACTAAAAGCTATGATGAGAAAGAGTAAAGTTAATATAATCTTACAGAGAGTTCCCGGTTGGTGAGAGGGGCAAAAGATAAGTTAATTTGAATACGTCTCTAAGCTGCACTCCGAAAGATAACACCCAGTAGGCAGTTGCCGGATGTTGCACACGTTATAGTGCTAGAGTATCCCAATTATTGGCGTACTTGAAGAGGTTGTTATTGTGAGATAACAATAAATTAAGGTGGTAACACGTGAGTAATACTCTCGTCCTTTTCATAAGGGCGGGAGTTTTTTTATTGTATTGGCGCCATATGATAATTAAACTCCCCTCATTAAATTAAAAAAATATTTATTTTAAAGGAGAATTAATTATGAAAAGTATAGAAGAACAAATAAAAATAATTTCAAAAGGTGTAGATGAAATCATAGGATTAGATGATTTAAAGATAAAATTAGAAAACTCAATAAAAAATAATAAACCATTGATTGTAAAGCTTGGTCTAGATCCAAGTGCACCAGATATACATTTAGGACACACTGTTGTCTTAAGAAAAATGAAACAATTACAAGACTTAGGACATAAAGTAATTATAATAATAGGTGATTTTACAGGCAAAATAGGAGATCCAACAGGCAAATCTAAAGCTAGAAAGGCATTGAGTACAGAAAAAGTCTTAGAAAATGCAAAGACATATGAAGAACAAATACTAAAGATCTTAGATAAAGATAAGACAGAAATAGTTTTTAATAGTAGTTGGCTATCAAAGTTAAGTTTTGAGGAAGCTATAGGGTTAGCATCTATAACTACTGTTGCTAGAATGTTAGAAAGAGAAGATTTTAAAAATAGATATGAAAATCAAATGCCAATTTCACTGCACGAATTCTTTTATCCATTAATGCAAGGATTTGACTCAGTTCAAATAAAAGCAGATATAGAACTAGGTGGTACAGATCAACGATTTAACGTGCTTATGGGAAGGACTTTACAAAAAGAATTTGATCAAAGTCCTCAAGCCACTATATTTATGCCTTTACTTGAAGGATTAGATGGTAAAGATAAAATGAGTAAGAGTTTAGGCAATTATATTGGAATAGATGAAAAAGCTAGTGTAATGTATGAAAAAGCTATGACTATACCTGATGAACTAATAATAAAATACTTTGAACTTGTAACAGATATTCATCCAGATGAGGTAGAAAAAATAAATAAAGATTTATGTGAAAATAATACAAATCCTAGAGATATAAAAATGAGTTTGGCAAAAGAAATAGTTAGATTATATCATGGAGAAGAAGAAGCTATTGCTGCTGAAAATAGATTTAAAGAAGTTTTTCAAAAAGGACAGATACCAAATGACATTAAGTGTATAGAAGTTTTAAAAGATAAATTTGATTTGTTTGAAGAATTAATAAATAACAACTTGGTAAGCAGTAAAAGTGAAATAAGAAGACTTATAAATCAAGGTGGATTAAAAATTAATAATGAAAAAATTACAGATATACAAAGTCTAACTATTGAAGAAAATATGATAGTTCAAGTTGGTAAGAAAAAATTTATAAAAATACATTTAAATTAAATAACAAATTTATATAAGTAAGTAGCAGTTTTGCTACTTACTTAATTATTTATAAACAAAGTATAAACTCCTAATTAGCTAATAAAAATTGATATTAATTGTATATATAGGTATAATTGTTTTAGAATAAATTAACTAAAAGGAGGATAAAACTAAATAATTTGAAAATAAAAAATTTATAATATCATAAGCTAAAACATGATATAATTAACTAATAATATAAAAAATAAGTTACTTTGTAAAGGGAGTTTATAAAATGAGTAATATAAAAATAATTTGCGATACAATGAATGATCTACCAGAGAACATAATGAAAAATTATGATATAGAGATACTTCCTGCAACAATAGTATTTGAAGGAAAAGAATACAAAGCAGGAGTAGATATTGATGGAGATGAGTTTTATCAACTTTTAAGAGGCTCAGAAAGTATACCATCAACATCACAAATAACTTATGCTACATTTAAAGAAACTTTTGAAAAGTATATAAATGAAGGTAAGAAAGTTTTATACCTAGCAGGTTCATCTGCAGCATCTGGAACATATCAATCAGCTATGATAGCAAGAAATGATGTTAAAGGCGATGTATACATATTTGACACATATAGTCTTTCTATAGGTGGAGGAATTTTAATAGAGAAAGCAGCTCATTTAGTAAATGAAGGATATGAAATCGACGAAATAGTTAAAGCCTTAGAAGAGCATAAAGATAAGTCTTTAGTTTATTTTTCAGTTGACTCTTTAGATTATTTACATAAAGGAGGAAGAATATCTGGAACAAAAGCTGCAATAGGTACTTTACTTAATATAAAACCTATATTAAGAATAGAGGATGGACTAGTTAAGCAAAAAACTCAAGTAAGAGGAAGTAAGAAGATAATACCAACATTAATAGAGCAATTAAAATCTGAAGCAGGAGAAGATTTTTCAGATAGAGATGTATATGTTGGTTATGGAGATGATTTAAAAGAACACGAAAGATTTATTGAAAAAGTTAGAGAAGAATTAAAGCCAAGAAATGTTTATACATTCAGAATTGGTGCTTGTGTTGCTTGTCATTCAGGCCCAAGTGTTGTAGGAATTGCATGTTTTAAGTAGTAAATAAAAATAGTAATCATAATATTATATCATAAGTACAAAAGCCCTCTAAAGTCAGAGGGCTTTTTATTTGCAATTTTTTTGAATGTATTTAAGTGAACTATCCATATTTGTAAATTTATTAGTAGGGATTATCAAACGTTCAATACCATTGTAAAATCCATAAACATCAAAAACTTTATTGATTTTAACCTCAACTGAATCATCTATTAATTTAATGTAAATACACTTTGAGTATTTACTAAAGGATTTAAAAATAAGTATTTTATTATCTGTGATTTGTAGTAGCTTAAAGCCATTAAGATAAAGATTATTATCTAAAAAATTTAAAAATTCTTCCATATGCATACCTCCAATTGAAAGTATTCACAAATATGTAAGATTATATAACTATAAATAAATAAAAAAATTTCAAACTTGAATAAATTTTTATGTTGTAGTAAATTAAAATCGTAAATACTTGGCATAATTAGGGATATATATCAACTTAGGAGGAATGAGATATGAAGATAAACAAAGATAAATTCATATATGAGTTTACTAGAAATCAAGCTACCCATGAAGAAATACATGAAAATATATTAGAAGGTATGAATGTTCATGGAGCAAACTTTATAATACTTATGTGTGCAATAATTATAGCCTCAGTAGGTCTTAATATGAATTCAACAGCCGTTATAATTGGGGCAATGTTAATTTCACCTTTAATGGGGTCTATAATAGGAATAGGATATGGAGTAGGAACTTATAATGTTAGGCTTATAAAAGAAGCATTTAAGATTTTAGCTATATCAATAGCTATAAGCATAATAACCTCAACATTTTATTTTTCAATAACACCTATAACTACTGCAGGAAGTGAAATTTTAGCAAGAACTAGTCCAACTATCTGGGATGTGATAATTGCTTTTGTAGGTGGTATAGCTGGAATGATTGGTATAACTCGTAATAAGTCTAGCAATGTAATACCAGGGGTTGCAATAGCTACAGCTCTTATGCCTCCATTATGTACTGCAGGCTATGGATTAGCGACAAAACAATATCATATATTTTTAGGAGCTGGGTATTTATTTATTATAAACTGTTTTTTTATAACTATATCAACAGTAATTGTAACAAAGGCTCTAAATTTACCTACTAGAATTAACGTTTGTGACTCAAAAGAAAAACGTGTTAAAAAGGTTATAATAATAACTTCTATAATTGTTATAATACCTAGTATGATTTCAGCTGCAAATATGATAAAACAGACTATAGATGAAAGTAATTTAAACAATTTCATAAGACAAAAATTAAGCAATCAATACGTTTTAAGTAAACACATTGATGAAAAAAATGATACGATAACTTTAGCTGTAATGGGAGAAAGAATAACTAATTCGCAAATAGAAAACTTACAACATAGTTTGACTGATTATGGATTTAATAATAAAAAACTAATAATAAAACAAGATAGTAACAATATACCTGATATAGAAAAGTACATAAATGATATGAAAAATAAAAGTAATGCTGCTATAAATGATAATAATAATAAAAAAGAAGAAGAAAAAGTAAGTAATAATACAGAAGTAAAATCTATAAATAATGAATTAAAAGTAATATATCCAGGAATAAAACAGGTATATACAGGTTACATAAGCAATGGAGATAAAAATAAAGAAATACCTGTACTTATTATATATAGCGAAGATGAAGACCTAAATAATCAAAAACAGACTATTGAAAATTGGTTTAAGGCAAGAATAAAATCAAGTCAGGCTGAAGTTTATATACAAAATAGCCCTATAGAAAAGATAAATAATACAAATAGCTAAATTTATTTCAATTAAATATTATTTTATATATAGAAAAATATGATATATTTATATTGTAAATTATATATAGGGAGTTGTATTTATGGGGAATAACAATGAAACTTTGGTAGAACCATTATTGAAAAATGGGAATGTATACAAACTAAAATGTGAAAAATGCAAATCAGTATCAGTACAAATAACAGATAATGATTCACCAGATTATACATGTTTAGAATGTGGAGGAGTATGTAGCGCATTGAAATTAAAGTAGGTTATGCAAAGAGTTATTTCTATTTAAAATAGAAATGACTCTTTTTTAATCACATATGTTTTGGAGGTTTATATGAAAAAAACTGTAGGAGTATTTGCTCATGTAGATGCAGGTAAAACAACTTTTTGTGAACAAATACTTTTTAACACTAATTCTATAAAAAATAGAGGTAGAGTTGATGACAAAAACTCTTTTTTAGATAATCATGAAATAGAAAAACAAAGAGGAATAACTATATTTTCTGACCAAGGAAAGTTTACTTATAATAATTCACAATATTATTTAATAGATACTCCAGGGCATATAGATTTTTCACCTGAAATGGAAAGATCTATAAGTATAATAGATTATGCTGTTATTGTTATTAGTTGTGTAGAAAAAATACAATCACATACAAAGACTGTATTTAGATTGCTCAAAAAAAATAATATACCGACCTTTTTATTTTTAAATAAGATAGATAGAGAAGGTTGTGATATAGAGGGATTAATAGAAGATATTAAAATAAGTTTAAGTGATAATGTGATAAGTTTAAGTGATAATTTAATAATCGAAAATGGAGATATAGATTTAAGTAATGAACTTATTGAGTTTATAGCTGAAAATGATGAAAATATATTAGAAATGTATTTTAATGATAAGTATGAAAAAGATGTATGGATAAGCTCTCTGATTGAAAATATAAAAAAGTGTAATATTTATCCTATATTAACAGGATCAGCACTGAAAGATATAGGAATTAAAGAATTCTTAGAAAAATTTGACTATCTAACTAAAACTTATTGTAACAATGAAGAAGATTTCCTGGGAAAGATATATAAGGTAAAATATGATAACTCTAAAAATAGAGTAACTTATATAAAAGTTATAAGTGGTAAATTAGAAGTAAAAGATGAGATTAAATATTTAAAAGAAGAAAAGGGAATTATTGAGAAAATAAATGGAATAAGAATTTATAATGGGATTAAATTTGAAAATATAAATGAAGTATGTTCAGGAGATGTATGTGCATTAATAGGACTAAATGAAGCTTCAGTTGGAGATTATCTATTTGATAGTAGTTTACAATTTGAAAATATCAAAAGAAAATTTAAAAATAAAGAAAAATTTGAAATGGTTCCAACTTTAAAATCTAAAGTTATATACAGTAAAGATTTAAATATAAAAGAAGTAATAAATATATTTAAAATTTTAACTCAAGAAGAACCATCTTTAAATGTTATTTGGAATGAAACATTAAGAGAAATACACATACATGTTATGGGAAAAATACAACTAGAAGTATTGAAAGAATTAATAAAGAGAAGATTTAACATAGATATAAATTTTGACAAATGTGAAATTTTATATAAAGAGACAATAAAAAATTCAACAATTGGATATGGACACTTTGAACCTTTAGGGCATTATAGTGAAGTACATTTGAAATTAGAACCTTTAAATGCAAATGAGGGTGTAAAATTTAAAAGTATTGCACATGTAGATGAGCTATCGATAGGTCATCAAAATTTAGTAAAAACACACATTTTTGAAAAAGAACATAAAGGAATATTAGGTGGATTTCCAATAACTGATATGGAAATAACATTAATTACAGGTAGAGCTCATAAAAAACACACTAGTGGAGGAGATTTTAGAGAAGCTACATTTAGAGCTTTAAGACAGGGGTTAGAACAAGTTGAAAATGAACTACTAGAACCATATTATAGATTTAAAATTGAAATTGATTCTAATTATTTGGGCAAAGTTATGTCAGATATTCAAAAGTTACATGGAGAATTTGAAGATCCACTAATGAAACAAGACTTATGTATAGTTGAAGGAATAGGGCCTGTTTCTACATTTATGGATTATCCATTAGAATTGTTAAGTTTTACAAAAGGAAACAGTAATATAAGTTTTGTATTTGGTGAATATAGACCTTGTCATAATACAGAAGAAGTTTTAAGTTTAAAAGGATATGTAAAAGATAGTGACATTGAATATACATCTAATTCAATATTTTGTTCTAAAGGTCAAGGATATGTTGTAAAAGGTAGTGAAGTCAAAGATTATATGCATTGCTTAAAGTAAAATAATAAATATCAATAAAAGAAGTCTACATAAAAATGTAGACTTCTTTTATTGATATTTAAAAACAATATGTTACAATAATATACGACAAAATTACAAAAGAAAGGAACTTTTATGAATATTTCAAGAAATATAAAAAAAATAATAACATCATTCATAGCTACATTTGTAATAGTTTCTATGGCAGGATGTACAAGCAATGATTCTAAGGAAGTAAAAAGTAACACTCAAGTAAAATCATACAATCAAGAAAGTGAAACTAAAAATACTGATTCTAAAAAAGCACAATTACATTTTATAGATACTGGAAATAGTGATGCAATACTTATAAAACAAGGTGATAAAGCAGCACTTATAGATGGTGGAGATAATGATGATGAAGGAACTGTTGTAAAATATTTAAAAAATCAAGGAGTAAACGAATTAGAATATGTATTTGCAACTCATCCTCATGCCGATCATATAGGAGGGCTTGATGCAGTTATAAATGCAATTCCAGTAAAGAATGTGTATGTAAGTAATGGTGATGCAAATACAAAAACATATACAGATTTCATAAAATCAATAGCCAATCGAGGATTACATCCTAGTGTACCTTTATTAAATAGTGAGTTTGAACTAGGTACATCTAAGTTTAAAGTTTTATCTGTTGCAAATACAGATGATCCAAATAATAATTCTATAGTATTAGAATATATAAATGGTAATGATAAAGTATTATTAATGGGAGATGCAGAAGCTGATATAGAAGCAAAAATAAATGCAGAAGATGTAGACTTGTTGAAGGTAGGACACCATGGTTCTCATAGTAGTTCAACTAAAACATTTATAGACAAGGTTAAGCCTGAATATGCAGTAATAATGGCCGGAAAAGACAACAAGTATGGTCATCCGCATAAAGAAACTATGGACACATTAAAAAGTAGGAATATAGAAGTTCATAGAAGTGATGAATGTGGAGATATAGTATTTACATCAACTGGAAATGGATTAAAAGTAAATTGTAACAAAGGAAGTTATAAAAGTGGAAATGAGAAGGGGTATAATCAAGGTAATACCAATGATAGCTCTTTAAAAAATCCACAAAATAAAATTAACTCTAATAAAAATGCTCAAAGTAATCAAGTCGTATCAAATAATAAAGAAGGCATAGTTTATTGGACTCCCAAAGGAAAATCATATCATACAACTAAGAATTGTTCAGCATTAAGTAAAAGTAAAAATATACTTTCAGGAACAATACAAGAATCAGGGAAAAGTGATCCTTGTGATAGATGTAATTAAATAGTTTTAATAGTATTACAATAATAAAAGGGACAGAAATTTTTAGCACCAGGAGGAAAAATGATAGATATAGCAGAATTAAAGTTTAAATTTTTAGAGCAAGGACAAAATCAAGAAGTTGATTTTATGGGACTTTGCCATATAACTGAAGATCTTTTATGGTATTGTGATGAAAGTGATACCATAGTATTTGGATTTGAAGATGATAGTGAGTATAGATTAAAAATAACGGAAGATACAGAATATGAAGACATACAAGAATTCTTTAACGATATAGTTGAAGAACAATGCATATCAGATAGTATAAATATAAAATTATTAAATAGAAGAGATTAATAAACATTATGGATAAATTTATAAATAAAAAATAAAAATTCATAAAAAAAGGTATACATATTTAAAATACATGTTATAATGTATAGTATAGTAATAAAAGATTATTACAATTAAATAAATGAAGTTAAAACTTCATGTAGGTATTTAGGAGAACATTTCAATGACTAATGGAATAGTAAAATGGTTTAATAGTGAAAAAGGATTTGGATTTATATCAGTAGAAGGTGGAGATGATGTATTCGCTCATTTCTCAGCTATACAAAAAGATGGATTCAAAACTTTAGAAGAAGGTCAAAAAGTAAGCTTTAATATAGTTGAAGGTGCAAGAGGTCCTCAAGCAGAAAACATAACTATATTATAATTATAGATTGTCTTTAACCAAAGACTCTCATTTAAATGAGGGTCTTTTTTTATGTAAAAAAATAGTAAGAACTTAGTAAAATTGAGGATTAAGGTAGTTTTTTTGATATAAAAATATAACATAGTAAAAATATTTTGAAATATACTTAATTATAAATACAAAATATATATAGGGTATTATTTGAATTTAATAAAGGGGGATACCGTATGGTTTTATTTAATCCAGTAGTAATATCTATTGTTGTTATGATTATACTTTGCCTATTTAAGTTTAACGTATTATTATCAATTCTTGTAGCAGCAATAGTAGCAGGGGTTTTCTCGGGGATACCAATAGGAGATACTATGAATATCTTAGTAAGTGGTATGGGAGGAAATGCAGAGACCGCACTAAGTTATATATTGCTTGGAGCTTTAGCAATTGCAGTTAGTAAAACAGGTTTGGCATCTATGTTATCAAGAAAAATTTCAAAAATAGTTAAAGATAAAAAAATAACACTAATATTAATAATAGCCTTTATGACATGCTTTTCTCAAAACTTAATTCCTGTGCATATAGCTTTCATACCAATATTAATTCCTTCACTTTTAGAACTTATGAATAAATTAAAAATAGATAGAAGAGGTGTTGCTTGCGCATTAACATTTGGATTAAAAACACCATACCTTGCAATACCAGTAGGATTTGGTTTGATATTTCAAAATATAATAAGAGATCAAATGATAGCAAATAAAATTGATGTAACTACTAATATGGTAACTAATGTAATGTGGATACCAGCTTTAGGAATGATTTTAGGATTATTAACTGCTATATTTATTTCTTATAGAAAACCTAGAGATTATAAAGAAGTTAAATTAGAAGAAATTCAAACTGAACAAATAGATGATAAAATGACAATAAAACATTGGTGTGCTTTAACTGGAGCCATAACTGCTTTTGTAGTTCAAATTGTAACCGGGTCACTTCCTCTTGGAGGGCTTTGTGCTATAATAGTGTTATTTTTGACAAGAGCTATTAAGTTTAATGAAATAGATGACTTATTAGATGGTGGAGTAAAAATGATGGGAATGATAGGATTTATAATGTTAGTTGCAGCTGGATATGGAAATGTTTTAAGAGAAACAGGCGCGGTTGAAAGTCTAGTAGTTTCAGTATCAGGAATAGTTGGAAATAATCAGATTATAGGGGCTTTATTAATGCTTTTGGTGGGACTATTAGTAACAATGGGAATAGGAAGTTCTTTTGGAACATTACCTATAATAGCAGCTATTTACTGTCCATTAGGTTTAAGTCTAGGATTTAGTATACCATCAATAATTTTATTAGTTGGTGTTGCAGGTGCTCTTGGAGATGCCGGATCTCCTGCATCAGATAGTACATTAGGGCCAACTGCAGGTCTTAATGCAGATAAACAACATGATCATATTTGGGATACTTGTGTACCTACATTTCTACATTATAATATACCATTGTTAATATTTGGAATAATAGGTGCTCTGATTTTATAAAATTAATCAATAAAAAAACTAGTCATAATGACTAGTTTTTTTATTGATTAATTTATGAATAAATTTAAAATTAAAGTTTAAATTAATAAATATAAAACAAAAAAATTTATTAATAACAAAAACAAAGGTATATTTTGGAATAATTTAAAAATATGGAATAAATTTAAAATTTAAACAAAAAATATAATTTTAAATTTCATAAATTTAGAGAATTTTGTAAAAATATGTGATATAATCAATTAAGCAAAAAAAAGGAAGGTGAATTTCATGAGCAGTAAAAAATTGCCTAAAGAAGCTTATGGAGGAGTATCTGGTAAAGATTACGTTCCTTACATAACAGACAAATCTAAAACAGGCGCAAACGTTATTGTATTAATCATTGGTATTATTTTAGCAACTATATTTGCGGCATCGACAGCGTATTCAGGTATGAAAGCGGGTCTGACGGTTGCAGCAGGTATACCGGGATCTATAATAGGTTCAGCATTCATAGCAGCATTAGCTAGTGGAAAAGGTATTCTAGGAAAGAATATAGTACAAGGTATGGCAAGTGGTGGAGAATCAGTTGCTAGTGGTATGATATTCGTATTACCAGCTATTTTATTAATAGGTAGTCAGGTTACATTTTTAGAAGGATTAGGAGTAGGAGTAGCTGGGGTTTTATTTGGTATAGGGATTTCAGCACTTGTTCATAATTATTTAATAATTGAAGAACATGGTAAACTTATGTATCCAGAATCAATGGCTATATGTGAGACACTTGTAGCATCTGATGCAGGTGGAGATTCTATGAAGTACATGGGAATAGGATTTGGAATAAGTGGAATTATAACAGTTTTAACAGGTTCATTCTTAAATGTTGCAAACAATGTTATAAGTTTTATAGGAACTAAATTTTATAAGTACAAACTTGAAGTTGAGGTTAACCCACTTCTTTTAGGAATAGGATTTATAGTAGGACTTGAAGTATCTTTAACAATGTTTGCAGGTTCTATATTAGCTAACTTTGGTATAATGCCTTTAATATCTTACTTTACTGAGATGGCAGGAGAAGGAGCTATGGTTTGGAACAATCCTGCAATGGCTATAAACCAAATGGGTGTAAATGATATAGCAGGTAACTATGTAAAATACATAGGAGCAGGTATGATGCTTTGTGGAGGTATAATAGGTGCAGTTAAACTTATACCAACTATAATAGCTTCTGTAAAAGAGACTATGAATGCTAAGGCATCAAAAGATGGAGAAAGTTCAGCTATTCAATCTATGATATTATTAGGTGGAGTTTTAATAGCTGCAATATCAGCATTCTTTATATCTGGAAGTATAACAATGGCAATTGTTGGAGCAATAGTATCATTATTCTTAGCAGCATTATTCGTAATAGTTGCAGGACGTTTAACAGGTACTATAGGTACATCAAACTTACCAGTATCAGGTATGACAATAGCATCTTTAGTTATAGTAACATTAGTGTTTGTTATAATGGGATGGACTAGTCAAGCAGACAATAAATCATTACTATTATTTGGTACATTCATAGTTGTTGCTATAGCAATAGCTGGAGGATATAGCCAATCTCAAAAGGTTACTTATATAATAGGTGGAAGCAAAAATGAAATGCAAAAATACTTTGCAATAGCTGGTATAGTAGGAGTTATAGTAGTTGTAGGAACTATATTATTACTTTCAAGTCAACTTACTGTAGCAGGAGATAATCCTCCATTTGCATTACCACAAGCAAACTTAATGTCAACATTAACTTCAGGTATAATGTCAGGACAATTACCTTGGGTTATGATAATAGTTGGAGTATTTATGGCAGTAGTATTATACTTCTTAGGTTTACCAATAATGACAGTTGCAATAGGATTCTACTTACCAATAGCAACAACTTCTATAATATTAGTTGGAGCATTAGTTCGTGTTCTTGTTGAAAAGACTGCTAAGAGTGAAAAAGAAAAAGACGCTAAAGTTTCAAATGGTATAAGTTTATCATCAGGACTCGTAGCAGGAGGATCTATAATAGGATTAATAGGTATAATATTACAAGTAACAGGTGTAGTTAAATCAGCTGGACCACAAGGATTTGCATCAGGAAATATGATGGCAATAATATTACTTGCTGTATTAGTTATATTCACAGCATTACCTATAATTAAATCAAAGGTAAGAAATAATGAAAACTAATGAAGACATTTTAAATATAGTTTTTAAGAAAAATGAAGATATAGAATATGAAGTAGATGAAGAAGGTATAGTTACAATACTTGAAAAACAAGACCATAAAATACAAAGGGCTTTTAGAAAGTTAAAGTTTAAAATACCTATGTATAAAAAGGTAGAACTTGATAAGTATGGTAGTTATATATTTTTACAAATAGATGGTGTGAAAACTGTAGAGGAATTAGGTATAAAGCTAGATGAAAAATACGGTGAAGAATCACATCCATTATATGAAAAATTACTTTTATTCTTAAATCATATAGAAGTTAATAGTAACTATATTAAAAAAGTTAATTAAAGTAGAAAAGAGAACTAACTTAAAGTTAGTTCTCTTTTTATTTGTCAAAAAATAGAAAAATCTAAAATTTACATAAAATATGAAGAATTTGAAAAAATCTAAAATTCTGTAAAAGTTAGATTTCAAAATATTGTGGTATAATGAAAATAATTAAATCAAAGGAAGGTGAATTTCATGAGCAGTAAAAAATTACCTAAGGGAGCTTATGGAGGCGTATCTGGAAAAGATTATGTTCCTTACATAACAGACAAGTCAAAGACTGGCGCAAACTTAGCAGTTCTAATCATAGGTATAGTACTAGCCGTTGTTTTCGCAGCATCGACAGCATATTCAGGTATGAAAGCTGGGCTTACAGTTGCAGCAGGTATTCCAGGGTCTATAATAGGTTCAGCATTTATTGCAGCTTTCGCTAGTGGAAAAGGTATTCTTGGAAAGAATATAGTACAAGGTATGGCAAGTGGTGGAGAATCAGTTGCTAGTGGTATGATATTCGTATTACCAGCTATTTTATTAATAGGTAGCCAAGTTTCATTTTTAGAAGGATTTATTGTTGGAGTTGGTGGAGTTCTATTTGGTATAGGAGTTGCATCACTTGTTTATAATTATTTAATAGTTGAAGAACATGGAAAACTTATGTATCCAGAATCAATGGCTATATCTGAAACACTTGTAGCTTCAGATGGTGGCGGAGATTCAATGAAATATATGAGTATGGGATTTGGAATAAGTGGACTTATAACAGTTTTAACAGGTTCATTCTTAAACGTTGCAAACAACGTTATAAGCTTCGTAGGACAAAAGTTCTACAAATGTAAATTTGAAGTTGAAGTTAACCCACTTCTTTTAGGTATAGGGTTTATAGTAGGTCTTGAAGTTGCACTTACAATGTTTGCAGGTTCTATATTATCTCACTTTGGTATAATGCCTTTAATCGGTTACTTTACTGACATGGCAGGAGAAGGAGCTAAAGTATGGAATAACCCAGCAATGTCTATAAATCAAATGGGTGTAAATGATATAGCAGGTAACTATGTAAAATACATAGGAGCAGGTATGATGCTTTGTGGAGGTATAATAGGAGCAGTTAAACTTATACCAACTATAATAGCTTCAGTTAAAGAAACACTTAATGCTAAATCAGCAGCAGGAGATGGAAATGAAGCTTCAACACTTCAAAATATAATATTATTAGCAGGAGCTGTAATAGCTTTTGTTGCAGGCTTTATTATATCTGGAAGTATAGTAATGGCAATTGTTGGAGCAATTGTATCACTTATATTAGCAGCATTATTCGTAATAGTTGCAGGACGTTTAACAGGTACTATAGGTACATCAAACTTACCAGTATCAGGTATGACAATAGCATCTTTAGTTATAGCTACATTAGTGTTTGTTATAATGGGATGGACAGATTTAGCAGATAATAAATCATTATTATTATTTGGTACATTTATAGTTGTTGCTATATCTATAGCTGGTGGTTACAGTCAATCACAAAAAGTTACATACATAATAGGTGGAAGCAAAAATGAAATGCAAAAATACTTTGCAATAGCTGGTATAGTAGGTGTAATAGTAGTTGTAGGAACAACAATATTATTATCTAACCAACTTGTTGTAACAGGAGATAATCCTCCATTTGCATTACCACAAGCAAACTTAATATCAACATTAACTTCAGGTATAATGTCAGGACAATTACCTTGGGTTATGGTTATAGTTGGTATATTTATGGCAGTAGTATTATATTTCTTAGATTTACCTATAATGACAGTTGCAATAGGATTCTATTTACCAATAGCAACAACTTCTATAATATTAATAGGTGCATTAATTCGTGTATTTGTTGAAAAAACATCTAAAGGTGAAAAAGAAAAAGAAGTTAAAGTTTCAAATGGTATAAGTTTATCATCAGGACTTGTAGCAGGAGGATCTATAATAGGATTAATAGGTATAATATTACAAGTATCAGGTGTAATTAAGTCAGCTGGACCACAAGGATTTGCATCAGGAAATATGATGGCTATAATACTATTAATAGTACTAGTAGTACTTACTGCATTACCAATAGTTACAGCAAAGGTAAAAAATAATGAAAAATAATGAAGATGTTTTAAATATAGTTTTTAAAAAAAATGAAGATATAGAATATGAAGTAGATGAAGAAGGTATAGTTACAATACTTGAAAAACAAGACCATAAAATACAAAGGGCTTTTAGAAAGTTAAAGTTTAAAATACCTATGTATAAAAAGGTAGAACTTGATAAGTATGGTAGTTATATATTTTTACAAATAGATGGTGTGAAAACTGTAGAAGAACTAGGTATAAAGTTAGATGAAAAATATGGTGAAGAATCACATCCATTGTATGAAAGATTACTTTTATTCTTAAATCATATAGACGTTAACAGTAACTATATTGAAAAAATCAACTAAAATAAAAGGATATCTTAAAACACACTGTTTTTTATGACAATAAGTTTTGAGATATCCTTTTTAAATTAAAATTAAAAATTTATAAATTAATATCTATCATATAACTGGGCTACTGCATCCCAGTTTATAACTTTCCAAATGTTTTTTATGTAATCAGCTCTAACATTTTTATATTTTAAGTAATAAGCATGTTCCCAAACATCTATTGTAAGAATTGGAGTTAAACCATCTTGTAGTGTAGTATCTTGATTAGATGTTGATTTTACAAATAAATTTTTATCTTTATCCATTACTAAAGATGCATAACCTGAACCAAATAAACTTAGAGCTTGCCTATTTAATTCATCTTTTAAATTTTCAACACTACCAAAAGTTTTATTTATTTTTTCAAGTAAATTTCCTCCTGGCATGGTGAAAGCTTTTGGAGATAAGATTGAAAAATATAGGTTATGATTATAAACTCCACC
Source organism: Paraclostridium sordellii (assembly GCF_000953675.1). NCBI lineage: Bacteria > Bacillati > Bacillota > Clostridia > Peptostreptococcales > Peptostreptococcaceae > Paraclostridium > Paraclostridium sordellii. Next base: position 2,157,993 of record NZ_LN679998.1, on the reverse strand, counting down.
GCCTTGATTTATAACAGTTTGTCTAATTTCAACAGGAAGCTCGTTTGCATTTTCTAATAATTCTTTTAAAGTTTTTCCATATGCAAGATCTTCATATCCTTTTAATGCATTGTGTAAATTATCTACATAAGTTTGTAGATGTTTACTATAATGTATTTCTACAGTTTTAGAGTCTATGTATGGTTCTAACTCATCAAATTCATATGGTAATGTTATTTTATTAAACATTAAAAACACCTCTTTCTAAATAATTATATAATAATTATATTCCCATTATAGTAAATATATAAACGGATTAATAAAATTTATTTGGGTATATATAATTATACAAATCAGATAAAATTAAAAAAATTTAAATTGTTTAAACTATCTGAAAAAAGGATATTATCATAATATAAATACTAATTTATAGGGGATATGATGATGAGAACAGATAAATATCTAATAGAAGAAATTAAAAATAAATCACAAAGTATTTGTAGAGATCTATTTGATAAGAACTATTATAAAGCTGTTAATAAGCTAATAAATGAATTAAATAAAAATAAAACTTTTTCAATGAATAAAGGTAGTACTTTAGGGTGGGTTGCTGGACTTATATATGTTGTAGGAGTAGATAGCAATTTATTTGATAAAAATAATTTTTACAAAGGAAAAATTTATATATCAAAAAAAGAACTTTCTAAATACTTAGGTGTAAGTTTAAATACAATGAAATCAAGAGAAAAATATATAAGAGAAGCAGTCTCGCTAAATTCTAAATTTATAGCTAGTATAAAAGATGAATTTAGTTTTTTTAATTCAGATGGAAGTTTTAATCAAAAAGCTATGGATAGAAATATTGATAATATAATGACACTTATTAAAAATCCTAAAAAAGAAGATTACGAAGTTTATAGAGAAAAAGCATTGAAAACCAAATGTTATAAAGAGGCAATTCACTATACAAAATTATCTTTAGATGCTGTTAAAAGGTATTTTAATTGTGATGGGAAAAATTCATCGGAGGATTTTAAACAAAAAAATATTTGCATAATAATAAAAAAAGATTTAGCGGATTTGTATATGATAGGAAAAGAATATGAAAAAGCATATAAAGAATATGAAGAATTGTTAAATCTTGGAATAAAAAATAAAAGCGAAATTTTACATAAAATTTTAATATGTTTTTTAAGATTAGAAATGAGTGAAGAAATTGAAATGTTATTAAATAAATATAAAGAAGAATCTACATTTTTACTTTATAGTAAAGCTTTATATTACTTTAGTCAAAATCAAATATTTAATGCAAAATTAAACTTAAAAAAAGCTCTAAATAAAAACTCATATGTACCAAAGTATTTGATAGGAATTAATACTATGAGTGAGTTACCTAAGGAGTATAAATATGATAGCAAAGAAGAAGCTATGATTTATTTTGATGAAACTATAGATATTTGGCTAAGTATAGAAAATTCTTTAGTATGGTTAACAAATAATTATTTTGAATATATTAAAAAAAATAATATAGATATTGTGTTTAGTAAAAATGAAGCTTTGACAAAAGTACATGAAGCTATAGACTCTGTAAAAGAGGATGATCTGTTTGAAATATAAACTTATGATATAATTTAAGTTAAATTAACTTAAATTTATTAGGAGATTAATTATGAAGATAAGCTTTTTACATAATAACAAAGAAATAAGTTTTAATATAATATATCGAAAAAGAAAAACTATGAGTTTGGAAATTAAACCAAATGGATTGGTAAATGTACTGGCCCCAATTGGGTATGATAAGAATTTTATTATTGATAGTGTAAAAAATAAGGCTGACTGGATATTAAAAAATTTAGAAGAACTTGAGTCTAAAAACAAATTTGATAGAACTTATGAAGATGGAGATAAATTTATGTACTTAGGCAAAGAATATGTACTTCAAGTTATAACAGACAAAAGTTTAATAAGACCAAATGTTAATTTAGAAGATAAAAATTTAGTAGTTAAATTAAACTCAAACAATAAAGAATTAATAAAGCATACTTTAAAAACATGGTATTGTGATAAAACTTTAGAAATTGTAAAAGATAGAATTGATTTTTATAAAAAGTTCTTTAAAGATAGAGTATCTAGTATTAAAATAAAAGATCAAAAAACTAGGTGGGCAAGCTGTACATACAAAAATGAAATATTATTTAATTTAAGGTGTTCGATGGCGCCTTTAGAAGTAGTTGATTATATAGTTGTCCATGAAATGTGTCATATGGAGCATAGAAATCATTCAAAAGATTTTTATAATGCAGTTGAAAAAATATTACCTGATTATAAAATAAGGATTAAATGGTTAAAAGAGAATGGTATAAAAATGAATTTTTAGAAAATTCATAAAAAACATTGACAAAGTAAATTGATGTATATATTATATAAGATATAACAAGAAATAAACTAAATGCTATGAAAAGGAAAGTAGCTTTAAGAATACTTTTACAGAGAGCTTTTATTGGTGAGAGAAAGCAAAGGATATTAAAGTGAAAATGGCCTTGGAGCTGTGTACCGAGACCTTTATGGTTTAGGCTACAACGGGTTCACCCGTTACAGTGATAGAGTATAACCAAAAACTTGGCGTACTTGATGAGGTTTGTATTGTGAGATACAAATGAAGTAGGATGGTAACACGAAGTCAACTCTCGTTCCTAAGATTAATTTCTTAGGGTCGGGAGTTTTTTTATTCCAAAAATTAAGGTTATAAATTAAAAAATTCAACAAGAAGGGAGATTTAAAGTATGAAACAAGGTATTAGAAAAGGTAATCCATTAGCATTATTACCATTAGGTGTATTTTTAGTTTTATTTGTAGGAAGTGGAGTTATAACAGGGGATTTTTATAAAATGCCAGCATTAGTAGCTTTTTTAATTGCATCAGGAGTAGCGCTATTATTTAATAAAAATAAAAGCTTAGAAAGTAAGATGAATGTATTTTGCAAAGGTGCAGGAGATACAAATATTATTTTAATGATAGTAATATTTTTACTAGCAGGAGCATTTTCGAGTGTTGCGAAAGCAATGGGAGGTGTAGATTCTACCGTGAATTTAAGCTTATCTATACTACCATCTAATTTATTAGTTTCTGGATTATTTATAATAGGTTGCTTTATATCAATATCAATGGGAACGTCAGTTGGGACAATAGCAGCATTATCGCCAATAGCATTAGGAATAGCTCAAAAAACAGGAATTCCAGTACCTTTAGTGATAGGAGCGGTTGTAGGAGGAGCTATGTTTGGTGATAACTTATCTATGATATCTGATACAACGATAGCAGCAGTAAGAACTCAAGGATGTGAACTAAAAGATAAGTTTAAAGTAAACTTTTTTATAGTATTGCCAGCTGCTATAGCTACAGTGATAATATTAACTTTTGTAACATTAGGATATAAAAGCGATGTTAGTCAAACTTATGAATATGAATTAATAAAAGTACTTCCATATATTTTAGTTTTAGTAGGTGCATTATTAGGAGTAAATGTATTTGCACTTCTTGGAAGTGGGATTTTATTTGCAGGATTGATTGGAATTTTTTCTAAATCTTTTAATTTATTAGGTTTAATAGGTGCAATATCAGAAGGTATGGCAGGTATGTATGAACTTAGTTTATTAGTTTTAGTTGTTGGTGGAGTTGTAGCACTTATTAAGTTTAATGGAGGAATAGATTATATACTTTATTTTATAACTAGTAAAATTAAAAGTAAGAAAGGTGCGGAGTTTGGAATAGCAGCATTAGTTAGTGTAATAGATTTATGTACAGCAAATAATACAATAGCTATAGTAACAGCAGGACCTTTAGCTAAAGATATAGCTAAAAAATATGATATAGATCCTAGAAAAACTGCTAGTATATTGGATATATTTTCATCTTGCTGGCAAGGGGTTATACCATATGGGGCACAATTATTAACAGCAGCTGGAATAGCTGGAATATCACCAGTGGAAATTTTAGGATATTTATATTATCCTGGATTAATGTTCTTATGTGGAATAGCATCCATAACATTTTCTTACGTATTAATTAAAAAACCTAAAATAGAAGAAAACTTTTAAACTATATAATAAAAAAATGTAAGGAAAATATACTATCCTTACATTTTTTTATTAAGCTTTTGTTAATATAATTTCATCATTTTTATAAATAATATTATAGTCTGCAAATATAACTAATGTTTCATTTAGACCAACACTAGAAATTACACCCATAGCTTGCATAAAAGATATATTTCCCATATCTGATACCATAGGAGCAAATCCTATAAAACCAAGAAAAGCAGAATCTGCACTTTTACTTCTAAGTGAATATTTACATCTATTTCGATCACTATCCTTTATAGATACTTTATCTAAGACCTTAAGACCTTTAACTATTCTTTTTTCTGTAATAACTATTTTTTTATCTCTATTTTTAAGCGCACTCTCAAGCAATGCTTTATTATCTACCTTAACCATTAAAACATCCTTTCTAAAACCTAAAATATATGTATATTATAACATTAAAATATAATAATTTAACCTAAAGTCTACTATAAATATAGAAATAAAATAATAGTATTTAATGTAAAGTTTTATTAAGTTAAATAAATATTTAAAAAACTAAGAAATATGAGTGGATGAGAAGCAAATAAATATATATGGTAAAAAATAGAAAAAATACTGTTATTTTTCTAGCTATTAATGTAAAATTATAATTAAGTAAAGATGTAAACGCATAAATTGAGGAGATGACAGATATGAATAAAAAGGCAATTATAGGTATTATAATAGCAATAATATTTTTTCTTATACTAAGTATCGGAATAAAATTAGATGAAACAGGATTCCATGGAGTAATGAAAGTGGGAGAAGAATTTATAAAACTTTTTTAATAAGGTGAATAAAAAATGGGCTAAATAGCCCATTTTTTTATATTTTATAAAATTTTTTCATAAAATCTTTAGAAACTTTTTAGATTTATATAAAGGATATCTTAAAATTTAATCGCTATTATTTAAATATAGAAAATATAAGGAAGGGGGGCATAAAATGTTAAAAATTATAAATGCCTTATGATATTATATAATATAGAAAAAATAATTAAGTGGGGTATATTTATGAAATTTAATATTTTAGTAGTAGAAGATGAAAAAGACATAGCTTATGCAATAAAAGCATATTTAGACAATCAAGGATATAAAGTATTTATAGCAAATAATGGGGTGGAAGGAATAGATATAGTTGAAAATGAAACTATACATTTAGGTATTGTAGATATAATGATGCCAAAGATGGACGGTATAGAATTCACTATGAAAATTAGAGAACATTATGACTTTCCAATTATAATGTTATCTGCGAAATCAGAAGAAATAGATAAAATAACAGGATTAAATATAGGTGCTGATGATTATGTAGCTAAACCTTTTAAGCCTTTAGAACTTTTAGCTAGGGTTAATTCTCAACTAAGAAGATATAAAAAGTTTTTAAGTATGATTGAAAAAAATGACATTAATGAAAATATACATACAATAGGTGGCTTAGAATTAGATACAGCGACTAAAGAAGTAAGTGTAGATGGAAAAAATATAAAAACAACACCTATAGAATTTAAAATTCTTACTTTACTTATAAAAAATCCTGGAAGAGTATTTTCAGCAGATGAAATATATGAAAAAGTATGGAAGGAAAAAGCTGTAAACACAGATACTATTATGGTTCATGTAAGAAACATAAGAGAGAAAATCGAGATGGATCCCAAAAATCCAAAATATTTAAAGGTGGTGTGGGGTGTTGGATATAAAATTGAAAAGCAATAAATTTAATATAAAACTCGTAATAATAATTACCATATTAATAGCATCAATAGGTATGGTGCTATCTTATCAAAGAATAAAATCTGATAGTAAAAAGTTTGGATATAATATATATGAAGAAAATACTGATTTTTCAAATGACATAATGGAATCTACATATAGCTTATATTGTAAAGTCTATGATGAAAAAGAAGAGAAGTATGTAAAACCTGCAGATATTATGTTAGAAGAAAAAACAAATATAGATCCTTATTATAAAACTGAAGGTAAGGATGCTTTTAATCGTGATATTGAAAGATTTAATGAAAACCTAACTTCTAGACTAAGAAATATCCAATATTGTGTTTTAGATAAAGATAATAACGTTTTAAAGCAAAATGTAAATAGCAATTTAGATTTATTGGTCTTAAAAAATAATGAAGATACAGTTAAAAAATTACAGGAAAAATATGATTTATATACAGTGTTAAACTTTGACGATAAAGGAAATATGAAAGTTGAAAATCTATATGGTGCAGATAGACAAACATTTCAAAGCAATTTAAATAAAAATATAAGAGATGATTTATTTAGTTATGAAACAACGAATACTTTTGAAATAAAGCCTATAAAAAATATGAAATTTATATATGGTGTTCCTAAAAATCTAAAATACTCAGATAGTATAGCAGATTATAAGTTATCAGAGCAAAGCAGATCATACTCAAATGCATCACTCCTATTTAAAAATATTGGAATAATATTTGTTGTAATAATGGCTTTGATAATTCCATATAAGGAAATAAAAGATTGGGCAATACTAAAAAAAGTATTGAAATTACCTATAGAGATAATCATAGTAATTTCTTATTTAGCTTATATATACTTATATTATGGATCAGATCAGATAATATTAAAAACGGCTAATAATAGTCCTATAATTAGGGTTGCTCAGCTACAATTGACAAATGATATTTCAAACATCTTAAATTATTTTATAAATACAGTTTACTGGTTTGCTTTATTTAGTATAGTATTTATATCTATAATAGTTATAAAACATATAATAGATTATAATATAGTTAATTATTTAAAAGAAAAATCATTAATTTATAAAATATTAAAAAAGATAAAGTATAAATTGGACTGGATGAAAGAAATTAAACTAGGTGAGCAGAACAAGAAAAAAATAGTAACTATTTTAATTTTAAACTTAGTAGTAGTATGTATTATGTGTTCAACTTGGGTTGTAGGAATAATAATTTCGCCTATATATACATTTATAATTTATTTATTAATAAAAAAGAAATATTCAAAGATAAATAATAATTATAATATATTATTAGATATGACAAAAGAAATTGCAAATGGGAATTTAGATGTAAAAATAGATAAAGACTTAGGTGTTTTTGATGTATTAAAAAAAGAGATAGAAAATATACAAGCAGGACTTAAAAAAGCTGTAAATGAAGAAGTTAAAAGCCAAAAGATGAAAACTGAATTAATATCCAATGTAAGTCATGATTTAAAAACTCCTCTTACATCTATAATAACTTATGTAGATTTATTAAAAGATGAGAACTTAAGTGAAGAAGATAGAAGAATCTATCTAGAGACATTAGATAGAAAATCTGAAAGATTAAGGGTATTAATAGAAGATTTATTTGAAGTAAGTAAGGCTAATAGTGGTAATGTAAGCTTAAATATTATAGATGTAGATATTGTTTCTCTTATGAAACAAACTTTACTTGAAGTGGATGATAAATTTAAAGAATCTGACTTAAAAATTAGAACTAATTTCCCAAGTGAAAAGGTAATGATGAAGTTAGATAGCCAAAGAATGTTTAGAGTATTTGAAAATCTATTAATAAATATAAGCAAGTATGCTATGCCATCATCAAGAGTATACATTGATATATCAGATGAAAGTGAATTTGTGAAAATAAGCTTTAAAAACATGACTGAAGAAGAAATAAAGTTTAATGTAGAAGATTTAGTTGAAAGATTTGTACGAGGTGATAAATCTAGAAATACTGAAGGAAGTGGATTAGGCCTAGCTATTGCTAAAAGTTTTGTGGAGCTTCAAGGAGGAAGATTTAAAATAAGTGTTGATGGAGATTTATTTAAAGTTACTATAATATTTAAAAAATAATTTAAAAGACTAGGAGAAGTATTTAAAAGATATTTCATCTAGTCTTTTTTTATTATACATTATATACAGTAAAATCTTATTAAATAATTAAATTTACTAGGAATCTATTAGAGTATCAAAATTGCGATTAAAAAGTAATTAATCTATTTGAAATAGATTAAGCTTTTTATTTATTCCAAATATTATAATGCTATCTCGGGGATTTTTAGGATAAAGCTGACCTACATTACCCAGCTTTAAGGCCTTATTACTTTCTTCTATATCTAATCTTGCAGATATACAAAGTTTTAAAAGATTATCTCTACTTGGATTTTTAGTTCCATTTAAAATTTGATAACAATACGTCCTATCAATTTGAGCATTTTTTATAAGATCACTTTTGCTTATACCTTTTTCTTTACATATATCCTGAAAAAAATTAGGAAGACTTAGGTCTGAAAAGTTAGTACTTGTAATTTTTACAAACTCATCTAAGTAAGATTCATCATCTATATTTTTTAAAATGCTCATAAGTTCTACAGTCTCGTTCTCGTTCATATAAACTTTCACCTCTCATATTAATATGATATAATTCTAGAGATGTAAAATCAATAAAAGAGGTGAAATAACGTTTGAATTTAGAGGCAGAATATGCATTATCTTTGTATGAGGATTTAAAATCGATTCATAAAAGTAGAAAAAGTGAAATAATACTAGTTCAAAATAATCTTGATGAAAAATTTTATATAAAAAGAATTTTAAAAGAATATACTTTAGATGTATATAAAGTTTTAATGGGGATAAGTAGTAAAAATATGCCTAGAATATATGAGGTATTTGAATATAAAGATAAATTAATTATAATTGAAGAATTTATAAATGGTTATACATTACAAGAGATTTTAGAAAAAGAAAATGAAGGAAAATTGAAATATATAATTAAAAAATGTACCAAAATAGCTGCAAGTGAGAGATATCAAAATATAGAAGAATTAAAAAGTGATTTAGAATCAGTATATGAAAATAAAAGTAAAAAAATTATTATAGATAAAAATAAAGAACAAGGGAAAGAAAAAGTAAAAAGTAAATATCTAATAGATAAAATTCCTGGATTTAGGAGTGGAAAAAAATTAAATATGGTTATTGCAACTTTATGGTATTTATTTTTAATAATGGGGCTTATTGTTTCTAATAGCCCTAAAATGCTTTTAGAAAATGGATGTACCATGTTAATACTATTAGCACTTTTCTTACTATATACAAACTTTTTAGATATAAAATCTAAGCTTCCCATGATAAGAAGTGATAATGAAGTCATAAAAATAATTGGATATTTTATTTATTCCTTTATAATATTTATGGGATTTGGACTAATTGCATTTGGGAATTAGTGTTTAATTAAATATGTATGCTAAGAGCATACCAATTAAATTTATATAACTTTTATAATAATCTCAACAAGAAATTATTTAGTGGAGGTTTTTATGAAAAAAGTTATATTAGGAATCGTAATAGGAATAGTAATAATTATTGGAGGATGTACAGCTATGTTTACAGCTGGAGTATCTAGTATAGATAAAGCTGTAAATCAAGTTAATAAAGAAACAGAAAAAAATGATGCTAAAGTTCAAGATTTAGCAAAAGATATATCTTGGGAAGTTAAAAGAGGAGAATATTCAACAGTTATAGAAGGTGTATTTGAAAATACAACGGATAAAAAAATTGATTATGTACAATTTAATTATAAATTAATAGCTAAAAATGGAACAGTTGTAGATAGCTCTTTTACAAATGAAACTGATATTGAACCTGGAGAGAAAAGAAAAATAGAAATACTTTGTCCTGATAAAGATTTTGATAAATATGAAATAACAGCAAAATCTAGTGTATTATAATAAATAAGAAAAAGGTGGATTTATATATAAATCCACCTTTTTAAGATAACATGTTAATAAACATTATTATAGTAGGTAGGGCGACTAAGTCAATTAAGAAAGCACATACAATTGGTATTGTGAAAAATGCTTTTTGAGAGTAACCATATCTACTACATATAGAATTTAAATTAGCTAATGCATTTGGAGTAGCTCCAAGTTCATGGCCTATAAACCCGCCAACCATAACGGCTGCATCATAATCCTTACCTAATAATCTAAACATCACAAATATAGTAAATAATACTATAAATAAAACTTGCATTAAAACTATTATTAACATAGGAAGTCCAAGAGTCTTAAGTTCCCAAAGCTTAATACTCATAAGTGCCATAGTTAAAAATAATTTTAAACTTACATTACCTAAAAGTTCAAAGTATGAATAATCCACTTCTACAACTTTAAATTTATCATTAGTATTTCTAAATAACATAGCAACTAAAATACCACCTACATATTCAGGTAGTACATATCCAGTAATGTGAGTTATAAATTCACTAACTACATAACCAAGAGTCATACAAGTACTGATTATAAATAAATGCTTTATAAATTCAGAAGTATCTATTACAGAGGCAGTTGGTAATGAAGCGTCTGAATCTGTAACATCACTATGTATTCCATCTTTATCTGAAATATCATCATGAAAATTAACAACAGTTTCTTTTTTAGGCTTTAACTTATATTTTGTAATTAGGTACTTTGAAGTAGGTGCTCCAATTAAACCTCCGCATATAAGTCCTAAAGTTGCAGCGGCAAGGCCAATTGTATTTGCACCAACAACTCCCATTGATTCTAAAGTTGGACCAAAAGTGGCACTTGTACCATGACCTCCACCCATGGATATAGCTCCACACATAAGGCCAAGCAGTGGCTCAAGACCTGTGAACATTGCACCTAATATACCTATTAGATTTTGTGCGAAAATAAGTATTATACAAAAAATCCAGTAAATAACTACCGATTTTCCACCTTTTTTAAGAAGTTTAAAACTAGCTTCTATACCTACAGTTGAGAAAAATGCAACCATAAATGTAGATTGTAAGCTAGTATCTAAAACAATACTTAATATATCAAAGTGTTTTAATATAAATACTAAAATTGCAAAAAGTATACCACCTATAACCGGTCCTGGTATACAAAGTCTATCTAATACTGAAATATGCTTTCTAATTATCCTACCAAATATTATTAAAAAGCAAGCAAGTGCTATAGTAGCCACGATGTTTAAATTAAGAGTAAGGATTCCATTAACGTGACTTAATTCCATTAATATCACTCCTTTACTTATGATTTGCATTATTGAGTATTAAAATAGTATAACATAAAAATTAAATAAAGTAAATTTTAGCAAAGTAAATATGAACTTGACTTAATTTAATTAAACTAAAAAATAATAAATTCAAAATATATCTTTTAAATATATTGTGTAAATTAAGCTTATAATAAACACAAAAAATACATAAACCATACATTTCAAATTTGTAAGCCTAGTGTAATGTAAATCAATAGTAAAAAGTAGAGAAAAATAATAATATATTATCAAAGATTATTACAGGAGGAAAAACATGAAACTATTTAGCAATTTTACATTAAAAATTATGGCTATCATATTTATGGCTATGGATCATATTTATACTTATATGAATGTAGCATTAAACAATCAAGTGCCTATATGGTTTGGATATTTAGGAAAACTGGCAGCGCCTATATTTTTCTACCTAATAGTAGAAGGATTTTATCATACAAGAAGTAAATATAGATATATGCAAAGAATTTTCTCTATGGGAATATTAATGATAATAGTAGATCTATTATTTAAAATACACAATAATATATTCTTATCACTAGGTTTTGCAATTGCAATGTTAAGTATGATAGAACAAGCAAAACTAAGTCAAAAAGGTTCTAAAAAGAGAATTATAAATATTATATTAGCTATATCTTTTGGAGTATTAGGATTATTTACAGAAGCATCTTTATATGGAGTAGGAATGGTATTAATATTTTACTTCTTAAGAGAGAAAAAAGTTGCTATGACATTAGCTTATATTGTATTTAGTTTAGCAGGTATAATTGGATTTATAGGACCAAATTTCATAGAAGTTGCATTTTTATGGGACTATCAATGGATGATGGTATTTGCAATAATTCCAATACTTATGTATAACGGGAAGCTAGGAATATCTAATAAATTTATAAAGTGGATGTTTTATTGGTTTTATCCAATACATTTAATAATAATTGTATTAATAGCAAATTTTATAAACATGTAAATTTTATGTATTAAACAGGCTTACTTTAAGTTGGCCTGTTTTTATTTTTTGAAAATTTAAAAATAAGTATAATATTTGATTGAAAAGTATGAATAATTATAAAATTAAAAGTTACAGTAAATATATATTTACTTTTTTATATATATTAAATAAAAATATATCTTTAAATATTAATTAACCTCTATGGTTATTGTAAATTTATCCCAATTAAAACAAGTATAAACATTAAAAATTAAATGAAAATGCTTAATTAAATTAAAATTAAAAAGAATTTTAAAAATTTATTATATAAAAAATATTGACGACATAAAAAATCATGATATAATAAAAATATAAAATATATGATAGTGATTATCAATAACGGAAGATAATGATAATAATTATAAAAAGGACAAATTTGGAGGGAATGACATGAAAAGATTCAAATCATTAGTAGTATTAGGCGCAACAATAGCTACTCTTGGTCTTGTTACTGGATGTTCAGGAGGCAACAGTGAAAGTACAAAGACAAAAGAAGAAACTAGAGTAGTACAATCAGTAAAAGGGGAAGTAAAGATACCGACAGATCCAAAGAGAATAGTTGATATATCAGGAAGTAGTGAAGAATTAGTATTACTAGGGCATACCCCTGTAGGTACTGCAAACGTAGACTCATATAAAACAGATAAAGTTCCATCTTACATAGAAGATAAACTAGGAAAAGCAAAGGTAGTTGGACATTCGATGATGGATACTATGGATATAGAAGCAATTTTACAATCTAATCCAGATTTAATAATAATGGCACCAAGACAAGAAAAAATATATGATCAATTAAAAGAAATAGCTCCAGTAGTTATGTTAGAAGATAAATCAAATGATTGGGAAGCTAAATTTAAAGATGTAGCTAAATTATTTGGTCAAGAAAAAGATGCTCAAAAATGGTTAGATGATTATTACACTAAGGCTAAAAAAGTCGGGGATGAGATAAAGAAAGCTAACGGAGAAGATAAAACATACTTAACAGTATTAGCGTCATCTGGCCAATTTATGGTATTTACTGAAGGTGGTATAGGTACAGTATTAAAAACTGACATGGGATTACCTCAACCAAGTAATATGCCTAAGCAAGATAGCATAACTTTACCAACAGTTACTATGGAAGGGTTAACAGAAATAGACCCAGATCACATAATAGTTATAGGTACAGAGTCAGATAAAGCTGACTTAGAAAAAAGCACAGTATGGAAAGAAATGAGAGCTGTAAAAGATGGAAATGTAACAATACTTGATTCAAGTCCATACTTTAGTCAAGCATATAATCCAATAGGAAGAGAACTGTTATTAGAATCAATAAAAGATAAAGTTGTAAATAAATAAAGGTATAGAGAGTAGGTGGTAAGAGGGCTAATCCTTTTGTCACCTACTATTTAAATTTATATATAAATTTAAATAAGGAGGAGCGATGAAAAAACTTAACAAAAAAACATTAGCATGTATTTTTATGGGCTTAGGAATTATCTTACTTATATTTGGAATAGTAATGTCCATATCACTAGGAGCTAAAAACATAGATATATCAACAATAATACAAAGTTTATTTATAGATAACGGGGATGTAAATACTAAAATAATTAGAGATGTTAGAATACCTAGAGCAATTGCAGCAACACTTGTTGGAGGATTTTTAGCAGTAGCAGGAGCTATAATGCAGGGAATAACTAGAAACCCTATAGCAGAACCATCTGTTATGGGAATAACACAAGGGGCTACATTTATGATAGCTGTAGCTTTTGTTGTTCAAAGAATTAACCAAAACTTAGTTATTGGAAGCTTTGGACTTATGATATTTGCTTTTTTAGGAGCTAGTATAAGTGGAATTTTGGTGTACTTTATAAGTTCAAGGGCTTCAAGAAAAGTTGACCCGGTAAAACTTGCTCTTGCAGGAACTGCATTAGGTACACTTTTAATATCTTTGGCTATGGGAATAACAATGTACTTTAACTTGTCTCAGCAGCTAAGCTTTTGGATTTCAGGAGGATTAGTTAGTGCTAAATGGGAAGGAGTTAAGCTTTTAGCTATAGTTGGAGGAAGTGCATTAATAGGAGCTATGATTATGGCACCTAAAATAACAATTTTAAGTTTAGGGGAAGAAGTTGCAATTGGATTAGGACAAAAAACAAATGTAGTAAGATTTATAAGCATAATAGTAGTAATACTTTTAACTGGAGCATCTGTTTCAGTGGCAGGAAATATAGTGTTTGTTGGATTAATAGTTCCTCAAATAGCTAAAAGAGTAGTAGGTGCAGATTATAAGTTTATAATACCAAGTTCAATGATTTTAGGTTCTGTTTTACTAGTATATAGTGATATTTTAGCTAGAATGATTAATCCTCCATATGAAACTCCAATAGGTTCTTTAACTGCATTATTAGGAGTTCCTATGTTTATATACCTTGTTAGAAAGGATACAAAATAGATGATAAGCATAAATAAAAATAAAAAATTTACTTTAGTTGTAGGGATTTTAGTGATTTTGATAATCACTACATTTTTAGTTAGTTTAAATACAGGATCGCTAGCTATTGCTCCATCAGATGTTATCAAAACTTTAATAGGGCAAGGTTCTAAAAGTCAAGAAATTGCTATATTTAAGTTAAGATTACCTAGAATAGTAATTGGAATATTAGTGGGAACAGCTTTAGCTATAGCAGGTACTATTTTGCAAGGTGTTACTAAAAACGATTTAGCAGATTCAGGAATATTAGGTATAAATTCAGGTGCAGCATTATTCGTTGTTGTGTATATTTTTATTATGAATGGAAACGTATATGATGGAATAAGTAATATGACCATATTTACAATGCCATTGGTAGCACTGAGTGGAGCTATATTTGGAGCATTTTTAATTTATATATTGGCATGGAAAAACGGTATAAATTCTTCTAGATTATTATTAATAGGTATAGGAATAAATGTAGCATTTACATCAATACTTACAATATTTCAATTAAAATTTACTACACAAGAATTTAATAGAGTAATGGCATGGACTTCAGGAAGTATATGGGGAGCAAGTTGGAAATATGTATTGGCTGTTTTACCTTTTATATTAATTTTTGTAATACTTACAATTTACAAATCAAGATATTTAGATGCACTAAATTTAGGTGATGAAGTAGCCACAGGTTTAGGAGTAGAAGTTGAAAAAGAAAGAAGAAAATTAATAATATATGCAGTGATTTTAGCTGGAGTAGCAACTTCAGTAGCAGGAAGCATTGCATTTTTAGGGTTAATAGCTCCTCACATAGCTAGAAAACTGGTTGGGCCAAAACATAAAAAACTAATTCCAACTGCAGCATTAGTTGGAAGTTTAATATTGTTAGTAGGAGATACTATAGCTAGAAATATAATAGCTCCTATGGAACTTCCTGTGGGAATAGTTGTATCTGTAATAGGAGTTCCATACTTTATTTATCTTATGTTGGCAGATTAGATAAAAATAACAACTGAAAAGGAGAACATTATGAATTGCATAAGTACTAAGAACTTAAATATTTCCTATGGAAATTTAGATATAGTTAAAGATTTGAATTTAGAAATACCAAAAGGGAAAATAACTACTATAATAGGTTCAAATGGATGTGGAAAATCTACTATATTAAAAACTATAGCTAGAATTATAAAACCTAAAAGTGGAGATATATATGTAAATGATAAAAATATAAAAGAGCAAAATCCAAGGGATTTAGCAAAAATGATGGCTGTTTTGCCTCAAAGTCCTCAAGCACCAAGTGGGCTAACAGTAGAAGAATTAATTGCTTATGGTAGATTCCCTCATCAAAAAGGGTTTGGAAAATTAAAAAGGGAAGATAAAGATATAGTTACATGGGCATTAAAATCAACTGGAATAGAAGAATTTAGAGAAAGATCTATACAAGATTTATCTGGAGGTCAAAGACAAAGGGCTTGGATAGCAATGGCTTTGGCGCAGCAAACAGACATACTTATACTTGATGAGCCAACAACATACCTAGATCTAGCTCATCAATTAGAAGTGTTAAAGTTATTAGAAGAATTAAATAAAAAACAAGGGACAACTATAGTTATGGTAATACATGAACTTAACAATGCAGCTAGATTCGCAGATCACATGATAGGTGTAAAAAAAGGTGAAGTTGTATGCCAAGGGAGCGCATACGAGGTTATGACGAAAGAAAATCTTAAAGAACTATTTAATATAGATGCTGAAATAGTTAATGATCCTAGAACTCAAAAACCAGTGTGTATAACATATGATATGGTTATATAGGAGAGAGTTATGGAAAATCAACAAACTTTAAAAGAAGAAAAAATAAGTAAATTATTATTAAAATACTCTGTCCCTGCTATATTAGCTATGATGGTAGCATCTTTATACAATACAGTAGATAGAGCCTTTATAGGCTCTATTAAAGATGTAGGAGCACTAGCTATATCTGGTCTAGGGGTTACTATGCCGCTATTTACAATTTTAGGTGCATTTTGTGTAGCAATTGCAGTTGGTGGAAGTACTAATATATCTATAAAGCTAGGAGAAGGAAATAAAGAAGAAGCTGAAAAGATATTAGGTAATACATTTTTATTAGAGTTAATTGTAGGGATATCTATAATGGTAATAGGCACAATTTTTTTAGAAGATATACTCTACATATTTGGCGCGAGTAATGATACTTTAAAATACGCAAAAGAATACATGAGTGTAATATTATTTGGAGCATGGTTTAATTTGCCTGGATTTGCCCTAAATAGTGCTATAAGAGCTGATGGTAGACCAAAGTTAGCGGCAAATATGATGATAGTAAGCTGTATATTAAACTTAATACTAGATCCTATATTTATATTTTGGTTTGATATGGGAATACAAGGAGCAGCTATAGGGACTATTATATGCCAATTAGTAATTTGTATTTGGTCGATGCATTACTTTACAAGGGGCAAATCTAATTTAAAACTAAAGGTAAAAAACATCAAAATTAAATTTAATATTTTAAAACCTATTATAGTAATAGCTTTAACTCCATTTTTTATGGAACTTGCATCCGGCTCTATTCACTTAGTAACTAATAGAGTATTGAAGATATATGGTGGAGATTTATCAATAGGTGCTATGGCAGCTATAACTTCTATTTGTTTAATGTTTTTAATGCCTGTATTTGGATTAAGCCAAGGTATGCAGACTATAATTGCTTATAACTATGGTGCTAAGGAATATGATAGAGCTAGAAAGGTCTTATTTAGTGCTATAATTGCTGGAACTATCATATTAACTTTGGGATTTGTATTAATTAAGATTTATCCAGAAAAGTTTATTGGAATATTTACAAATGATGATAAGCTTATATCATTAGCATTAAATGGAATTAAAATTTACAGTATAACCTTACCTATAATAGGAATCTCGATTTTAGGAACGGTTTATTTTCAGTCCATTGGAAGTGCGAAGGTTTCTATGGTTTTAGGTTTATTAAGGCAAGTTATAATTTTAATTCCGGTTATTTTAGTTGTGCCAAAAATATATGGTTTAGATGGAGTTTGGATGTCTCAGCCAATTGCGGATTTAGGGGCTATGATTGTAGTGGGATTATTTTTGATAAGGGATATTAAAATTAGAAGAATATAGTCTAGAAAAATAAAAATTATAGTAACATATAAAATCAATTTTTTTTGATTTTATATGTTATAATATAAAAAAGGTATTGATATATTTAAGAATCAATACCTTTTTATATGGGAAAAATTAGATAGTAATAAGTTTACAATAAGATTAAAAAAGGAGGAGCTACTATATGAATAGAATATCTAAAAAAATAGATGGGTATTTTCTAGGATTGATATTAGAATTATTTATAATTACAATGTTATTTATATTTAATTCAAAGTTTCAAATACAAAGTATAAGCTTTGTGATGTTTTGCATAACATTTTTTAATATAATGATAACTTATACAGGAGGAATCATATTAGGGCTTATAGCTACATCTATAGCTATATTTATATATGCTGCATATATATTTTACATAAGCTTAAACAATGGTGTAGAAATAACATATATTTCTTATTTATGGATGATATTTATGCCAATAGTATCTTATACAACTGGAAAATTTACAAATAACATAAATAATCTCCAGAAATCAAACGTTAAACTAGAAAGAGAATATGAAAACTTAGTTACTATACATGAAGACACAGGCTTATTAAATGTAAAAGCATTTTATATGAATTTAGAAAGAGAAATTAGTAAGGCTAAAAGACATAAAACTGAACTTACTTTAATGCTTGTAAAGTTACCATATTATAAAGAAACAAAGAAAATACTTGGAGAGTCCAAGACTAATAAACTAATGAAAGATATAAGTAATGTAATTACAAAATCTACAAGAATTGAAGATGAAAGATATACAATAGAAAATGATACTATAGCTATTATAATGCCAAACACAGGGGAAGATGGTGCCAATATAGTAAAAGAAAGAATAAAAATAGGTATAAGTGATATTAGCTTAAGCTTAAAAAATAATAAAAACTATATAAGTATAGATACAAAAATAGCAGCAGTAGAATATAAAAAAGACATAAAGTCTCCTATTGAATATAAAACATATGTACAAGAGGAGCTACAATATGATGTTTAAAAGAAAAGTAATAATATCTATAATATTTACATTAAGTGTAATTACACTAAGTTCAAATTTAATTTATGCCGATGATAGTATAAATAAAAAAACTCTAATAGTATATGAAACGAAAACAAATTTGAAATCTAATATTAATACAGTAAATCACCTTAATGAATTATTATATGTATTTAATAAAGAAGTAAAAAGTATAAATATAAATGATTATAAAAAAGGAGATTTAAATAATTATGATTATCTATTCGTTATAAATATAAATAATAACATAGATAATAAAATGTTTATGGAAGATTTCGTAAGTACTAATAAAAATATATACTGGATAGGGGATAAAATTGAAAATTTATTAGAATATAAAAATAATAAATTTCAAATAAAATATATAGGTAAAAATAACAATATAACAAATTTGGATTACGGGGATAAAAATATAATTTTAGAAAATAAAAATAACTATAACTTAGTAAAAACATCTACAAAAAGTAAAGTTATTTCTACAATGAGTGATGGATACAATACTTATCCATTTATATTAAAAGAAAAGAACTTATATTATATATCTAATTGGGACATGTATGAGTCTTATATATTTGAAGATACTTTAAATGATTTTTTTGAAAAAAATTCTTTTGTTGAGAATAAAATATTTGTAGAGATAGAAGATGTAAACCCTTTTTCAGATACAGTTAAGTTAGAAGAAATATCTAACTATCTATATGAAGAAAATATTCCATTTATAATATCTCTAACACCTACAATTATAGAAAAAAATAGTAATAAACTTATTATGATAGATGATAAACTTTTAAATACTATAAAACATATGCAAGAAAAGGGTGGAAGTGTAATATTAAATGGATATTCACATAATATAAAAGATGAATCAAAAAAAATAGATTATGAGTTTTATAATGAAAAAGTATTAAATAGTCATAATAAAGATTTAAACATATATATCAAAGATAGGCTATTAAGTGGGATAAGAATATGTATTGAAAATGGTATATATCCATTAGGGTTTGAATCACAAAAAAATGCCATGACTCAAGAAGGATATAAAGAGATTAAAAAATACATATCAACATATATAGGCAGATATCAAAATAATAATGATATTTTTGAGATAAGTACATTTCCATATATAATAAATGATAGTGAAAAATTTAACACAATAATCCCTGAAAACTTGGGACAACTATCTAGTGAAGATAAATTATCATTAGATAAAATCAAGTATAATTACTATAAACTATCTATGGTACGAGGATATACTGGAGGTTTTTACTTTAATCCAAATATAGATATAAATTATTTGAAAAAATGTATAGACTATTTTAAATCAGAAAATTTAAGTTTTTTAGATTTAAAGAAAAATATTAATTATATAAATATAGATGATATAAAAATAAAATCAAATAATAACAATATAGAGTCAAGTTACGATAAATCAAAATCAATAACAAAAGCTGAAAATAATAAAACATTTAATAAACTTATAAAAAATATAAATAATATAGTTATTAAATTTGTTATTGTCGTATTGGTAATATTTATAACTATATTTATATTATTTAAGATTATAAATAGACAAAAGTTTATAAGGAGATAACTATTATGGGGTTAGTAGATATTATATTTTTAATTTCTTTATCATCTATATGGACGATACTTTTAGTAAATATAATATTAGCTATAAGTGGATATCTATATTATTTAAAGAGCCTTAAATTTAAAGATGAAAAATTAAAAGAGTATCCATTTGTATCAATATTAGTACCAGCACATAATGAAGGAAAAGTAATAGGAAAAACAGTAGAATCATTACTATTGTTAGATTATCCTAGAGATAAAATGGAGCTTATCGTTATAAATGATAACTCTAGTGATAATTCAAAAGAAGTACTAGAATCTATAAAAAATAGATATAGAAACTATAATTTTACAATAATAAATACAGATAATATAACAGGGGGTAAAGGAAAATCAAATGCATTAAATATAGGATATGAAAAATCCAAAGGGGAGTATATTGCAATATATGATGCTGATAATACTCCAGAAAAAACTGCTCTAAGGTACTTGATACAGACTATTGTTAAAGATGAAAAATTAGGAGCTGTCATAGGAAAATTTAGAACTAGAAATAAGCATAAAAATTTACTAACAAAATTTATAAATATAGAAACTTTGAGTTTTCAATGGATAGCACAAGCAGGTAGAAAACAATTATTAGGACTTTGTACAATACCTGGTACAAACTTTGTAATTAGAAAAAGTACTATGGAAAGTTTAGGTGGATGGGATACAAAAGCAATAGCAGAGGATACTGAAATAAGTTTTAGAATTTATAAAATTGGACAACGAATAACGTATATTCCTCAGGCTGTAACTTGGGAACAAGAACCTGAAACATTAAACGTGTGGATAAAGCAAAGAACAAGATGGGTAAAAGGAAATATATATGTACTAGTAAAGTATATTACTAATATATTTAAAGGTAAACAAAATAGAGTTTTATTTGATATATTGTATTTCTTTTCTGTGTATTTTTTATTTTTAACATCAGTTGTTTTATCAGACATAATATTTTTATTAGGAATATTTAAAATAGTAACTATAAATATACCCTTTAACTTTTTTATCATATGGATATTATCGTATATATTATTTATATTACAAGTATCAATAACACTTAGTATGGAAAAGGGAGAAAGCAATTTAAGCAATATATTTTTAGTTGCACTTATGTACTTTACATATTCTCAAATGTGGTTAGTTGTTGCTATAAAAGGAATGATAGGATATTTTTTTGATGCTATACACAAAAGAGAAGCTAAGTGGTATAAGACAGAACGATTTTAGGAGAAAATAAAATGAGATTAATAACAATAATAATATCATTAATTATTAGTTTTTCAAGTTTTGATATAGTTTTTAGTCAAGAAAATGTTAAAAACTACAGATTTGAAAATGATATAACTATGAGTGGAGTTATAAGTAGTACTAACAGATACTTTGATGTACCTGAGAATGCATTAGCTAAAGATGCTAAACTAAATTTAGTATATACTAAAAGTGAGTTATTAGATGTAAATTATTCTACTATAACAATAATTGTAAATGATGTACCCATACATTCGGAAAAATTAGGTGGAAATAAGGAATATAAGAAAAAAATAAGTATAGATATACCAAAAGACTTAATAAAAAAAGGTTATAATAAAGTAGAAATAAAGGCATATAAAACTATTTCAGATAAAGTTTGTAGAGATGATTCAAACACGGCGAATTGGCTAGTTATACACAAAGAATCAGATATAAGTTTGAACTATAACTATGAGCCAGTGTCAAACTTAATAAGTGAGTATAAAGATACTTATATAAATCTAAATAAAGGTAACGAATTAGAAACGAGCATATTAATTCCAGATAACTATTCAAATGAAGAATTAACTTCAGCTATGATATTTGCTAATGATTTTGGAGAAAAAATAAAACATGAAAATATAGGATTTAATATAAGTCAATATTCCAAATTTAAGGATAAAGATAAAAATATTATATATATAGGAAATGTAAACAAAACTCCGTCTGATATATTTAATTTGTTAACGGAAAAAGAAAAGGAAAAGCTAAATAATAATTGTGTTATAAAAAATGTAGACTCAATATTTGATAAAAATAAAAAAATGCTTCTTTTAATATCAAATAATGAAGAATTGCTTAAAAAGGCAAGTAAACTTATAAGTAGTAAAAATTTAATAGGTGAAATTAATGAAGATAGTATATTAATAAATAAAGATACAGATGTAGATGATATATATGATTATAAAATTAAAAACACAATATCATTTAAGGATTTAGGATACGATAATATAACGCTAAAGGGACCATTTACACAAGAAACAATAATTGATGCAAATATACCTAAAGGTAAATCTATAAAAAAAGGGAGCACTATAAACTTAAATTTTAGATATGGTGAAAACTTAGATTTTGAAAGATCACTTATAACTGTATATGTAAATAATATACCTATAGGGAGTAAAAAGTTAAGCAAAGTGAATGCCAATAATGATGAATTAAAACTAAGTTTTCCAAAAGAGGTTTTAAATCAAAATTATTATCAAATAAAAGTTGTATTTAATTTAGAATTATTAGATTTAGCGTGTGTAACTAGAGATACAGAAAATCCATTTGCATATATATCAAATGAGTCGTACATGAAATTTGATTATAATGATGTAGATGATTTAAATATGAAAAATTATCCATATCCATTTATAAAGGATGATAAGGTTAATGATTTAGTTGTTGTAGTACCGGATAAATTGAATTCAAATGATTTGACACAAATAGGGAGCATAATGTCTTATATAGGACATGGTGTTAAATATAATAACGGAGATATAAAATTTATAAAATCAAGTGAATTAAATGGAGATTACAAAAAAAGCAATTTGATAGTAATTGGAACTCCAAATAATAATATTCTTATAAAAGATTTAAATAAATATATGAATTTGAAGTTTAATAAAAACTATACTGGTTTTGAAAGTAATCAAAAGATTAAGTTTATAGGCGATTATTCAAGTAAATTAGCAACGATACAAGTGTTAAAATCTCCATATAATAAAGATAAAGGTATGATGATTTTAGCATCAACACAAATGAGGGATTTAAAACTAAGTAGTAGATATTTAAGTGATTTAGATCTAATAAAATCTTTAAAGGGAGATACAATAGTAATTGATAGAGAAGGAAACGTAAAAGATTTAAATTATAATTTAGATGATACAGATGAAAATAAAGAAATAAAACAATCTAATAAACTTGATGATGATAGTAAATCATTTATAATAATTGCAGGGATATTATTTTTAATGGTTGCAATATCAACAGTTTTATTAGCATTAAAGTATAAAAATAAAAATGATATATAAATAGGAGAATTATGAAGAAACGTATATTAATAATAATTACCTTATTAATAATAGTAGGTATTTTCTTTATTGGAAAAAATACTACTAAAGATATAGATACAAAAGAAAAAATAAAATCTGTTAATTTATCAACTGATTATAATATAAAACAGGTTTTAAAAGATATTAATGATTTAAATGTAAATACAGTTAATGTACCTATAGTTATAAATATAGAAAATTTAAACTCAAATAATATTAAAATAGATGATAGTAGTAAGAATAAAGCTATAGAACTGATAAAAATATTAAAGTCAAAGAATATAAAGGTTATATTAGAAGCATATCCATGGATAGATAATGGTAGTAAATACGAAACGGATTACAATCCTAAAAATAACGAAAGATTTTTTAAAGATTGGGAACATATATTAGATACTTTAATTAAAGAAATAGCAAATAAATATGATGTGGATATACTAATTATGGCTTCAAATTTTTCAAAGTTAGAGGTTTATGAAGATAATTGGTGTGATATAGTAAAGTTTGTTAAGAATAGGTTTAATGGTGAAGTTACATATAAAACTTCATGGTGGTATACAGCTACATGGGATAAAAAAAGTAAAGAAAATTATTATAAAAAGCTCAATAATAAAGTATTTTCAAAAGTTGATTTTATATCCATAGCAGCTTATTTTGAGCTTAGCGATAAAAAAGAAAATACAGTCAAAGAGTTAATCAATTGTTTAAGTTCTACTACTATTTATAATAGACATCAAAATGTAGTAGAAGAAATAAATAATTTTTATAAAAAATATAATAAAGAAATTTACTTTGCAGAATTAGGATTTCCTAGAAAAGATAATGCAGCAACTCAACCTTGGAATAGCCAAGTATCTAATACAGAAAATAATAAGGAACAGGCAAGATGCTTTAAAGCGTATAAAGATGTATTTCAAGATAAAAAGTATATAAAAGGATTTTCTGTATTTGCTGTTGGAGAAAAAGGTAATGATAAATATTTTTACCCATCAAAGGAGAGTATCGAGGTTATTTCTGATTGGTATAAATAAAAGTATTATCCTATTTAAAGTAAACAATAGACAATAAAATTAATATAAATATTATTTTATGAATTAAAACTTATAAAAAACGTATTGAATATATATTCAATACGTTTTTGTACTTAACTAGTAAAAAAGTTTAATTTAAATAATATTATTTTAAACCTAAATCTGAAAGCATCTGAGATATTCCATATATTTGATCATATCTAGAATAATAACTTTTAAAGACATCTTCTATAGAGGAGTCTTGATAGATTTCAAATTCAATTCCTTTAAACTCAGCTTTAATACAGCTAAAATTAGTATTATTTAAATAACTTTTCAATCTTGATATATAGGCTTTTATATCCTCTTTTGGTAAAACTTTTAATTCTTCGATATTTTGGGCTACCATATATGCAGATTGATTTATCTCTTCTGATGAGAGATTTTCACTTAACTGAGTTTTTAATTGGTTTATCATTTCTTCATTAAATTCTAAATCATCTATATTCTCAACTTCCAAAATCTCTTGTATTTTATCTAAAATCATAGCGTCGTTCCATGAATACTTATTAGAACTATTATTATTGTTAAATTCATCCTTCATTTTATAAATCTCCTAAGTTTAATTTAATGTTATTATATCAAAGTTATAGAGTTTTAGCATCAATAGTAGACTATAATTAGGTTGTTATGATTAAAGTTATATGTTAAGATTAGGAATAATTATTAAAAATAATTAATATCAAACTCTTATACACTTAAGTATAAGATCTTTTAAATTATGGAGGAAAAATGAATAATAAACCAAAGATAGAGATGGGATTAAAATACAATAAAGCAAAAAAAATGGATAAAAACTTTATGTATCAAGATTTAAAAAGAAGCAACTGTTATAATACTGACTTTTCAAATTCAAACTTTAATTTTACAAGCTTAAGAGGGGCACATTTTAAATCTTGTAATTTTTACGGATGTAGTTTTAAATCATCTGAAATAATAGGAGCAAATTTAAAAAAGAGTAAGTTTAAAAATGCAAAATTTGAAAATACTGTATTTGAAGGAGTTAATTTAGAAGAAGTAGACTTTTCTGGAGCTAAATTTAAAAATGTAATATTCTTTAATACAGATTTAACTAAAGCTAAAAGTCTTAACATAAACTCACCTCAAATAAAAGTATATGAAAAAATGCCTATTATAGAGATAAGTGAAAGATTAGAAAATTCAATAAAATTTGCAATGGAAAATAAATACGTTAAAAATTCAAGAACTTTAGATACTAAGGATGGTGGAATTAATTTTATAAGTATAATTATACTTTTAGATAACTTTAAAGAAAAACAATTAATAGATGGACTGATGTTAATTGGAGAAAGAATAGATAAGGAGTTTTGTACACTAAGTTATATAATTAAAAATTTAGAAGTTTATAAATCTCAAGGTCTATTATAATTTATTTAAAGATATAATTTTGAGACTATTACTTTACTAAAAAAGGTATTATCAGTAATTTGATAATACCTTTTTTAGTGTGTAATTTTAAGCAATATTACAATGAAGTATAAATTTTATACACTCAAAATTATATTCTAAAACATTAGTTATATAGGGTAAAAAAGTACAAAAATATGTTGATTTTAACATAATATATAGAATAAAAAGCCGAAAATACAATTAAAAAGTTAATACTTTAATGAACTAGAGAACACTAAGAAATATATATTAAATTGAATTTAATGGGTGTATTGTTATGTAGATTACATTCTTTTGTGCTATACTAGTTACAAAGGAAGTATAAAGCTTAAAGCATATATATGGAAAATAAGCTTTATGACAAATTGGAGGGGATAAACATGAAAATCACTGAAGGATATATGCCTTTTGAAGGGTTTAAAACTTATTATCGTATAGTAGGGGAATCAACAGAAGGAAAGAAACCATTAGTACTACTTCACGGAGGGCCAGGTTCTACACATAATTATTTCGAGGTATTAGATAAAATAGCAGAGAGTGGTAGACAAGTAATAATGTATGACCAAATTGGTTGTGGTAATTCATTTATTGAAGGTCACCCTGAATTGTTTAATGCTGATACTTGGATAAAAGAACTTATTGAACTAAGAAAACACTTAGGACTTGAAGAAATTCACCTATTAGGCCAATCTTGGGGAGGTATGCAGGCTATTTGGTATGCTATTGAGCATAAGCCAAAAGGTATAAAATCATATATTCTTTCATCTACTCTTTCTTCAGCAAAACTTTGGGAAAAAGAGCAAAAAAGAAGAATATCATATATGGATGAGGCTGATCAAAAGTCTTTACTTGATGCAGTGAATACTGGAGATTATTCTAGTGATGAATATAGCCATGCATTAGATAAGTTTATGGAAATGTACTGTGCAGGAAAAGTAACTGAAGATTCTCCAGAATGTTTAAGAAGACCTAAAAAATCAGGTACTGAAGCCTATGTTGTAGGATGGGGACATAATGAATTTTCTCCTACAGGTACTCTTGCTGGATATGAGTTTACAGATAGATTACATGAAATAAAAGAACCGTGTTTAATAACTAGTGGAGCAATAGATTTATGTTCTCCATACATTGCAAAGACTATGTATGATAGAATTCCTAATAGTAAATGGGAGCTATTTGAATATTCAAGACATATGCCATTTGTTGAAGAAAATGATAAATATATAGAAGTTTTAAATAAATGGCTAGAAGAAAATGACTAAGATTATATAATTTGAGATAAACAAAGAGATTAAGCATATTTGATTAGTCTCTTTTTATTAAATGATATTGTGCTGTTAAATATTTAAGTTTGATCCAATGATTTTAATAGATTACTATATAGAGGATAAAAGTTTTATTATATATTGTTGACATATGAACTTAGATGGATTACTATTAAATTACAATTTAATAAATCTTCAGGGCAGGGTGAAATTCCCTACCGGCGGTAAAGCCCGCGAGCCTATTTGGCATGATTCGGTGAAACTCCGAAGCCGACAGTAAAGTCTGGATGGAAGAAGATAAAACGTAAAATGGATTAATTCTAAAGTATAATACTATATTAGTGTTATTAATGCTCTGAAATATTTAATATTTCAGAGCTTTTTTATTTTATAGAAAACAATTGAGAATTATATTTTACGTAATACATATTTAATTATTATTACATATTCTATAGATAAAATATGTATAACATAAAGCCCTGGGTGTTTTTACTCAGGGCTTTATTTATTAAAAGACTTAAAAGTCAGAGGGTGAAAAAAGTGGATAAACATTACATGAAAATAGCATTAGATTTAGCAAAACTGGGAAAAGGAAAAGCAAATCCAAATCCATTAGTTGGGGCTGTAATTGTGAAAGATAAAAAAATTATAGCTAAAGGCTATCATGAAAAATATGGAGAAGATCATGCTGAAGTAAATGCATTTAAAAATGCAAAGGAAAATGTAGCTGGAGCAACTATGTATGTAACTTTAGAACCATGTTCTCATTATGGGAAAACCCCACCTTGTGTTGACAAGATAATAGACAAAAAAATTTCTAGAGTTGTTATTGGAATGATGGATCCTAATAAATTGGTATCAGGTCAAGGTATAAAGAAATTACATGATGCAGGAATTGAGGTAGAAGTAGGGGTACTTGAAGAGGAATGTAAAAAATTAAATGAAGTATTTATTAAATACATCAAAAACAAAAAGCCATTTGTTGTATTAAAAACTGCTATGTCATTAGATGGAAAAATATCTACGGCTTCAGGAGAATCAAAGTGGATTACTGGAAATAAATCAAGAAGTGAAGTACATAAATTAAGAAATGATTTGTCAGCTATTATGGTTGGAGTAGATACTGTGATAATAGATAATCCTCATCTAACTTGTAGAATTGTAGATGGTAGAAATCCAATAAGAATAATTGTAGATAGTAAACTTAGAATTCCTAAAGATTCAAATGTATTAGAAAATACAAATGATATAAAAACTATAATTGCTACTACAGAAAAAGCACCAAAAGAAAAAATAGATTATTTAGAAAATCTAGGAGTATGGGTTATAAAAACTAAATCAACATATGAAAAGGTAAATTTAAAAGAATTGATGATTAAACTAGGTGAATTAAAGATTGACAGTATTCTTTTAGAAGGAGGATCAATGCTAAATTACTCAGCCTTAGAAGTAGGAATTGTTGATAAGGTTTTAATTTACATAGCCCCAAAAATTATCGGAGGAGTAAATTCAAAAACTCCAGTAGGGGGAAATGGAATAGCACAATTAAAGGATGCTTTTAAAATTAAAGATTTAAATATATCAATGGTCTCAGAGGATATTTTAATTCAAGGATACATAGGAAGTGAGGAAAACTAGATGTTTACAGGAATAGTTGAGGAAATAGGAGTTATTAAGGGAATTAAAAAAGGGGAGAAATCCTCAAAGTTGTTTATAAAAGCAAATAAGGTTTTAAATCAAATGAATGTAGGAGATAGTATTGCTACAAATGGAGTATGTCTTACTGTAACTGATTTAAACAATGATAGTTTTGAGGCGGATGTTATGGCAGAAACCTTGAGAAGAAGTAACCTTGAAAGCTTTAATATAGGAAGTGAAGTTAATTTAGAAAGAGCCTTAAGCTTAGAAAAAAGATTAGGTGGACATATAGTTAGCGGTCATATAGATGGTATAGGGACTATTACATCATTTATAAAAGAGGACAATGCTATATGGATTACTGTAAAAGCTTCAATGAATATTTTAAAATACATAGTACATAAAGGTTCAATTACTATAGATGGAATAAGTTTAACAGTGGCTTATGTAGATGATAGTTGTTTTAAAGTTTCTATAATACCTCATACAGCAAGAGAGACAACGTTATTAAATAAGAAAGTAGGAAATACAGTAAATCTTGAATGTGACTTGATCGGTAAATATATAGAAAAATTATTGATATTAAATATAGATAAAAAGGACAACCATAGAAATTCAATAAGTGAAGAGTTTTTAAGCAAAAATGGTTTTTTATAAAAACATGAAACTAATAATAAGGAGAAAAGAAAATGTTTAAATTTAATACTATTGAAGAAGCTTTAGAAGATATAAAAGAAGGAAAAATAGTTATAGTTGTTGATGATGAAGATAGAGAAAATGAAGGAGACTTATTAATGTCTGCTGAATGTGTAACACCGGAAGCTATTAACTTTATGGCTACTTATGGAAGAGGGCTTATATGTATGCCAATAGATGAAAAAAAGGCAAAAGTTTTAAATTTACATCCTATGGTAGAAAATAATACTGACAACCATGAAACCGCTTTTACAGTTTCTATTGACCACATTGATACCACTACTGGTATTTCTGCATATGAAAGAGCATTTACAATCCAAAAGGTACTAAAAGATAGCAATCCATTAGATTTTAGAAGACCAGGACACATCTTCCCCCTTATAGCTAAATCTGGTGGAGTATTAAAAAGAGTTGGACATACAGAGGCAGCTATAGATCTATCAAGACTTGCAGGATTAGAACCAGCAGGTGTTATTTGTGAAATTATGAGTAAAGATGGAACTATGGCGAGAACAACTGAGTTAATGGAGTTTGCAAAAAAACATAATCTTAAGATAATAACTATAGCTGATTTAGTTGACTATAGAAGAACACGTGAGAACCTAGTTGAACGAGTTGTAGAAGTTAATATGCCAACAAAGTATGGAGATTTTAAGATGTATGGGTTTATAAATAAATTAAATGGAGAACACCATGTAGCCTTAGTTAAAGGTGAAATAGACGAAAATGAACCAGTACTTGTAAGAGTTCATTCAGAATGTCTAACAGGAGATGCTTTGGGATCTTTAAGATGTGATTGTGGAGACCAATATGATGCTGCAATGAAAAAAATAGCTAAAGAAGGAAACGGAATTCTTCTCTATATGAGACAAGAAGGAAGAGGAATTGGACTTATAAATAAGTTAAAAGCTTATGCACTTCAAGACCAAGGGTATGACACAGTGGAAGCTAATCTTATGCTAGGGTTTCCAGCAGATATTAGGGATTATGGAATTGGAGCCCAAATACTTAAAAATCTAGGGGTTAGGACACTAAGACTTATGACAAATAATCCTAGAAAGCTTAATGGGCTAAGAGGTTATGATATTGAAATAGTGGAAAGAATTCCAATTCAAATGAATCATAATGAAAAAAATGAGTTTTATTTAAAGACTAAACAAGATAAATTACATCATATGCTTAACTATTAAAATTAATATAAATGGAGGGCTTTAAAATGGGAGTAATAGAAGGAAAATTAGTAGCAGAAGGTATTAAGATAGGTATAGTAGTAGGTAGATTTAATGAATTTATAGTTTCAAAATTATTAGGGGGAGCACTTGATGGATTAAAAAGACATGGAGTAGATGAAAATAATATAGATGTAGCTTGGGTACCAGGAGCCTTTGAAATTCCATTAATCGCAAAGAAAATGGCTAAAAATGAAGAGTATGATGCAATAATATGCTTAGGTGCAGTTATTAAAGGATCAACACCACATTTTGATTATGTATGTGCAGAAGCATCAAAGGGAATTGCTTCAGTTTCTTTATCTAGTGAAAAACCTGTTATATTTGGAGTATTAACAACGGATACAATTGAACAAGCTATTGAAAGAGCTGGAACAAAAGCTGGAAATAAAGGTTATGATGCTGCTGTGACTGCTATTGAAATGGCAAATTTATTAAAACAATTTTAATATTTTACTAAAAGAATTAGAAAAGATTATTTGAATGAATAAAAATAAAAAAGCGTATTAACAAACTTGTTAATACGCTTTTTTTATTACAAAATATTGCAAATGATAACATTTTTGAATTTCAAATCATAATATATATAGCTATATAAACTCAATATTATAAGGAGGTACATTATGGATAATTCTTGCAAAAAATATGATATTAATAAGATGTTTTCTAACTATAATCCATCTAAACCAGATGCATACGCTAAGATAAAAGGAGGGCCTTTGGCTCCCTGTATAAAGGGAATAATATATTTATATCAGCTAGAAGAAGGAGTATACTTAAAAGCTTATATAACAGGAATTCCTAATATAAATAATCAAAAAAGTTCTTTCCATGGACTCCATATTCATGAGGTTGGAGATTGTACTGTAGGGAATGAAAGCGATCCATTTACGGCTGCAAAATCTCACTATAACCCAACTAATGAAGAACATCCTATGCATGCAGGAGATTTACCGCCAATTTTGTCTGCTGATGGGATAGGTATACTTTCTACATTTACAAATAGATTTACTGTAAATGAAATTATAGGAAAATCCTTTATACTTCATAAAGGATATGATGATTTTACAACACAACCTGCGGGAAATGCAGGATCTAGATTGGCTTGTGGAGTTATTACTGCATATTCTAGACAATAAATAAATTAATGAAGTTCATATTGTATAAATATAAAAAACTCATATCAAATAGATATGAGTTTTTTATAACTTTAATAGAAATAAAAAATATGTAATAATATACTTATATTTATACAACAGGGGGAAAAGGATGAAAAAAGAAATATATGCAAAACTAAATGAATTACAAATAAAATATAAAGTCTTAGAACATGATGAAGTATTTACAGCAGATGAGTTTTATAGCGTAACTAAAGATATGCCAGGACATCATTGTAAAAATTTATTTTTAAAGAACTCTAATAAAAGCCAGAACTACTTAGTAGTAGTAAAGCACGATAAATCAGTTGATTTAAAAAATATAAGAACTCAAATAGGGAGTACTAGGCTTTCTTTTGATTCACCAGAAAAATTATATGAGCTTATGAAGGTAACTCCTGGAAGTGTAAATCCTTTTAGTATTATAAATGACAAAAATAGCGAAGTGGAAGTATTAATAGATAGTGATTTACTAGATGGTCAAAATCTTAACTTTCATCCAGCTATAAATACAGAAACTTTTAATATATCCGGTGATGACTTTGATAGGTTTTTAAATAATATTAAAAATAAGGTAATTAAAGTAAATATATAAATAGAGCTAATTTAAAAATCCAAGTTGAAAGGATTAATATGTATGGAGTATATACCAACAAAAACCATTGTATCTAGCTATAAAGAAAATCCTAACTGGTTTGGAATAAACTATAATATGAACATATATAAAGGCTGTTGCCATGGATGTATATATTGTGATTCTAGAAGTAATTGTTATCAAATTATAGATTTTGATAGAGTTAGAATTAAAGAAAATTCAATTGAAATAATAAAAAAGGATTTAGTATCAAAGAGAAAAAAAGGTGTAGTGGGAACAGGAGCTATGAGTGATCCATATAATCCTTTTGAAAAGAAGTATCTTTTAACAAGACAAGCTCTAAAATTAGTAGATGAATATAAATTTGGAATATCAATTGCAACTAAAAGTGACTTAATAGTTAGAGATATAGATATATTAAAAAGTATCCAAAAACACTCTCCAACTTTAATCAAAATTACAATAACTACATTTGATGATGAACTTTGTAAAAAAGTTGAGCCAAATGTATCTACAACATCTGATAGGTTTAAGACTTTAAAAAAATTATCAGATAATAATATATACTGTGGTGTATTGTTAATGCCAATATTACCATTTATAAATGATACTGAGGAAAATATAAAAAATATTATAAAAAGAGCTTATGAATGTGGAGCTAAATTTGTTTTTACTTATGGACTAGGAGTTACATTAAGAACTAATCAGAGAGAATATTATTTAGAGCAGTTAAGAAAAATATTTCCAAATAAAATGTTAGATAAAAAATATGTAAAAACTTATGGAGAACAGTATGAAAATAGTTCTCTAAATTCAGAGTATTTATGGAAAGTATTCAAAAAAGAGTGCGATAGATATAGTTTACTATATAACATGAAAGACATTATAAATGACTATAAAAGTCAATATGAAAGTAATCAAATAACTTGGTTTTAATAATTTACTTTTATCTAAGGAGGAATTTAAATGATACAAAAGTACTATTATTACTACGATTCACCTATAGGAATACTAGAAATAGGTACAACAGAAGATGAACTAATTTCAATTTTGTATGTAGATGAAAAAAGAAAAAATACAGAACAACCAGAGATTTTAAAAGAAACTATAAAGCAGATACAAGAATATTTTAATGGAACTAGAAAAGAATTCGATATAAAATTTAAACTAAAAGGAACAGAGTTTCAGGAAAAAGTTTGGAATGAATTAACAGATATTCCTTATGGAGATACTGTATCTTATAAATATATAGCAACAAAAATAGGAAATGAGAAAGCTGTAAGAGCAGTTGGAAATACTAATGGTAGAAATATTATAAATATAGTTGTTCCTTGTCATAGGGTTATTGGAGCTAATAAAAGTCTTACAGGTTATGGAGGAGGACTAGATAAAAAATCATGGCTTTTAAAACATGAAGAAAAGTTTTCAAAAGCTAAATAATAAAAATAGATAACATTCATTATTTGGCTTATCAAATATCCCACCTCGTGTTTTACGAGGTGGGATAGCTATCAAATCTAATTAAAAGTAAACCATATATAAAACATATCAAAAAACTAATTAAAAATTAATTCACAAAAACATAATTTACATAAATTAAAAAAAGTATTGACTTGGAGTTAACTCCAAGGAATATCCTATAAGTGTAGAAGATATTAGCTATAATATTTGGAGGTTTCATGATATGACAATTACACAAGTAAGTGAAATGTTTGGTCTTTCACAGGACACATTACGTTACTATGAACGTATTGGACTTATTCCTAGCATAAATCGTAGCAAAGGCGGTAAGAGAGATTATACAGAAGAAGACTGTAGGTGGATAGAATTTATAAAATGCATGAGAAATGCAGGTCTTTCAATAGATGTATTAATAAATTATGTTACGCTTTTTAAGCGAGGGGATGAAACTATTGAAGCTAGAAAAGAAATATTAATTGAACAACGTAAAGTTTTAATAGAAAAAATGGAGGATATGAAACAAACTATAGAACGTTTAGATTTTAAAATAGAAAGATATGAAAATGATATGGTAACAAAAGAAAATGAACTAATAAAAAAATAATTACAACTAGGAGGAAATTTAATATGTCATTAAATATTTTAAATAAGATAAATAATCCAAAAGATTTAAAAATACTTACAATAGATGAATTGAACTTATTATCTAGTGAGATAAGAGATGTACTAATTAAAAAAGTAAGTACAACAGGAGGTCACTTTGGGCCTAACTTAGGTATGGTAGAAGCAACAATTGCACTTCATTATGTATTTAATTCACCAATAGATAAGTTTGTATATGATGTTTCGCATCAATCATATACACATAAAATGCTAACAGGAAGAAAAGAAGCATTTATAAATCCTAATAAATACACAGATGTTACAGGGTATACTTCATCTAAAGAAAGTGAACATGATTTCTTTACAGTGGGACATACATCAACTTCAGTTAGTTTAGCCTGTGGGTTAGCTAAAGGACGTGATGTAAAAAATGGAAAGGAAAATATAATTGCAGTTATAGGTGATGGTTCTTTAAGTGGCGGAGAAGCATATGAAGGATTAAATAATGCAGCTGAATCTGGAAAAAATATAATAATTTTAGTAAATGATAATGATATGTCTATAGCAGAAAACCATGGAGGGCTTTATAAAAACCTAGCTTTACTTCGTGAAACTGAAGGAAAGTCAGAAAATAACTTCTTTAAATCACTAGGATTTGACTACTATTTTGTTAAAGATGGAAATGATATTGAGTCATTAATAGAGACATTTAAAGAAGTTAAAGATACAGACCATCCAGTAGTAGTGCATATGCGTACTGTTAAAGGTAAAGGTTATAAGGATGCAGAAGAAAATAAAGAAGCATTCCACTGGGTAATGCCATTTGATTTAGAAACTAAAGAATCTAAATTTAAATTTGATGATAAATCTTATTCAGATATAGCTGGAGAATTTTTAGTAGAAAAAGCTAAAAAAGATAGTAGTATTGTAGCAATAACAGCTGCTACTCCAAGTATAGTTGGTTTAAATCCATTTAGAAGTGAGTTTAAAGACAGATATGTAGATGTTGGTATAGCTGAAGAACATGCAATAGCACTTGCATCAGGTATAGCAAAACGAGGTGGCAAGCCAGTAGCATCATTTTTAAGTTCATTTATACAAAGAACATATGATCAATTATCTCAAGACCTTGCTATAAATAATAACCCAGCACTTATTATGGTTTATTGGGGAGGAATAAGTGACAGTGATATAACTCACCTAGGTTTATTTGATATACCATTAATATCTAATATACCAAATATTGTATATTTGGCACCAACTACCAAAGAAGAGTATCTTGCTATGATGGAATGGGGTATAGAGCAAGATAAATATCCAGTGGCTATACGTGTTCCAAATATGAATGTGGTATCAACTGGAGTTAAAATTGAACCTAATTTTGATGATTTAAACAAATATGAAAAGGTTGAAGATGGAAGTGAAGTAGCAATAATTGGACTTGGATCTTTTTATCATCTAGGTAAGCGAGTTCAAGAGAGATTAAAAGAAGTAACAGGAATAAATGCAACATTAATAAATCCTAGATTTATAACTGGAGTAGATGAAGAATTATTAAATGATTTATTATCTAATCATAAGGTTGTAATTACGTTAGAAGATGGAATTCTTGATGGAGGATTTGGAGAAAAGATTTCAAGATTCTATTCAGATAAAGATATTAAGGTTTTAAACTTTGGAGCCAAAAAAGAATTTACAGATAGTATATCTTTAGATGAATTATATGAGCGCTATCATCTAAAAGAAGATTTAATAATATCAGATATACAAAATATACTTTAGTAAATTATAATTTAAACTTTATCTTAAAGTAATACAAATTAGTTAAAAAGCTGATTACTATTAAATATAGTAGTCAGCTTTTTTAATTAGAAAAAGTTATGTATCAAAATTTCTATCATCATGTATTTTGAATTCGTATCTTTTTAAAATTTTATTAAACTGGATTAACTATTTTTATATTTATAAATGGATCAACTTATTTTAAAGAATAATAGTTATAAAGTACAAGATAGGTAGAGCTATACTGGTTTGTATGATATTATTTAATATAAATAATCATAATATGATAAAAAATATGAAAATTCACAAAAGTATACAAGCTTATTTTTATATAAATTAAAAATATAATATCAAAAGGGGACATTAATATGATTAGAATAAAAAACTTAAATAAAAAAAGAAAAACCATTCTATTTTTTATGAGTATTATTTTTACTATATATTTTTTTAATTTATACAATAAATCAAAATTTAAAAAGGATGAAATTTTATACAAAGAAAACATTGTGATGGAAATAGAAAAAACATACAATAATCAAAGTTTTGATAAAAAGAATATTGGAGAAATTACTAAACTTATTAACAAAACAGACAAGGATACACAGTATTATTTTATATTAGGATATATAGATTATATTAATAAAGACTATAAAAGTGCGTCTAAAAATTTTGAACAAGCTAAGAATAAAATTTTAGAAACAAATTCAAGTTTCATAAAGATATATACATATATTTTATTGAATAAATCACTTATACATGAAAATAAGTATGATGATTTAATTGAAAATTGTAAAATGGCTTTTAAACAAATAGGAAGGGATAAAAAATATAAAAATGATAACAAAATAATATGGGATAATATAAGCACATTAATCAAGAATAAAGATACAATAAATTCAAGTATTAATATTTTAAATACATATTTGCAAGAAACTAGAGATTTAAATGATGAATGTAAAATTAATTTAATTAGAAATCTAGGTTTTTTATATAGCCTAGATTATAGATATTCAGAATCAATATATCAATACTTACATTTAATAAAAATATTGGATTCAAATAAAAATATAAGGAATGTAAATATACATAAATCAAAAGTTTTTACAAATATAGGAGATATAAACTATATTTTAGAAGATTACCAAATGGCTATACAATATTATGATAAGGCAATTGGACTAGAAATAGAGAATAAAACTGAAAATGCTATGACTAAATCGATGGCATATATAAATAAGATAAGTTCATATATAGAAATTAATAAGTATGATGAAGCTATAAATCTTTCTAAAAAGATTTATAGCTTATTAGATTATATAGATAAAGACTCAAGGGATGATATTGAAATGCTTATCTATAATAATTTAGCTTTAGCATATATCTATAAACATGATTTTAAAAAGGCACAACAACTTTTAAATAGAAGTTTAGAGTTATTAAAAAATGATAAAATCGAATTTTCTTTAAATAAAGAAGTATTTATAAATATTTCTTATGCAGAATTTTATAAAGAACAAAAGAAATATGATAAATCACTAGATATATTTAATTATACCTTACAACAATCAATCCAAAATGGACTAGGTTTAGAAATGCATATATATAAATCTATTATAGAAATATATAAAAATAAAAATGATTTAGATAATTATATTAAATATAATAAAGCTCTAATGGATGAAAGAGATAAACTTGAAATTCAATTTAAAAAAGATTATATGAAATATGCAACTCAATTATATGAAAGAGATGAACTAAAAAGTAAAGAACAACAGCGTAAAATTAATATGTTAATTTTAATATTTAGTATCATTATATTGCTACTAATTTTAATCTCGAGAATGAAGGTTATAAAGCTTCTTAAAAAGTCAAATTTTATTGATGGAATGACTAACTTATACAATAGAAAATATTTAGATTATTATATAGAAAAAAACAAGAAAAATTTTGATCATAAAAAAGTATCTATAATATTAATTGATATTGACTATTTTAAAAAATATAATGACAATTATGGGCATATTAAAGGTGATGAAATAATAAAAGAAGTTTCAAACTCTTTAAAAAACAGTATTAAAGATCAAGGTATAGTTATAAGATATGGTGGAGAAGAGATGGTTTTAATTTTACCAGAAGTATCGATTGATAATGCAAAAGTTATAGCTGAAAAGATACAAGAAAGTATAAGGGGAAAGCAAATAGAACATAAATACTCAGAGATTTGCGATATATTAACAGTTAGTATTGGTATATATACAAATGAATTTTCTCAAAATGAAGGAATATATAAAATGATAGATAATGCAGATAAGGCACTTTATAGTGCTAAAAACAAGGGTAGAAATAGATATGAGGTATTTTATTATTGATAATATAAATAGGTGGAATAGATAATGACTGTAAAAATAAAAAGTATCGTTAGACACGATACTTTTTATTTTTTTATTAATTTATATAAAATTACATAAGATCAATGGAAAAAGTAAAGAAAATTAAAAAAGAGACGATTATAGTAAAGAGTTAAAATTAGGAAATTTTTTTGTTTTTTATTCGTTAACTAAATAAAATAAGTTTTTGCAAACTTATTATTGATAAAGTCAAATATTTAAAATATTAAAGATACATATAACAAAATAAATAAAATTAAATTGACTAGATTTTACAACTGAATTTTTAAAATAGTAATTTAAATGAGACATAATACAATAAAAAAAGTAAATACATAGAGGAGTATGTAAGATGAACAAAAGGAAAATTATTTTAGTAATAGCAGGGACTTTATCAATTCAAACTATATTTGTAGAAAGCGCATTTGCAAATAATACAGATAAAAATAAATTATATAGTAGTGACATAATGAAATTTGAAGATAAGAAAATTGCTTTAAATAATACAGATAAAAACAAAAATATAATACCTTGGGATAAAGAAGAATTAAATATACGAGGTCTAGGAAACTATAGTATAGCTAAGTTTAGATATGATCCAAATACTAAAAAAATTAAAATATTTTGGACAGATAAAAATAAATCAGCTCAAGTTCACTATTATTTTAAAGATAAAACATTTTTATCAGTAGAGGTATTAAGAGGAGATAAAGAAAAGTTTAAGGAAGATATAAAAGGCAATGATACTTTCCTAGAAGCAAATAATAAATTAGCTAAAATAGAAGATTTAAAAATAGAAGAAGGAGATACTCTAGTATTTAATTCATCAGGGTCAGAATTTGGAAGATTTAGCTCAAAAAGCTTTGGTAAAATGACATCAAGCAAAAATAGATTTGTTATAACTAATGAAGGATTAAATTTAGAGTCAGTAAATAGAAACTTATCAAAAGAAGCTATTTTTATTTATAATAATGATAACATTCCTTTAAATATAATTACTTTCGATACTTCAAAGAATACTTTAATTTCAAAATCAGAATCTAATGAAAGATACAATAAAAATGATAATGAATATTTCAGGTTAAAGATTATTAGAAACAACTCTGTAGTAAATGAGATTATAATAAATGGATCAGATACTGGAAATAGTGCTAATGATAAATTAAATAATCTGAAATTTGAAAATGGTGACGAGGTACACTTTGAAAATAGTACTAAAAATAATTTTATAAAATCTATTTCATCTGGAATTACTAGTAAATACAAAATTATAGATGGAAATCTAAACCCTATAATAGGAACTGTTCCAGAAATTAAAGCTAAAGATATGACTTTAAATATGAATGATTCATTTGATCCAATGAGTGGAGTTAATGCAATAGATAAAGAAGAAGGAAATATAACTAGTAAAGTAAAGGTTGAATTTGATAATGTAGATATTAAAAATCCAGGAACTTACTATATTCAATATAGTGTAATAGATAAGGATGGAAATTTAAACTTAATAACTAGAAAAGTTGATGTTAAATCTAATTTAGAATTAGTTAAAAAACTTAAAATAGGAGTTTATGGTGATTTTTCTAATATGAAAAATATTGGTTTAAATAGAGGGAATTACCACGGAAGGGAGCCTCTTGGATTTATTCTTCCTAAGAATACGAAAATAGAGGTAAGACAAGTTAATAAAGATTATGATAAGGATTTAATGTTAGATTTATTAAATGACGATTCAGAAACAGAGAATAATATAACGATACCTAAAAATGGTGATTGGGTAAGTATTGAAAATAAATATGAATCAGTTCCGTTTATAAGGAAAGTTTCTAGTAGTATATCTCCTGAAGTAGAATATAAAGTAGATGGAAAAGTTATTAAATTACCTATATATAAAGAACATGATGATGAAAATAGATTTTTTAAGGAGTGGATTTTAAGTAATACAAATTTTGCTTTTATCGAAAATAATAAGGTTCAAATGTTAGTTCCTAAAACTAGTAAATATACATTGAAAAATATGAGCGATTTTAAAAACATAGATGAATTATTAAAATTTTATACTAACATGCTTAATAAATATGATTATTTATTAGGTCTAGATAAAAATGCACAAAATCCAATAAATCGAAATATAGATACTCAATACTTTGTAAAAGCTAATAAGCATGGTGCCGGAGCAGCTTATTATACTAATACTCATACGGCACTAAATGGAGACAATATTGATGCTTATTTAAGTAAAGGATGGTTACCACTACATGAATTAGCGCATGGATATGAATATAACATAAAGGATAGAGGCGTATATTTAGTTGATGTATTTAACAACATACTAGCTCATTTCTATCAAAGAACATATGTAAATGGAGATGAAGGATGGTTATTTAATGGAAAAAGGAATGAAGTAGATACGGTATTAAAAAATATTCGTAAATCAGGAAGTTATAATGATGCTTCATATCAAGGTAAACTAGGAATGTTTGTTTATTTAGTTGAATTTATAGGAGAAGATAAATTTGGAGATTTCAACAAACTATATAGGCAAGAGTATGCTAAAGGTAATTTAGCAAATAAAAATGCTGGAGATGTATTTAATGAATTATTCTCTAAAGCAACAGGATATAATTTCAATAATTACTTTGATGATTATAAAATTAAAAATAGTGAAGATAGTATAGTAACAAGTGAAAAATATTCAAGATATAAAAATGTATTTATACTTAATGATATAATAAAAGATGAAAATAAAGCAGAGCAAATAAGAAAAGAAAATAATTTAAAATCTATATATTCGATAATATCAACAGAAAGCATTTTAAAAACAAAGGTTAATTTAGAAAAAGGTAATTTAGAAATTAATTTTGATAATAAAGATAATTTAGATGGAGAAACAGTTTACTTAAAAGATGGAGATAGAATAATTGATAAGCTAACTATAGATAAAGATAAAAAGACTATTTTTAAAAATATAATACCAGGTAGATATTGTGTTAGTTTAAATAATAAAAATAAAGAATTTAACAAGTATACAGATATAAACTTTATAGATGTATATAGAGGGAATAATACATTGGGTATGAAGTCTCCATACTCAAGTAATGAAAGTTTAAATTTATTTAATCAAAAAATAAGCTTACTAGGATTAGGAAATTCTGAATTTGCCAATATAAAAACAGATTTAGAAAAAAATAGATTAAAAATATCAACATTAGGAAATGAACCACATAGCTACTTTAATAATGCTTATGCAGAAATTGAAGTATTAAATGAAAACAATGTTTCGATTTATAAAAAGGACTATATAGGCAATAAGAAAACAAATAAAGCTGAAGAAATAGTTGATATTAAACCAGGATATAAGATAAAAATATACCATAGTGAACCTAATGGGAGGTTAAAACTATTTGATTCAGATGGAACGGAAAACTTAGATTACAAACCTAGTGAAAAAACTAGTTTATTTGTAATAACAGATAAAGGCCTAGAAGGTCTAAATGTTAATTCAAATAAACGATTAGAAAAATCAATAGAAATTTATGCTGAAAATTTAAGAAATGAATTAAAAGATAATGTTGAAAATTATGATCTTTATAGAAATAATAGAACTGTTTTAAAAGATGCTATAAAGAAGTTGCCAAAGGATAGACAACAATATTTTTTAGAAAAATATAAGGATATATTAAATTATGGAAAAAAAGAGGTAAACAATATACCTAATATTAAAGCAAAAGATAAAGAAGTAAACTTAGGAGATAAATTTGATCCTTTAGAAACAGTAAGTGCAAAAGATAAAGAAGATGGAGATTTAACAAATAAGATTAAAGTAATAAAAAATGAAGTAGATATAAATAAGCCGGGCAAGTATGAAGTAATCTATGCAGTTTCTGATAAAGAAGGAAATAAAGTGACAAAGAGTATATTTGTAACTGTAAAAGAAATTATTACAAATAATATACCAAATATTGAAGTAAATAATAGAGAAGTAATAGTTGGAGAAAACTTCAATCCTTTAGAAACAGTAAGTGCAACGGATAAAGAAGATGGAGAT
This sequence comes from Paraclostridium sordellii, assembly GCF_000953675.1. Classification (NCBI taxonomy): domain Bacteria; kingdom Bacillati; phylum Bacillota; class Clostridia; order Peptostreptococcales; family Peptostreptococcaceae; genus Paraclostridium; species Paraclostridium sordellii. The sequence goes on along the minus strand of NZ_LN679998.1, from coordinate 2,114,897 downwards.
TTAACAAATAAGGTTAAAGTAATAAAAAATGAAGTAGATATAAATAAGCCAGGGAAGTATGAAGTAATCTATGAAGTTTCTGATAAAGATGGGAATAAAGCAACAAAAAAAATATTTGTAACTGTAAAAGAAAACGAATCAAATGAAAATAGTGCTCCGATAATAGAAGCAAATAACAGAGAAATAAATATAGGTAATAATTTTGACCCTTTAGAAATGGTGTATGCAATAGATAAAGAAGATGGAGATTTAACAAAGAATATCAAAGTAATAAAAAATGAAGTAGATATAAATAAACAAGGAAAATATGAAGTTTTATATGAAGTAGCTGATAAGGATGGGAATAAAACGACAAAGGCAATATTTGTTAATGTTAAGCCAAAGGAAGAAGCTATAAACAATACACCAGTTATTGAAGCAAGTGATAGAGACATAAATGAAGAAGACAACTTTAATATTTTAGAAAAAATAACGGCTACAGATAAAGAAGATGGAGATTTAACAAAGAATATCAAAGTAATAAAAAATGATGTAAATGTAAATAAACCAGGGAAGTATGAAGTTACATACGAGGTATCCGACAAGGAAGGAAATAAGGCAACAAAAACAATATTTGTAAATGTTAAACCAAAAGAAAAAGAAGAAAATATAAATAATAGCATACCAAATATTGAAGCAAATGATAGATCAATTAGTTTAGGTGATAATTTCAATCCTTTAGAATTTTTAGTAGCGACAGATAAAGAAGATGGAGATTTAACAAATAAGATTAAAGTAATAAAAAATGAAGTAGATTCAAATCAACCAGGCAAGTATAAAGTTACATATGAGGTAGCTGACAAGGATGGAAATAAAGCAACAAAGACAATAAATGTAAATGTTAAACCTAAAGAATCAAATATAGATAAAATTCCATCTAAAGACAGTACAGATTCAAATGCAAAGGAAGAGGAAAATATAAATACGTTAGAAAAAGTAGAGCCAACAGATAAAAAAACTGAGAAATTACCTGTTGAAGAAGTGCCTAAAGATATAAAAGAAGACCAAAAGGATTTAGAAAATAAAAGCTTAGGTAACTATAAGTCATCTAACAATAAAAACAATGAAACAAATAGTTCTAGTAAAACTGAAAGCAAAGATGCTAATAGTGATGATAGCAAGCAAAAAACAAATAATTTTTTAAACCCTTTAACTAAAGATAAAGGTATTTTAGGTTATATTGGGATAGGTTTAGTTTCAATAGCGGGACTATATTTAAATTTTAGAAAAAGTAAAAAATAAAAATAAAAAGGAAATAACTTACTAATAAGTTATTTCCTTTTTTATCACATACGAATAATAAATTAAGACTTTAGACGAATTTTTAGAAAATATTACTTATTTTTTTATTATTTATAGGTATTTTAAAATGTATGTACTCATTAGTAACCACTGATATTAGGATAGATAAAAATTTTTACAACTCAATATTAAGTAATAAGCGAAGCTTAGAAAATAAAAAGTATTTAAAATAAAAAATAAAATCTATTGAAAATTATGGGAAAAGAAATATAATAGTTACTAAAGGGGTATACTAAAAAATCATTATTGATAAAAAATTAACTAAAAATAATAAGAGGTGGATAATATGTTGTTATTAAGTAAAAGTGATATAAAAAAGGTTTTCACTATGAGGGATGCTATAGAGGCTGATAAAGAGGCTTTTAAGATTTATACTGAAGGGAAAAGTGTAGTTCCATTAAGAACAAATATACCAGCACCAAAAGAAGAAGGCTCAATGTTATTTATGCCTGGATATATTGAAGATTTAGATTGTGCAGGAGTAAAAATAGTATCAGTATTCCCAAATAATATAAAGAAGGGAAAACCAGTAACACCTGCAACTGTATTATTAATGGATGGAATAACTGGAGAAGTAAGTGCAATTTTAGATGGTACATACATTACTCAACTTCGTACAGGAGCAGCATCAGGGGCAGCAATTGATGTTCTTGCAAGAAAAGATGCTAAAAAAGGAGCTTTAATAGGAACTGGAGGTCAAGCAGCATCTCAATTAGAAGCAATGATTGAAGCTAGAAATCTTGAAGAAGTATACATATATGATATAGATTTAGATAGAACAAATAAATTTGTTAACCAAATGCAAGAAGAATTAAGCAATTATAATACTAAATTTAAAGCAGCAAAATCATCAGATGAAGCAATAGAAGATGCTGATGTAATAATTACAGTTACAACATCAAAGAAACCAGTATTTGATGGGAATAAAGTAAAAAAAGGGGCTACAATAAGTGCAGTAGGTTCATATCTACCAGTTATGCAAGAATTAGATCCAGTTGCCTTAACTCGTGCTAGTAAGATATTCTTTGAATCAACAGATGCTGTATTATCAGAATCAGGAGATATTTTAAATCCATTAGAAAATGGAACAATAACTAAAGACGATTTTAGTGGAGAATTAGGGCAAGTAATAAATAATGAAATTTTGGGAAGAGAAAATGATGAAGAAATTATAGTATTTAAAACTGTGGGAATAGCTGTACAAGATGTAGTTACTGCAAAGAAAATTTATGATAAGGCAATTGAAAAGAACGTAGGAACACAGTGGTAAGAAAAATATTAATTTAGGGGGAATTAATAATGAAAAACATAGATGATAGAACTTATTGGAATGCTCCAAATGGAGCTCATAGACGTGTTATGTACAAAGGAGCAGGTTTTAATGATAAGGATATAAAAACTAAGTTTCATATAGGTATTGCCAATGCTTTTATGGAAGGTTCACCAGGTTCTGCTCATTTAAGAACTATAACAGAATCAATTAAACAAGGGGTATGGGAAGCTGGTGGTATGCCTATAGAATTTGGAATACCATGTACCTGTGGAAATGTAAGTAATGGAGCAGAAGAGTTAAAGTACGAATTAGTAGGAAGAGATATTGTGTCAATGTCTATAGAGTTTGTAACCCAAGTACATCACTTTGATGCATTGATACTAGTTGCATCTTGTGATAATATTATAGCCGGTACATACCTTGCAGCAGCAAGATTAGATTTACCAACACTTGTTGTAACTGGAGGCCCAATGATGCCAGGAGTTTATAAAGGTAAAAAAGTACTTGCTCCAGATGTAGATATAGCTATATTAGCAGGAGATAATAAAGATCTATCAGATATGGAAGAATGTGTTTGCCCAAGTTTTGGAGCTTGTTCAGTAATGGGAACAGCAAATACTATGCAAATACTAGGAGAGACATTAAATCTTGTTCTTCCTGGAACAGCGACTATACCGGCTGCAGATTTAATAAAATTAAGATCAGCTAGAGATGCAGGAAGATATATAATAGAATTAATAAACAAAGGGCTTACTCCAAGTAAATTAATAACTAAGGAAACTCTTTTAAATACAATAATGGTTGATATGGCTATAGGTGGGTCAACTAATGCTGTACTTCATATTTTATCCATTGCAAGAGATTTGGATATAGATATTACATTAGATGACTTTGACAGATTAAGTGAAGAAATAAAATGTATATGCGGAGTTAGACCAAGTGGACCATATAATGTTGTAGACCTTCATGACGAGGGTGGAGTGCCTGCAGTTATGAAAATGTTAGAAAAAAAGTTAAACAAAAATGTTTTAACTATTTTAGGGAACACATGGGAAGATATATTAAAAAATATAGAAGTAGAATCTAGTGATGTTTTAAGACCTTTAGAAAATCCTCTACATAAAGATTCAGGACTTAAAGTATTAAAAGGAAATCTTGCACCAAAAGGAGCTATAATAAGACCCAGTGGAGTATATGAAGAGATGAAATACTTCAGAGGAGTAGCAAAAGTATTTTCAAATGACTTTGAAGCTTTAAAAGCTATTCAAGATGGAAAAATAGTTGCAGGGGATGTTATTGTTATTCGCTACGAAGGATGTAAAGGTGCACCTGGAATGAAAGAAGTTATGTTATCAACAGATGCTTTAGTTGCATTTGGATTAGATAAAAGTGTTGGGTTAGTAACAGATGCAAGATTTTCAGGCTTTAATTATGGGGCAATAGTAGGACATGTCTGCCCAGAAGCTTATGATGGAGGACCTATAGCATTGGTTGAAAATGGTGATATGATAGTTGTCGATGTGAAAAATGGTATAATTGAAGTAGAAATATCGGATGAAGAACTAGATAAAAGATATAAAAATTGGGTTAGACCTGAACCTAAAGTAAAAAAAGGTGTATTAGCTGTGTATGCAAGCACATGTAGAACTGCTGATGAAGGTGGAGCAATGCAAACATGGTAAAATTAATGGAGAATTAATATGCAACAAAAAATAAATTTATTAAATAAAATTGGTCTCACAGATTCTGAGGCAAAAGTATATTTGGCATTAGTACAAAATGGTAGCTTATCTGGGTATGAAGCTAGTAAAATGTCTTTAGTGCCAAGATCTAAAATTTATAATGTGTTAGAAAGTTTAGTTAGTAAGGGATTTATAATTTTTACTGAAAATTCAAATAGCAATACTTATGCAGCTATAAATATTGAAGAAGTAAGTAAAAACATAAAATATGAAATGAATAACACCTTGGATAAAATAGAAGAAGAATTAAAAGAATTTGAAATCAAAACAGATTTAGAATATATCTGGCATATAAAAGAATATAAAAATGTATTTGCAAAATGTAGAAATATTATAAAAAATACAAAGAAAGAATTATACTTGCAAATATGGGAAGAAGATTTTTTAGAAATTATTGAGGAAGTAAAAGAACTTGAAGAATCAGGTGTTAATATAGGTACTATTTTATATAGTAACTCAGAAGAAATTAAAGTTCCATTAAAGTCATACTATAGACATGGTCTTGCATCAGAAAAGTATAAAGAGATGGGTGGAAGATGGATAACGGTAGTGTCAGACTCAAGGGAAGTTGTATTTGGTCAAATAATAAATAAAAATTCAGTAGAAGTTATTTGGACAGAAAGTAAACCCATGATATTTATGGCAAAAGAATATGTAAAACATGATATGTATTTCTATAAAAGTGTAGATATGTTTAAAGAAAGCATGCAAAAAGAACTTGGGAAAGAATATTATAAAATTAGAGATATATTTTAATTAATAAAGAATCTCCTGTATTTCAATACAGGAGATTCTTTATTTAAAAACATACTTATATAAAAATTTAATAAATCTATTTTATTACTAAGCTATATTAAATAAACAAACAATAAATCCTATTACAGAAATTAATAAATATAAAGAATCAGAAGCTTTTTTTGTATTGTTTTTAGAATTTTGAATTACTACATATAAATTAGTACATCCAATTATAAGGAAACCTAAAGCTCCAAAGTAATTACTCCCACCGAATAAGTTTATCAATAAAAATATTATGCCAAGAAAAGATGCCACTCCAGATATAAATTGATAATTTAGATATTTTGATTTATAATAATTATCTTTCAAAAAATCATCTCCTTCATAGTTGTAGATAAATTATACAATTTTATAAAAGTAAAGACAACATTTAGAGTAGTAGTTAGAAACTTAAAAATTTTTATGAAATTAACTTTTAAAATAGGATATAAAATCTCTAGTAGCTGTAAATATATTAAAACAATTAAATCTAATCAAAATATAACTAAAGTTTTATATAAAAGGTAACGATAACATTGAGTAGGGAGTATATTCAATTATGCTATTAAAAAACAGTAAAATTCTATAAATTAATATAATTTAAATAGGATTTTAAATATGAATCAAAGATATATAGAGAGGCAAAGACATGAAGAAATTATTAATTACAAGTATTGCAGTAGTATTTATAAGTATAGTGTTTACAATGGGATTTGTAGTTATGAAACTAAACAATTATAACTTATTTGAAATTGAACTGCCAAAAATAGCATTTCACTTTGACAAAAAAGAAAAAAAACATAAACCTAAAGAAGTTAAGAAAGAAGAAAATAAAGCTAAGGTAGAGAAAGTGGTAGTTAAAGAAAAAAGCAATAATGAAATAGAGTATATAAATGGAAAAGTACCAGATTTTAAAGGTCATAAGCAAACAGAAGTATATGAATTTGCACAAGAACATGGAGTGAAATACGAGCTAGGGCCAGCAATTATAACATCAGATTATAATTTAAAAGGAACAGTTGCTAAACAATCAGTTGAGCCAGGTAAGAGTATGACAAAAAATGAAATTTTAAAAATAAGTATATATGTATTCGATACAAATTATAACTCTAATAATTAAAAAATTAATTTTATAATGGAGATTTTATAAAAAAATAATTAAAATATAGTGTTGATAATATTATATTTTATTATTTTAAAAAAAATTGGGTATATATATATAATATTGTTAAAAATATAGTACGAATAAAAAATAAAATCTATAGTTATATCTAAAAAGATTTAATTTTAGTATAATATATATTAGCTTAAATAAAGAAGCATTTATATATACTTAAATCTCTGTATGTAGACTGTTATAAAAATAGTATTAGATAGTAGCCTTAAATTTTATTTAAATTCTATGGCTAAATAATATATACGTGACAATAATCTAAACAGTTATAAAAGCTTATATAGTCAAAAATACTTTATTAAGGTTTGAATATATATAAACTAAGATATAGAAAGGTATTTATATGAGGAGAGTATTAATTATAAGCGCTATAGTTGGAATTATAAGTATAGTATTCATATTAGGTTTAATATTAGGCAAATTTAGTAATACTAAAGTCATTAAAACCGATGAAAAAAATATAAAATCGAAGATTGAAAATAGATCTAAAGAAAATATAAAAAGTGATGATTATGAACATATTAAAATTCCTGATTTTAAAGGATTCTACCAATCAGATGTAAATGAATTTGCTAAAAATAATGATATAAAATATGAATTAGGGGAAAATGTATCGACATCGAAATATCAATTGAAAGGTTTAGTTGCAAGCCAGTCAATCAAGCCAGGTAAACAAATTTCAAAAGATGAAATACTAAAAATAAATTTATATAATTTCGATAAAAACTATAACATTATTAAAGAATCGGATACATGCTATGATATCCATAGCAATTTAATTCAAAATAAAAAATTAAGAAAAGGTGAAACATTAAACAAGTCTTATTATCAATCTATGATTTATGATGCTCAGTGTGTTGGGACAATAGAGGAAAGTTATAGTATTGCTGATACTATACTAAATCAAATGTGGAAAGATTTAAAAATCTCATTATCTCCAGGACAATTTGAGGCATTGAGAGAATCACAAAGAAACTGGGTACAAGAAAAAGAAAAAACTGAGGATATGAAGATAAAAACTATGATGACAATAGAAAGATGTAATTATTTATTAAGTACTTATTATAGATAATGTAAATCAAAAATTACGTCGATAATGAATAGTTCATATAAGGAGAGAGTTTTATATTTTTAGTAATTTAAATAAATATTTGAATTTAATAAAACTATATATAGTTTTATTAAAAATCTATAATATTTAAATTAGAGATTTGAGAAGTATATGGAGAAAATATTTAGAATAATTTTTAAGGTTTTAATAAAAATTATATACTGATTATAAAAATATCTTAAAAAGGATGCAAATAAATTATATTATAAATTTAGTTGCATCCTTTTTAAAGTAAAGTTAAAAATTAATTATACATTAAGTGCATTTTCACTATCTAAATTAAGTGAAATTTCAATACCTTCAAGAGTAGTATTTAAAGCTACACGAGGACTTTTTGCATCTCCAATGATATGGAAAGGTATTTCTAAATCTCTACATTTTAATTGAACATCTTCTAAAGCTACGGAAGTTGCACCAAGAGCAATTACTACAGCATCGCAATTAACACTATTTTCAGTTTCATCTTTAATATATACAACTTCATTTTCTTTTATTTCCATAATCTTAGCACTAGTAACTTGATTAACACCTATTACATACATGTTTTCAAGTATATTCATACTTCTAATCCAGCCTAAATCTCCACCCAATCTTTCGGCTTCATCAATAATAGTACATTTTATGCCTTTATTAGTTAAGTATTGAGCAGTTTCTAAGCCTACCATTTTTCCTCCAAGTATAACCACATTACCAGAAAGTTCAACATTACCAGATAAAACTTCTTCATAAGTAAATACGTTTTTACTTTCTATACCTTTTATTTTAGGTTTTGAAGCAACAGCACCAGTGGCTATTATTACTTCATCAGGATTAATTTTAGATACTAATTCAGGAGTTACAACAGTGTTTAATCTAACATCAACACATAAACGAGTAGCTTCTTTAGTTTCCCAATCAACAGCGTCAAGCATCTCACCTTTATATGGAGCAGATCCAGCTAAGTTAAATTGACCACCTAATTTATTGCTAGCTTCACATAAAATTGGATTATGACCTCTAACCTTTAGCATATTAGCAGTCATCATACCACCCATACCACCACCAGCTATTAAAACGGTTTTAGGATTAGTTGTTTTAGTAATAGGTTGACCTTCTTTACCAACCATAGGATTTCTCATACAAGTAATTGTAGGAATATTTGGATTCATTATAGAGTCAAAGCAACCCTTTAAGCAACCAACACATAAACGTATACTATCAGCTTTACCATCTTTTGCTTTATTACAGAATTCATGGTCTGTAATTTGACCACGACCTATGGCAACTAAATCGCATTTTTCTTCTTCTATAAATTTATTTGCTATTTCTGGATGATTGATTCTACCAACTCCAACAACAGGCATTTTAATAGCATCACGTATCTTTTTTACATTTTCGATGTTATACCCACGAGGAGTATCAATTGAAGGGACTTCATATTTTAAAGCTGCAGACTTGTTATTACCTCTTGAAATGTCAATTATATCAACACCTTCAGCTTTAGCCATCTTTAAAAACTCAATTACATCTTCTATAGTAAGTCCATTTTGAACATAATCATCTAGGGCATCTACACGCATAAATAAAGGCATAGTTTCTGGCATATTAGCACGCATGCTACGAATAACTTCAAGTGAAAATCTTGCTCTATTTTCTAAAGAACCACTATATTCATCATCACGTTTATTAAATGCAGCACTTAAGAATGTATGAGGAAGATAAGTATGGGCAGCATGGAATTCTATAGCATCACAACCAGCTGCTACCGCCATTTTAGTTGATTTTCCATAACAATTAACTATTTCTTTTATATCTTCATGAGTCATACCTTCTGTAACCATAGGAGTTCTATCCTTTGGAAGTAGGGCTATTGCAACTTGACCACCATGCCAAATTTGAACACCTATTTTACCACCAACATTATGTACGTTATCTATAAGGTTTTTCATACCTTTAAAATGTTCATCGTTATAAAGTGCTAAATAACCATTACCATGAGTACTTTTGTGTATAGCACAAACTTCAGTAAAGTTAAGTCCACAACCACCTTTTGCAATTGCTACGTGATAATCAATTAAATTTTGTGTAACGAGCCCAGTAGGAGAAGCCATTTTTGTCATCATTGCAGGTAGTATTACACGATTTTTTATTTCTAAATCTTTTATTTTAAATGGAGAAAATAAAGAATTATAGCTCATAATCATATCACCTTTCACTATTAAAATTTATTACTTAGTTATATTTTATATTTAAAAATTACATTACAATTCCACCATCAATATTTAATGTTGCACCAGTTGTATATGAAGAATCTTCTGAGGCAAGATATACATAAGCTCCAGCCATTTCATAAGGCTCAGCCATTTTTCCAAGTGGAGTCATTTGCTTCATATATTCAACCATTTGGTCTGTAACAAATTCTTTTACCATTTCAGTAGCAACAGAACCAGGAGCAACGGCATTAACTCTTATATTGTACTTACCAAGTTCTCTAGCAAATGATCTTGTAAGACCATTTACAGCAAATTTAGAAGCAGTATAAGCACATTGTCTACCAGCACCATTTACACTTACCAAAGAACTTGTATTAATTATATTACCCCCATGGTCTTTCATGATTTTAACAGCAGCTCTTGTACAACGGAATACTCCTGTAACATTTATGTCCATAACTTTTTCAAATTCTTCATCTGTCATTAAGTCAACATCTTTTGTAGCTGTAATCCCAGCATTATTGACTAGTATGTCAACATAGCCCCATTTATCAACTACTTGTTTGAACATTTCGTTGATTTCATCACTACTTGACATGTTTGCGTGAACTGCCATAACTTCGGAATTAGGATATTTTTCTTGGATAAGATTTAGTGCTTTATTTGCAGTTTCAGCTTTACTTCCACATATTGCGACTTTAGCACCTTCTTTGATATATCTATCAACTATAGCAAAACCAATACCACGTGATCCACCAGTAACGATTGCAACTTTATTTTTTAGTTTCATAAAATTAATTCCTTTCAAGTTTATTTTATATGGTAATTACAAAACAATTACATGGATTTATGAACTAGATAAGATAAAATAAAACTAAAAATTTAAAGTGATAAATAAATTTTTATTCAATTAATAGAATTGAGTATTCAAAATAATTAGATTATTAGAAATGATTAAACTTTTCAAAACAACTATTGAGATAATCGTAAGATATGTAATTTAAATTGTCAATAAATTTTTATAGAAAATTAAAAAAGCTGCAAAATTTAATATTTGCAACTTCTTTAGTGATTAGAAATTAAATCAGATATTGTTTTTGAAATATCTAATAAATCTTCAATAATATCTTGTTTATGAAATTTATTTAAGTAAGATTTGTGTCCATATATGCTAAGTGTTGCTATAGCTTTTCCGTTATTTAAAATAGGTGCACAGTAACAAACTTCATCAAAGTGATACTCCCCAGATTCATAAGCATACCCATCATTTTTTACCTTTTTTAAGTAATTAACTAAATCATCAATATTTGTAAAAAAGTTATCCTTAAATCTACTAGTAGATACTTTTGAAAGGTAAACTTGTATGGCTTTATTAGAAGATTCTAATTGACAGTTATAAGCTAACATACAATGAGCCACTGCAGGACGATAAGCCTCACAATTTAGAGGATCATTATGTAGTGAATAAAAAGTTGTAGTGTAGTAACCAGAATAGTTCCCTATCACAAAAACATTTGAACCTTCAATTACAGATAAAGAAACTGAACTATTGTACTTTTCTGCTAAAAATGCCATATATGGTCTTGAAGTAGTAGCTATTGGTAGGTTATTAGCAGCTGAAAATCCAAGAACAAGTGCTTTATTACCTATAGTATAAAGACCTGTTTTAGGGTCTTTTGATAAAAAATCTTTTTGATACATTGTTGTTAAAGTTCTATGAACAGTACTTCTATGTAAGTTCATAACTTCAGCAATAGAAGAAACGGACATTTTGCCACCGTTGGAATTAATAAGATTTAACATATCTAAAGCCCTATCTAAACTTTGTAGAGAAGACAAAATTATACAAACCCCTTTCAAAATATATAATTTTTTATTATAGTATAGCATAATTTAATGAAGATTTAAAAAATAATAAAAATATATTCCATATAGCGCAACACATAGAAATAAATAACTGTTAAATAATTTGAAAAACAAACTGAAAGTGTAATCCAAATACCAAATTTACAGTATATTAATAATTTTTCATATGAAAATATTAAAAAATAATGTTGCGATATATGGAAAGTATTGATAGAATAAAATTGAAATATATTTTAATCATTTAAAATCTTATTATTTTCAATAAAATTCAAAACAGTTACATTTTAATCAATTCAAATACAATCATATTAAATTCAATTAATTCGAAACAATAAAATTAAAAATAACCAAATTCGAGATAATTACACCTAATTAAATTCAAAACAACTATTAAAATTTATTTAGGGGAGAAGTAATTATGGATAATTTCAAACTATATACACCAATTAACATAGGCAATGTTGAAATAAAAAATAGAGTTTTAATGGCACCTATGAGCCTTGGTTATGAAGAAAAAGATGGAAATGTAAGTTCTAGACTTAAAGACTTCTGGGTTGAAAGAGCTAGGGGTGGCGTAGGTCTTATTATTGTAGATGCAGTTACAGTAGATAGTTCAGTTCCATATTTAGGATTTACAATTAGCTTAGGAGAAGATAAGTTTATTCCTACATTTAAAGACTTTGTAGATGAAATTCATGCAAATGGTTCAAAATTATTTCCTCAAATTACACATCCAGGACCCGAATCTATATCATGGATGTTTGGTAAAACACCAGTAGCTTCTTCAAACTATATAAATGGTTTAGGAAAATCAGTTAGAGAACTTAAAGTAGAAGAGATTGAAGCTATAATTGAACTATATGGTGATGCTGCAAGAAGAGCTAAAGAAGCAGGTTGCGATGGAGTAGAGTTTCACTGTGCCCATGCATATATGTTAGCTGGTTCTTTTTTATCACCACTTAGAAATAAAAGAACAGATTGCTACGGAGGTAATTTAGATGGTAGAGCTAAATTTGCCTTTGATGTAATTAAAAATATAAAGAAAAAAGCTGGAGATGATTTTCCTATACTGATGAGAATCTCAGGAGATGAAAGAGTATTAGGTGGAAACACATTAAATGATATGTTGTATTTAGTACCTAAATTTGTAGAAGCTGGAGTAGATGCTTTTGAAATTTCTGGAGGTACTCAATATGAGTTGTGTTGGAAAATAATTCCTTGCCACTATGAATCACCAGGAGTAAACATAAAAGAAGCTGAAGCTATTAAAAAAGTTTCTAAGGTACCTGTGTTTGTAGTTGGGAAGATTAATGATATAAAACTTGGTGAAAGCTTAGTTGAAAGAGATGTTGTAGATGGAGTAGTATTTGGTAGACCTTTACTTGCTGATTCTCAACTTGTAAATAAAGGATTTGAAGGAAGGTATGAAGACATAAGGCCATGTGCAAGTTGTGGGGGACCTTGTATAACAAGAGAAAGATCCAATCCAGTTGCAAAATGTGCAATAAACCCTGAACTTGGTCGTGAAAAAGAGATGGCTATTACAGAAGCGAAAATAAAGAAAAATGTAGTAATAGTAGGTGGTGGGCCAGCTGGATTAGAAACTGCAAGAATTGCAGCTAAAAGAGGTCACAAAGTTACTTTAGTTGAAAAGTCAGACAGACTTGGAGGGCAAATAAATCTTGCAGCTATTCCCCCGTATAAACAAGATTTAACAAGATGGGTTAAATACTTAAAAACTCAAGTTGAAAAATCTAATGTAGAAGTGAAATTAAACACAGAAGCAACAGCAAAATATATAAAAGAATTAAATGCAGATGTATGTATTATTTCAACTGGTTCAACTCCGTTTGTACCAAAAGTAAAAGGAATAGAAAATGTTGACGTTGTAACAGGTAGTGATGTGTTATCTGCAAGAGTTAAAGATGCAATACATGGAAAGGTTCTTGTAGTTGGAGGGAGTCTTGTAGGATGTGAAGTTACGGAAACAATATTACACAATGCAGTAGGACCTGTCCAAATTCATATTATTGAAATGTTAGGTGAAATTGCACCAGGTCTATGTCCAAATAATAAAGTACCTCTTATGAAAATGCTTAATGAAAAAGGCGTTGTAATGAGTACCAATACAAAACTTTTAGAAGTTACAGAAGGTGGTACTGGCGTTATAGTTGAAAAAGATGGAAAAGAAGAAGTTCTAAGTGGATTTAGTAAAATAATTTTCTGTTGTGGTGCAAAACCAGTAAATAATTTAGCAGAAGAACTAAAAGACGTTGAAGTGCACATTATAGGAGATGCCAATAAACCAGGACAAGTGCATCATGCTGTTGAAGCAGGTTCGATACTTGCAAGAAAAATAGGTAATGTAGAAAATCCAGATAGAGAAAAATCATTTGTAAATTAAAAAAGGGGGAGATAGTATGAGTACGATTGAAAATCTAGAACAAAGGTTAATAGAAATGGAAAAGGAAATTACAAGACTTAAAGATATAGAATCTATAAAAAACTTAAAGGGAAAATACCTACGTTGTTTAGATTCCAAACTATGGGATACAATAGGAGAATGTTTTTGTGAGGATGTAACTACAAGTTACTCAGGCGGAAAACTTTCTTTTACAGGGAAAGAAGAAGTTGTAAATTTCTTTAGATCTTGTATGCCACCAGAACATATAACTATGCATCAATGCCATACTCCTGAAATCGAGTTTGAAAGTGATACTGTAGCTTTTGCATATTGGTATTTAGGAGATAACTTAATATTATTAGATAGAAATATTGGAATTAGAGGGGGAGCATTCTATCGTGAAAGCTATGAAAAAGTTAATGGTGAGTGGAAGATAAAGACAATTGGATATAAGCGTACATTTGAAGAAAGATGGGATAGACATGATCCAAAAAGTGTAAAAATTACTTATAATATGCATAGTAAAGAATAAAATATATATTTAAAAGAAATAATAAAGCTAGCTAAATTCTATTATTTGTGCTATAATAAATATTGTAGAAATACAAAAGTAAATCAAGAATAATCTTGATCGGTTTATAGGAGAAAGTCAACATGACTAATGGAACAGTAAAATGGTTTAACAATGAAAAAGGTTTTGGATTTATATCAGTAGAAGGTGGAGATGATGTATTTGCTCATTTCTCAGCTATACAAACTGATGGATTCAAATCATTAGAAGAAGGTCAAAGAGTAAGCTTTAATGTAGTTAAAGGTGCTAGAGGTCCTCAAGCTGAAAACATAACTATATTATAATATATATATTGTTTTTAAAGATCCTTACGAGGGTCTTTTTTTATACCTATGACATATAAATTAATTTTTATGATTTAAAAATAGAGATATAAGGCAATTGAATGCATTGGATTTTATTTTTGTATATAGAATATAAAGGAAGATGGGAGATGTAGAGTATGTATAAAATTGGAGATTATATTATTTATGCTAATGATGGTGTGTGTGAAGTAGAAGATATAGGTGTACTCAATATTCCAGGGATAGATAAACAAAAAATTTATTATACACTTAAGCCAGTATATGAAAATGGGAAAATTTTCACACCAGTAGATACAAATATATTTATGAGAAGTCTTATTACCTATGAAGAAGTTCAAAATTTGATTAAAAGCATTCCTTATATAGAGGAGAATAAATGTGATGAAAAGAATTCCAGATCATTACAAATGTATTATAAAAATCTCTTACAGACTCATGAATGCTCAGATTTATTAACCTTACTATCAGGTATTTATGATAAAAAAGCTAAGGCTATGAATAGTGGAAAGAAGCTTGGACAAATAGATGATAGGTTTATGAAAGCAGCTGAAGGTTTAATTAATGATGAATTCTCATTAATTTTAGGTATACCTAGAGAAGATATAGGCGATTATATAAGAGAGAAAATAAAAGGGTATGAAAATAAACAATAACACCATAAATAATTAATATATGGATTTACCAGATTATAAAATACACATCTATATGCTCAATTGTAGAATCCTTACCCTTGTTAGTTTAAACATCGATAAAATAAGGTATTAAACTCTTATATTTTAAGTCTACAATATCTAAATATTAATAGATATAGGTTAAACGGTATTTATGAGTAAAAAATTTTTAGTGTAGATAATTATTAAAAAAGAATATAAGAATTAGATATTTAATCAAAAAGATTTTATATAGTTAACCATCGAGAATAACATTATTCTTGATGGTTTTTTATTTTAAAAATAGTTTTTATAGATTTAATAAACTCAAAATAACAAAATGAATATAACTACAAAATATGTCAAGAAAATTCAAAAAAATTAGAAAATGAAGGTAATAATTTCTACTAAACTATGCTATAATTTCATTAAAGTAATGATAAAGGGGGCTCTATATGAAAGCAAAAATTAAGCAAAGAGTAGCTGAGTTGGAGATGGATATAATAAAGTCAATCCAAGATAGTGTAAAAATACCTAGTGTAATAGGTCAGACAACGAATGAGTATCCATTTGGAAAAGAAGTAGATAAAAGTTTGAAACAAACATTGAAATTGTGTGAATCTTTAGGATTTAAGACTGTATATAAAGATGGGTATTATGGATATGCAGAAATTGGAGAGGGTGAAGAATTAATAGGAATATTAGGTCACTTAGATGTAGTTCCAGAAGGAAAACTAGAAAGTTGGGTTCATCCACCTTATGAAGGCGTAATAGAAGATGGAAAACTTTATGGAAGAGGAACTCAAGATGACAAAGGACCAACGATAGCCTGTATATATGCAGTAAAAGCTCTTATGGATTTAAGTGTAGAGTTTAATAAAAGGATAAGGTTTATATTTGGAACAGATGAAGAAAACCTTTGGAGAGACATTGCAAAGTATAAAGAGAATGGCGAAGAAATACCTGATTATGGATTTACACCAGATTCTAAATTTCCTATGATAAATGCAGAAAAAGGTCTCTTACAAGTTTATTTGAGTTGTGAAAATTTATCAAATATAAAATTAAAATGTGGTAGAGCGCTAAATTCTGTTCCAGACAGAGCTGAATATTGTGGTGAAAGTGCAGAAAAGCTTAAGTCAGAGCTTGAAAAGTTGGGATTTGAATATACTTTTGAAGATAATAAAGTATGTGTAATAGGAAAGAGTGTACATTCAGCTATATCAGATGCAGGAATAAATGCTATAGCAAGGCTTTGTATAGCGCTTAATAATATAGGTGAAAAATCAAATACGATAGAATTTATAGCAAAGGTTATAGGGCAAGATGCAAATGCTAATAATATTTTAAAAAATTGTATGGATGAAGTATCAGGAAAGTTAACATTTAATATAGGAAAGTTAGAGCTTAATGATGAAGTTGAAAACTTAGGAATTGATATAAGAATACCTGTTACATATAAAAAAGAAGATATAGTAGGTAACTTAAAAAAGATATGTAGTGAATATAATTTAGAATATAGAGAACATGATTGGTTAGATTCTATATATGTACCTGCTGATAATTTTTTAGTAAAAAATTTAAGAAAAGTCTTTGAAGAAGAAACAGGACTTGATTCAACTCCACTTTCATCAGGAGGAGCTACATTTGCAAGGGCACTTGATAACTGTGTTGCATTTGGATGTGTTTTCCCAGGAAAACCTAAAACAGAACACCAGGCTAATGAATATATAGAGATAGAAGATATAATGAAAGCAACAAAAATTTACTCATTAGCAGTATATGAATTATTAAAATAGTATAAATACATGGGGGATAGATAGAGCATGGGAAAGAAAAAGAAGTTTCATATACCACACACATTTACAATAATATTTGCATTAATAGTAGTTATGGCTGGATTGACCTGGATAGTTCCAAGTGGAGAGTTTGCAAGAGAAGACGTTAATGGAAAGAGTGTTGTAGTACCAGGTACGTATCAAGAAGTAAAACCATCTCCTCAGGGGATAGATGATATATTTACAGCACCTATACATGGGTTTGTAGATGCAGCTGAAGTTGTTGGATTTGTATTATTAGTTGGAGGAGCATTTGGTATAGTAAACAAAACTGGAGCTATAGAATCTGGTATTGGGCATGCCGTATCAAAAATGAGAGGATTACAGTTTTTAATTATTCCAATGTCCATGATTTTATTTGGACTTGGGGGAACCACATTTGGAATGTGTGAAGAAACATTGCCATTTTATATGATATTTATACCACTTATGACAAGTTTAGGATATGATTCTTTAACAGGAATAGCTGTTGTATTTATGGGAGCGGCGACAGGTACTGCTGCATCCACAATAAATCCATTCTCTGTGGGTACTGCACAAGCCCTTGCAGGTATAGCTCCAGGGTCTGGAATTGAGTATAGAGCATTAATATTTGTTGCTTTAATGGCTATATCCATAACATTTGTTATGTTATATGCCAATAGAGTTAAAAAAGATCCTAAGAAATCTATTGTCTATGAATTAGATAAGAAAAATAGAGAACACTTTGTAATGGATAGTTCGGGAATAAAGAAATTTACTAAGAAGGAATTATCAGTTTTAGTAGTATTTGTAGTTGGAATGATGTATATGGTATATGGAGTTATAGTTAAAGGATGGTATATTCCAGAAATTGCTATGATATTCTGTATAATAGGATTATTATCAGGAATTCTTGGAGGATTAAAGCAAGACGAGATAGTTACATCTTTTATAGGAGGATCAAAAGATTTAATTTCAGCAGCTCTTGCAATTGCTTTAGCACGTGGAATTGTTATAATAGCCCAAGAGGGTCATATAATAGATACTATATTAAATTCAGCGGCAGGATTCTTAGGAGAACTACCAAAAGCTGTATTTATAAATTTAACTTTATTCTTAGAAAATTTATTAGCATTTTTAATACCATCATCTTCAGGGCTAGCATCACTTACAATACCAGTATTAGCACCGCTTGGAGATTTAGTTGGAGTTTCAACTCAAGAAATAGTAACAGCTTATCAGTTTGGTACAGGATTTACAAATATGATAACTCCAACATCGGGAGTATTAATGGGAGCTTTAGCAGTTGCCAGAATTCCTTGGGATAAATGGGTAAGATTTGTTGCACCATTACTAGCGATAATAGTAGTAGCAGGTATGACATTCTTAACATTAGGGCTATATATAGGATTTTAATATTTGTTAGGAATAAAAATATATAGAGACATATAATTTTATTTAAAATGATTTGAAAAACAGGATACCTAAATTTTAGGTATCCTATTTTTAATGAATCAAAGTAATCATTACAAATATAGAAAATAAAAATACAACTAGTATATTAAACCACTTATAAAGAACTAGTATAGCTATATATTCACGTATTAAAGCGCTAGGTAAAAAGTAAAATGCAGTAGGGGAGCCAACTCCATTAGTTTTTAATTTAGCTTTTCTTGCAAATATTGAAGCTCTGAATACATGATAGCTAGTAGTTACAAAATATAATAATTAGGGCCTAATTAGGTATTGAGTAATCGGTAATGTAAATAATTTTAATGTTGATATTGCCTTTAAAATACTAAATATATTTATTTAAAAGCCTTATGCAATAACAAATTATATTTAATTTGCATATTATATAAATAAACTTATTAGATAAGATTATTAAGACATAAATTTAAGGGGGAGGTTGAAGATGTTCGGAGATATATGTATAACAGGAATTACACCTCTAGATAAATATCCTAATTCGAAATGTAAAAAATATTATAAGCAGTGTTTAAACAATATTATATTATGTTTACCAGATGAGAAACCAGAAATCGAATGTATAAATGAAATCTATGCAAAATTATGTGTAGATGAGTATACTGTTTTAAATACAATATTAGGGCCAAAAGTATTTGTTAAAGGAAGAAAAAATATAAAGATAATTTATACTGCAAATAATTGTCAACATTCGCTTCATTCTGCTCATTGGGAGGTTCCTTTTTGCGAGTTTGTACTGATTAAGGATATTTGCTATAATGAGTGTCAAAATATTCTTGATGATGTGTTTATTGGACTAGAGCATATATGTGTTAATGAAATAGAGGAAAATTTTATTAATCTTTCGTTGCTATTTATTATTTGCCCTAAAATATGTGATTTTGATTATTGTCAAGATTGCAGACATCATTGTACAAATAACCCAAGATGGAAAGATTGATATAGATATTAAATATTTAGGATATAAAAATAACCGGGATGATCAATACCCCGGTTATTTTTATGCCCTAAATATTGTATTACCTTCTTTTATAGTCTCCAATATCTTAATATTTCTGATTTCCATTTTATTGACTTTTAAAGGATTTTTATCTAATATAACTAAATCAGCTAGTTTACCTTCTTTGATACTACCTTTTATATCTTCTTCAAAGTATTGATAAGCAGAATTTATAGTGACTGCTTTTAGTGCTTCTAAAGTAGATATTCTTTCAGCTTCACCGAGTAAAACTCCATTTTTAGTTACTCTGTTAACTGCACACCAAATGGTTTCTAGCATATCAGGTTCTATTACAGGTGAATCTTGGTGGAACGTAAATTTTATTTCCTTTTTTAAGGCTGAATTAGCTAAACTTATTTTACTTGCTCGTTCAAATCCAAAGTTTTTAATATGAATGTCACCCCAGTGATAAACATGAGCAATAAAAAATGAAGGAATCATACCTAAATCATGAACATCATCTAATTGCTCAGTTGGGAGAAGTTGAGCATGAACTATAACAGGTCTAATATCATTATTTAAATTACAGTTTTTCTTTGCATTTTTATATTGAGTTATATATTGATAACTGGCTGCATCTCCATTACAGTGTGCTAATAATTGTAGGTTATTTTTTAGAGATAGCTCTATATATTTTTCTAAGTTTTCATCACTATGAATAGGATAACCCCTATAACCGTCAGTTGAATTTTTATAAGGATTTAGCATATAAGCAGTACGACTTTGAGGTGAACCATCTAAAAATACTTTATATCCTCCTATTTTAAAACGGTTAACGTAGTTTTTTATACAATCATCAAAATCTTTTAATAAACTATCTGACTGCTGTACATCTATATATCCAATATAATCTAGTTCTAGCATTTTAGTTTCTTTTATGTAATTTAAAATATTACTCATTAAGGGAACAATCATCCCTTCTTGCATAGTAGTTATACCAAAAGATTTATATTTTTCTTGAGCCTTTTTAATTGA
Organism: Paraclostridium sordellii; assembly: GCF_000953675.1. Classification (NCBI taxonomy): domain Bacteria; kingdom Bacillati; phylum Bacillota; class Clostridia; order Peptostreptococcales; family Peptostreptococcaceae; genus Paraclostridium; species Paraclostridium sordellii. Next base: position 2,094,229 of record NZ_LN679998.1, on the reverse strand, counting down.
CCATATTATTTCATCAAAGGATGGCATAGGTATTTTTTGGACATATTGTATGAAAGCATTTTCTTCAAGGTATCCTGTAGGTTTATTATTTTTTTTATATATAATTCCTCCCTCGGGATTTTGAGTTTCACTGGTTATATTCAAATCTTTTAACCCAAGGGAATTTAAAACACCACTATGACCAGATTGATGTTTTATTACCAATGGATTATTTGGAGCAGCTTTATCAAGTATTTCTTTTGTAGGGCTTATTTTTTCATCTAGATTATTATGATCGTAATTAGCTGCTGTAATCCATTTACCTCTAGGTATATTATTTTCTATAATAAAGTTTTGAATAATTTTAATTATGTCATTAAAATTAGTAGCATTTTCTAAAGATGGCTGAAGGAATGTTTGAGAGTATGCAAAAAAATGACTATGAGCATCTATAAATGAAGGCATTAAAGTTTTACCTTGTAAATCTATAATTTCTACATTAGTATCAGCAACTCTTAAAATATCTTCTTTATTTCCAACCTTATATATTTTACCATCTCTAACTAAAATTGCTTTAGCATATAAATCTTTTTCTAATGTTAATATATCTCCATTAAAATATAGAGTTTCTTTCATAAAACCATCTCCTAAAGTATTTTTTTAGTCTATATTTAATAAACATATTATATTTATATACCATTATTATATAATTAAAAAGTTTTATTATAAAAAAATTTAAATATATAGTAAAAGAGTATGTATAATTAATTATACACACCCTAAAAGTAAAAAATTTATATAAATAAATTTATACTATAACTTATAGTTTGTACAAATTTGTTCTTCCCACCAACCAAAAGCAACTATAAAACTTTTATTATTTAAACTAGATGATACAGAAGAAATACCTTCCAGAAAAACAAGTAGTGATTGTCCAGGAGGAATAATTATTTGTCCACCATCTATAACTAATGTTGAAGTTTGAGGAATAATTCTAGTAAATATAGGTACACCATTATAAATTTGTAAATCATATCCAGACTGATATTGTATTATGCCTTTATTATGTGGAGTAGGAACTATACTTAGATTAGTACAGCTAATTAAGTAGCTAGTTGTATTTAAGGTTTGATTTGAATGAACATAAAATTCAGCTGAAAAATTATCTTGTAAAAGATTTGTGACTGTTATAGCATTTATATATAAATTTACATATGAACATCTTGGATTTACTAGTGCAATTAAAGCTGTTGAGCTATTAGCATTTAATTGAGGTGTTTGACCTATAAAATACCTTCCTTGTTCTGATTGATATAAGGGGTAAGGTATAGGCAATTCAGTTTTGATAGTTTCGGATTTACATGACATCTAATCACCTAAAATATATATTTTTAGAGAAAAAAATTCCCTTATTGCATAGTATTCAAAACATAGACAAAATGTTAAAAAATAAAAGCTTTTATTTATAAACTTTAATACAAATTAAACTATGAAAGTTATAATATAAATTAAGGATAAAACAAATTAGAGTATAAAAAGGAGGCATATATGAGAGACGGACATATACATTCACCTTATTGTCCTCATGGAAGTACAGATTCTTTTGAGGAATATATAAATAAAGCTATACAATTAGGTTTAAGTGAAATAACATTTACAGAACACTTACCTCTACCAAGCAATTTTAAAGATCCATCACCAAAACAGGATAGTGGTATGGATGAAAATTTTATAATGGACTATTTTGATGAGTTGATATTTTTAAAAGAAAAATACAAAGATAAGATAAAGATAAATATAGGAATAGAAGTAGATTTTATAGAAGGATATGAAAAAGAGGTAAAAGAAAAGTTAGATAAATATGGGAAATACTTAGATGATTCTATTTTATCCGTACATATGTTAAAAATTAATGATGAATATTACTGTATAGATTTTAGTGTTGAGGAATTTGAGAAAGTTATTAATTTACTTGGGAATATAGAAAATGTATATAATAAATATTATCAAACTTTGAAATTAGCTATAAATAGCAATTTGGGAAAATACAAACCAACTAGAATAGGACATTTAAACTTGGTTAGAAAGTATAATCAAAAATTTCCATTTGATTATTCAAATAATAAGAATTTAGAAGAAGTTGTTAAACTTTTAAAAGAAAAAAACTATGAAGTTGACTTTAATATTTCAGGTTTAAGAAAACCTTATTGTAAAGAGTCCTATATAAATGGGTATTTACTTAAATTAATAAAAAAATATAATATAAAGTTTGTTTTAGGTTCAGATTCTCATAGTTCAAAAGATATAGAAAGTATTAAAGGTTTTAATGAAAATTTATAAATTAAAATAAAATTGTTTCATATATTATATATATGAAACAATTTTATTTTAGGGGGAAGTTTATAGTGTTAAAAAAGCTATTTGAAAGTGGATATGAATTTGAACAAGAATTTTATCAATCAGATTTAAAATACCAAGAAAAAGCTAATGACTATGAAAAAAATATGGAGATATCTAAAGAAATTATAGATAAAGTAAAATCAATAGATAAAGAGATAAATATACTAGGATTTTCAGAATTATGGTGTCCAGATTGTCAGATAAACTTAGTTGTTATGAAATACTTAACTACATTGAATCCAAATATAAAATTAAGGCTTCAACCAAGAGAAGGTAATGAGGAATTTATGAAAAAACATAGTGATGATGGAAGAATTAAAATACCGATGTTTATATATTTAAACAGCAATTTTGAAAAAATAGGATCTTTTATAGAATTCCCAAGTATTGTAAAAATCGTAGAAAATGGAGACAATCAAGTTGAAAAAATAAAAGTAAAAAAACTTTATAGAAAAGGAAGTTATATGGAACAAACCATAATTGATTTTTTAAACATTTTAAAATAAATATTAAAAAGCTACTAAAAGTATTAGAAAGTACTAACTAATACATTTTTAGTAGCTTTTATTTTGATTAGAATTTTCTAAAAATTCATTAAATGATAAAAATAAGTATAGACAATTAAATTTAAAAAGTGTATTATTAGAATAATTTATTCGGATTATATATATAAAATATTTATCAATATTACATTTTGGGAGGTTTAATATGAATTTAATAGACACTAGTATGAAGAGAAAAAAAGCAGAGTTGGTTTTGAAAAATGCTAATATAGTAAATGTTTTTTCTCATGAAATTATAAAAGGGGATGTAGCTATAGAAAGCGGAACTATAGTTGGAATAGGAAATTATGAAGGCATAGACACTATAGATTTAGATGGAAAATATATAACACCAGGTTTTATTGATCCTCATGTTCATATAGAATCATCTATGGTTTCGCCTGTTGAATTTTCAAAGGCTATAGTTCCAAGAGGGACTACAACAATAATAACAGATCCTCATGAAATTGCCAACGTATGTGGATTAGCGGGAGTTGAATATATATTACAAGAAAGTGAAAAAACTCCTTTAGAGATATATTTAATGTTACCGTCTTGTGTACCAGCAACTGATTTTGAAAACTCAGGGGCAAAACTTGAGGCTAAGGAATTAGAAAAATATATTAATCATGATAAAGTTTTAGGGCTTGGAGAAATGATGAACTATCCAGGGGTAGTAAATAAAGATAAAGTAGTTGTTGATAAACTAGATTTAGCAAAGAAATATAACAAATATATAGATGGACATGTTCCAAATATAAATAATGAAGGATTAAATGCATATGTTACAAGTGGAATAACTACAGATCATGAATGTTTTACAGTTGAAGAGATGATTGAAAAAATAAGACTTGGAATGTATATAATGATAAGGGAAGGTTCAGCAGCAAGAAATTTAGAAGCTTTAATAAAGGGTGTAAATAACTTTAATTATCAAAGATGTTTATTCTGTACAGATGATAAACATCCACAAGATATATTAAACAATGGACATATAGATAATAATATAAGAATGGCTATAAAATATGGAATTGATCCTATAATGGCTATACAGATGGCTACTATAAATGTAGCAAATTGTTACAATTTAAAAACTATAGGAGCAATAGCACCAGGATATAAAGCCGATATAGTCGTTGTAGATAATTTACAAGACTTTAATGTTTTAAAGGTATTTAAAGATGGAAAACTAGTAGGAGAGAATAAAAAATTCCTATTTGATTTAACAAAATCAGATAGTTCAAGTGTTACAAATACTGTTCAAATAGGAAAAATTACAAAAGAGGATTTAGAAATCAATATAAAAGATAATAAAGCTAATGTAATTGGGTTACTTCCTCATAACTTAATTACAGAGAAATTAGTTAGGAATGTAGATACAAAAGATGGAAAATTTGAATTTAATAAAAATATTGATATATTAAAGCTTGTAGTAATTGAAAGACATACAAATAAAAAGAGCATAGGTATTGGACTAGTTGAAAACTTTAAACTTAAGAATGGGGCTATAGCATCAACTGTGGCTCATGACTCTCATAATATAATAGTTGTTGGAGATAATGACGAAGATATAATTAATGCAGTAGATGAAATAAAAAGAATTGGAGGAGGATTAGCTATATCTTCAAATAATGAAATTTTAGATAGCCTAAGTCTTCCAATAGCAGGTTTAATGAGTGATAAAGATATAAGCTTTGTAAGTGAAAAGTTAGATGGGATGCTTGAAATTGCATATGAAAAATTAAGTGTAAGTAAAGATATTGAACCATTTATGACATTAGCGTTTTTAGCATTACCTGTAATACCTCATATAAAAATTACAGATAAAGGGTTATTTGATGTTGATAAATTTGAATTTATACAAGTATAAATAAAATAATAGACAAATAATTAAATATATACATATCGAAGATATATGCTTAAAAAATAAGTTTTATCTACGATATGTATTTTTTATAAAAATTTTAAAAAAGTAAATAATTGATTTAAAGAGTTAAATCTTCTACATAAAGTTAAAATATATGTTGCTATTTTCAATATCTTATTTATCTTTTTATTAATAATATTAATCGTATAAATTTTCCTAATTTAAATTTGAATATAGTAAGTGATTATATGAGAATAATAAATTTAAATATAATAGAAAAATTTATTGAAGGAGTTGTATAAATGAAAAAATCAATTAGTTTAATACTAATATTAATCACATCATTTATGACATTTAGTTTTAATAATTTAGATGTAGTATATGCTCAAAAAAATTTAATAAAAAGTAAAAGTGTAGAAGAAGATTATCTACAGGAATTAATTAAAATAGGAGATCAAATATATATATTAGGATCAAACTCTCTTGATAGTGAACTTGTAAAAAAAGAAAAAAATAAATTACTAAACGATGCAGCCTTTATAAAAAGTCAGATAAGAAACCTTAGAATTAAATTGTCAGAGTATCATGATAAAGAAAGTGGAAACGAAGAAAAAAATCCTTTATCTTTAGCATTATTAAATACATTAAATTACTATAGTATGTCTTTATCTTATTTAAATCTTTTTTTAAATTCACAATCTTCATCTGATAAAAATCAATATTTACAAGATTATTATTTTTCCAAAGCTGCCGGAGACCAAACCTTACTATGGATTAAAGAGCAATTAAATCAAATTTAAAAATATAATAAGAATTTAGATTAAAAAAATAGTTCTAGGAAAATATCCATAGAACTAGAACTCAGTGAATTATAAATTAAAATTTATAAAGATACTTCTATAAAAACAATACAAAATCCTTTAATAATATCAAAATTTATTTTTTTATTTTTGAAATTGATAAATTAAAAATGAAGGAATTTGTTGATTTATGTAGAAAGTTATAAATTGTAAATCAAAATAAATAGGAGGAGATTTTATTATGACTATTGATATCAAGTTAACTTTTTCAAAAAAATCAAATGTAAGTGAGAAAGATAAAAATGCTATTAGAGAATTAGTAAATTCTGAAAATTTAAGTTTTCTATTATTTTGCAATGAAATAAAAATTGATAATGATCTTGAGGATAAAGATGCAAGAATTATAAATATAGAAAGTAAAAGATTTGGTTTAGGAGAACCAGATATAGAGATAGTCATTGGAAATTATATTAAATAACTTGAATATTAAATTTAATATAATCTAAAGTAAAAAGAGCTTAGGGAACTAGGCTCTTTATTATTATTTTTATATTTAAAAGGAATAATGAAATTTTAATTGAATATTAATATAAAAAAGGGTGTGAAAGAATGCCTAATAAGAAAAAGAAACAGAAAAGTAATTTAAACATTCAATTGTTAATTGCAGAAGTTATTCTTTTATCTAGTTTTATAGACTTAATTAAAATTGTGATAGAAAAATTTTTCTAAATTCTAAATATGTTTCTTTTAAAATTGGCATTAATGGTGAGATATGAAAATCCAAATTAAAACAAAACTTATAGAAACAAATAAATTTATAATAATATTTATTTAAAAGGTAAGTACTGATTTAAAATCAAATTAGTTCTTACCTTTTAACATATCTTAATTTAGAACATACCAAAATATAATTAAATATCTAATCTCATTTTGATATGTGGAATATTACATTCATCATATACATTAGAGATTTCTTTAAAACCAAGTGAAGAATAAAGGCCTTTTATATATTCTTGTGCAGATATTGTTATATGAGATTCACATAACTCATTTTTTATAAAATCTATAGAACAATTCATAAGTTTTTTTGCTAAGTGATTTTTTCTGTATGACTTTAAAACAAGTACTCTACCTATAGAAGAATTACAATAAGGGCTAAACTCCTTAGGGATTATTCTAGCGTAAGCTACTATTAAATTTTTATCTTTAATAAATGCATGATAACAATTCTTATCTATATCATCAAAGTCATTTTCAGTAAAGATTTTTTGTTCACAAGCAAAAATTTCATATCTTGATTTTGCAATCTCATACAACTCTTCTAATGTCAAATCGTTAAATTGTTTTATTGTACACATATTAGTTTCCTTTCTTGTAAATATAATAATATATATTATACATAAAAGTATATCAGCAATATATACATAACAAAGAAAATCTAAGTAAATAAATATTTTTCCAAAAAATGTGATAATATATTACTATAAATAAAAACTTGGAGGACATCGTATGAGAAAATTTATTGTTTTAATAACTATGATTATAACAACTACAATTTTAGCTGGTTGTGTAAATTCAGATATAACATTAGATGTAGACAAAAAAGGAAATGCAAGTTTAACAGCACAAATATTAAGTAATGATACATTAATGAAAGGAATTAATGAAGATGATTTAAAACAAAGTTATGACAGTGTTGAAAAAATAACAGATGAAGGTAAAACTGGATATAGAATAACAAAAAATTTAGGTAATATAACTAATTTAGACTTGAAAAACAATAAAGATATGAGTAAATATGCAGATATTGTAGATATTAATACTCAAAATAAGTTCTTTTATACTATATATGACGTAAATATAAAATTAAAAGATTATATGAAAAAAAATCTTAGTAGTGAAGAAATGGGAATTTTAAGTCTTTTTGGTTCGAATTTTGATTTGAATTTTCATTTAAATACACCTATTAAACTTATAAGTTCTAATGCTACAACTACTTCAGATAAAGATGGTGTATATACTTACAATTGGGATTTTAGTTTAGGAAACTTAGAAAATATTCAGGCATCAGCTAAAATCCCTAATGTAACAAATATTTTAATAGTATCAATAATATCAATAATAGTAGTAATTATACTAGCTATATTTATAATAAGAAAAAGAAAAAGTGGAAAGTAAAAAAGTTGGGTATATTCCCAACTTTTTTTATACATAAAGTCTATAAATTAAAAATCTTTCACAGGAGTCTTTTTCATATAATCCTGGCAATTGCACTTCTTCATAAAGTAAAAAAGCTGTATTATTTTCAAGGAAATATATATAATCTTCAGAAGGATAATATAAAATTAAATCAATAATTCTAGGATTTTCATCATAAGAATCCAAGATATTATTTACAATTTTTGTAAAAATATTAACTGAAAATGGATTAAAAAAGTAAAATTTATTCTCAGAATTTTTTATTAGATAATTTTCTCCTAAAATACACTTAAAATCTATTTGGCTACATAGCCTTTTGTGTTTTTCTAGATAATTTTCTTTATTAATTAAACATTGTTTATAGTAATTTTCATCCATTTCAATCCCTGTAACACTACATTTAAAAAAACTATTAAGATAAAATATAAGACGGCCTTTACCACAGCCAAAGTCAACAACATTATCAGTTTTCTCCATTAAATATTGTTTAAATAATATGTCTAGTGCTATATATGAAGTTGCTTGATAGGGGTGATAATGAGTTATACTCTCATCCCAAAGCTTTTCACCTGTGGTGTCTATATTCAATAATTTTTCATAAAATTGTTCATCCATAAAAATTCCTCTTTCATAAGTATTCATTTTTATATTTTATAACTTTATTTAAATATCAGCAATATAACAATACATAATTTATAATATTGTATACATCTTTTAGTTTTAAAGTTTATTATGTATAATAGTATATGAGTGAAGGTTTAGGAGGAGTAAAAATTGTATTATAATGAAAATCTAAAACAACTCAATATAAGACTATGTGTATGTATAGTAATATGTGCATTTTTAGCTATATTAAAAATAGTTGAAGGCGAATTTATAACAAAAATGATTTTAGTAGGATTAATACTTCAGCAATTTACTATAGCTTATAATGAATATAAGTTAAAAAGAAATCATAGAGCTATAACATCTCTAATTGTAGCTTTATTTATAGGTTTTGTTTTTATAAAAATGTTTAGATAAATAGGAGGGCATCATGGTTAAATTGATAGCGACAGATATGGATGGGACATTATTAAATAGTAATCACAAAATACCAAGTGATTTTAAAGAAACTATAGAAAAATTAAAAGAAAACAATATAATGTTTGCAATAGCGACAGGAAGGAATTACTTAGATATATCATATAAATTTGAAGATTATAAAGATGAATTAATGTTTATATGTGAAAATGGAACAGGTATATTTTACAAAGATGAGTGCATATACTCTAAATTTTTGGAAAAGGATGCCATAGAAAAATTAGTTGATATAGGTAGAGGGATTAAAGATGCATACCCTATGTTATGTGGAACAAAAGGATTATATCTAGAAGATGACAAGGCTTTAGAGTTACTTAATATACACTTCCCAATGAATGTTCCCGTTATAAAAGTTGATTCATTACTTGATGTAGAAGATGGAATATTTAAAGTTAATATGTTTGATATGATTGATGCTGAAAGTAATAGTTACCATATCTTTAAAAATAAAGATATAAAGGAAATTACGATGACTCCTTCTGGAAAATTTTGGTTGGATATATCAAGTTTTGGAACTAATAAAGGCATAGCAATAAAAAAAGTTCAAGATATGTTTGATATAAAATATGATGAAACTATGGTTTTTGGAGATCATTTAAATGATATAGAAATGATGAAAAGTGCATATTATAGTTATGCAATGAAAAATGGACATGAAGATGTTAAAGAAGTAGCAAATTTTGAAACTAAATATACAAATGAAGAATGTGGAGTTATCAAAACTATAAAGAAAGAAATCTTAGAAAATAAAGAATTAGCACTATAATATTAATTCTTTCTATATTAAAATTTTTTATTAGCTTAAATTAAACTAATAAGGTAAATTTTATACAGATTAAAATTCTTTAAAAATCACAACCTAATCTTAATTAATTAAGAAAGGATGATTAAATGAAAAAGTCTAAAAAATATGATGAATATAAAAATGAAGCACAGTCTTTTCATGCTATGGTAAATCATTCTCAAAGAAATTCCCAATTTCAATCTGAATTCGAAGAAAGTCAAACTGTAGATAAAAAAGTTTCAGCAAAAAGACAAGGTGCATTAACTAAACAAATAACTAATTAATAAAAAAGGTAGCTAAAAAGCTACCTTTTTTATTTAATAATTATTAAATATTTAGTAGGTATATTTATAAAAAAATAGAATTATTATTAATAAAATTATTTTTTTAAACTATTACTAATAGGGGGAGAATATGGATAAATTAAATTTTAGACAAGTTCATTTAGATTTTCATACTAGTGAATATATAAATAATGTAGGAGAAAGTTTTGATAGTGATAAATTTGCACAGATTCTTAATGAATCATGTGTAAATTCTATAACATGCTTTGCTAGATGTCACCATGGATGGTTATACTATCCATCTAAAAACAATTCAGAAATGATTCATCCAAATTTAAAAAACAAAAACTTATTGATAGAACAAATAAAAGCATGCCATAAATTAGATATAAAAGTACCCATATATACAACTGTTCAATGGGATGGATATATAAGTAGTAGATTTCCTCAATGGTTAAGTAGAGATGTTAATGGAGACGTTATATGCACTCAAAATGTAGAAAAACCACATTTTTATGATACAATATGCTTAAATTCACCATATAGAGAGTATTTTAAGAAACACATAATTGATATAATTGAATCCCTTGGAGAAAAAAATATAGATGGATTTTTTATGGATATTTTATTTGCAGTAGATTGCTGTTGCGATTATTGTAAAGAAAAAATGAAAAGTTTAAATATAGATATTAATATTAAAGAAGAAAGAATGGCTTACTCAAATCAAATGTTAAATGAATTTAGAAATGAAATAACACATTTGATAAAATCTAAAGTAGAAGATGCAACAATTTTTTATAATAGTTCTCATATAGGACCTAAATTTTGGGATTCATTAGATTCATTTACCCATTTAGAATTAGAATCACTTCCAAGTGGAGGATGGGGATACGATCATTTTCCTACAACTGTAAGATTTTCAAGGCTTTTAGGAAAAGAAATTTTAGGTATGACAGGTAAATTTCACACTTATTGGGGCGACTTTCATTCCTTGAAAAATAAAGCTGCATTAGAATTTGAATGTTTTAATATGTTAGCTCAAGGATGTAAATGTTCAATAGGAGACCAACTTCATCCAAGCGGAGAACTATCAAAACCTGCTTATGACTTAATAGGAAAAGTATATAAATCAGTAAAAGAAAAAGAACAATATTTATCAAATATAGAGGTTATATCTGAGATAGGAGTACTAACACCAGAAGCCTTTAACAATACAAATAAAACATCACAAGCCCTAATAGGTGCTGTTAGAATGCTTCAAGAATTGTCGTATCAGTTTGATATAATTGATATGAACATTGATTTTAACAGATATAAATTAATTATAATACCAGATGAAATAAAAGGAAGTTATAAATTAAAAGAAAAGTTAGAAGATTATGTTAAAAATGGTGGAAAAGTAATTGGAACATATGATAGTTTAGATTTAGATGAAGAAATAGATTTCTTTGGAAATAAAAGATTAGGAAAATCTAAATATGATCGTGATTTTATAATACCAAATGACATAATAGGTAAAAATCTACCTAAAGAAGAATTTGTTATGTACTTAGGAAAAATTGATATAAGTACTTGTAAATCTTCAATTGTATTAAATACAATAAAGCCTTATTTCAATAGAGGAGAAGATAATAAGTTTTGTTCACATCAACATTCACCATCAAGTAAAGAAATAGGGAATCCAGCAGCTACAATATACAACGATAAATTATATTTTGCACATCCCATATTTAATATATATAGAAAAAATGGAGCTAAGTGGTGTAAAGAGATTATAAAAGATGCAATTAATTTACTTATAGGAAATAAGCTTGTAAGTCATAATGGTCCATCCACGATACTAACTACAATTCAAAAAGATTTAGATAAAGAAGGATATATTTTACATATACTTCACTATATAACAGAAAAAAAATCTCAAGATATTTACACAATAGAAGACATAATACCTTTATTTAACATTGAATTTAATTTAGAAATAGATAATTTTGATATAAGTAGTATTAGAAAATACAACAATGAGGAAAATATAGATTTTATAAAAGAAGATAATAAAATTAAGTTTAAAGTTGATAAAATTTATGGACATGAAATGATAATAATTAGATAAATTTAAAAATGCTTATATATAAAGGTCAGTATAGTTTATTTTTTAGTAAGTTTTACTTATAATAAATGGTAAATATAGTGGTTATGTTTATAGTTGGTAGTACAGTTAAAAATATTATAAATGGATACATTGACTGTAAAGGTCAAAACATGAATAAAATTAAATTATGAAAATAAAGGCTATAGTTTAAAAATATTAGACTATAGCCTTTATTATTTTTATTAAAAAATATATAATAAAGGTTACGATTTAAAAGAAATTAGGTGAGTAGATGGATTTTAAAATAGCAAATGAAGTATTATTAAAAAATACAGATAAATATAGATTAGATAGGGCAAAGGACTATTATAAACAAGGATACATAGAAGAAAGTAGTTATTTTAAGGAAGATGGAAAAATTAGCTTTTATGGAAATATAGCATCAAAATACCAAAGAGAAGTTTATGATAGCTTTTTAATTATAGATATTGATAATAAGAATATTATAAGTTGTGGATGTACTTGTGAAGATTTTAATAAAAATACCACATTAGACAATGAATTTATATGTAAACATATAGCAGCAATTACTTTAAAAGGTATTGATGAATTAAAATCTAGTATCATAGATAATCTAAAACTAAAAACTTTAGATGTAAAAGAAAAAACTAAACCAAAATTTAATACTAGTTTTATAAATAAAGATTTATTGAATTATTTTAAGCCAATTCCAAAAGAAAAAGTTAATTTAGAAGTAGATATAACCAGTTATTTAAATGATACATTAGAAGTTGAATTTAAAATTGGTAATTACAAAATGTATACAATTAAAGACTTTAGACAATTTGCTAATTCTAGAGTAGAAGGAAAAAGTATAGTTTATGGAAGAAATTTTATATACGATCCTAAAAGTAGCTATTTTGAAGATGATGAAAAATTAGCTAAGTTTATAGAAGATTATGGACTAAGTTTAGTTGATAATATAAATGCTAGAAAAAATAGATATATGATTCTTAACTCTAGCTTACTTAGAAGACTTATGAAGTGTTTAATATACAAGGAATTTACTTTTAATTTTGATAGAAAAACATATAAACCACAAATTATAGAAGGAGATATTCCTTTAAATTTAGATATAAGAAAAGAAGAAAATAAAATAATTATATCAAATAAAGAAGACCTACCTATACCATTATCAAATAAAGGGGATGTAGTTTTTTATAAGGAAAACATATATATACTGTCAGATATAAATGGAGTTTACTATAAAAAACTGTATGAGATTTTAAATGAATATAAGAGTATAGAGTTTGAAAAAGAAGAAATAAGTGAATGCTTAACAAATTTAATACCTAAAATCAAAGATATATCAAGTAATGTAAATATAGATGAAAGTATAATAAACAATATAATAAAAGATTTAATTGTAAAATATTACTTTGATTTAGAAGATTCTAAGATAGTTTGTGATGTGAAACTATACTATGAAGGTGAAGATGAAGGTAAATTTGTAATTAGAGATGTTGAAAAAGAAGAAGACGCTATATACAGACTATATACAAATTATTTTGAGAAAGATAAAGATAAGTATGTGTTTAGAGGAGGAGATAATCAATTATATGACTTTTTGAGTAAAGAGATTAATAGGCTTAAAAATATTGGTGAAGTTTATTATTCAGATAAATTTAAAGAAAAAAAAGTATATAATGCATCAAACATAAAAGTAGGCTTAGGTGAAGAAATAAATCATTATTTAGAATTTAAGTTTAAAATAGAAGAAGTAGATAAAATAGAGTACAAAGAGATATTAAAAGCATTTAAGGCTAATAAAAGATTTTATAAATTAAAAAATGGAAATTTTATTAATTTAGAAGAAGATGAAACTAAAGAGATATTTAAACTTATGGAAACATTAGGTTTTACAAGTAGTATAAAAGAGATGCAAATTCATCAAAGTAAAGCTATGTACATAAATGAACTTTTAACTGAAAATAAGATCCCATATATAGAAGGAATAGAAAATACTAAAAAAATATTAGATAAATTCAATAATATAGATAGTTTAAACTATGAAATTCCAAAAAATTTAAAAGCTAATCTTAGGGATTATCAACAAGAAGGATTTAATTGGTTTAAAACTCTAGATTATTGTGGTTTTGGTGGTATATTAGCTGATGAGATGGGGTTAGGTAAAACTCTTCAAACGATAACTTTTTTATTATCAAAAAATAACAGTAAAAGTATTGTTGTAACTCCTACATCTCTTATACATAATTGGAAAAGTGAGTTTGAAAAATTTGCACCTAGTTTAAAAATAGGTATAGCACATGGTAGTAAAAAAGAAAGAGAATTAATAATTGACAAAGTTGAAAATTTTGATGTAATATTAACTACTTACGGGTCATTAAGAAATGATTTTAATAAATACGAAGAGATAAACTTTGACTATATGGTTATTGATGAAGCTCAAAATATTAAAAATCCAACTTCTATAACAACGGATTCAGTTAAAGGCATTAAATCAAAGTGTAAATTTGCACTTACGGGAACTCCTATAGAAAATAACTTATTAGAACTTTGGTCGATTTTTGATTTTATAATGCCAGGATATTTATACAATGTGACTAAATTCAATGCTATCTTTATAAGAGATGAAAATAATATTAAAAGATTAAAGAAACTTATAAAACCTTTTATATTAAGAAGAACTAAAAAACAAGTTATAAAAGAACTACCAGATAAAATAGAAAAAAAGTTTCTTGTTGAGTTAAGTAAAGAACAAAGAAAAATATATAAAACTTATGTAGACGAAATTCAAAGAAAACTTCAAGATAAATATGAAAGTAATGATAAAATAACAGTATTATCTTATTTAACTAAACTTAGACAATTATGCTTAGATCCAAGTATAATCGTAACTGATTATAAAGGGAAAAGTTCAAAAATCAATGCTTGTATAGAGTTATTAAAAGATGGAATTGAAAATAATGATAAAGTATTAGTATTTTCACAATTTACAAGTGTATTGCAAAATATAGCATCTAAGTTAGATAAAGAAAAAATAGAATATAATTATTTAGATGGACAAACTACAGCTAAGGACAGAATTAAATTAGTAAATGAATTTAATGAAAATAATAACAAAAAAGTGTTTTTAATATCACTAAAAGCTGGAGGTACAGGGCTTAACTTAACTTCAGCAAATACTGTTATTCACTTTGATCCATGGTGGAACATATCAGTTGAAAATCAGGCTAGTGATAGAGCTCACAGACTTGGGCAAAAACAAGTTGTAGAAGTTATTAAGTTAATAGCAAAAGGAACAATAGAAGAAAAGATAATTAAGCTTCAAGAAGAGAAAATAAAGCTAATAGATGATATAATAAGTAATGAATTGTCAGATTCAGCAACACTTAAGAGTTTATCAAATGATGAAATATTAGACTTACTGAAGTAAAAGAAAGGTAGAAAATATGAGTAAAAAGATTTTTAACGGAAAAAAACTAAAAAATGCTAGGGTTTATAGAGGCAAAACTATAGATGTTTTAGCAAATGAAACAAAAATAAATAAGAAGGATATACTGGCTTTTGAAAGTGATAAATATAAACCAACATTAGAAAATGAAATGAAATTAGCTAATGCTTTAAATTTTCCAAAAGATTACTTTAGTCAAAGTGATGATAATAATGTAGTAGTTGAAAATACACATATTAGAACCGAATCTACATTACCTAGAGTAGATGACATAGCCTTTAAAGAAAAATTAGTAATGACTCATAGATTAATTAAATTCATACAAGGATATATAAGCTTTCCTGAAATGAATTTACCTAACAATTTAAATAAAAATGATGATATTGAAGATTTGGCAGAAAAGGTAAGAAATTATTTTAACCTAGGAGATGGACCAATAGGAAATATGGTTTCTTTACTTGAAATAAATGGAATTTTTATATCGGCGACGAATATTGACAAAAAGGGAGCGCTAGCATTTAGTCAAAAACAAAGTATAGATAAAGAATCAAGATACTTTATTTCTTTAGGAAATGATAGAAAATCAGCACCTATAAGAAACTATGATTTGGCATATGAATTAGCATATATAGTATCAACAGAAACTAATATACAATCTAAAAAGTTTTCTAAAGATGAATTTGCATGTGCTTTCTTAATGCCAAGAGAAAGTTTTTTAGCTGATTTAGAAGGAGTACATGAATTAGAAGATTATATAGAATTAAAGAAAAAATGGATAGTTCCTGTTTGGGCTATGATTCTTAGAGGATATCAATTAGGTAAAGTAAGTTATAAAAAGTATATGTATTTAATGAATGAGATGGATAAAAAAGGATGGTCTAAAAAAGAGCCATTAGATGACAATATAAAATCTACTAATCCAATGTTACTTAAAAAATCATTTGATATGCTAATTGAAAGTAAAATTATGAATGAAGGTTTATTTATGAATAATTTAGCTAACTATGGTCTTAGTATATATCCAAAAGATGTAGAAGAATTACTTGGATTAAAAGAAGGAACTTTATCTAAAAATATAAATAAAAATAATCAAGATAATGTTAGAACAGTTAACTTTAGAAAATAAATTAAGATAGGGATGACTTTTGTCATCCCTTAAAAAATATATTAAAAATTTACATTAATATAAGCACATATCCAATAGCGACTATTGCAACAGAACACCAAGTTATACCACCTAAAATCATAGGCTTTGCACCTTTTGTAAATAAATCTTTTATATTTATTTTATAACCAACACCTACCAAAGCAGTAGTTACCAAGAATTTATAACCTTTTTTGAAAAATGGAGATGTTGATTCAGGAAAAACTCCAAATGTATTTAGGATAGCCATACCTAAAAATCCTAATATAAACCAAGGAAATACATCCATAATTATTTTTCCAAAAGATTTTTTAGGCTCATTAGATGAATTGCCTAAAGCGTGTGCACTTACAAGTTGAGCTTCTTTTCTTTTTTCATTTACAACAACTATCGTAAATACAATAGCTACTACAACCAAGAAAGTAGTTCTAGTAAGTTTAACTATAACTGGTAATTCAGAAGCTGAAGATACACCTACAAGTTTTGCAAAAGTATCACCAGCGGCAACCACACTAGAAGTATCGCTTATAGCAGTACCAGCAAGTAAACCAAATTGATCTGGAGTTAAGTTTAAGCTATTAGCTATAAATGGAAATGCTAGAGCTGCAAAAACATCAAATAAAAATATTGCTGTTAAAGCATAAGCCATTTCATCATCATTTGCATTTATTATTGGACTAACAGTAGCTATAGCAGTACCTCCACATATAGCAGTACCAGAGCCGACCAATCTTCTTGTATTAATAGACACTCCTAGAGCTTTACCAACTAATAAGGCAGTTAAGAATGATATACATATATTTGTAATAATTAGTGGAAGTGCATTTCCACCAGTTTGAATTATTGCATTAAAGTTAAGTGTAGCACCAGCTAAAATAATACCAAACTTTAAAAGTTTTTTTGCTGCATATGTAGTTCCTTTTTTATAGTCTCCCTTAGCAGGTTTTATATTTCCAAGTAAAGCACCTAGAAACAAACCTATCATAGGAGCACCAACTATATGTTGAAGATTGCCTAAAAATGTAGAAACACTAGCTAAAATTACACAAGCTCCTAATCCCATCAACATTCCTGTCGACATAAAATCCCCCCCTAAAAAATAAATATTGTTAATTAAATATTTATCTAGCTCTTGATTTGAATTATAGTGCGAAGGAAAAGGTTTTTGCAACAGGTTTTTTAAAAATTTAAAAAATTAAATAAATAAAAATACAAATTTAAGCCTTTTAAAACGTGGGAATCAGAAGGAGTTAAGCTGTTTAAAAATTGTTTATTTTATTAAAAAAATCCACATACTCTGAAGCAAATATAGAATCTTTTAAATATATAAAATTAAATTCATGAGATAATTTCATAGAATTTATATCTAGCATTATCAATTCATTTTTTTCTAATTCATCCATTACAGCAACTTTATAAATTATAGATATGCCAAAATTATTTTTTACCAAATCTTTTATTAAATTAATATTACCTACTTGGAGTAGGGAGTTAAAATTTTTATTAGAATAATTTTGTTCATAAAGCCAAAGTTCAAATATATCTCGACTACCTGAACCTTGCTCTCGAAGAATTAAATTTTCTCCAAATAAGTCCTCGAGAGATAAATTAGATTTTTTAGCAAGATGATTTTCTGGAGAAGCAATAAAAATAAAATCTTCATAACTAAATAAGTGAGTTTCGTAATCTGCTTTATTAAAATGGCCTTCAATAAAACAAAATTCTAAAACACCTTTTTTTAGCATATCCAATAATGTTTTTGTATTATCAACAACCATGGATAAATTAGCATTTGGACAATCTTTTAAATAATTTTTTATAATATTTGGCATAACAAATTCACCAATACTACGAGTTGCGCCAAATGATAAAGATTTAGATATACATTTTGAATTTTTTAAATCATTTTCAATAGATAAAGACATGGTTTTTAATTTTAAAATGTTATTTAAAAAGTCTTGACCTAGCTTAGTTAGAGTTAAATTTTTTCCTATGTAATCAAATAATTTTATATTATACTTAGATTCTATATATTTGATGTGTTGACTAACGGCAGGCTGAGTAATACATAGTCTCTTTGCCGTTTTTGTATAACTTTTAGTTTCACATAAGTCTATAAATGTTTTTAATCTAAAATCTATCATAGTATCCCCCAATACACTTTTGATAAGTAAAGTGTACTATAAGTTAAATTTATAAATCAATAAGATTTTATAATTTTACATTATACTAGACAGTTGATACACTTTAGTTAAATAGGAATTGTTAAAAATATAATTAGTAAAAATTTTTGGAGGGGTAATATGAAAGTATTAGTAATTGGGGGAGTTGCTGCGGGAACTAAAACAGCTGCAAAACTAAAACGTGAAAATAGAGATTTAGATGTAACTCTTATAACTAAGGGAGAGAATATTTCATATGCAGGATGTGGACTTCCATACTATGTTGGAGGAGTTATAGAAAATAAATCAGATTTGATAGTAAATACTCCTAAGAGTTTTTCTGATTTAACTCAAGTAGAAGTTAAAACAGGAATAGAAGCTTTATCTATAGATAGAGATAAAAAAATAGTAAATGCAATAAATTTAAATAATAATGAAGAAGTTAAATTTAATTATGATAAATTGGTTATAGCAACAGGTGCAGACCCAGTAAAACCACCTATAGAAGGAATAGATTTGGAAGGTGTTTATTATATGAGAACTCCAAATGATGCTATAGCTGTTCGTGAAGTTGTTGAAACTGATAATATAAAAAGAGCTGTGGTAGTAGGAGGCGGGTTTATAGGACTTGAAGTTGCTGAAAACCTTCATGAAATGGGAGTTAAAACAACTTTAGTTGAAGCTATGGACCACATAATGCCAGGTTTTGATGATGAGGTATGTTCTTATGTTGAAGATGAATTAATGGAAAATGGGATAATGGTTTTAACTGGAGAAAGATTAATTTCTATAGAGGGAGATAATAAAGTAAAGAAAGTAAGAACAGATAAAAGAGCTATGAAAGCAGATATGATAGTAATGGCTGTTGGTATAAGAGCTAATACAAAGATAGCAAGTGATTGTGGCTTAGAATTAGAGACAAATAAAACTATAAAAGTTAATGAATATATGCAAACTAATGATGAAGATATATATGCAGTAGGTGATTGTGTAACAGTAAAAAATATACTAAGCGGAAAGCCTACATGGTCTCCGATGGGATCATCTGCAAATAAAGAAGGAAGATGTGTTGCTAAAACTATAAGTGGAGAAAAAACTCCATTTAACGGAGTATTAGGAACTGGAATAGTGAAATTATTAAATTTAAATGCAGCAAGAACTGGACTAACTGAAAAAGATGCAAAAGATTCAGGATATGAAGTAGAGAGCGTTATAGTTCCAATAGATGATAAAGCTCATTATTATCCAGATTCTAAAATGATAATTATTAAACTTATAGCAGATAAAAACAGCAAAAGAGTATTAGGAGCTCAGATATTTGGAGAAGGTAATGTCGATAAACAGATAGATATAGTTGCAACGGCAATAACTTTTAATGCTACAATAAGTGATTTACAAAATCTAGATTTAGCATATGCTCCACCTTTTTCAACAGCTATACATCCATTAGGGCATGTGGCAAATGTACTTTTAAATAAAATTGATGGAGCTGTAAAAATAGTAAGATACAATGATTTCATTGAAAATCAAGAAGATTATAAGTTAGCAGATGTAAATAAAACATCTCAATTAGAAGGCATACCGTTTATAGACTTAGCAACACTAAATGGAAAGTTAGATGGTTTTGATTACGATGATAAAATTCTTTTGGTTTGTGCTAGAGGGAAAAGAGCTTACTTAGCATATAATAGAATGAAGCATTTTGGATATAAAGATGTACAAATTTTAGAAGGTGGATTAGCTTTAAACAGAGAGATAAACACTGAAATGGGGGTAAATTAATTATGAAAATAACAGATGCAATGAGAAAAGAAGTTAAGGGACAAGGATTTTTATCAAATAATGATGGAAAACATTTTTCTTGTAGAGTTATAACTGAAAATGGAGCTATAACTGCAGATCAATTAATAAATGTGGCAGAAATAGCTAAGAAGTATGGAAGTGGAGATATATCTTTAACATCAAGACTTACTTTAGAAATACCTGGAATTAAATATGAAGATATAGAAAATACTAAAGAACATTTAAAAAAAGACAATTTAGTTTCAGGAGGTACAGGATCTAGAGTAAGACCTATAGTTCCATGCAAAGGTACAGTTTGTACATTTGGACTTTGTGACACGCAGGGAATAGGAACTAAACTTCATAAGGAGTTTTATGAAAAATGGTATGATGTAAAATTACCGCATAAATTTAAAATAGGAGTGGGAGGATGTCCAAATAACTGTATAAAACCTAGCTTAAATGATTTTGGAGTGATAGGACAGTTTGTACCAGATTTTGATGAAGATATGTGTTCAGGATGTAAAAAATGTGCTCCTAAAGATACTTGTAAAGTAGGAGCTATAAGTATGGTTGATGGTAAAGCTTTTATAGATAGAGAAAAATGCAATAACTGTGGGTTATGTATAGGAAAATGCCACTTTGATGCAATTGATGAAGGAAAAAAAGGTTTAAAGATATACTTAGGAGGTAAGTGGGGTAAAGCTTCAAGACCAGGAACTCCTATATCAGGAATACATAGTGAAGAAGAAATGATGAATATATTAGAAAAAACTCTTCTTATATATAGAGAACAAGGTAAAACAGGAGAACGTTTTGGAGATATGATAGATAGAATAGGAGTTGAAGATATAGAAGTTAAAGTCTTAGGAAATGAAATACTTGAAAGAAAAGAAGAAATATTAGAAGCTCAATTACATACTGTAGGTGGAGCTACTTGTTAATAAAAAAACTTGCAAAATTAAAATTTTGCAAGTTTTTTTATGTTTAATTTTAATATGAATTTAGAGAAATTTTAAGATTTTATAGACATATTCTTACGGATGAGGTATATTTTTAATGTATATTGTATACTTGAATAATTTTCTAAAATAGGAAAAGTTTATTTTGGACATATTAAATAAGTAAATATGAGTAAAGGAGATATACTATATGACGAAAAAAGGAAAAGAGTTTGAAGAAGATCCTAGATATAAACAATGCAATAAAGAGGCTATAATGGGATTAGTCCTAGGAATAGTCAATTTAATATGGTGGTTCGGGTTTGGCTATGGTTTAGGATCAAAACCAGTATCAGAATATACATATATGTTTGGTTTTCCAGCATGGTTTTTTATGAGTTGTATAGTAGGAGGAATACTGTTTTCTATATTAACCGTTATAATGATAAATAAATTTTTTAAAAATATGTCATTAGATGGATTAAGTGAGGATGAGTTAAAAGAATATAGAAAGGAATATAAATAATGAAATCTGTAAACTTTCAAGTTTTAATTCCTATTATAATATACTTTATAGTTGTGTTTGTAGTAGGTTTTTATTCAATGAAATTTGTAAATAGAGCTAAAAATAAAGCTGCCGGGGAAAAAGGATTTATGGATGAATATATGACTGGCGGAAGAGATTTAGGTGGATTTGTTTTAGCTATGACATTGGTTACAACTTACTTAAGTGCAGGAAGTTTTATTGGAGGACCTGGAACTGCCTATACTCAAGGATTGGGATGGGTATTTTTAGCTATGGCTCAAATGCCAACAGGTTATTTTACTCTTGCAGTACTTGGTAAAAAATTTGCAATTATAGCTAGAAAAATAAATGCAGTAACAATAACTGATTTTTTAAGAGAAAGATATAAGTCCGATTCAGTTGTTATATTAACATCTATATCTATAGTAGTATTTTTTATAGCAGCTATGGCAGCACAATGGGTAGGAGCTGCAAGACTTTTACAAGGAGCTATTGGAATAGATTATAAATTAGCTCTTACGGCTTTTGGAATAACAGTAATTGTACATACAGTAATAGGTGGATTTAGAGCTGTAACTATATCAGACGCAATACAAGGGGTAATAATGACTATTGCAACCATTGCTATATTTATAGGAACATTAATAGCCGGTGGAGGAGTAGAGAGCATTGTAAATAATATGCAAAATATAAATGAAGGGCTTATTACACCTTTTGGGGTAACTCCAGGTCAGATGAGTATGGCATGGGTAACCTCTTTTTGGATTTTAGTTGGCTTTGCGGTGGTTGGGATACCATCTGTATCTCAAAGGGCAATGAGCTATAAAGATACTAAGAGTTTACATGATGGAATAAAATATGGAACTATAGTATCTATGGTATTACTTTTAGGAATGCATTTAGTAGGTGCTTTTTCTAGAACTTTAGTTACGGGAATTGAATCTGGAGATTTAGTTATTCCAACTATAACTACTCAATTATTTCCTCCTATAATAGCAGGAATAGTTTTAGCAGGGCCACTAGCTTCAATAATGTCAACTGTAGATTCTCAATTATTAGTTGCTTCTGGTTCTATAGTAAATGATATATATACTAACTATATAAATCCTAAAATAAAAAAAGATGCTAAAAAAACTGCTACTATAAGTTTATTAGTTACAACAGTTTTAGGTATAATTATATATATTGTAGCTATAAAACCACCAGATTTAATAGTATGGTTAAATTTATACGCAAATGCAGGAATAATAGCTACATTTTTATGGCCAATTGTCTTAGGTCTATATTGGAAAAGAGCAAATGCAAGTGGTGCTATAGCATCTATAGTAAGTGGTATTTCAACATATATATTATTTAGCTATGTTTGGCCAAGACCATTTGGAATGCACACTATAGTTCTTCCTTTATTAATATCACTAATTTCTTTTATTATAGTGTCTAAAATTACAAAGCCTCCAACAGATGAAACAATTGAAACTTTCTGGGGAGTTTATAAAAAATAGTTTAAAAGCGATCTTTTTAATAAATTAAAAAGAGCGCTTTTTTTATTTATAATCTTATAAATTTGGGTAAATATATAAGATAAAGTGAAAATTTATAAAATGATAAGTAGAGTATTATTAGTATGTAAATATTATAATCATTGAAAAATATAATGATTATAATAGAAAGAATCAATTTCTAATTTGTAGAAAAATGTCATAAAATAAAAATACAGGAAGAATACTTTTATTTCATTAGAAAAGGAGACACAATATGGAAAGTTATAAACAAGTATTATTAGATGAAATTCCAGCGTTTAGAGAAAAAGGGCATAAGTTTTTAGAAAAAGAAATGTCTAAGATGGATTTTAAACATGCTTCTGGAGGTATGGGAGTTTACGCTCAACGTGATGGACAAAGCTTTATGATAAGACTTAGAGTTGCATCAGGAATTTTAAATTTAGAACAATTAAAGTTAGTTCAATATTTTTCACATAAATACAATTTAGAGCAAATACATTTAACTACTCGTCAAGCAATACAACTTCATGGATTAACTATAGATGAAGTTTGTGACATAATGGAAGAAGGTATACATAAGGATATGTACACTAGAGGTGGAGGTGGTAACTTCCCAAGAAACGTTGCTATATCACCTTTATCAGGAGTTGATCCAGAAGAAGCATTTGATGTTACACCTTATGCAACAAAAGTAAATGAACACTTTATGAGTAAGATAACTACTTATAAATTACCTAGAAAATTAAAAGTTTCATTTTCTAGTTCACCTAAAGATGCAGCAAATGCTACTATAAATGATTTAGGATTCTTAGCAGTAAAAAAAGATGGAAAAGATTATTTTAGAGTATTTATAGCAGGTGGAATGGGTAAAAATCCTATAAAAGGTGCTGAATTTGATGAACTAGTTGAGCCAAAAGATGTATTATATCATGTAGAAGCTATGACTAATTTATTTATAGAAAAAGGTAATTATGAAAATAAAAACAAAGCTCGTACAAGATATATACTTATGGAAATGGGAGAAGAAGCTTTAATAGAATGCTATAAAAAACACTTAAAAGAAGTTAAGGAAAAATGTAATTTAGATTTAAATTTAACTCCTAAGGTATATGATAAAAAAGGTATAGAATGTAACATAAAGAATAATAGATTATTTAGCCAAAAACAAAATGGATTATATGCAGTTTATGTTCATCCAGTAAATGGACAATTAAAAGTATCAGATTTAGATAAAATAATAGATACTGTAAAAGATATGGAAGATGTAGAAATAAGACTTGCTATGAGTGAAGGATTCTATATAAGAAATTTAAATGGAGAAGAAGCTAAAATAGTTTTAGATTTAACTGAAAACATGACTGGAAAATATAAAATAGAACAAAGTACAGCATGTATAGGAGTACCTATTTGTCAGATGGGTATAGCAGAAAGCCAAGATACTTTAAGAGAAATAATAGATTATTTAAAAGAGCAAAAATATACAAGTGATACATTACCAAGAATACACATTTCAGGATGTACTAACTCTTGTGCAACACATCAAGTATCTCCTATAGGACTTGCTGGTAAGAAAAAAAGAGTTAATGATAAAACAGAAGATGCATTTGAACTTCATATGGGAGGATGCGTAGGAGAAGACAAAACTAAGTTAGGTAAAATATATGGAGATATACTAAGAAAAGATGTTCCAAACTTCTTATATGATATGTCAAAAGCAATAGAAAACTCTAACTTAGAGTTTTATGAATATTTATCTCAAAATGAAAATGAAGTAAATGAAATAGTAAATAAATATTTAGTATAATAAAAAAGAACCCTATAAATTTATAGGGTTCTTTTTTGTAATAATCTTTGCTTTAAAGGAAAAGATAAATCTATAAATTTGTATTTGAAAGGAGAATTGTATGAAGGTAAGGCTAGGATATGTAGCTATAGCTTTAAATTTACCAAAGGTGACTTCATCAAGCACATTAACTTATGCTAGATATACTAAATTAAATAGTAATATAGATAAAATAAATAAACTTAAAGAAGTTACAAGATCAAATATAGAAGATTTAGAAAAAATTTTAAGATATAATATTGAAAATAATATACATTTTTATAGAATTACATCTAACTTAATTCCATTAGGTACACATCCAGAAGTAAACTTTCAATATAGAAAGTATTTCAAAAAAGATTTTGAGTATATAGGCAAACTTATAAAAGATAATAATATGAGGGTTGATACGCACCCTGATCAGTTTAATGTAATAAATAGTTTACGAGATGAGGTTGTAGAAAACACTATAAAAAGTTTAAAATTTCAAAGTCAATTATTTGATGATATAAATTATAAAAATGGGAAAATGGTAATTCATATAGGTAGTTCACAAGGTGGAAAAGAAGAAAGCATTAAGAGATTTATAAATAATTTAAAGTATTTTCCTAAAGAGGTTGTAAGTAGGTTAATTTTAGAAAATGATGATAAAGTATTTAGTGCTAGAGATGTACTTAATATATGTAAGTTTACAAAATTACCTATGGTTTTAGATGTTCATCACCATATATGTAAAAATGATGGAGAAAAATTAAGCGATATAATAAATGAGGTTTTTGATACTTGGAAGAATGAAGAATTACCTCCAAAGATTCACTTTTCAAGTCCTAAGGAATTTGATAAGGATAGAAAACATGCAGATTTTATAGATAGCAAAAGTTTTATGGATTTTATATACTTAATGAAAGAAAAGAGCAATAGAAATTTTGATATTATGATAGAAGCTAAGAAAAAGGATTTAGCATTATTAAAATTAGTTGATGATATAAAATATTTAGATAAAGATATAAAATTCATAGATAATTCAACATTTGAGATATAAAAAAGCTCCCTATAGGGAGCTTTTAATTACTTTTTAGGCTTAAATGAGCTTTTTAAAGGAACTATTCTGTTAAACACTAATTTGTCCTCAGTAGTATATTTATCATCTACATTAAAGAATCCATGTCTTACAAATTGGAACTTATCTTGAGGCTTAGCATTTTCTATAGCAGTTTTTTCTACAAGACCTTGAACAATTTCAAGTGAATTTGGATTAATTTGTTCTAAGAAGTGTTTACCTTCATTTTCTGGAGCATCGTCTAAAATTAATGGCTCAAATAATCTAAACTCACAAGGAACAGCAGAGTTAGCATCTACCCAGTGAATTGTAGCTTTAACTTTACGGCCAGTAAATCCAGAACCACTCTTAGTTTCTGGGTCATAAGTACAATGAATTTCAGTAACATTACCATCTTCATCAGTTATGAAGTCATTACATTTAACAAAGTATGCACCTTTTAATCTAACTTCATTACCAGGGAATAATCTAAAGTACTTTTTAACTGGCTCTATCATAAAGTCTTCTTGTTCTATATATATTTCTCTAGAAAATGGAACTAATCTCTTTCCTTTAGTTTCATCTTTAGCATTGTTTTCTATTTCAAGCATTTCTACTTGTCCTTCAGGATAATTAGTTATAACTAACTTAAGAGGCTTTAATACACCCATAGCAAGTGGAGCTTTAGGTTGTAAGTCTTCTCTTACAAAATAGTCTAACATTTGGCTATCAACAGTAGAATCTGCTTTAGCAACTCCTATTTCATTACAGAAGTTTCTTATAGCTTCTGGAGTATATCCTCTTCTTCTTAGACCAGCTATAGTAGGCATACGAGGATCATCCCAACCATCAGTTACACCTTCATCAACAAGTTGCTTAAGTTTTCTTTTACTCATAACAGTATTTGTAAGATTTAATCTGGCAAATTCTATTTGACGAGGAACTTTAGGCATTTCACATTCAGCTACAACCCAATCATATAAAGGTCTTTGATCTTCGAACTCTAAAGAACATAGAGAGTGAGTTATTCCTTCTATAGCATCTTCTATTGGATGGGCAAATGCATACATAGGGTATATACACCACTTATCACCAGTATTATGATGGTGAGAGTGAGATATTCTATATATTGCAGGGTCTCTTAAGTTTATGTTAGGAGAAGACATATCTATTTTAGCTCTTAATACTTTTTCTCCATCTTTAAATTCTCCGTTTTTCATTCTTTCAAATAAATCAAGATTTTCCTCAACAGTTCTATTTCTATAAGGACTTTCTTTTCCAGGTTCTGTTAATGAACCTCTATATTCTCTCATTTGTTCTGCATTTAAATCACATACGAAAGCTTTACCTTTTTTTATAAGTAAAACGGCTCTTTCATACATTTCATCAAAGTAGTTAGAAGCAAAGTATAAGTTAGTCCAATCAAATCCTAACCACTTTACATCCTCTTTTATAGAGTTTACATACTCTACATCTTCTTTTACAGGATTTGTATCATCGAATCTTAAGTTTACGTTTCCTTTAAATTCCTCAGCTAAACCAAAGTTTAAACATATAGATTTAGCGTGTCCGATATGTAAATAACCATTTGGTTCTGGAGGGAAACGAGTTATGATAGTATCATGTTTTTTAGTTTCTAAATCATTAACTATTATGTTTCTTATGAAGTTTGATGACTTATTTTCATTTGACATATTCGTTACCTCTTTATCTATTAAATTTTTATTATTATTATATAATTACTATTATTTATAATTTTAATTCAAATTGGGAAAAAAATAAAGCTTTAGGAGTTAATTTATTACATATATAGTAAAAAATATGGCAAGAAAATGATTTCATATGACGAAAATTAATTAAATTTTAAATTTAAATTTTAAAAAAATAAGGTAAAATTAATAATCCACAGAGTTATTAACAAAGTATAAACAATATTAACATTATTAACATTTTAATAATGAAATCTAAATATAAATTTGCTATAATCTAATTAGAGTATTTTTATTAGGGGTGGGGTAATGGAAGATTTTAAAATTTATAGTAAATTATTAAAAACATGTCCTTCACCATACATGTATGGTGAAGTTGCAAAAAATGAGGACGAAATAGTTACTGACTTTATAATAAAAGACTTAAATGATAAAACTTGCAAATTATTAAACATTAAATTTGATGACATATTAGGAAAAAGTATAAATGATATACTTCCCAATATAGTAGATAAGGCTCTAAAAGTTGGGGAAGATAAACAAATATATATAGAAAAGCTAGATGGATGGTACAACATATCTTGTAATTCAATATCTGAAAAAGGACATATTATATGGATTACAGAAAATAATGAAATTAATAATTTAAGAGCAATTCAGACCTTAGCTGACGCAATTCCAGATTACATATTTTATAAGGATAAAGAAAGCAAGATAATAGGATGCAATAAAAGTTATTCACAAGATTTATTAGAACTAGATAGAAGCGAGATAATAGGAAAAAGTGATGATGAATTGCCTATTGTTAATGAAAATTGTGAAAATTATAGAATTAAAGATTTAGAAGTTATCGAATCTAATACAACTAAAACTTATTATGAACAAGTTACTTTAAAAAATAACGAAGTAATACACCTTGAGACTATAAAAACACCTTTATTATCATCAAATGGAGAAGTACTAGGATTAATAGGAATTGCTAGAAACATAAATGAACGTAAAAAATATGAAGAATATTTAGAAAAAGCTAGATCAGAAGCTTTAGCCAATATAGCACATGAACTAAGAACACCACTAAATCTTATTTTTAGTTCAGTCCAAATGTTAAATCACAGATATAAAATTGTGAATAATAAAACAAATCAAAAAGATAGTAGATATTTAAATATAATAAAGCAAAATGGATATAGGTTATTAAAACTAGTAGATAATTTAATTGATTCGACCAAGTTAAATTATGAAAATGTAGAGTTTAATCCACAAAATTATGACTTAGTAAACTTTATTGAAAGTATATGTGAATCAGTAAGTGATTTTGCAAATCAAAAGGGAATGAATGTAATATTTGATACTGATATAGAAGAAAAAATTGTTGGGTTTGATTTAGATAAAATGGAACGAATTATATTAAATTTACTATCAAATGCACTTAAGTTTAATAGACAAGGAAAAGACATAGAAGTTACAATAAAAGATTTAAATGAAAATATACAAATTAGTGTAAAAGATGAAGGAATAGGAATACCAGATTGTGAAATATATAAGGTATTTGATAGATTTAAACAAATAAAAAATAAAAAAGTAAATAGTAAGGTAGGAAGTGGTATAGGATTATCATTAGTAAAATCACTAGTAGAACTTCATGGTGGTAATATTCAAGTAGAAAGTAAATTAGGACAAGGTAGTGAGTTTATAGTGACTATTCCTAATACTATATGTAGTAAAAAAGTAGACATATTAGATAGAATAAGTTTTAAAGAAAAGTTTGTTCAAAAAATAGAAGTTGAATTTTCAGATATATATGCATAAAAGTGGATGCTCAAAAAGAGTCATCCACTTTTTATATGTTTGATTCTATATTATTAACTATATGATTAAATCTTTTCTTTACTTTAGATGAATAAAAGAATTTTGTGATAGAGTCTAGTATTTTGTTTGGATTATTGTTATTTATAAATTTTTCAACAGAGACCAACTCTGTTTGATTATTATCTAGCTTATTTAACATATACCTAGATATAAATGTTTGACCTTCCGTAGTGAAAGTTATCTCATAAACTTTATCTTTTTTTAAATCCGTTATTTCTAAATAGGAAGTTGATATATTTTTACCTTTAGAATCTCTTTTAACATTTTTAGTTGTTTTACATCCAATAGGATTTTTTAAATTTATTTTTTTAAATGTATCTTTAGCATTATCTAAAAATACATTAAAGATTTTATCTGGATTTGCATTTATAATTTTTTTATTTTCATATTTTATCATGTAAGTTCCTCCAAAGTGATAATAAAACGTTTTCTAAGTGAATTATAACATAGTTTACAGTAAATAATAAATTTAAATTATAAATTTATTTTTATAAAGGATAATTTTTTTAAATTAAAGAAAAATTAGAAAATATTAACATTGACAAAATCTGTTTAAATAAATATGACAGTGGTATAATCATACCAACATAAAAATTTAAAAGTTTGGAGGAGTTTTTTATGGAAGTAGATAAAATGACACAAAGAGTCCAAAAAAGCTTAAATGATGCTTTTAGCGAAGCTGTTAAAAATCATAATCAACAAGTAGATACAATACATTTACTTTATGCATTAATAGACCAGGAAGATGGATTAATACCTAGAATAATAGAAAAAATGGGAATATCTGTTGAAGGCCTAAAAGCAAGTGTAAAAACTGAACTTTTAAAACTACCTCAAATACAAGGAGAGGCAGCTAGTTCACAAGGTGTGGTAGCTACAAGAAAGTTAAATGAAGTATTAATAAAATCAGAAGAAATTTCTAAGGAATTCAATGATTTATATATAAGCGTTGAACATGTATTTTTAGCTTTAATAGAGTTAGAAAAACATTCAAACATAGGAAAAATATTTAAGCAGTTTAATATAACTAAAAATAGTTTCTTAGAAGTATTATCAAAAGTTAGAGGAAATCAAAGAGTAGAAACTCAAGACCCAGAAGGAACTTATGATGCACTGGCTAGATATGGTACAAATTTAATTAATTTAGCTAAGAAAAATAAGCTAGATCCAGTTATAGGTCGTGATGAAGAAATAAGAAGAGTTATAAGAATTCTTTCAAGAAGAACTAAAAATAATCCTGTACTTATTGGTGAGCCAGGTGTTGGTAAAACTGCTATAGTAGAAGGATTAGCAGAGAGAATAGTAAGAGGAGACGTTCCAGAAGGACTTAAAGATAAGATTATATTTGCCCTTGATATGGGATCATTAATAGCAGGTGCAAAATTTAGAGGAGAGTTTGAAGAAAGACTAAAAGCAGTTTTAAAAGAAGTACAAGGTTCAGATGGAAAAATAATATTATTTATAGATGAGATACATACAATAGTTGGAGCTGGAAAAACTGATGGTGCTATGGATGCAGGGAACTTAATAAAACCAATGCTAGCACGTGGAGAATTAAACTGTATAGGAGCTACAACATTTGATGAGTATAGACAATATATAGAAAAAGACAAAGCTTTAGAAAGAAGATTCCAACCAGTAATAGCTGATGAACCTAGTGTAAGTGATACTATATCTATACTTCGTGGGCTTAAAGAAAAATTTGAGATTCATCATGGTATAAGAATACACGATAGTGCTATAGTAGCTGCAGCTAAACTTTCTGATAGATATATACAAGATAGATACTTACCAGATAAAGCAATAGATTTAATAGATGAAGCTAGTGCTATGATACGTAGTGAAATAGATTCTCTTCCAACAGAACTTGATATTGTTAGAAGAAAAATATTTACATTAGAAACAGAAAGAGAAGCGCTTTTAAAAGAAGATGATGAGGCAAGTAAAAGAAGACTTGAAAAACTTCAAGATGAACTAGCTGAGCTTAAAGTTAAAAATGATGACTTAAGTGCTATATATGAAAAAGAAAAAGCTCATATTATGAATGTAAGAAATCTTAAAGCAAGATTAGATGAAGCTAGAGGAGAAGTTGAAAGATATGAAAGAGAGTATGATTTAAATAAAGCTGCTGAATTAAAATATGGTATAATACCAAATCTTGAAAAAGAAATAAAAGAAGCAGAAGATAAAATGGAATCAGATAATTCAACTTCTTTACTAAAAGAAGAAGTAACAGAAGAAGAAATTGCAGAAATTGTTGGTAAATGGACTAACATACCTGTTACTAAATTAGTTGAAAGTGAAAAAGAAAAACTACTTAGACTTGAAGATGAACTTAAAACTCGTGTTATAGGTCAAGATGATGCAGTTATTGCTGTAAGTAATGCAGTTATACGTCATAGAGCTGGGCTTAAAGATGAGAAAAAACCTATTGGATCATTTATATTCCTAGGACCTACAGGAGTTGGTAAAACAGAACTTGCAAAAACATTAGCTAGAAATTTATTTGATAGCGAAGAAAATATAATAAGAATAGATATGTCTGAATATATGGAAAAACATGCTGTATCAAGACTTATAGGACCTCCTCCAGGATATGTAGGTTATGAGGAAGGTGGACAATTAACAGAAGCTATTAGAAGAAATCCATATTCTGTAATATTATTTGATGAAATAGAAAAAGCACATGAAGATGTATTTAATCTATTCCTTCAAATACTAGATGATGGTAGATTAACTGATAACAAGGGTAAAACAGTAGACTTTAAAAATACTATAATCATAATGACTTCAAATATAGGGAGTTCATACTTATTAGAAGATGGTGATAAATTTGATGGTGAAATTACAGAAGCTACAAAAGAACTTGTAATGAGTGAAATGAAGAGAAGATTTAAACCAGAATTCTTAAACAGAGTTGATGATATAATCATGTTTAAACCTCTAGATAAAGAAGGTATAAGAAAAATAATAGATATATTCTTAGATGATTTAAGAAGAAGATTAAGTGATAGACAAATGACTCTTAGCATAACAGAAAATGCAAAAGATATTTTAATAAAAGAAGGTTATGATCCTATATATGGAGCTAGACCACTTAAGAGATATATTGGTAATGTATTAGAAACTAAGATTGCTAAGATGGTAATAGCAGGTCAAATATATAATGGATGTCATATAGTTATAGATGGTAGTGATGATAATATAGATATTAAGGTTGAAGATAAATAAGCACAAAGGAGTTGGCATCAAGTGATTAAAGTCATGATGAAGGATGGTAGTGAGTATGAATTAAATTATAATCATACAAATGAGTTTATAGATAAATTTTTAAAAGGTAAATTAAATGAAAATGGTGAATTACCATCTAAATTAGTAAGCATATTAGATGGAGTTTATATAAACTTAAGTGCTATATCTTCAATAGAAGAAGAAAAATATATAACTGGAATGGACGCGTTAATTCCATAAAAAAAGGTGTATCTAATAGATACACCTTTTTTTATAAATCATATATATCACTTAGTAATTTAACTGGAATTTGAACTTGGGTAACGTACTCATCTTCAATAGAGGTTTCATATATATCAATTTTATAAATTTCTAAAGGATCGCCTAATATAGTATAATTATTAAACTCTATAAATTTAAATAACATAGGAAGTATTTTTCTTATTTGTTTATAATTTCCTTTATATGTATAAGTAACATAATAGCCTTCATCAATTATAAAATCATAATTTTTGGCATCATCATCTAATAAACAAAATATATATTTATAATTATTAAAAACTCCTTTAGTAACACTTTTAGTATCAAATACAGCTCCAAAGTTACTGTTTCCTAATACATAAAATTTATCATCAAATTTTTCATTTAATCTTTGAATTAAATAGTCTACGTTTTCATCAAAAGTAACATTAGAATTAACTGTAAGAACTTTTCTCTTAGGCATATATAAAAGTTCTATTCTGTTGAAATTAGTGTGTTCTACAGTATTATTGATTGAGCTTAGTCGCTTGTGTAGACTTTCTTTATGAGATGATAATTCCTTTAATTTTTCATCAATAAATCGAACTTCTTCTAATAACATTTCCCTTGTAGTATCTACATTTCTATTTTCTAGATATTCTTTAATTTTTTGCATAGAGAAATCTAAGCTTCTAAGTTCTTTAATTAGATTTAAGTTACAAATATCTTTAATAGTATACATCCGGTAAGAATTAGTGTCTCTACCTGGATTTAAAAGACCTAACTTTTCATAGTATTTTAAAGAATCTCTACCTAAATTATATATTTTAGATAATTCTCCAGTTTTATAGTACTTTCTTTTCATGAAAACCACCTCAATTTAAAAAATTTTAAAAAGTGTTGACTTGAGTATTATACCATAGTTTATATTTACTTTGTGGAAAGGAGAGGAAGATTATGGAGAACATGAAAGATTTAAAAACACAATTTAAACAATATGTAATACCATCAGTAGCATCTATGTGGGTATTTTCACTATACTCTATGGTTGATGGAGCTTTTGTAAGTAGAGGAGTTGGAAGTGAAGCGTTGGCTGCTGTTAACATATCAACACCATATATAAATACTTTATTTGCTTTATCAGTTTTACTATCAACTGGGGCATCTACTATAGTATCTATGACCTTAGGAAAAGGAGATAATAAAAAGGCAAGTGAATATTTTACTTTAAATACTGTTTTATTAGCTATTATATCTATTTTTATAACGGTAATAAGTTTACTTAACTTAGAGAATATAGCCATATTTTTGGGAGCAACAGAATCTACATTACCTTTAGTTAAAGGATATTTGGGAAATATCATTTTGTTTGTCGGATTTTATTTAGTATCTTATGGATTAGAACTTTTAATTAAATGTGATGGATATCCACACCTATCTACCATAGGAGTAATAATAGCTGCCATAACCAATATAGTTCTTGACTATATATTTGTAATACAATTTAAATGGGGAGTTGAAGGAGCTGCTTTAGCAACGGGTATAGCTAGAATATTATCAGTAAGTTTCTTTATAAGCCATTTTTTAAGAAAAAGAGGAAAGCTTAGATTTTGTAAATTTAAATTTGATTTTAATTTTATAAAAAGAATTATATTTATTGGGATACCAGATTCTATGACAGAAGCTAGTTTAGCAGTTGTCATATTATTATTTAACCAAAGTATATTAAGATTAATTGGTGAATCTGCTTTGGTAAGTTATAGTGTTATATGTTATATAACAACATTAGTTCTTACAACTATGTTAGGAATTTCTCAAGGACTTCAACCTATATGTAGTTATTATTATGGAAAAGAAGATGATAGATCAGTTTTAAAACTTCTTGATATGAGTATAAGTTATATAAAAAAATCTTCAATAATTGCATTTTTACTAGTTATAATATTTGCAAATCAAATTGTTGCTATGTTTATTGATAAATCAGATATGAGTTTATTTTTATATACAGTAAAAACATTAAGAATATCATCTGTAGCATATTTAATAATGGGATATAATGTTATAATATCTGGTTTTTGTGTTGCAACAGGTAAGGCTATACATGCTAGTATAGTATCTCTTGGAAGAGGTTTAGTAGTAATTACTTTAAGTTTAATTATCATGACTTTTATATTTGGAGGAAGTGGCATATGGATGGCAACTTTTGTTTCAGAAGCTATAGTTCTTGCTATCTCAAGCATTATATTAAGAAATAATAAATTAAGAATTAAAAATAATATAAAATCAGATATGTATATGAATATAGATGAAAAAGTACTAGAATAATCTAGTACTTTTTATTAATTATTTTATATTTAAAATTTCAAGAAAATCATTTACTGTATCTGATAAATATTTTCCTTTATAATAATCTATTTTTACATCTTCAAAATTTTCAAATTTAAGAACTGCCTTAGGTCTTTCTTCAAATACTCCTATTATATTAAAATTTTCATCTAAAAAAACAATTGTAGGACCTTTGAAATTATCTTTTTCGATACCTAAAGCTTCACTTAAAAATTTCTTTCCTCTTCCCATAGTTATAACTGATATGTCAAAGTTATCATTAATATCAGCAAATTTTTTTAATACAGAAATATTTAGTTGAAAATCTGGACACCAAATTTCTCCTGAAACTAAACATTTTACCTTATTATCATAGTTAGAAATTTTATTGAAAATATCTTCATCTAAATTTATACGTGATGTATTTTTAGGTATTCTAGCTCTTTCAGATTTACTTCCTCCCCCTACACAACTTTCAAAACTTTCGCCAACATTGTATAAATCTTTAATACTCATCTCAATTGCCATATTATACCTCCAACTTATATCTTATAAAAATTATATCTAAATAATATTAATTAGTAAATGCTTATATATATTGACGATTTTAAATATATAGTTCAAAATATATAAAGTAATGAGTTTAAGAAAGGACGATATATATGGACGAATATAAAAGATGCACAAAAAATGAAAGTTCTATTATGATGATTATTACACTAGCTATTATGTTTTTAAATATAGTAGGAGTTATAATTGCTTTTATTGCATGGAAGATATATGGAAAGGATTCTCAGTTTATAAAAAGAAATGGTTTAAGAGCGATAGATTTTTATATATCTTTTGTAATATACGAACTTATAGTTTTACTTTTATGTGTAATTAAAATTGGAACCTATTTATTGCCAGTAATGACTATTATTTATGCAGTTATACTTATAATGGCAATAATATCATACTATAAACATAAGGAATTTAATTTTCCTTTAAATCTTAGAATTTTAGATAGATTAGGTGTTAAATAAAAAGGAATGAGATAACTCATTCCTTTTTATTTAACGCATTATAGTATATGTCATATAAGCAAAATATACTATTATAAATAATATACCTTGAGCTTTACTAAGTGAATTATTTTTCTTAATAAATATATATAGTAATATTGTTATGGCTGTCATAAATATAGTATCTATGAAAGCTACTAAACTTATAGCCATTGGATGGATTATAGCAGCCAATCCTAGTACTAGTAATATATTAAATATATTTGAACCTATTACATTTCCTATTGCAATATCTGTTTCACCTTTTCTCACAGCTATTACAGAAGTTACAAACTCAGGAAGTGATGTTCCCATAGCTACAATTGTAAGACCAACTAAATTAGCACTCATACCAAATGAAGTTGCTATGCTAGATGCAGAATCTACAACTAAATCACCACCATATACAATCCCAATTATACCTACTAGACAAATTAATAAAGTTTTAGGCATAGATACAGATTTAGAATCAGAATCAGGAATTTCTATAGCTATGGCTGTTTCTCCACTAGAAACTTCATTATTATTTTGATTTAAGTTTGATTTTATCGTATTTATTAAAAATACTACAAATAAAATTAAAAGTATTAGTCCTTCAAATCTACTTAGTTTTAAACCAAAACAAAAAACAACAAGTAATGCACTTATAAATATTAAAAATGGAGTATCTTTTTTTATAGTATCCTTTTGAACTGGTAATTTAGCTATTATAGCTGATACGCCTAGAACGATAAGAATATTAAAAAAGTTAGATCCTACAACATTTGCAATACTCATATCATTTTGACCTGCAAGTGAAGATGAAATACTAACTGCAGCTTCAGGGGCACTTGTTCCCATAGCTACAATAGTTAAGCCTATAAGCATAGGAGGAACATTAAATTTCTTAGCAATAGATGATGCTCCCTCAACAAATATATCAGCTCCTTTAATAAGAAGAACAAACCCAATTATTAAAATTAAAAATTGCATAAAAACCTCCCCTAAAAATTGAATTTACATAAAAGATAGTATAGCATACTAAAATCTAATATAAAATACTTCTATAAATATATATATACCAAAATCAACAACTTTTAAAATAGATTTACATATAATATAAAAAAAGAAAAAAAGGGGCGTTGTAAATGGTAGCACTTGGATGTATTCTTGTAGGATTAGGGATAGGATTAACTCTAGGAAATATGCAAGAGACCATAGTACTATCCTTAGTTGGACTTATAGTAGGAGCTTTTTTATATACAAGGATGGGGGTGTATATACAATTAAAAATTAATAAAAAAGTAAAGGTAGCTATATACATCGCAATGGGTATTTTAATTGGAGTTTTAGTTGGAGTTATTACAGGTTATATGAAAGGTTCTATAATGATTGGAGTTGGAGTAAGTTTTATTGCTATAGATATAATGAACTTTACTAGGTATAGAAGGAATATAAAAAATAAGAATTAAGATAAAAAATTAGATATACCAAAAGTGAAAACTTTTGGTATATCTAATTTTTTATCATATTAATAAAATTATAAATATAAAATTCACCCTATGAGTACATAAATATTAAAGATTGATATAATATTTAGTGAAAGTAAAACTAATATTGGGGGGATAAAATGGAGGCTAAGACTCAAATAAGTCAAAATGAAATAAGAAAAACCATACAAATAATGGTGCTTCCTATAGTTATAGAAAGTATACTTCAAATGACATCTGGATTTTGCTTAACTGGTATGATGGGAAGATTAGATCCGGTATCTATAAGTGCTTTCAGTTTAAGTAATAGAATAATTAATATAACCTGGGCAATTTTAAGAGGGATAACTATGGGTAGTGCAGTATTTGTGGCTCAGGCATATGGATCTAAAAATACTAATCAAATAAAATATATAATAAAGCAGACTATTATTGGACTTAGCATTTTAATTTTTATCATCCAACAATTTATATTTTTAAATACCGAATTTGTATTATCTATATTTAATCCAAGTAATGATTTAATGATTATTGCATCTAAGTGTTTAAAAACTTCTTCTTGGTCATTATACTTTATGAGTATGATGCTTATCTGCACATCTAGTTTACAGTCTATGAATAAAGCCAAAATTTCTATGAAAATAGCTATGTCCATGAATATTACAAGTATAATTGTAGGATATTTATTTATATTTGGAAACTTTAACATGCCAAAGCTTGGAGTTCAAGGAGCAGCTATTGGTACTTTTAGTGGATATTTTTTAGCTTGTTTTTATGGTATGTACTTAATGTTTAACAGTAAAAAAGGATATGTGTATTTTGGAGAAAGGGTAGAAAAAATAAAGTTTAATCTAAAAGAATTCTTAAAAGGATTAAAACCTGATATTAATCAAATTAAAAACGTATATAAAATAGGAATACCAATATCCATTGAAAACTCTTTTTGGCAATTATCTACGATTATTTTAACTCGTGCAATACTAAATTATGGGGAAGTAACTCTTGCAGCATATCAATTGGGACTTCAAGCAGAGTCTATATCTTTTATGCCATCAAATGCTTTTGCAATAGCAGCTACAGCCTTTGTAGGCCAGTGTGTAGGAGCTAAAAATGAGGAATTAGGTAAAAGTTATATGAAGGAGTTGTTTAAGTCTACAATAATAATCACTTTAATAACTTCTATTCCTTTAATATTTTTTCCAAAACAACTTATGTTGATATTAACCAATGATAGCCAACTTATAGATATATCAGCCAAATATTTAATAGTTATGGGAGTTATACAACTTGCAGGTAACTTAGGTGGAGTAATAAATGGAGCGCTTAGAGGTTCTGGATTTACAAAATTACCAATGATTATATCTGCTATTGGGATATGGGGAATAAGAGTTCCATTTACTATATTTATAGTATATTTTACAAAGCTAGATATTCAGTGGGTCTGGGTAGCTATGGGACTTGATGTTTGTATAAGATGGGTTATTGGGTATTTTATTTATAAGAAAAAAGATTTGTATTCTTCTAAAGATAAATTTGTCGAAGCTTTAGAATAATAATTAAAATGATTATTTAAAGTAGGTCGCTTGGATAGATATATAAGTTTCGCTATCAAAGCTGAAAATTCGTTACGACAATGGCACCGACATAGTTGCTTAAAAAATGCTTTGAAATATATCTAAAATTTATATATCTATCCTTCGCTACTTAATATTATTGTGTTTTTATAAATTTTATCCAATAAATAGTATATAAATAGGTACTAAAATAGTAAAAATTTCAGATGAAAATAAAAAGATTGCTTCTTTATTTATATTATTTTTATGACTTTTCCAAGAGTTAAGACCATTCAATAAAGAAATACCTAAAAGTGAAATAGTAATTAGAATTTCAAAATTACCCATCAATCCTAGTATTGATATAATAATTACAAAAACTACTAATAGCATTTTAAATAATTTCATTGTATCGAAAAAAAGAGACTTGAATTACCATAATAAATTCAATAAGTTTATACATAGAGCTA
The DNA here is from genome assembly GCF_000953675.1 of Paraclostridium sordellii. Classification (NCBI taxonomy): domain Bacteria; kingdom Bacillati; phylum Bacillota; class Clostridia; order Peptostreptococcales; family Peptostreptococcaceae; genus Paraclostridium; species Paraclostridium sordellii. Next base: position 2,053,900 of record NZ_LN679998.1, on the reverse strand, counting down.
TTTTTAGTTGGTGAATTATTCAATAAAGTTTATAATATAAGAAAGTTCAGAATTATTATATATTATCAATTTGATTGTAGGGGAGGAAAATGGGAAGTGTTAACGATTTCTTTGAGGGTATTTTATGTATCAATATTGTAAGGAATTGATTATTAGAGAATGAGCAGAGGGTCTTAAAAATGTACAAAGAGGTTGGTTAGTCGAAAGTCATCCGTAAGAGCTGTGTCAGATAGAGTTATGACTGCAAAAATACAAGACCTGGTTGTGAAAGAAGAAATGGAGGAAAAGGCATAGTCAAATGTGAATTGAAAAATACAAGCTATAGATGGACTTACAATGATATATTATATTTTAAAAATGAAGTAGAATTAATAAAATGGGGGATATGATGGAAATAAAATATACAAATAATCGTGAAGATTATATTAAGGGGTATGAAAAAAGAAGAAAGTTTACTTTAAGAAAAGATGTATTTCTACTTACATTAAATATGCTAGCACTAATGGGAATCACTTTTTACTTTATCAATGAAATGTCTAGCTTTTACAATATAGAAATTTCATTATATTTAACTGTAATATTAATTATAGCAACACTAATTATAATAACAACAATACTTATGAACAGAATATCTAAAAAAATCATACAAAAGTTTATTGATAAGCTAATAGAAACAAGAAATAGTACATTAGGGTCAAAAATAATAGAAGTAAAGAATGATGTTATTATACATAAAGGTGAGAAATCATATGTTGAATACAATATAAAGGCTATTGATAATATTTATGAAGAAGATGATGTATTAGTTATTTGTATACAAAAGATAGATCCTATAATACTAATACCCATAAATTCTTTTGAAAGTAAAGAAGTAAAAAATCAATTTATTAATCTAATAAAACAGAAAAGTGGATATTTAAGGTAGGTAAAATATGAAGAAGAGTATAAAATTTATAATAGCTATAATATCAATAATTATTATGGTGTGTTTATTTATTGTGGGCTATTCAATATATAAAAAGCATGAAATGGATAGCTTAATAGATGTTACAAATAACTTTTTTAATGAATACGCAAAAAAAGGTGAAGCTTCATACGAAGAAAAAGGGATGAAGGCAGTTTACACAAACAAAGAAACAGAAATAGTAGCAGGAGATAAAAATGAGTTTATGGCAATGGTTTATTTTGATGTAGATGTAAATGTAAATGGTGAAAAAGATTTTACATCATCCTATCATAAAATGAGAATCAAAAAAGATAATAATGGAAATTATACCTTGATTGATGAAGGCAATATGGTAGATAGAGACGGCTTAGAAATAGTCAATTACTCAAATAAACAAAAACAAAAAGATAATTTAAGTGAAATAAAAGAAGAAATAGATAAAAATGAAATTAAAAAAAATTTAGGTATATATTATCAAATGACTCCAAATGGTCTGGAATTAAGCTATAATAAACAGAAAGATTGGGTAAGTGTTCCAATACCTAATGAGTATTTGATTTCGGTTTTTGATTTTGATAATAATAAATTAAAAGAAAATGCCTACTATATAAGCCACAAAAAAACGGCATTCATATCTAATTTTAATTCAGATATATTAATTACGGTTACAAATGATAAAGGTAAAACTTGGAATAAAATCAAATTAAAGGATACTTACCAAGGCGGAGATTTATTTATAGGATTTAGTAGCCAAGATACTGGATATTGTGTTATAACTACTGATGTCGCTATGGGTAAGCAGTATAGTTACATATATATAACTACTGATGGGGGTAAAACTTTTAATGAAATTGGAAATACAAATGAAGTTTATCCAAGAATAATTACAGGAGTAGGATTTTTAGATGAGAAGATAGGTTTTGTTGGATTTAGATATGAAAATAATAATAATCCTACTGTATATAGAACTGAGGATTCAGGTAGTACTTGGGAAAAGCTTGATATAAAACTTCCTGCTGAGTATATAAGTGACTATGCAACTCCTCTTAATCTTAAATTTGAAAAGGATATTATAATGCTCCCTGTAAAACTTAGAGATAGTGATAAAGTAATCAATTTCATATCTAAAGATAAAGGTTTGACTTTCGAATATAGTGAAAATAAGTAAAGATAGCATTTAATAAAATCTTTACTTAAGTATAAGGATTACTTATTTTAAAAATTATTAATAATACAAACTAATCTATATAAAGTTTATTAAATAACTATACCTTAGTAATAAAGGAAGAAAAATTACTATGGTATAGTTATTTTTATATTTTAATTTTTATATTAACCATTTTTATTAAATATACTATTATTCTTAGTCGGGTTTTTCTTAACTCTTTTATTTAGTTAAAGTATATTCCATTTTGTTCCTTCTTTAGTATCTAGTATTTCTATGTTTTCTTTTAATAAAATATCTCTTATTTCATCTGATTTTTTCCAGTTTTTATTTTTTCTATATTCACTTCTTTCTTTTAAAAGATTTTCAATCCAATTTATTTTTTCTTGGCTTAAATTTAAATTATTACTACTTACTAAGTTTAAACCAAATACTAAGTCAAAGTTATCTATTAAGGTTTTCTTTTCTAAGTTATTTGAATTATTATCTTTTATAACATCAAATAATACAGTAAACCCATTGGATATATTAAGGTCATCATTAATTTGATTTTTAAATTTATATATATAATTTTTTAGCATAGATTCGTTTATTTTTGAATTTTCATCTATGTTATCAAGTATAGTTTGAATTTTACTTTTTAAACTTAAGAAAGACTTGCTAGCTTCTTCTAATCGTTCATAGCTAAAGGCTAGAGGCTTTCTATATTTAGATTGAAGAACATAGTATCTGTATACAAGTGGATCAAATTTATTTTCTATCAACTTATTTAAAGTTAAAAAATCTCCACTAGATTTGGACATTTTGCCGTTATCAACTACTAAAAACTCACCATGCATCCAATAGTTTACCCATTTATGACCAAGTGCTCCTTCTGATTGTGCTATTTCGTTTGTATGGTGTACTGGAACATGGTCTATTCCTCCACAATGAATATCTAGATACTCTCCTAAGTACTCAATAGCCATTGCAGAACATTCTATATGCCAACCTGGAAAGCCTACTCCCCAAGGTGAGTCCCATTTTAAAATATGATTTTCATATTTAGAGTTTCCAAACCAGAGTACAAAATCTAGTGGATTTTTCTTAAATTCATCTACCTCAACTCGATTGCCAGCTTGAAGTTCTTGGATACTTAGGTTTGCAAGCTTAGAGTAGTTGTCAAATTTATCTATTGAAAAATATACGTTGTTATTGGCTATATAAGTGTATCCTTTTTCTTCTAAAGTTTTTATTAAATTTATAATGCTTTTTATATGTTCTGTAGCTCTTGGTATTTCATTTGGAAGTATTATATTTAATTTTTCTAAATCATTTATAAAAGCATCTTCATAAAATCTAGCTATTTCTAAAACACTTTTACTTTCTCTTTTTGCTCCAAGTTCCATTTTATCTTCACCATCATCAGCATCTGATTGTAAGTGACCAACGTCTGTTATGTTCATTACATGTTTTACTTCATAGTTATTGTACTGTAAAACTCTTTTTAAAGTATCTTCAAATATATAAGTTCTTAAATTTCCTATATGAGCAAAATTATATACAGTTGGACCACAAGTATACATTTTCACTTTCATAGGTTCTATAGATATAAATTCTTCTACTTGCTTAGTTAGGGTGTTATAAAGATTTAATTTCATTTTGCAGCCTCCTTGTTATTTATATAAAAAAACTACAGAGAAGCTATAGTTTTTCCTTAAAATAAGAAAAACTACAGTTTGCCTGTAGTTGGTTTTTAATATTATTAGATAAATATAATTAATTGATATTAAAATGGGCACAGGTCTGTTGTTAGTTTTAAGTTTTTATTCTTTTTAAAATAACAACAGTAACAGTTCATCATATTAATATCCTCCTTTTATAATTATTTAATTTTATAATATGTTATTTTTATCAAAAATGCAATTATTTATTTAAATATTTTGATTATTTCTTATTTTAGATTGTAAATGAAATGTAATATTGATTGTATTAATTAAGTATATTTTATAGAGGTGATAAAAATGAAAAATAATATTATGGACAAAGCAATGCAAAGCTATTTTAAGTATTTAGGAATAGCCAATATAATTTTTTACTGTATATACTTAATAAACTCTAAAAACTCAGCTTTAGGATTAAGAGATGTTATATTTATGATAATAGCTTCAGTATCGATGGTTTTAATTCCTGTATTATATTTAGTTATTATGACAAAGCAAGAGAAACTACAAAATGTACATATGTATATGAATATTATTATAGTAACTATGTGTTTTGACATATTATTACTAAGTATAGGAAGGAAGTTTAGCCTAGTGTATCTAATTAAATCTATAGTAGTATCATTATTTGTATTTACGCCAGCAAGAATGGCTATATCAACATTAATTGGATTTGTTATAAACATACCTAAGAAATTAATGTTTAAAAATGCTTCCAATTAAAATTTGTTAATGGAGGAGATTATATGAAGAGCTTTATAAGCCCCGATAACACTTGGGTACTATGGGCTATTATAACAGGATGGGCTGCTTTTAGTATTTATTTAGAACAAAAGTATGATTGGGCATCTAAGGTATCTGGAGCAATTATAGCACTTATAGGTGCTATGGTATTATCTAATTTAAATATTATACCTGTAGAAGCACCAGTTTATGACCAGGTTTGGGGGTATGTTGTACCATTAGCTATAACACTTTTATTGTATCAATGTAATATAAAGAAAATAGGAAAAGAAAGTGCTAGGATTTTAACTATATTTCTAATAAGTTCTGTAGGAACTATGATAGGTGCAATAGTTGGGTACTTAGCTCTACATAAAATAATACCAGATTTAAATATGGTAGCGGCTATGATGTCAGGTTCATATATTGGTGGAAGTGTAAATTTTGCAGCAATGTCAGGGGCTTTTGATGTGCCAGGAGATTTGGTTTCAGCAGCAGTAGTTGCAGATAATTTGTTAATGGCTTTATATTTCTTTGTATTAATGGCGATTCCATCGGTAGCATTTTTTAGAAAGAAGTTTAAGCATCCTCACATAGATGAAATGGAGAAGCTAGATTCAAAAGATGGTGAAACTATAGCTGCATCTTATTGGGGAAGAAAGGAAATATCTTTAAAAGATATAGCTTATGCAGTTGCAAGTGCATTTGTAATTGTTGCTGTATCCACAGAATTAGCAGGATTTTTGAAAAGTGTAATACCAAATACAAATCCTATATTAGCTATGTTTAATAGTATTTTAGGGAATCAGTATTTAATAATAACTACTTTAACTATGTTGCTTGCTACTTTTGCTTCTAAGTTTTTTGGAGATATAAAAGGAGCACAGGAGATAGGGACTTTCTTGATTTATATTTTCTTTGTAGTAATTGGAGTTCCGGCTTCTATACCTTTAATTATTCAAAAGTCTCCACTTTTACTTTTATATTGTGCAGTGATGGTTATTATAAATATGGCTATAACATTTACGGCTGCTAAGTTATTAAAATTTGATTTGGAGGAAGCTATATTAGCCTCTAATGCAAATATTGGAGGACCGACAACAGCTGCGGCTATGGCTATTTCTAAAGGGTGGACTAAGCTTATAGGACCGATATTAATAGTAGGTACATTAGGGTATGTTATAGGGAACTACTTTGGATTGTTTATCGGAAATATTTTGATGTAGGGAATATAGAGGGTAGTTAGATTAATTATATGGATAAAAAAGTTAAAAAGGTATAACTACAATTGATTTTAATTATAGTTATACCTTTTTAACTTTTAAAATATAAACTTTATAAAGTGAGTTTAGACCAACTTATGAGTTTTTTTAGAGGTAGATATACTAAATTTTTGTAAAAGGTCATCCCATATATCGCCTAAGCTACAGCATAAAATCAGCTCAAATACTCCAATATAAAAAATATATATAGGTAATATTAGTAGATATTTTTTTAAATTACTATTAAATTTTATCATTATATCACCATCCAATTTATAGATTACTATATCTATAGTATACATCAAATATAGGCTTATGTTTAATTGTTTTCATCTGAATAAATATGTCTATTAATGTTGAAGGGAATTTATTGACGAGTAGACATATGCCGTACTACACTTTAAGTATCAGGTAGACAACTGCCGTAAGAAGGGGAATGTTAAATATGAAAAAAATTCCTAGAACTGAGTTTCAAGTAATGAAGTTTATATGGGCTCAAGAAGATTCTAGAGTTGCATCTGTAGATATTACAAAATTTATGAGTGAAGAATATGATTGGTCAAAGGGGTCTACATCAAAAACTCTTATAAGATTAGTTGAGAAAGGATTTTTAAAATCAGAAAAAGAAGGTAGACAAACCTTTTATTACTCACTAATTAGTAATGAAGAGTATTTAAAATTTGAAACGCATGACTTCTTTAGCTTTATGCATAATAACTCTTTATCTAGTATTATATCAGCACTTGATGAGTCTAAAGATATATCAGAAGAAGATATTAAAGATTTAGAAGAGTGGATAAAAAGTAGGTAACTATTATGAGCTATATAATAATAGATATTTTAAAAACCAGTATAGTTATAAGTTTTCCAATTATATTGATAGCTTTATTAAAAAATAAAGTTCTAAGCAAATATACTTATAAATTAAACTATATATTTTGTATTTTGATAACTTTGAGAATGATTTTTATATCAAATATAGAAGTATATTTACCTTTTGAATTTTTAAAGAAGAAAAATGATGTGAACTTAAAAAGTGTAAATTACATAGCAGGAGAAAATAATAATGTAGTAGATTATATTAAAATAATATTTTTTATTTGGCTAATTGGAGCAATTTATGTTGTGATTAGAAATACTTACAAACAAATAGTATTTTATAAAAAGATAGAAAATATAACTTACAAGGCTACTGAGGATAATATAATTAAAAGTCTAGAAGAAGAAAAGAAATATTTAAATATTAAAAAAGATATTGAAGTACTTAAGGTGGATGGTCTTTCTTCACCTGCTTTAATAGGTATTATAAAAAATAAAATAGTAATACCTAACAAAGATTATGATACCGGACAATTGAGGTGGATATTTAGACATGAATTAACTCATTTTAAAAGAAAAGATAATTTGTTAAAGCTAATTTTAATGATTTCTTGTTCAATACATTGGTTTAATCCACTAGTTAAAATATTAAAAGTATGCTTTGAAGAACAATGCGAGTTATCTTGTGATGAAAGGGTAGTTACAAGGTTTGGTGAAAATGATATAAAAGAGTATTCTCTTGTATTAGTAGATACATTACGATATAGAAATACTCTTAAAGCCACTGTGTTTTCATCTCAATTTAACACTAACGAAATAAATTTAATTAAGAGGAGAGTAGAAGGAATGTTAAGTTTAAAAAAACGTAAAAAGGGAACTATTATGGCGATAATTGTATTTAGTATATCAGTATTTTCAATTCTTTCATTTAATGAAGTTAAAGGTGTAGATGAAGTATATGCAAATGAATCTATATCACATGAAAAAAATAATGAAGATAGTAATGTAGAAGTTAATAAAAGCTATAAGGATTTAACAGATGAAGAGATTTTAATGAATTTTGAAAATAATAAACCCCAAGGTACTATAAGTCTTTATGAAGATAAAAAATCTAAAGACTTAACACAAGAAGAAAGAGACAATGCTTTAAATCTTTTATTCTCTGGGAAATATAGTAAGGTGTATGTAGGATCAGATGGAACCATGTCAATTAATTTAGAGCATCTGAAATCAAAAGTTAATAAATAAGTTAAAGTATGGGTAGAGGTGGGTTTAAATGTAGGATCTAAGTAAATCGATACTTATAGAAGCTATGAGATGAATTTATAAATATATTCTAATATATAGTTCATGGATTTAAAAAGCATTAGCTTAGCTAAACAAGTTATTAGTTAATTCTAAACTTTTTAAAGATATTTAGTATATGGTTAAGGTAGGAGTAAATATGGCGACTACCTTAACTGTATACTTAAATTATTAATCGTATATATTTATATATTATATCGGTAAGTCAATATATTTATTAAATATTTCGTTAATACAAAATACATAAGAGTAGTACAAAAATTATCATCCTAAAAATAATATTCTTATAATATATAGGTACATACGTATATTGTTTTGAAATGAAAATTTATTGATCATATTAAAAAATAGAAAATCCAATAATATATATTATTGGATTTAATCTACTTAGAATCAATATTAATTTTGGGAGATCTTTTTTTAGAATCATCGAATAAGTTTAAAATGTCATCAAGCTCTGATTTTAATTTGTATAAATCCATTTTATCTATATTATAATTTAAAAATAAATGTTCTATATCAAAACAAATAGTATTTAGCTCACTTGTGATTTCTAGAAATAAATTGAAATTATTACTGTTTTTAGCGTTATTAAACTTTTTAATATCCCTTTCTATAAAAGAAACAACCTCATATTCCTTTTCAAAAACTCCTTCTGGAATAGGGTAGGGCTTTATTCTTTGCAAGAAATATTTATTTTTAGTATTTATATTATAAGTATATAAAACCTTTAAATTATCGGCGATTTCAAACTCAATAAAATAAAGCAGTCCATTAATTTTTCTTATACCTGTAGCACCTATATATCTAAGTCTAGCCTCTATAGTGTCTCCGTAAGCATTATTTAAAATACTCATACTAAACCTCCTAAAATTTTATTAAAAACAAATTAATAAATAGAATGTTGAAATTACTATAGATAAAAGCATAAGTGGAAAACCTATCTTAAAATAGCTTTTAAAGGATACAGGGTAACCATTCTTATCTCCTACATTAGATAAAACAATATTAGCAGAAGCCCCTATTAAAGTACCATTTCCTCCTAAACAAGCGCCTAGGGATGTAGCCCACCATATAGGAGTAACGTCAACTCCTTGAGCTTGCATAGTCAATATTAGTGGAATTAAAGTAGCTACGAATGGGATATTATCTAAAAATGATGATATTATTGCAGATAGCCAAAGAATTACTAGCATAGTAAGGGCTAAGTTTCCACTTGTTGCATCTATTAAATATGATGCAATAAAGTCTATTATTCCAACTTCTACAAGACCGCCAACTATAACAAATAACCCTCCAAAGAAAGCAATAGTGGACCATTCTATACTTGAAAGTATCTCGTCTACATCTTGTTTTCCTATAAACATCATTATAGTAGCACCTGTTAGGGCAATTACACTAGATTCGATATGAATTATGTTGTGAAGAACAAATCCAAGCAAAATAAGTATAATCATAATGATACTTTTTATAAGTAGTGGCTTATCTTTTATAGCTTTACTTTCATCTAGCTTTAGAATTTCTTCTTTGTATTTATCGTCTACGTAAAGATGCTTTTTAAACATAAATCTAAAGCAAATAATAGTAAAAAATAAGATGATTATAACTACGGGTCCTAGATTTATTACAAAGTCTATAAAGCTTAGGTTAGCTGCACTACCTATCATAATATTTGGAGGGTCTCCTATTAGTGTAGCTGTTCCCCCAATATTAGAAGCTAAAATCTGTGTAATTAAAAATGGAACAGGATTTATTTTTAATATCTGGGTTATAACTATAGTCATTGGGCCTATTAGTAAAACTGTAGTCACATTGTCTAAAACTGCTGATAAAATTGCTGTTAATATTATGAAGCACAGCATTATCTTCCAGGGATCACCTTTGGATTTTTTTGCCGATAAAATTGCTACATACTCAAATAAGCCGGAGTTTTTAACAACGGATACGAGGAGCATCATACCTATTAAAACTCCTATAGTGTTAAAATCAATATGTGAAACACCGTGTTCAAAGGATACTATGTTGAATATAACCATAAGCAAAGCACCAGTCATAGCAGCAACGGCTCTGTTTATCTTTTCAGATATAATAGCAAGCATAACTAGTGAAAATATGCAAATTGCTATTATTTGATTGATATCCATTATATCGCCTCCTAACTTAAAATTTAAAGCTATAATAGAGTATCGTTAAAAGTTTGAAAAGGTGTTAAAAAGTAATGAAGTTTTATAAAAATAAAGAAAATAGATTAAAGAAATTAATAAAGTGAAGTGGACTATGGATAGATATTGAAATTTTATTAATATGATTAAAGTTTCTAGTTGTTAGATAAAAATATTTAAATATATTAATAGATAGGATTTTATAAAACTTAGATTAAAAATATTTTTATATTCAATAAAAATTTTAGTTAATATTAACATATGTATTATATGCAGTTGAACAGGTTGAGCTTATAAAGATAAAAAATTTGAAAGTTTTAAAATATGAAATTTATTAAAAATTGTTGCTAAGTTGGTAAATTGGAGGTACAATTATTAATGTAGACAAGCGGATGTGGCGGAATTGGCAGACGCACCAGACTTAGGATCTGGCGCCATTGGCGTGGGGGTTCGACTCCCTTCATCCGCACCAATAGTTAAAAAGAATAACGCATTGTAAAAATACTCAAAACAATCAAACTGGTTGTTTTGAGTATTTTTTATTGTATTTATATTATTTTCTAGTGGAGAATTAATTTAATTTTTAAGAATATCATTAAATTAAGAAAGTATGGACTAAATGGAAAATTTAAAAAGTAATTAGTTTTGAGAAGTAGCTAGATATTGTAATAAGGACGGGGTCGTGTTTCACGAGTAGGGGGTAAAGAACGAAATAGAGAAGATGCAATATAATTTATATAGATTAATTATAAAGGCTAAGATTAGAAGTTATAGAATATTTAAAAATTGGTTTTTTAAAGGGGTAATACCTAACACAAGAAAGCATAGAGCATATATAAGTGATAGAAAAGTTAATCGATGAAAAATCAAAAATATGTGAAGATGAAAGAAGAGTATATTTGTTTTTAAAAGAGTATTAAAGTATAGATACAGTATATATATAATTTAAAATATAATACCACTATGGATAGTGTATATATACCCATACCTGAAGTTGATTTCAGTTTGAAGGATCACTATGGGGAAAAAGAAAAAGAAAAACAAAAAGAAAAAGAATAATAAAAAGAAAAATAAAAAAAAAAGCCACAAGGTAGTAAATAAATCTGAAAATAATAAATTAGCTAAATTTAAATTATTGTATAAAGAAAATATAGGTTTGATAAATAGCATTGTAGGAGAGTGGTTAAGAGAGGTATAAGAATATATTCATCATATGTAAATGAAGGGAGGAGTTTAGAATGATAAATATTTTACTTAATTTATATAACTTTCATGAAAAGTGGTGCTTTGAAACACTAAAAGATATTTTAAAAGAAGAATATCGTGTTTTAGTTATACCATTTTCATTTAATGATGATTGGATGAAAAATGATAATGAATGGCAGACTGCTTATAATCCAAGCACGGGAAAGTACTATAAAGATATAGTAATTCCTTTTTTTAGTTATGGCATTAAAGCGGAAAATATAAATTGGATAAATTACTTCAATGATACTAAAGGCAGCTCAAAGTACAAGATAGACAATAGCGATATAATATTTTTCACAGGGGGATTACCAGACCAAATGATGGATAGACTTAAAGAATTTAAAATAATAGAAGATATAGAAAATTACAAAGGCATTGTAATGGGAAGTAGTGCAGGAGCAATGGTTCAAGTAGCACAGTATCACATTACACCTGATAAAGATTATGACACATTTTCATATAACGAAGGACTTAATATGATTACAGACTTTGATATTGAAGTTCATTATAAAGAAACATCTATTCAGAAAGAATCTATAAAAAAAGTATTAAAGGAAAAATCAAGAAGGGTTTATGCGATGAAGGATAAAGGTGGAATAATTATAAATGGTGAAAAAATTACTATATTAGGGGACGTAACTTTATTCGATATATAAATAATAAATATATTAATAAAATCATAATAATTTATGTATAATATCCTTATTTATAAAATCAAGCAGAGTAGAAGCTATAAAAAAGTATGTTTTGAAAATTTTTATAAAGGAGAATTAATATGAAAATAAGTAAAAAGATTTGGCCAATATTTAAAATACAAAATGGTGAATTCTTAGAAGCAAATAGAGAAGGAGATAACCTAGTTATAAAAACTAAAATAGATAATAACAACACTTATAAAACAATCATAAACAAAAGTGAGTTAAATATAGAAGATATAATAAAAAATCAAGGTGGAGATGAATTTAAAGAAATTCAATATATATCACTTATGAAAACACAATTGGGAAACCTAGATAAAATAATAAGCTTTACACTAAACAAAGACACTATAAAGCAAATAAAAACTGGAAAAATTAAATCAAACCAAATAATAGAAAATTCAATAGACACTTGGATATCACCAAATTTATAAATAAGTTTTTACACTTTATATAAACAATTAACATAACTAAAATTAAGGGGATAATTTAAAATAACTATCAAACATAAATTACAAGTTACTTTAAGCTACCCCCTTATATAATATATCTATAGATATAAAAATAACTTAATGTAGACTATAAATATATTAATAAGTAAATAACTTAACTTAAAGTTGGGAACTATAATTAAATATTAAATTATTAAAATCCAAAAGGAAGTAAGTTATGAAAAGAATATTAGTTCCTATAAAATCAAAACTTAAACCATTAGAAGTAGAAAAAGAGCTAAAAAAATTTAAACAAATACATAAAAGTCCCTACAGTCAAACTTATTATGATACAAAGGACATATCTTGGGAACACAAGCCAGAGGGTAGTCTTCGAATATCTGATCATTGGAACTTTAATTCTCATGGAAAAAAGCACTGTGAGTTATACAATATAGATGAATACATAGAAGACAATTGGATATTAGCACAATATAAAAATGGAAAATATCATGTATTAAAAGAATTTGGAAAAGGAATAGATGGATATTTATATATATCATTAAATTCTCAACAAATAAAATTAATTAGAAATTTATATGAATTAGGAAGCATAGAAAAAACTTATAACTGGTACAAGAACAACACAATAAAACCCTTACTCTCAAGAGAAGGATACATTAAAAATACAAAAAAATTATCCAATTATATATCTATAGAACGTTTAAGGAAATTTAAAAGCAAAAAACCAAAAGCTAAAAAAATTATATTTATAGAAGAAAAATATATGCAAAATGTAGAAATATTAATAGATATTTATAATAAAAGTGATGAATTAAACAATTTAACAAAAACCAAAGAAGGAATAAATAAATTAAAAGAACAATATAAAGCTTATGAAATAACAAAAGAAAAAGAAGAAGCCCTAGAAAGTACATACATTTTAGAACTAGACAACAACATAGAAATAGACTTTAAATACTAAATATATTATAAAAATTAATAAAATAGGGGGGCCTCGTGTTTCACGACCCAGGGGTAAAACATAGAATTTTCAAGCAATACAAAAAGTGCTGTATTTATATACAGCACTTTTATTTAAACATTATAAAATAGGTTTTCTAGAGTTTCCTCTTACATCAACATCTATTATTTCAACAACCTCATCCCCTCTATACCCAACAAGGTAGCTAGTCATATTAGCACAAGAACAAGAGTGATTAGGAATTATTTGTATCTTATCGCCAACCTTAAGATTAGTTTCACCAACTATCTGAATCTTACCAACCTCTTCAGAAATACCTATAATATTTAACTCATCATGGTTTTTAACTCTACCAAAACTAGTTATTAAAGCACTACCATGAGCACCTTTATCAAGACCTAAACACTTACTTCCAACATCAACTATAAATAAATCTTCACTTGGTCTAGATATTATTGTTCCAAGAGCAGTTAAAGAACAATCTTCTTCCTTACAAATACCAAGAGATAATTGTATGTTATCATAAAATGGATAATTTCCAGGTCTTAAAACATCAAGGTTTTCATTATCCACTACATCAAAGAAAGTAGGAGTACTTCCAGTAGCAACTATATCTACATTAAACCCATTTTCAACTAAAAGTTTCTTAGCAGTAGTCATACGCTCAACTTCTTGATTAGATATAGGTAAAACTTCTTCAGGAGAAGCTACAGCATAAACATGACCAGGATGTGTGCTTATACCTATTAACTTTAAGTTTTCAAACTGAGATAATCTCTTAGCTAATTCAGGTGCATCTTCAGGAGTAACACCTAATCTATTAAGCCCAGAATTTATTAATATAAAGTATTCACCACTCATGTTTTCTTTAGCTAACTCTTCACTTAAAACCTTTGCAGACTCTACATTATCAAAACTAAATATTATTCTAGCTTTTTTAGATAATTCTATAGCTCTCTTAATATTAGAAACGTTTGCTATTGGGTAAGGAAAAGTAATGGCTTCTATACCAGCCTCTACAAAAGCTTCTGCTTCGTCTATAGTACCAACTAAAAGTCCTTTAGCACCAAACTCTATTTGCATTTTAGCTAACTTACTAGATTTATGAGTTTTAGTCATAGGCCAAAGCTCTTTATTGTTTTTATCACAAAGTTCTTGAACTGTTTTTAAGTTATTTTCTAAAGCGTTTAAGTCTAATAAAAAATTAGGTGTAGATAATTCATTTATTTTCATGTTTTAATTCTCCTTTTTATAAAAATACCATATTTATTAAATTATACTTAATAAAATTAATATAAATTAACTTATATTTAATTTATATCAAATGATTTAATTAAAGTCAAATAAAACTTTTAAAAATAAAAACTAAGGGATATCTTGAAATTTAGGGTTAATTAATATAATCTAAAGTAAAATGATTATCAAAGAACGGAGATTTTTTATGAGTGATGTTAATATAGGAGAAAAAATAATAGAATATAGAAATCAAAGAAAAATGACAATTAAAGAAGTTGCAAACATTACAGGGGTAACGCCTTCGCTTCTTAGCCAAATAGAAAGGGGACTTTCAAACCCATCTATAAATACATTAAAGCTTATATCAAAAGCTTTAGATGTACCACTTTTTTACTTTTTTAAGGAAAATAAAAATAGTGAAGAGTTAGTTGTAAGAAAAGACAAAAGAATTAAACTTACTTTCCCAGAAAATAATAATTTGATGTATGAAATGTTATCTCCAAGTTCTAATGGTGATATACAGCTTATGTCTATGGATTTAACTCCAAATACCTCAACTTCAGAGGAATTGATGAATCATATAGGTGAAGAAGTAGCAACAGTATTAGATGGAAAGGTTGATTTGATTTTAGAAAATGAAGTAATAACCTTAAATCAAGGTGATAGTGTAAAAATACTTCCGCATATGAATCATAAATGGCTAAATAACTATGACCAAACATCTAAAATTATATTTGCTGTAACTCCGCCAAGTTTTTAAATAAAATAAATTTTAAAAAAGGATTGACAAATTAGAAATTTGTACATATTATTAGTAATAAATAAATTTAAATTCGATGAAGGGAAAAGTAAATTTTATCTAAGTATCTAAAGCGAGTGGAGGATGGTGAGAGCTCCATGAGAAAAGTAATGTTGAAAGACATCCCAGAGAAGCTAATTTGAAATTAAGTAGGATTAGTCGGAATCCTCCGTTAAAAGGAATAAAAGATAACTTAGTTACTTAACTAGTTAAAGTAGAATGGCACCGTGAACACAGCTTTCACTTCTATATAGAAGTGAAGGCTTTTTTGTATTTAAAATAGAAAAAGGGCCCATTTTATAAGTGCTATAACTATTTTAAAAAGATAAGTATAAGTTAATAAGGGTGGTACCGCGAATTTCGCCCCTTGGGATTAATTTCTCAAGGGGCTTTTATTATATAAAAAATTAAAAGGAGCTGTTAATTATGGAAAGAATAATGATAAACAAATTAAATGAATATATAAATAAAAGTGTAAACATTAAAGGATGGATACACAGAGTTAGAAAGTTAAAATCTATAACTTTTCTTATATTAAGAGATAGAACGGGGTTAGTTCAATGTGTTTTAGAAAATAATTTAATTGATATTAACTCATTAAAATTAGAATCAGTAGTATCAATAAATGGAGAAGTTAGAGAAAGCAAAAATAATTTAAATCCATTTGAAATCAGTGTTGAATCTATAAATATTATAAATTCATGTAAAGAAGAATTACCAATAGAAATAAACCAAAATAATTTAGAAGTAAACTTAGATACTATGTTAAACAATAGAGTTTTAAGTTTAAGACATGAAAAAATTAATTCTATATTTAAAATTCAAAATTTAATAATTGAAGGTTTTAAAGAATTTTTAAGAAAAGAAGATTTCACAGAAATATTTACTCCAAAACTAGTAGCACAAGGTGCAGAAGGTGGTAGTGATGTATTTGAGGTAAAGTACTTTGAAAATAAAGCTTACTTAGCTCAAAGTCCTCAATTTTATAAACAAATGATGGTAGGAGCTGGATTTGAAAGAGTATTTGAAGTAGGTCATGTATATAGGGCAGAACAACATGATACAAATAGACATTTAAATGAGTATATAAGCATGGACTTAGAAATGGGATTTATAGAAAATGAAGAAGAATTAATGGATTTAGAAGAAAATTTATTAAAATATATTTTAAATAAAGTAGCAAAAGAAGGTGAAAAATACCTTAAGTTAATAAATGCTAATATACCTAATATAAAAGGTAAGATACCAAGAATGAAGCTTAGTGAAGCCATAAATATATTAGAAAAGAATTATAACAAAAAAGGTTTAGATGGGGATTTAGACCCAGAAGGAGAAAAACTAATTTGTAAATATGCAAAAGAAAACTTAGGTTGTGAATTTATATTTTTAACACATTATCCTAGAAAGAAAAGACCAATGTATACTATGCCTTGTGGAGAACATGAAACTCATAGCTTTGACTTATTATTTAGAGGAATAGAGATAACTACAGGTGGTCAAAGAATTCATGACTATGACATGTTAATAAAAAATATGGAGTATAAAAATTTAAATCCTAATAACTATGAAAGCTACACAGAAACTTTTAAATATGGTATGCCAGCTCATGGGGGATTAGCTATAGGGTTAGAGAGGATAACAGCTAAATTATTAGACTTAGAAAATGTACGAGAAGCAACTCTTATAACTAGAGATAGACATAGACTATTACCATAATTTATTTTAAATAGCACTGCAATTAGGATAGTACTTTGGTTAAATATAAAAATATAGAAAACGTATATACTAATCACTCTATTTTGCTAATTAACATATTATTATATAACAACAATCTATGCCACTAAAGTGTCTAAAAATTTATATAGGGGATGGCGATATGACTGAAAATAGAGACTTACAGAAAACCGAACTTAAGCTTAGTAAATTGGAACTAGAAGCTATAAAATTAGTGGATATAGAAAAAATTAAAGTAAAGAAATGTGCTAAAAAGATGAAAATTACTGTTGATGAATTTGAAGAAATTCTAAATAGTGCAAGAACTAAGATAGCTAAAAATATATTAGATGGAAATACCATAAAAATAATAGTAGAAGAAGAGCAGATAGATAATACATTATATTTTACATTTAGATGCGCAACTTGTGGAACTATTTATAAAGTAACCGGATATGAAGAAAGGATACATTGTCCTCTTTGTGAAAGTAATAAAGTTATGAGTCTAGAGGAATCAGGATTTGATAAAAAGGGTTACTGGTGTTAACCAGTAACTTTTTTTATTATATATTTTAAATATGTTTCATAGATTATTAATTAATAAAAAAGGATTTAAATTTGTGATACAATTAAATAAACAGGAAGAAGATGGGAGGAAGATTATGATTTCAAGAGAAACAGCTTCACAAGTATTATCAAAATGTTTAATTACAGGTGGAGATTTTGCAGAAATCTTTGAAGAAGATACAATAAGTAACTCTATAGGATTAATAGATAGTAAGGTTGAAAATGCATTAGGTGGAAGAAGTTATGGTATAGGAATTAGAATTTTTAAAGGTTTTAAAAGTATATATGCTTATACTAATGATAACTCTTTATCATCTCTTTTAGATACAGCATATAAAGCAGCACTAGCCCTAGGGCAATTAAA
Source organism: Paraclostridium sordellii (assembly GCF_000953675.1). Classification (NCBI taxonomy): domain Bacteria; kingdom Bacillati; phylum Bacillota; class Clostridia; order Peptostreptococcales; family Peptostreptococcaceae; genus Paraclostridium; species Paraclostridium sordellii. Next base: position 2,035,774 of record NZ_LN679998.1, on the reverse strand, counting down.
AGAAGAAAAATCTATTGTTTTAGATAATAGTGTTAATTACAAAAACATGCACAACATAAAACTTTATCCAAACGCTATAGATTATGAAAAGAAAATAAAAGTAATGAAAGAAGCTTATAAAAGCGCAAAGGATTATAGCAAAGAAATATCTCAAGTAAATGTGTCTTATGTTGATAAAACTCAAAAAATATTAGTTACAAATAGCGATGGATTATATATAGAGGATGAAAGAGTAAGAACAAGATTAGGTATAAGTGCAGTAGCTTCAAAAGGAAATGAAAATCAAACAGGATTTGAAGGGCCAGGAAGAGCTAAAGGATTTGAAATGTTTGAAGAAATAGATCCTGCTTACTATGGTAAAGAGGCGGCTAGAACAGCGCATACTATGATTAATGCAAGAAATTGTCCTGCAGGAAAAATGACTGTGGCGATAGACAATGGATTTGGAGGCGTAATTTTCCATGAGGCTTGTGGACACTCACTAGAAGCTACATCAGTGGCTAAAGGAAACTCAGTATTTTCTGGGAAATTAGGTGAACAAATAGCATCATCAAAAGTTACAGCAATAGATGATGGAACATTAGCTAATCATTGGGGCTCTAGTAATATAGACGATGAAGGAAACTTTACTAAGAAAAATGTTTTAATAGAAAATGGAATATTAAAATCATATATGATAGATAAGCTAAATGGTAGAAGAATGAATATGAATCCAACAGGAAGTTCTCGTAGACAAAGTTACAAATATGCTCCAACGTCAAGAATGACAAATACATATATACAATCAGGAGATGATAAACCTGAAGATATTATAAAATCAATTGATAATGGCCTTTACGCTAAAAAAATGGGTGGAGGATCTGTAAATCCAGTTACAGGAGAATTTAACTTTGCAGTAGCAGAGGGATATATTGTTAAAAATGGTGAAATACAAGAACCGGTAAGAGGAGCTAGTTTAATAGGTAAGGGAAGTGATGTACTTATGAATATAGATATGGTTGGAGACAACCTTCTTCAAGCTCAAGGTATGTGTGGGTCATCATCTGGAAGTATACCTACTAATGTAGGGCAACCTATGATAAGAGTTAAAGAAATTACTGTAGGTGGAAGATCGGAGGAATAAGTTATGGATTTTAAAGAATTTAAAAACATATTATTTGAAAAAGCTTTAAATGAAGGATTTGAAAACTGTGAAGTTTATTATACAGATGGAGAAAATATAAGTATAACAGTTTATGAAGGTGAAGTTGAAAAATACAACATAGATAAATCTTTTGGTTTATCATTTAGAGGAATGTTAAATGGAAAAATGGGATATTCATACACTGAAATCCTTGATGATAAAGCTATAGATATGCTTATAAAAAGTGCAAAAGAAGCAGCAAGTTGCATAGAAAGTAATGATATTCAATTTATATATGAAGGTGATGAAAATTATAGTGAAGTAAAAACTTACTCAGAGAAATTAGAAAATATAGATGCATCAAAATTAATAGATATAGCACTAGAACTAGAAAAAGAAACCAAAGGTTATAGTGATAAAGTAATAAATTTAAATGCATGCAAAATTTCATATAGTTCATCTAAAAATGGTATATATAATACAAAAGGATTAGAATTAAATAATAAAGGAAACTTACTTATATCTTATGTTATACCTATAGTTGAAGAAAATAATGAAAAACAAGATGGTATTGGATATATGATAGTAGATTCTATAGGTGAATTAGATACAAAAAAAATAGCAAAACAGGGAGTTGAAGATGCATTATCTAAATTAGGAGGAAAATCAATACCTTCAGGAAATTATAAAACTATTATTTACAACGAAGCTATGGCGTCGTTATTAGAAACTTTTTCTGATGTATTTAGTGCAGAAGAAGCACAAAGAGGTCTATCTTTATTAAATGGAAAAGAAGGCAAAATTATAGCCTCAGATATTGTTTCAATAATAGATGATCCTTTAATGGACAATGGATTAGCATCGGCTCCATTTGATGATGAGGGAGTTGCAACTTTTAAAAAAGAAATAGTGTCAAAAGGTGTTTTAAATACACTACTTCATAATTTAAAAACAGCAAATAAAGCTAATTTAAAAACTACAGGTAATGGATTTAAGTCTTCATATTCTTCACCAGTAAGTGTAGAGCCTACTAACTTTTATATAGAAAAAGGTATGAAAACTTTAGAAGAGCTTATGAATGAAGTAGATGAAGGAGTTATAATAACTGACTTTGCAGGGCTACATTCAGGTGCAAATTCTATAACAGGAGATTTTTCATTAGCATCTAAAGGATTTTACATAAGAGATGGTAGAAAAATATATCCAATAGACCAGATAACTGTTGCAGGAAACTTCTTTGAATTATTAAAAAATATAAAAGACATAGGAAATGATTTAAACTTCCCTATAAGCAGTATTGGGTCACCATCAGTTGTAGTAGAAGGGCTGTCTATTGCAGGAAAATAATAAAAAAGGTACTTTAAATTTAAAAATTATAGTAAATTTAATAATATAAATTTAAGATTTTTATAAAAGGGTATAAATTTAATGCAGCTTTTTCTAACTGTAGAAGTAAAATTCAGTAGTTGCTAGACCTAGTAACTAGCAAAAAAGGAGCACTATAGGACAGGTGCTCCTTTTTATTTATATTAAATATAAATTAGATTATAGAAATTTGTATTTAATCTTATAAACAATATGTTTTATTGATATATTTGAAAATTTTTAAAAAATAGAATATATGATTTTAACTTCCAATTATATACATAAGGGTGTATAATTTTGTTAAATTTTAGAAATACAATTATTGGAGGGGTTAGAGTATGTCTGTAGAAAACTGTAATGAATACCTAAAAAACTTAGAAGGGAAAATAGTTATTTTTAGAATGCAACAAGTATATGCTTTTGGGAAAGAACCATATAAAGATTTAATAAATATAGTTAAAGAAATAGAAATAAAAAATATAGAATTAACTAAAGACTCATATTTAAAAATAAATGATACTTTTGTTAACTTGACACCAGATGTATATTTTATTAGAGAGTTTAATCCAGATGAAATGAGATTTGACTGTGATGGGGAAAAACTTTCTTTAACTATAAGTTTTGATGTTAATTAAATATTATTTAAATATAAAGATAGCCAGTTTTTCTGGCTATTTTTTATTATATTATTAAATTTATCAAAATAATAAGGTTAAATAAAGATATGGGGTAATAAATATAAAAATAATATTGTTAATATTTTAATAACAAAATGTTTTACTTTAAAATGAATTAAAGATTTGATATAATAAGTATTACAAAGATGTATTAGAAAGGGGTAATATATTATGAATAAATTAGAAAATAAAGTAGCTTTAGTAACATCAGCAACTAGGGGAATAGGACTTGCATCAGCTATAAAATTAGCTCAAAATGGAGCTATAGTTTATATGGGAGTTAGAAGACTTGAAGCAACTCAAGAGATATGTGATAAATATAAAGAAGAAGGATTAATTTTAAAACCTGTATTTTTCGATGCATATAATATAGACATTTATAAAGAAATGATTGATACAATAATTAAGAACGAGGGTAAAATAGATATTTTAGTTAATAATTTTGGGACAGGTAGACCAGAAAAAGATTTAGACTTAGTAAATGGAGATGAAGATACATTTTTTGAATTATTCAACTACAATGTAGGTAGTGTATATAGATTATCAAAATTAATTATACCTCACATGATAGAAAATAAAGGAGGAAGTATAGTTAATATATCTTCAGTGGGAGGTTCTATTCCAGATATATCTAGAATTGGATATGGAGTTTCTAAGTCAGGGGTTAATAATATTACAAAACAAATAGCTATACAATATGCAAAATATGGAATTAGATGCAACGCAGTACTTCCTGGGCTTATTGCAACAGATGCAGCTATGAATTCTATGCCAGATGAATTTAGAAAATCATTTTTATCTCATGTTCCATTAAATCGAATTGGAAATCCAGAAGATATAGCAAACTCAGTACTATTTTTTGCAAGTGAAGATTCATCATATATAACAGGTTCTATTTTAGAGGTATCAGGAGGATATAATCTTGGAACACCTCAATATGCAGAATTTGTAGGAAGTAAAGTTGTAGAATAAAATTTAATTTATAAGAAAAAACTTTAAATAAAGTACATAGATTTTATCTACGTGCTTTATTTTTTATTTAACTATAAATTAAAATTTATAAAGATGAATTTAAATTTATTATAAAAATATATCAAAATTAATGAAAAGATTTTAATATTAATTTAATATCACATTTAGCACTAAGTTAATATATGTTTTTTGAATTTAGTATATCAATAACATAAATTTAAAATATATTATAAGACTTAAAATGATTAAACTTTTTAGTGATTTTGATTAAAAATAATTTGAAATTTATTTTCATACAGCCTATTGAAAATAAGATAGAAAACGATTACAATTGGATAAAAAGGAATAAAATTTCAAATAAGGTAACAAGAGATATAGGTGAAAGTAGAATTAAGAATTTCTTATAAAGTTTTATAATATAAGTTTTTACATAGATTATTCAATAAAATTTAAAAGGAGGAACTTTAAGATGAATAAGCCTTTAATTGATGTATTTTTGTTAATAGGACAGAGTAATGCCCTTGGACTTGGGAACTCAGAACACTCAGTAATCCCAAATAGTAAATGTTTTGAGTATATTGAATTAGACGAAATTATACCTATGAGAAAGTTTTTAGAAGTATCTAGAGGTAATGGAACTATAGCACAGAGTTTTTCTGTAAAGTGGAATGAATTAACTAATAGATATGTATGTTTTATACATAGTGCAGTAGATGGATCTATGATAAAAAACTGGGGACATGATAGGTATAATTATTTAGAGAATGCATTGATGAAATATAAAAGAGGTATTGAAAAAATAAATAAAATATACTCAGTAAATAGCCAAAATGCTATTTGGATTCAAGGAGAAAGTGATGCTAAATATGGAACAGATCCTATATATTATAGAGAAAGATTAAAATGTTTAGTTAAGGATTTGACAAATTCAGGTATTGATAATGTATTTTTAAGTCTTACGGGTTATTGGGATGGTGTAGATGATAAAAAGGTTCATAATATTGTTGCTACACAAATAATTACTGCCAAAGAGTGCAGAAATTTAATTGTAGCTTCAAATTTAGGGTTATCATTTAGGGATAGAAAGCTTTTAATTGATGAAGTACATTACTCACAAGAAGCTTTAAATGAATTAGGTGAAGACCTAGCTAATAATATTTATAGATACTGCTTTAAAAAAGAAGAACCTAAATTAAAATACGAAATAGATTTAGAAGATAATAAAAATTATATAAATAAATTAATTAATTTATATGAAAGCTTATAATTTGAGATTCATAATTTGTAAATTATGACATAAATATTGATACAAGCAAGATTAATTATGGTCATTTTTCGGTAAAATTGATTATTAATTATTACTAATACCTAGGAAAAATCCTAGGTATTTTCTTTTTATAAGATATAATATATAACCTATAAAGATAACTGCTTTAAATGATTATAAGTAGTGAATTATCTTTGAAACAAAGAAGCTTACTTTAAAATGAGTGTTACTTTAAAAAAATTATGAAAAAATTATGTTAATACTTAAATAGAACTAAATAACTATTTAATTAAATTTACAGAAAAGTTAAAAACCTAATTAAATAGGGAAAATATGGTATAATGACTTCATAAAAATGATTGGAGATAAAATATGCATAAGAAAATAATAAGTACAATAGTCATAGGGATAACAATAGGATCTACATCAATAGCTTCATATGCACAAACTAAAATAAATGATATAAATGGACACTGGGCCTGTAAAGAAATAACCAAGTTTATAAATAAAGGTGATATAAAAGGATATGGAGATGGAACATTTAGACCAGATAATTATATAACAAGAGCAGAGTTTATAAAAATAGTAAATCATTACTTTAGATTTTTTAATAGAGATACACAAGATTTTTTAGATGTAAATAAAAGTGATTGGTTTTATAATGATGTTTGCGTTGCAGAAAGAGCAGGTTATATAAATGGATATGAAGATGGAAAATTTAAGCCTAATAAAACTATAACGAGAGAAGAAGCTTCTAAGATTTTAGTCAGTATATTACATGAAAGGGATTATAATTATGATAAGATAAACTTATTTTCAGATGGAAATAAGGTTTCAAATTGGGCTAAATCATATGTAGAAGGTGCAATCGAAGGAGGATATATGAAAGGAGATAACACTGGAAAATTAAATCCCAATAGTAATATAACTAGAGCAGAATCTGTTGCGATGATATCTAGAATAGCTAGAAATGAATATGAAGTTCCTGATATCGGAATTAACAATGTACCTAATGATAATAATATCGAGACCAATGTAAATAACCAAAATAATGTAAATAACCAAAATAATGTAGATAGAAACGATGTTGGAAATAGTACCGATAATAATACTAGTGATGAAGCTCCTAATAATATATCACAAGAATCAGCAAATGTGATATATAATAGAAAATAATTATTAATAATATGGATTCAAATAAAGAAAAAATTAAATATATAACTAGATCAAGATTTATAAATATTTTATTTTTTTTATTTTTAGTTAGTATTATGATAGGACTTACAGGAAGCATAGTAAAAGGAAGTTTAGGAGAGAAATATGTTTTTCATTCTTGGGTAAATTTAATCTATGTATTTTCTTGGATCTTAGCTATAGGATTGATATTTATTATACCAATAGTATACTCAAATAATAAATTGATATTTATTTTTATTATTTATATGTGTATTGCTATTTTTTATTCATATTTGGGGTACCATGAAGAAAATAAATCTGGTGAATATATAGTTCAAAAAATCCAGGGGTTAGGAGAAAAAACAATTTACTATTTTGAAGATATTAATATATTTATGATGAAGGAAGTATATATTAAAATTGTAAGATAAAAGTTTAACTAATGACTACAGGCGTAAATTTAAATAGTTCCTAGGAACTGTTAGCCAACAAAGGAGTACTCAAGACAACGAGTGCTCCTTATTTTGGGTTAATAATTATTATTAAAATGTAAAAAGTGATATTGAATATTTTGATTTTTCTGATATTATTTACCATTCAATCTTTTAAAAATTTTACCATTTTATGGTAAGATATAAATTGATTTATAAATATATAAGATTTTTTATAAAATACTACAAAATTAATTCAGTAAATATTAAGGAGGCAATAGTAGTTATGAAGATTAAATTAGGAATATTAAGTTTGTTGATAGTTGTAGGATTTGGAGTTGTAGGATGTTCTAATAATGATAAAAAAACAAGTTCAGAAACAACCAGTGAATCTGTACAAAATACAGAATATACAGATACAACAGATACTATTGATTCAACAAGCAAATTAAAAATAAATGAGGATATGGATACTACTGTAGAAGATAAAAAAGATACAAAAGTAGAAAAATCATCAGATTCTAGCACACCAAGTGACCTAACTGCTGATAATATAAAAATGTTAGTTAGACAAAATTTAGCAGGGGATAAACTTAATGATGTAAACTTTGATGGAGAAAATATCACCGTTAGTGTTAAGCTAGCTGACCCAGCTCCGTTAACAGAAAAGGATGTAGCTGTAGTTAGATTTGGGGGAATATCAGATGATCTTTTAGATAAAGATGGCTGGAATACTTTAACTGTAAACTTTGAAGGATTAGGGTCGATAACAATGAATGCAAGTAGTGCAGTATTAAATGAATATGGTCAGAAATGTTTTCACTCAGAAGATTATGAAGGTCAATTATAAACGATAGTATAATAAAATTTAGTTAAAAAAATTATATTTATTAAAAGGTATCTATAAATTTATATATTTTTGACAAAAGAAATATAATATGATGCTTATGAATTGTATTAATGAAGTTTTTATATGAACAATAGAAATATTAAAGGACAGAAATTATTGGAGGCTTAAATGAAAAATAAAGTGAAATTAGGATTAATCATAACTGCTATAAGTTTAGTTTTAGTAGGATGTAATTCAAATACAGATAAAGATAATACATCAAATAGTAATAAACCAAAATTTGAAAATAGTTATTCTGTATTAGCTGAGAAAATTAAAGGTCAAAATGGAGAGTGGCCACGAGTTGTAATAAGTGAGCCTAAAAATATAAATGCAAAAGAGATTGCAAAAACTTTCGTAGATAGTTATGATAAAGAGATTGATAGTGCTATAATATATATTTATGAACCAGGGAAAAAAGTAACTAATGAAGTTGAAATGCATCAAGATTCTAAATATACATTAGATATATTTAATGAATCTGGTAAATATACATATGAATTATCTGATACAAAGCCGTATAAAAGTATTGAAAAAGGAACTCTTGAGATTGATTAGAGTGTACATGACTAGGAATAATCCTAGTCTTTTTTGTTTTTCAAAAGATTTAAAAAGACAGGAAAATTTACAATCAGACTTAAATAGAATGTATCATTTCGTTACTTGAAAAAATTTCCAATTTATAATATTATAAGATAGACATCTTAGATTAAAGGGAGGCTTATATATGGGGTTATTTTCAAAAAAAGAAACTTGTTCTATATGTAAAGATGAATTAACAAAAGTAAAATTATCTGATGGATACATATGTTTAAAATGTTTAAAAGATAGTGGTTTATTTCCTACAAAAAAGCCATTAAAAACTGTTACAGTTAGTGAAGCAATTGATTTAGTAAATAAAACTATACAGAATAGAGAGTGTGTTGAAAGCTTTAATCCAACAAAAAAAATAGGTAATTATATTGAATTTGATGATAATAAAAAACAATGGCTTATACCAGATGGATTTGCTGGAACAAAAAAAAATCCCAAAGTGTATAATTATAAGGATATTATTGAATTTGAATTACTAGAAGATGGAGAATCTATAACAAAGGGCGGATTAGGAAGAGCTGTTGCTGGTGGTGTTTTATTAGGTGGAGTAGGAGCTATAGTTGGCGGCGTTACTGGTAATAGAAAAACAAACTCTATAGTTAATTCGCTAAACATAAAAATAACCTTAAATGATATAAATAATCCTAATGTATATATTTCGTTGATAAAAGTAAAAACACCAACAAATTCTAGTATATATAAAAAATCATATAAATTGGCTCAAGATATTTTATCTGTATTATCTATTATTGTTGAAGATAATGACAAACCTAAAAATGAAGTTAAAAATACATCTTCTGATGCTGATGAAATTCTAAAATTTAAGAATTTATTAGATGATGGAATAATAACTCAAGAAGAGTTTGAAAAAAAGAAAAAAATGATACTAGGAATATAATAAAAAAGTACTTACTTAAAATGTAAGTACTTTTTTATTATAAAATTTATTAAATGGAGTTGAGACTTATGGCTACAAATTAGGATTACATTTGAAATGAGTCCTTCTTTTCGGTCTATTAACATTTATGAGCGTATCAAGTAATAGTGTTTATATAAGCCGTTTGCAACAGTAATAGAGTAATTAGCTACAGCATAATGTAAGTGTATATTAAAAGTTGAATGCTATTACATAAAAAATAATTTATATTAAAAAAGATTAAACTTTAGATATTAGTCTTTTGCATAATCTAAATATTGAAATAAACGATTATTTATTGTAAAATAAATTTTGTTAGTTTAGTTGTGGATAGCTTTGAAAGACTAGACAAAACCTAAAAAATAATTACAAAACGTTGAAAAATCTAGATAGTTAATAGCTATCTAGGACTTGTTCGAGAACCTCCAAGTATAAAAAACTAAGGTATTTATATAGTGGAAGTATATAAGATGTACCCTTAGCTATGACTTTTTAATAAAAAAGTTGTAAGGTTCTCCTTTATAAAATTTTAAGGAGGAGATTTGTTATGCAAAAAAGAAAGGTAATAATTGACTGTGACCCAGGGATAGACGATTCTCTAGCATTACTATTAGCAATAAACTCACCAGAGCTAGAAATACTGGGCATTACAACTTGTAGCGGGAATGTACCTGCTAAAACCGGAGCAGAAAATGCTCTTTATACACTTCACAGATTTTCTAAAAAACATATAGATGTATATGTTGGAGAAGAAAATCCTATCAAAAGAGAATTAGTAACAGCACAAGATACTCATGGAGAAGATGGTGTAGGTGAAAATTTCTATGAAAAAATATCAACCGAAAAAATCAAATATGATGGAGTAAACTTTATTATAGAAACTTTAAAAAATAATAAAGATGTATCTATAATAGCATTAGGGCCTCTAACAAATATTGCAAAAGCACTAATGAAGGACAAGAAAGCATTTGAAAATTTAGATGAATTTATATCTATGGGTGGTGCTTTTAGAATACATGGAAATTGTTCTCCAGTTGCTGAATTCAATTATTGGGTAGATCCCCATGCAGCAGATTATGTCTATAAAAACTTACCTAAAAAAATTCATATGGTAGGATTGGACGTAACTAGAAAAATAGTACTGACTCCAAATTTAATAGAATTTATGAATAGGCTAGATAAAGATTTAGCTGAATATATAACTCAAATAACCAGATTTTATATTGATTTTCATTGGAATCAAGAAGGTATTATAGGCTGTGTTATAAATGACCCATTAGCAGTAGCATATTTTATTGATAGAAGTATATGTGATGGATTTGAAAGTTATACACAAGTAGTTGAAGATGGAATTGCTATGGGACAAACTATAGTTGACTGTGAAAATTTTTATAAAAAGAAATCAAATAGTATGATTCTTACAAATGTTGATGAAAAGAAATTTATGTATATGTTTTTAAAACGATTATTCCCAAATCATGTTGAAAAAATAAACTCAACAGGAGGGATAATATAAAATGAAAAAAATAACAACTAAGGAATTAACTTTGATAGCTTTAGGAATAGCGTTAAATGTTATAGGTGCGTTTATAGCTCTTAACTTAAGACTTCCAATTTATTTAGATTCAATAGGAACAATATTTATTGCATGTACACTAGGACCTAAATATGCTGTAATAACAGGGCTTTGCGGAAGTATGGTAAGTGGAATGACTTTTGATATTTATTCATTCTTTTTTATGCCAGTTCAGATAACTACAGGGTTAATTTCAGGATTAATGTATAAAAAAGGATTTTTAAATGGGATCAAGACTCCAATAGGAGTATTAGCGTTTTCCATACCTACATCTATACTAAGTGCTATAATAGCAGCATTTGTATTTGGAGGGGTAACATCATCAGGTTCTTCATATATTGTACAGATACTAGGATCCTTTGGAATTGATAAAGTTACTGGTGTATTTTTAACTCAAGTAGTAACTGATTATATAGATAAATTTATAGCTGTTCTTATTGTTAATACTTCGGTAATATCAATTCCAAATTCATATAAATTAAAAGCTAGAAAAAATTAAAAACTGGAGAAATATAAATGGATAGATACAATGAAATTAAAAATAAAAATCAAAGAGAAATAGTTCTACTAAAGGGATTTCCTTGTATATGGGGGAAATGTTCATTTTGTGACTATACATTAGATAATGATGTAAATGAAGAAGAAATGAATAAATTAAATTTTGAGGTTTTAGAAAATGTAACAGGAAAATATAAAGTTCTAGAAGTTATAAACTCAGGAAGTTGTTTTGAACTTCCTAAAAAAACATTAGATAAAATAAAAGAGGTAATAAAAAAACAAGGGATACAAAAACTTTTTCTAGAAAGTCATTGGTGTTATAGAAATAGATTAGATGAAATGAGAGAATTCTTTGGAATAGAAATTATTTTTAAAATAGGTGTAGAAAGTTTTGATTACAACTTTAGAAATAATTTTTTAAACAAAAATGCAAAATTTAAAACAGTTGAAGAATTAAAAAGCTATTTTGATTCTCCTTGTATGATGGTAGGAATAAAGGGTCAGACTAAGGAAATGATTGATAAGGATATAGAAATAGTTTTAAACAACTTTAAACATGCGACCATAAATGTATTTGTAGATAACACATCAAAAATAAAAAGAGATAATGATTTAGTTAGATGGTTTAAAGAAAAATATGCATTTTTAGATGAAAATGATTATATAGAAGTTCTTTATAATAATACTGATTTTGGAGTTGGAGATTAATTGTGGTTAATTTTGGAAAAAATACTACGAAAAATAAAAAAAAGTAAAAAAAAATATTTAACTCAGTCTATATATAGTATAATATAATAAATAGATATAGAACTGAGGTGCTAATATATGGCTAATAGGATAAGAAATATATCCATACTATCCCTTATATTAACAATTGCAGTTAGTATGCTTTTAGGTTGTACATCAAATGAAAATAGAGCTACTATTAAAGCAAGTGAGAATATAGCAATAGATAAATTTAATATCAATATAAATGAAAAGAATGCAAAAGTTTTAGATATAGGAAAGCCACAAAGTGTAGATGAAATCAATAATTCTTCTACAATAGTGGATACTAAAACGAAAGTTACGAATATAAGTGATTTTGATATAAGAAATATACAATTAACACTTAGAGAATATGACAAAGATAAAAATGCATTAGCAAAAACTGAAGCTTTATCTAAAATAACCCTATCTCCAGGAGAAAGTGTATACTTACAGTCTGCACATAAGAAATATGCAAAAACATCAGAAGTAATATCTTATTCATATAATGTATCAAATAAGTTGGTAAGTGTAGATTTATTAGATGATAAAGTTAATATAATAAACACAAAAGAAAAGATAGTAAAAAATAAAAATTATGATATACTTGCAATTTCAGAGCCTAAGATATTAAATCAAGTTGATGGAGGTTATAATTCTGAAATAACTATAAAAAATCTTTCTGATAAAGATATTGGGAGTGTAGTTTTAGAATTAGCAGAACTTAATGGTAATAAAGAGTATACAAACATATCATACGTTGATTCATATGAAGTAATTAAAAAAAATCAAGAAGTAAAGTTATATTCAGTTCACCCAAGTGATGTTAAAAAACTAGAGGTAGTAGGATATATTTATGATGATGTAAAAAATAACACAACAGTTGAAGTGAATTTAAAATTGAATGAAGCTATATTAATTAAATAATAAAAGAAAAAGCCTAAAATTAAAAATTTTAGGCTTTTTCTTTTATTAGAAGGTTAATAAATTAAAAACGTTGAATACAATAAAGTAAAGATATATTTAAATGAATAAAAATATGATTGTCAGTAATAATAATAGTATTTAAGGAGATGGTGATAGTGAGTGAAAAAAAACAAAATTTAGATGACTTAGATTTTTTAAAACTCAATGAAACTTTAGCTAATCCTGAATTTGCAAATTGGTATTACAATCAAGTATTAAATGGAACCGATGCAAATTTAGAACTATTAGGATTTGTGGATATTGTAAAAAATTATTCAGAAGGAAAATATGAAAACTAGAACTCATAAAAGAAGGTGCTTAAAGTGTTAAGGAAGAAAAGAAATTTAAAAAATAACTACAGAAAAATTGTAAATGATAGTTTTGAGCAACAAGATATTTTAAGTTCTTATATGAGTATGTTAAATCAAATGAAAACATGTTCTTATAACAGTATGTGTAATGATATTGATTTATATCACAGATATTGTGATGTTAAATTTGAAGATAATGATTATTTTGATGAATATTAAATAAATAAAAACCTCACTAAATATTTAGTGAGGTTTTTATTTATTTAACATTTTTATTTACTAATTCATATATAGAAATTGTTATTATAGAGGCAGCTAAAGAATCAATCATATCAATCATTGTATCTATAAGCCCTCCAACTTGCATATTAGTTTTAAATAAATTATCAATAGTAAACTCTGCAATCTCCCAAAGTCCACCAATTGCTAAACTAAAACAAAATACGAAAATAATAATAAAGTATCTATTTGTATAATAATTTGGTATCCTGGAGTTGAATATAAAATATAAGTCATATGCAAATAGAGTAGATAAAACACCTGATAAAAAATGCATTATATCATCGTAATTGTGGATTATACCATAAAAATTAAAACTAGAACCTAGATAAGCTGAAAATAAAGTGTAAATTACGATTGCAAATATTAAAATTGGAGAAAATAAAGAGATAGATTTCTTTAATAAGATTTTTATAAATAATGTTACTCCTAAAGATGATAAACATGGAGCTATTTGATAAGGCTTACCAAATAAAATAAAATATATTAAAGATATTAAATAAAATATAGCTAGTATATTTATAGTAATATTTAAATACATATAAGTTTTAGATTTTATATTTAACAATTTTAAACCTCCTTTTGTTTGAAATTGATATTTACTTTAATATAAGGATATTTAATATTATATTATAATAAATAAATTTTTATGTATAGCATAAAAATTCCTAATATAACAATAATTAATTGTGTTTTTTTTATATTTTTCCAAATAATAATATAAATTAAATAAAATGCAATAGGAAAGGAGCTTTTTATGTTAGCAACTAAATTATATAAAAATGTCAAAGAGAGAAAAAATCAAGAAATATTAAAGAAAAAAAGAAATAAAGCTATAAAATTTACAACTATTACAGCTCTTGGGATAGGAGCAACAGTTGGAGCTACTATGATTTATAAAAAAGCTAAATCAAAATACGATGAAGAATATGAAGATTATATGTACAACTTAGAAAATGAAGATAATAATTATGAACAAGAAGAAGAAAATGAATTGCAAGAAAAAATATTAGAATTTAATAGTAATAGATTAAGTTATGAAAATGAAAGTCACCCAACAGTTGAAGAATTAAATAAATTTGTAGATAATGTGGAAGAACAAAATGACTTAGATAATAAAAAATAAAATTAAAACTCCCTAATTAGGGAGTTTTAATAATTTATACCTGCAGATTTTATATTATTTTTATCCATAGAACTACATGGAGTTACTCCATAAGTCATATCACAGTTTGGACATTTATCAACGTGTTTTGACATTGTAAATACTTTCTTACAATTAACGCACTCTATTTCATGAGGAGTTCTTAGTGGGAAATCTCCTTTTTCTTTGCTTCTTACTAAATCAACTACTTGTCTTCCATCATTTTTATCTGTATTTGAACATCCACAAGACATATTAAAAATCCTCCTAGTTTTTAAATTATGAATTTATTATATATTAAATTTAAAGATAAAGCTGTAACATAAGTTACAAAATTTTATAAATTTATGTACTATTTAAAAAAGTTTATAAAAATAAGAATAGTAGGTATAGTAAATATATCAAGTAAAAAAGCTCCAACTAGAGGTACTATGAGTAAGGCTTTATCTGATAACCCATACTTAGATGTTATAGAATTCATATTAGCTATTGCATTTGGAGTATTACCAAGTCCATGACCAATTAATCCAGAAATTATTACTGCAGCATCAAAATCTTTACCTAAAAGCTTAAAACATATAAAAATTGAATAAAATAAAATAAATAAAATTTGAACTAATATAATTATTAGCATAGGACCTGCTAAATTTTTTAAATCAATTAGATTAATAGTCATAAGTGCAAGTATTAAAAACATAGAAAGGGAGATTTCGCTTATAGGATCAAGTATATCAAAATTAAACTTAAATACATTTATAAACTCATTTATATTTCTGAAAAAACAAGCCACCACCATACAGCCAACAACACTAGGTAAAACTATATTTGTTTTTAAATAAAATAAATTTGTAATGAGCTCTCCTAAGCTCATGCATAATAATATAATCAATATTTGTTCTAATATAGTATTAATATCAAAATTTGACGCTCTAAAAGATCTATTTTTATTACTAGAAAAACATCTTAGTTTTGAATTATTATATGTAAGTTTTTTATTTGGCTTTAAATTATGTTTTATAATAAGATATCTAGAAACAGGTGCTCCTATAAGCCCTCCGACTATTACTCCTATAGTAGCAGCAGCGAGCCCAACAGTAACAGCATTTTCTACACCTAAATTCTCAATAGTACTTCCAAAGGCGGCTGCATTACCATGACCACCTTCTAATGAAATAGTTCCACACATAAGACCTATTAAAGGATTTATTTTTATGGCTTTAGAAACTAAAACTGAAATTATATTTTGGGAAAGCGCAAGTACTCCACATAAAAACCAATATGTAAATAACAGCTTACCTCCTTTTTTTATCAACTTAAAGCTAGCACTTAGCCCTAAGATTGTAAAAAAAACATTCATAAAAAAAGGCGTAATTTTATTCATTATATGTATGTTTGATATATCTAATATTATTAGTATTGTATTAAAAAGAGTAAAAAGCAATCCCCCTATGACTGGTGCTGGAATACAAAATTTATTAAAAAAGTTAATTTTAAATTTCAATGTAGAACCTATGAGTAAAAATGTTATACAAAGTATTAAAGTAAAAGTAAAATCTAAATTAATTTCAATCAATATATCACCTCCTTGAAAAATATATGATTAAAATTCAAAATTAATGTACAAGTGATAAATCAGATTTTTATAAATAAATATTAAAATTCAAGAAATAATAAAAATAAACTATAAAAGAAAAGAGGTAAATATGGATAATATGATACAAAAAGAATTTATAATAGATT
Source organism: Paraclostridium sordellii (assembly GCF_000953675.1). Classification (NCBI taxonomy): domain Bacteria; kingdom Bacillati; phylum Bacillota; class Clostridia; order Peptostreptococcales; family Peptostreptococcaceae; genus Paraclostridium; species Paraclostridium sordellii. The sequence goes on along the minus strand of NZ_LN679998.1, from coordinate 2,019,103 downwards.
ATTTTTCAAAATATAGTTTTTTTGAAATCGATGATTTTAAGAAAGAAGAAGAAGGCGAGTATATATTAAAAAAGATAAATGAATGCAATAGATTTGACTACAATGGATACACATATAAATATAGTAAATTTAATAATGTAGTTAAAGGTGAGACAAATAAAAATGTAAAAATATTAATAGATGAAAATAACGATACTTTAGTAGTAGATGGAGAGGTAACCAGACTAGATTTGAATTTTAAGTATGAAAAAAAACAATTAGAAGATCATGTACGGATAGCTACAAAAGTATGTAATAAAAACAATGAGTTATCCTGTCTTATATATATAAAGAATGAATATTCTAAAGAGTTTTTAAATTCTTTAGATAAAATAAAGAGTAATCAAGAGAAAATATTAGAAAATAGACTTCAATAATCGACAATTAATAAAAATGGTAAAATTTAAAATAAAATGTTGTTTTAATATATAAAAATAGGGTAAAATAGAAATATAAAAATATATTACGGGGTGACAAATATGCAAAAAATCAACGAAGTTTTAAAATCATTTAAAGACGAATTAAAAGGTATTATGGATACTATGTTAGTTAGTGAGAGAATGAACTCTCAAAGATGTATAGCAAAAGACAGAGATACAACTAAAACTATAATAGATCGAAAAGAAGAACCAAAGCAATTAAGTCAAAGTGAAATGAATAAATTACATAAAGAATTAAGCAAGTTAGTAGAGGATTTAAAAGGAATTGGAGGAGAGTTATTAATAAGCGAAAGATTAAACACTCAAAGATGTATAGCAAAAGATGTAGACACAACTAAAACTATAATAGATCAAAAAGAAAATGAAAATGTAGATATAAATGAAATAGAAAAATTAGCTGAAGAGGCTAAAGGATTAGTTAACACTATGGTAAATGAAGAAAAATTAAATACAGAAACTGATATAGATAAAGATATTAATACTACAGAAACTATAATGGATGAAGAAAAGAATTTAGAAAATACAGAAGAATTTAATAAGTTGATAGAAGAGTTAAAAACGTTAATGTCTACTATGTTAGTTGGAGAAAGATTAAATACTCAAAGATGTTTAGGAAAAGATATGGATACAACTAAAACTATAATAGATCAAAAAGATAAAAAATAAAATAGCAATTGCTATTTTATTTTTTTAATTTTTATGTTAGTAGTTTATAAAATTAATATATAATGTTAATATAAAAATTAAAAAAATGATTAATATTTTTAGGATTAGACTAATATAAAAGTATATAGTTATGCTTAAAATCAATTGAAAAAGAAAATCATTTACAAATAAAAAATCAAATGGTATAATTTAAAAAGTAGATTTAAGGGAGGAATGCGTATGGGTATTTTAATAAATAGTGCTGAAGAAACCTTCCTGCATGTAGGTTCTTTAGTTAGTATATCGATAATATTATTTGGATATATAAATTATAAAACTAGTGGTAATTTTGTAAATATAATAAGTAAAAACAAGAAGTTACAACCAATATTAGGAGCATTACTTGGAGCTCTTCCAGGATGTGGAGGAAGTATAGTTTTAATGCCATTATTTGTAAGTAATAAAGTGACTTTTGGAACTATTATAGCAAGTCTGATTGCCAGCATGGGAGATAGTGCATTTTTAATGATGGCAAGTGATTTTAGAGCATATATATTAGTTACTATTATAAGCTTTTTAGTTGGAGTATTTACTGGATATTTAGTTGATTATTTTAAAATGGAAGAAAAGCTAGAACTACATAAGTGTAAAAATACTAAAAAAAGTAATAAAAAGGAATTAGGTTTAAGATCAGATGAACATGTAAGTTGCGATATAAAATCACATAATAAATTCTATCATATAGCTCAAAAAATAGTTCATGGAGTAGGATATAAGTTATACTTAGCACTATTACTAGTTGGATTTGTATTTATGGTATTAGCCCATTCAGGACTTGAATTTGAATTTATAGAAAAATTACATTCATTTGAGGAACTAATTGCTATATTAGGAATAATATCTTCATTTATATACATGATAATGACTAAAAAAGTTATAGAAAATGAAAATTTTGAAGAAAATGAACATAAATTAATGTCATTAAAAGAAACACTAATTCATTCTGTAAGTGAAATTTCATTCGTAATAGTATGGATTTTTGTAGCCTATATACTTTATGATGTAGTTATATACGTTGCAGGTGGAGAAAAAGCCTTAGTTACATTAATATTAGGGGCTGGGGTCTTAAGTGTATTTGCAGGAGCAATACTTGGTATCGTTCCAGGATGTGGAGTTCAAATTGTAGTTATGTCTTTTTATCTAAAAGGAAGTCTTCCTTTTGCAGCTTTAGTAGCAAATAGTATATCGCAAGATGGAGATGCTTTATTCCCATTACTTGCAATGGATAAAAAATCTGCTATGTGGGCAACTATAATAACTACAATTCCATCTATAATTGTAGGGCTTTTAATATATTATATATAATAAAAAATTAAGTACTATTCTATTAAGTAACATACATATCTATATAAAAGAGAAGAGCTTTAAATAAGTGGAGGATATGTATGAGATGTAATTCTATGGTTGTAGGTATCGCTATTGGATTATTAGCTGGAATATTATTTACAAAACTAAATTTTAGTATTATTTTAGCATTAGGACTAGGTATATGGATAGGTCATTATATATCAAATAAAAAAAACTAGGGATTACTCATTTTCATGAGTAATCTCTAGTTTTTTATTTAATATATAAAATGGATATAATAAAAGTATGGATAATAATATAAATATAATTAGGAGGTGAAAGCTTGTTATATTTAAAAAAATACATAAGGAAATATATATTTTTATTTTTACTAGGTGTAATTTTAGTTACGTTAGAAGCCATATGTGATTTGTTCCAGCCAGCTATATTAGCAAAAATCATAGATATTGGAGTACAAAATAAAGATTTAAATTATTTACTAAATCAAAGTATTATTATGATAGGAATAACTGTACTTGGAGCTATATTTGCTGTACTTAGAAGTATAATATCAACTAATGTATCTCAAAGGTTTGCAAGAGACTTAAGAAGTGATTTATTTAAACATATAAATTACTATTCATTAGAAGATATAGATAAAATAACAAGGGCTTCATTAATAACTAGATTAACTAATGATGTAAATCAGGTACAGCAATTTGTGAATAGTCTAATGAGAATAATAATAAAAGCACCAATTTTATGTATTGGAAGTTTTATTTTAGCTATAAAATTAAATTTAGAATTATCTATAATACTATTTATAGGGATTGTATTAATATTTATTGTGATTATAATAAATTTGAAAATAGGAATACCATATTTTAAAAAAATTCAAATATCATTAGATGATATGAATTCAAATTTAAGACAGTATTTAGAAAATGTGCGTATAGTTAATTTATTTAATCGATTAAAATATGAGAAATCTAAATTTGAAAAAGTTAATGATAATTTAGCTAAATCGACTAAAAAAGCTATGAAAGTAAGTTCAGTATTTAAACCAACTATTACTCTTATATCAAATATAGTGATTATACTAATCTTATATTTAGGAAATAAACTATTTATAAGTAAAAAGATAGAAATAGGTGTTATAGTTGCATATATAAATTATATGGGAAGGATACTTACATCTTTGCTTATGATATCTCATATTTTTAATATATTTATAAGGGCTAAAGCTTCCGGAGATAGAATAATAGAAGTTTTTGATATGAAAGTTGAAAAAGATCAGAAGGCTGAAGTTGAGTTTGGTATTAGAGGAGATATAAAGTTTGAAAATGTAAATTTTTCATATAATAATCATGAAAATACATTAAAGGATATATCTTTTGAAATTAATGATGGAGAACATATTGGAATAATAGGACCAACTGGAAGTGGAAAAAGCACAATTATAAACTTAATCATAAAACTTTATAATATAGATAAAGGAATTATAAAATTTAATGATAAAAATATAGATAATTTAAATACTAAAACATTGAGAAAGTTTATCGGGATAGTACCTCAAAAAAATATTTTATTTAATCAAAGTATAGCTGATAATATAAAGTTTGGAAATAAAAATATAGATACAGAGGAAATAAAAAATATATGTAAAATTTGCGACTGTGATGGATTTATAGAAAGCTTTGAAAAGGGATACGATGAATCTATAGATGGAGGTGGGTCAAACTTATCTGGAGGGCAAAGACAAAGAATATGTATAGCAAGAGCACTGATTAGAAATCCTAAGGTTTTAATATTGGATGATTCTTTCAGTGCTATGGATATAAAGACAGAAAATAAAATTTTAAAAAATATAAAAACTAAACTTTATAAAACTACATTGATAGTAGTATCGCAAAAAATTAACTCGATTATAAATATGGATAAAATAATGGTTTTAGATAATGGGGAAATAGTAGGGTTTGATAGTCATGATAAACTTATTGAAAAATGTCAAGTATACAAAGAAATATATAATTCACAAATATCAATCGATATTTAAATTAATGTAGGAGGATCATATATGAAAGGAAAAATAGAGTCAAGATTTACTCCTAAAAAAAAACCAAAGGATTTAAAAAAAACACTAACGAGATTATTTAAATATTTTAAAGGGGAAAAAGGTATAATTTTATCTATATTTTTGTTAGTACTTTTAGATAGCTTTATAGTTATAATCATACCTTTATTAATAGGTAAAAGTATTGATTTAATAGATTTAAATAATACTAAAAAATCTATTATGATTTTAGTATTAGTCACATTATTACTTTGCTATATAATAGATTCTATTGTAAATTTATTTAAAGAATTTTTAATAGTTGATATGTCACAACGAGTTGTAAGAAATTTAAGAAACTCTGTATTTGAAAAATTACAAAACCTTTCTATATCTTACTTTGACTCTAAAGAAAAAGGTGATTTAATGAGTAGAATAAGTAATGATGTAGATAATATTAGCAGTGGAATCTCAAGTTCTATAGTCCAAATAATAACATCAACTATAACTATTTTAGGAACACTTATAATGATGTATATATTAAGTCCTATTTTAACACTAATAAGCATAATAACTATGCCTTTAATTATTATACTCAGTAAAACAATAGCTAAAAGAAGTAAAAAATATTTTAAATCACAACAATTAGAATTAGGAAGATTAAATTCACATATAGAAGAAGATGTAAGAAATATAAATATAGTTAAATCTTTTAACTATGAGGAAAGTGCAATTTTAAAATTTGATGAAATTAATAATAACTTATTTAAAGCAGCTTTAAAAGCACAAGTTTATAGTTCGTTATTAATGCCTATGATGAATGTTATTACTAATGTAGCCTTTACTACAATTTCTATTGTAGGATCTTATTTATCCATTAAAAATTTAATTACAATAGGAACTATTGCGACTTTTTTAAGTTATACTAAACAATTTACAAGACCATTAAATGAATTAGCGAACTTATTTAATACATTTCAAATTTCTATTGTTGGATGCGAAAGGATATTTGAAATTTTAGATGAAAAAAAACATATAATGAAAGATATTGGAACTATAAACGCAAGTGATATAAAAGGAAATATACAGTTTAAAAACGTATATTTTAAATATGAAAATGGAAAAAATGTATTAAATAATGTTAATTTAACTATAGAACATGGAACGAGTAATGCAATAATAGGAACTACAGGAAGTGGAAAAACTACAATTATAAATTTAATAAATAGATTATATGAAGATTATGAAGGATCTATATTACTAGATAATATAGAAATTAAAGAATATGGAAAACAAAGTTTTTTAGATGCGTTTTCTGTAGTATCTCAAGATATATATTTATTTAAGGGAACTATTTTAGAAAATATTAGATATTCTAAATTAAATGCAAGTAAAGAGGAAATTATAGAAGCTTGTAAAATAGCCAATGCACATGAATTTATAAAAAATCTTAAAAATAAATATGATACATATATAAATGAAGGTGGAGATAATCTAAGTATAGGCCAAAAACAATTGATAAGTATTGCAAGAGCTATTTTAAAAAATCCAGATATACTAATACTTGATGAGGCTACTAGTAGCATTGATACAAATACAGAAAGAAAAGTACAAGATGCTATTAAAAATATAATGAAAAATAGAACAAGTATAATAATTGCACACAGATTAAGTACTATTAAATATTGTGATAATATTATAGTATTAGATAAAGGAAAGATTATTGAAAGTGGATCACATAAAGAATTAATGCAAAATAAAGGAATATACTATGATAGTATACTTGCTACTATTGGCAAAACTTAGTTAAAATTTATATAAATCGTATTAGGAAATTATAAAATAATTAGATTATCCATCTCTCAAACAGAGATGGATAATCTAATTATTTTTCCATATCTTTTAATTCCTTTTTCATTTCTTTGTTTATTTCTTTTATCTCTTTATCTTCACTTTTTATTATTTTACGTTCTTCTTTTTCTATTTCCTTATCTTCTTTTTTCATCTGATGTTTTAATTCTTTAGCAAGTTTATGCTCATCATGTTCTTCTTTTCTTATTTCTTTATCAATTTCTTTAGCTTCTTTTTTACACTCTTTTATTGAGTCTTTATCTTCTTCTTCCATTTGGTGTTCTAATTCTTTAGCAAACTTACGTTCATCATGTTCTTCTTCTTTTATTTCTTTATCAATTTCTTTAGCTTCTTTTTTACACTCTTTTTTTAACTCTTTATCTTCTTCTTTCATTTGGTGTTCTAATTCTTTAGCAAATTTACGCTCATCATGTTCTTCTTTTCTATACTCTTTTTTACTTTCGTGTCTATATTTTAGTCCCTCTAAATCTTTTTTAACTTCATCTTCTATATGTTTTACTTCTTCTTTAAATTTCACTGTTAACATCTCCCTAAAAAAATATATTAGATTTAATTTAAATAGATATTAACACCAAGAAAAGCTATTGTAAATACTTTTAGATTTTCATAGAATGTTTTATATTTTCTTAAATGTTAAATATATTAAAAATGTGAATAAAGTTTATTGTGTTAAATAAATGAGTGAAAATTTTAATGATTATGAAAAATATATTGAAGATGTGTAGTATTTTTATAAGATAACTAATATAATATAATTGTTAGAAAAAGGAGGGAGTGTTATAAAGATTTACAGTGGGGAAATTGGATTAATTTTAGTGTCTTTAATTTGGGGTAGTGGATTTGTATATACACAGTTAGGATTAAATAATGGGCTAACTCCATTTCAGTTAATGACTGGAAGATTTTTCATAGGAGCACTTTTAATAAGTGTTATTTTTTTCAAACAAATTAAAAAAATAGATAAAAAAGATATTATTCCAGGTGTATTATTAGGAGGATTTTTATTTGTAGCATTTTCTTTTCAAACATTTGGGTTACAGTTTACAACCTCATCTAAAAGTGCTTTTTTAACAGCATCCAATGTAGTTATAGTACCATTTATAGGATGTATGTTATATAAGCGAAAACTAGATAAAATTAGTATTTTAAGCAGTTTAATAGCACTTATAGGAATTGGGATTATATCATTAGAAACTAATTTTACAATAGGAATTGGTGATAGTCTAACTTTAATATGTGCAATTGGATTTGCTATGCATATATTTTTGACAAGTCAATTCACAAAAAAACACAATCCAATCGTATTAACATGTATTCAAATGATAACTGCATTTTTACTTTCATTGATATTACAAATAATAGCTGGAGAAGTTAATGCAGACATTAATATATCAACTATGTCATCAATTTTATTTTTAGGTGTATTTAATACTACTATTTGTTTTTTAGGGCAAACAATATGTCAAACTAAAGTCGATGAAACTAAAACAGCGTTAATTTTATCGACAGAAGCTGTATTTGGAATGCTATTTTCAGTTGTAATAGCTAATGAAGTAATAACAACAAAGATGATAGCAGGTAGTTTATTAATTTTTATAGCAATTATTTGTGCAGAGACAAAATTAAAGTTTTTGTTAAAAAGTGGAAGTTATCAAAATACATAGGTATCTATTTTGGAAGTAAAATAGGTAAGGCAATAAAAATTTAAATTATAAAATGAATATTTTAAAAATATGAGTTTTTATTTGTGTAAATTAAAAATATTGTGTAAATTGGTTTTAAATAATCTTTTAAAAACTTAAGTTGATTAATATTAATTATAAACAGGCTATCTTAAAATAAAATTAAAAGGTAGCTTTTTTATTTTAGAAAACTAATATGAGGGTGGAGAAAATGAATTTTAAAGAAATATTTGAGACTTATAAAGGGTTAGAAAAAGAAATATATATATTATTTATTGGAAGGATTGTAAATAGCTTAGGAGCATTTGTACACCCATTAATGGCCTTGATTTTAACTCAGAAAATAGGAATGTCAGTTGCAGAAGCAGGTATGTTTGTAACTATGTTATCTGTATTTCAGGCACCATGCATGATATTAGGGGGTAAACTAGCAGACAGCATAGGAAGAAGAAAAGTAATAATAATATTTCAATTAATGGGAGCTATAACATTAATTTCTTGTGGATTTATGAAGCCATCAGTTTTAATGGCAAAATTAATGATATTATCATCTTGTTTTTACTCTATATCTTCTCCTGCATTTGAAGCTTTAAATGCAGATATAACGAATATAGATAATAGAAAAGCATCATATTCTTTGCTTTATATGGGTACTAATATAGGTTTTTGTATAGGGCCAATAATCGGTGGACTTTTATATGAAAATTATTTGCCTGCAATATTTATCGGAGATGGAATAACAACTTTACTAGCTTTAATATTAATAATAATATTTGTTAAAGAAGGTATTAAAAATAGCAGTAATGATGAAAGTACAAAATGTTATAAAAATGATTTAGAAAGTAGTGTTGATGGATCTGTTTTTAAAGTTCTTTTAAAAAGGCCAGAACTTTTATTTTTTGCTATGGGAATTCTTATGTATTACTTTGCTTATTCACAGTGGGGATTTGCTTTACCTATTCAAGTTGAAAATGTTTTCTTAGAAGATGGAGCTAAGTTTTATGGGATTTTAGGGGGGGTAAATGGGATTATTGTAATAATATTAACCCCAGTACTAACATCTATAACAAAAAAAATTAATATATTAAAAGTTGTATCGATAGGTGGGGTATTTTATTCAATTGCATTTGCTATGTTTGGATTTGCAAATAGTTATATTATATTTATCATAGGGATAATAATAATGACTATAGGAGAGATACTAATAACTATAAATCAAGGAACCTTTATAGCAAATAACACTCCCTCATCTCATAGAGGAAGAATTAGCTCTATACTACCTTTAATATCAGGTTTTGGGTTTGCAGTTGGGCCTATGATTATGGGAGATATTATAGAGAAGTATAATTCTTTAACAGGATGGATTATAATTTCTATTATATCTTTTATTGGAGTATCAATAATGATATTTTTAGAAAAATTTACAAAAATAAAAAATTAATTAAAGGAAAAAGAGAATAAAAGTCATATAAATATAATTATTATGTAAATTTTGCAAAATGAGGTGTTTATATGAGTAATAAAATTGCCGTTATATATAAAACTAAATATGGAAGTACTAAAAAGTATTCTGGATGGATAGCATTGAATTTAGATGCAGATTTATATGAAGTTTCAGATATAAGATCAAAGCATTTAAAAGAATACGACATAATCATATTTGGAGGAGGATTATATAGAGGTAAAATCAATGGAATAAACTTTATAGATGACAATTTCGAAAAACTAAAAAATAAAGAAGTTTATATTTTCACAGTTGGTATGGAAAATATAAATGAAGATAGAAAAAGTAAAATTATAGAAAATAATTTAAAAAACATTAAACTAAATAAAAGTAGGCTTTATAACTTTAAAGGAGAATTTGAATATAAAAATTTAAACTTTATAGATAAAATTTTAATGAAAGGTTTAAAAAGTGTAATAGAGAAAAAAGGTATTAAAAATCTAACAGAAGAAGATAAATATATACTCGAGGGATTTAACAATAAAGTTGATTTGTCAAATAAAAAATCAATAAAGATATTAATTGAAGATATAAACAAATGTCAAAAATGCTAATGATAATTTAAATTATCATTAGCATTTTTCTAAATAAATAAAAACATTCTTAAAAATTCATAGTAATTATTTGTTTCAAACAAAATTGTTGAACTATTAATTAACTTACATCCTGGATAAAATGAAGCTTTGTAAGCATCAAAATGATTTTTAAATTTTATTTCGATAACAAAAACTGTAGGAAGTTTTATTAAATGCCTAGATATATCTCCAGATAAGGCTTCTTTAACTCCAATCCTAATCTTTTCTAAAGCTAAATCAGGATGTATAGAAATAGATGCATTACCGATTCCTTTAGAAACAGGAACTGTTACTATATTGGGGTTTAAATCTTTTGCGCTTTTACAAAGTAGTTCGTCTCCGCTTAAAAATGCTACGGGAACATTATAGTAGGCACTAGTATAAGCATTTATTGTGAATTCAGAGGCTATAGTATCATTAATTTTTATGTAGTCATATTTTGAATGGTTCATAGTATGAGCAAGAGGATTTCCATTTTTACCACCACCACTGTGATAGCCTATGAATAAAGTAGCATCAAAATCATTACTTATACCAGCCATCATAATATGTGGATTATTTGCCCAACCCCTTAGTAGTTCAGTATTTTTAGGAAGATAAGAATGTTGAATACTTCGTGCGCTTCCATGAGCATCTTTTACTAGTATATAATCACAGTTTAAGTCATTGGCACCTTCACAAGCACATCCCACCTCTTTAGACATCTGTATTTGATGATACTTTCCTAAGCTTGAATTAAGGTTAGTTTCTTCCCAGTTTACAATTCCGCATGTTCCCTCTATATCAGCACTTATGTATATTTTCATTAAGACCTCCTAGGTATAAAAATTAAAATTCTTTATTATAGATATAGTTATCAATACAAACAAATATACATAGTTATTATCAATAAAAATATTAAATTAAAAAAATACAGTGGAGGTGTGTAAATGACTCTTCTAAGACATACACATGTTGAAATTGATTTAAGTAAAATAAATCATAATATAAATGAGATAAAAAATTTTATAAATGATGAAACTAAATTAGCAATGGTAATAAAAGCTAATGCTTATGGACATGGAGCTATCGAAATGTGTAAAAATATTAACCTTAAAAATATAGATTATATATGTGTTGCTACATTAAGTGAAGCCTTAGAACTTAGAGAAAATAATGTAAAACTTCCTATTTTAGTTATGGGTGATATACCAAAAGAGCATTTTAATCTAGCTTTAAAAAATGATATAACAATAACTGTTTTTTTATTAGAGCAAGCTTATAAAATAGATGAAGAAAGTAAAAGATTAAATAAAAAAGGGAAGATCCATATAAAGATAGATACTGGATTTAATAGATTAGGTTTTAAACTAGATGATAGCATAGATGAATTAAAATTAATATTTAGTCTAGAAAATTTGTATATAGAAGGGATTTATTCACATTTAGCACTTGTAGATAAAAAAATGGATTATATACAATTTAATAGATTTAACAATATTATAGATAAAATTTCTAAATACAAAAATATTCCTATAAAACACATTTGTGATAGTATTGGAATGGTTGCATACAAAAATTTTCATATGGACATGGTTAGAGTAGGAGCTAGCATATATGGATATAACAGTAGAGAATCTAGCTTGAATTTACAAGAATCAATAACTTTTAAATCTAAAATAGTTCAAATAAAAAAAGTCTATAAAGGGGAAGGAATAGGATATGATTACTCTTATATATCTGATAAAGATAAATACATTGGGATAATACCATGTGGATATGCAGATGGTATTCTAAGGCAATTATCAAATAAAGGTTATGTAATGGTTAATAATAAACAATGTGATATCTTAGGAAAGATTTGTATGGATCAAATGGTGATTGATTTAAGTAATTTAGATAAGAAGGATTATGATAAAGATGTGATTTTTTATGGCGAAAATGGGCCCAGTATTTTAGAAATAGCTAGCTTGTGCAATACGAATAGAAATGAAATAATGAGCCTTATATCTAAAAGAGTAGAGAGGGTATATAAAAAATAGAATTTAACAGAGTAAACTTAAAAAAGGGGGAACAAAATGATATTTCCAAAAAAGTTAGAAAAGGGAGATACAATTGGAATTATATCACCATCTAGTCCATATAAACCAAAGTCAAAAGATTCATTATATGAAGAGTTAGATGAAGTAAAAAAAACTATTGAAAGTTTTGGATATGAAGTAAAATTGGGAGAAACATGTTATTTAAACTATAAGGGATATTTAGCAGGAGATGATGAAAAAAGGGTTAAAGATATTGAATTTATGTTTAATGATAGAAATATTAATGGAATTTTATGCCTTAGGGGCGGATATGGAACTCCTAGGATACTTGATAAAATAAATTACGACATTATAAGAAATAATCCAAAGGTTTTTATAGGATATTCAGATATAACAGCACTTCATATAGCATTTAATCAAAAATGCAATCTAGTAACATATCATGGTATTATGGCTTCAACTTCACCTAATTGGGATGAATTTACTTATAAATCATTTATTGACATGATAAATATGGAAGATAAATTAGAGTTGAAAAATCCTGATAATGAGAAAATATATACAATAACAAATGGGCAGGCTAGAGGTAAAATAGTAGGAGGAAATTTATCTTTAATAGCAAGTACTATAGGAAGTGAGTATGAAATAGACGTAAAAAATAAAATTTTATTTATAGAAGAAATCGGTGAAAATATTTATAAATTAGATAGAATGCTAACACAATTGGAACTGTCTGGAAAATTTGAACAGTGTAGCGGAATTATTTTTGGAGATTTTGAAAAGTGTGAGAAAGAAAATGAAGATGACTTTAATATATATGATTTATTAATAGATAAAGTTAAAAACTATAAAAAACCATGTATATATAATTTACAATCTGGACATTGTAAATCTATGATTAGTATGCCCTTAGGTGTAGATTGTTTTTTAGATGCTAGTAATAAAGAGATAATATTAACAAAATAAAGAATTAAAACTCATGTAACTACATGAGTTTTTTTGTTATATTAAAAAGAAATATGATAAAATTAAAGTTATAAAAATGTATAAGAGGGTGGATATATGTTTAATGTTTCTATTATAACTTTAAGTGATAAGGGTTCTAAGGGAGAACGAGAAGATATAACAGGAGAAAAACTTATTAAATTTATAAATAATACTAAAGATTATAAAGTAAAATACTATAATATGATACCAGATGATAAAGAATTACTTAAATCAGAAATTATAAAATTATGTAATTCTAATATAGATTTAATACTTACAAATGGAGGTACAGGCTTTTCAAAAAGAGATGTAACTCCTGAAGCTACAAAGGAAGTTATAGAAAGGGAAATACCAGGAATTAGTGAGTATATAAGAATGGAGTCATCCAAAATAGTAAAAAGAGCTATATTAAGCAGAGGTATTAGTGGAATAAGAAATAATACGGTAATAATAAATTTACCAGGTAGTCCAAAAGGAGCTATAGAAAGTATAGAATTTGTTATAGATATAATTGGACATGGAATTGAAATTTTAAAAGGTGAAGCGGTGGAGTGTGCAAATGATAGACCAGTTTAATAGAGAAATTGACTATTTAAGAATTTCTTTAACAGATAAGTGTAATTTAAGGTGTATTTACTGTATGCCTGAAGATGTAGAAAATAATTATAAGATTAATCAAATGGATGTTGAAGAATATAAAACTATAATAAGAGTATTTTCTAAAGCAGGAATAAAAAAGATAAGATTTACAGGTGGAGAACCATTAGTATATAAACATTTAGAAGAACTTATAGAGTATACAAAAACAATTTGTAACATAGAAAACATATGCATGACAACAAATGGAATAGGGCTTTTAGAAAAAATTGAGGATTTAACTAAAAAAGGATTAAATAGCATTAATATAAGTTTAGATTCTCTAAATGAATATAAATATAAACAAATAACTGGTGGAGGTAACTTAAATAAAGTTTTAAAGTCTTTAGAAAAATGTATAGATTTAGGTTTGAAAGTTAAAATTAATTGTGTATTAATAAAAGGAATCAATGATGATGAATTAAATGATTTTATAAATTTAGCAAAGAAAAAAGATATTGATATAAGATTTATAGAATTGATGCCACTTGGAGAAGGAGTTAAATTTTTTCAAGATGGATATATAAACTTAAACGAAACTTTAGCTAAATTTAGAAATCTAGATCCTATTAAAGTTAATGAAAAAAGTGTAGCTCAATATTATAAAATAGAAAATAGTAAAGGAAGAATAGGAATTATTACTCCTATGAGTTGTTCTTTTTGTGAAAGTTGTAATCGCATAAGACTAACATCAAATGGTAGTATTAAATTGTGTCTACATTCAAATGAGGAAATAAGTATAAAAGAGTATTTAAAAGATGAAAATAAATTCTTAGAATTTATAAATAAAATCATTTATAATAAACCAGAAAAACATAATTTAATAAAAAATGAAAAAAGTGATACTAAAAGAAATATGTATCAAATTGGAGGTTAAAAAGCTTGTATATTTATAAATATACAAGCTTTTTGTTTTGAAAAATTTGAAATAAGATATACATATAGTAAAAAATGGTATATAATATAATTGTGTTAAATAAAAAACAATCAATGCGTTTTAAAACATAATATCAAGGGGGTAAAACAATATGAGTTATGCATTTTTTATGCCAAACATAAGTTTAATGGGACCAGGATGTGTTAAGAAAATATCAGAGGAGATAAATTCAAGAGGTCTTAAAAAAGCCTTAATAGTATGTGGTAAAAGATCTTCAAAAAGTGAGGAGTTTAAAGGGGTAACTGATCTTTTAGAAGAAAATAATATAAATTATGTAGTTTATCCAGGATCACAACCAAATCCAACTGTAAAAAATGTAATGGATGGAGTTGAAATTTTAAAAGAAAACGATTGTGACTTTGTAATATCTTATGGAGGAGGTTCTCCACACGATTGTGCAAAGGGGATAGCCTTAGTTGCTACAAATGGAGGAAACATAAAAGATTATGAAGGAATAAATAAATCTAAAAAACCTCAACTTCCATTAATATCAATAAATACTACAGCAGGTACTGCATCCGAGATGACTGTTTTCTCAATAATAACAGATGAAGATAGACATGTAAAAATGGCTATAGTTGATAAAAATGTTACACCAATACTTGCAGTAAATGATCCAGAATTAATGGTTAGTATGCCAAAATCACTTACAGCAGCAACTGGTATGGATGCATTAACTCATGCAGTTGAAGCTTATGTATCAACAGCTGCTACCCCTGTAACTGATGCATGTGCTCAAAAGGCTATAGAGCTTATAAGTCAACATTTAAGAGATGCTGTAGAAGATGGAACTAATATGGAGGCTAGGGATATGATGGCCTATGCTGAATATTTAGCAGGTATGGCATTTAACTCAGCTTCACTTGGATATGTCCATGCAATAGCTCATCAACTTGGAGGCTTCTATAATCTTCCTCATGGAGTATGTAATGCGATTTTACTGCCAGAAGTTCAAGAGTTTAACTCTAGAGTAAGTAGTAATAAGCTTAAAGATATTGCTAAGTTTATGGGAGTAGATACAAGTAATATGAGTGATGAAGAAGGTGCAAAATCTTGTATAAATGCTATAAGAAAATTATCAAGTGATGTAGGTATTCCATCAGGTTTAAAAGAATTAGGTGTGAAAGTAGAAGATTTTGATACTTTGGCAGATAATGCACTTAAAGATGCTTGTGGATTAACAAACCCAATAAAAGCAACTCATCAAGATGTAAAAGAGATATTAAGTAAAGCTATGGGAAAAGAACCTGAATTAGCTTAAAATAAATAGACATAAAAAAGATTATCATAGGTTGATGGTAATCTTTTTTATGTCTATTTTCAATTAAAATCTAATATATAAAATGAATATATAATTTGTAAAATAAATACAAATGTAACTATTTCTTGTAGAGATACATATTATTTAGAGTAGAAAAAATTCTATAAATAACCTAGATTATACAGGAGGAATTATGAAAGATAAAAAAGTAATTTTTCATATTGGATTTAATACATTTGAGTTTGATTTTGTTTTTAAAAATAAAAATATTGAACCACCTAGGTTAACAAAAGAATGGATTGATTATAGAATGGATGTATTTATGAAACATACGTATAAAAGTCTTATCAACCAAACTAATCAATCTTTTACAGCTGTAGTAAACTATGTAAAAACAAGTGAAAATTTGGTTTTTGAAGCTTTAAGTAAATACCCTAAACTTGCAGAAAATATAATATTTACATGTGAAGGTGAAAAAGTTATAAAAGATTTGATTTCAGACTATGAATACCTTTATATGGTTAGATTAGATAGCGATGATATGTATCATCCAAGTTTTGTTCAACAGTTAATTGATTTTAATGATAACTCAGTTCAATGTATAATAAATCAAGAAGGGTACGTTTATGATATAAATGCAGATAAGCTAGGATTATGGTATGCGTTGTCACCTCCATTTTACACTCATATTTATAAAGTAGATGAATACCTAAAAGGATATAGACATAAGCTGGAAGGCGGTCATTTAGGAGCTATAAATTTGAATCACAAAGTTTTACAAAAAGGAAATTTTATGGTAATAATACATGGAGGAAATACATCTACAACCTTTAGCAATCACAATTGTACAAAATCAGTAATAGATGATGAATCACTTAAAAAACAAATTTTAAATGAATTTAATCTAAATTAAATAAAAATTTGTTTTTTAAAGATAGAACTTTAGAAATAGAAATTACTGGAGTGATATAAACTCTAGTAATTTTTTATTTAAGTATTACTAAAATATTGAAAACAATTAGATTAATAAATAAGTTATAAGGAGTATATTATAGATGATAAAACCTATAGATGTTTTTGAAAAACATAATATAACGGAAGATATAAAAGTTATTATAACTGATTTAAATAGTCAAAAAATATACAAAACATATGATATCTCTCAAAACGAAAAGTATTTAATTGATGATAGTGAGATATTAAGTAGGCCATGGAGTTATTTGTACAAAATTCAAGTTAAAAAAGATAAATGGATTGATAAGATAAAGAATCAAATTTTTATCGATTTAGAATATATAACCAAATTGTTAATGGATAAAAGTGAAATAGAAGACCTAAAATGGATTTTAACTTCTGATTTATGTTGTATACCTTTATATTCACAAAAACTTTTTCTACCTAAAATACTAGGTATAATAAATGATTATATATGGAGAGATTATGGAGCTTATCATAAAAATATAGATATCTTTACAAAATTTATATTGGAAAATTTAAAATATGAACACTGTTTTATTACTGAGATTTGCTTATATTTAAAAGGTATTGTAAGTTTAAAAGAAATACTTAAAAAACACAATATAAGATTAAATTGGCATGAATACATTTTTAAAAAATTATATAATGAATCAAAATATAAAGGTATTATAAATGATTTAAATGATTTATTAAAAGAGTTTGAAGAATATATAAATACTTTTATGTCAGCAAACGTAATAGCAGGTAAGATTTATGATTTTATAGGAAAAAGGAAAGTTGCTGTAGAAAAGTATAAAAATGCAATAAATTTAGATTATTCTAAGTTAATATATTACTTAGGTGATATGTATATATACACTTATAATATAACAAAAAAAATAGAGATTGAGAAAGAGAGCAATATTAAGGTTATAGGAAATAAGATTCCTCAAAGCGACACTACTATACTATGTTCTTTAGATATAAATTACTTAAGATTATTTGGACCGCAAATAATGGTTATGTGCAACCAATTAAAACAACAACATGTGCATCTTCACATAATTGGTAACGAAAATGATTGTATGGATATAATAAAAGAGTCTATAGATTTAATGAAAAATATATGTGAATTTAGTAAAAAAGATATTCAAATACCTAGTTTCTCCATTGAAAACATAAAAGAGAATATAAAAGATAAAAAAGCATTTTTTGCATGTTCAAGATTTATACATGCATTAGAGCTAATGAATACGTTTAATAAAGATTTATATATTATGGATGCAGATATGATGATGATAGATTCACCATATGATTTTTTTAAAAAATCAAAAGAACATGATATGGTTTGTACGACAGTTAGTGGATTTGATTATTTTTCATCATGGAAAAAATTTAGTATAGGAAATATATATTTTAAAAATAACGATAAATCTAAGTTAGTTTTAAAGTTGATGAGAAATTATATTCTTGAAAATATATATGAAAAAACTGCATGGACATTAGATCAAAACGCAATTTCATATTCAATTGATTATTGTAGAGATAATAATATTAAAATAGATATAGTAAATGCATGGACTTTAGGGCTACCAACTAGACAAGGCACTATAAAACAACAAATTATAGGTTAGAAAATACCCCTATAAAAATTTTATAGGGGTATCTAGTATAGACAAAATATATTTAATAAATTTTTTATAGTCTATAAAATGATTTTTTCAGTCTCTAAAATTACTAAATCTTCATAATTATTATTTTTTATCAGTCTAGAGTACACCACTATGCTATACAATCCTGGTGATAAATTATAAAATGTATGGGTATTTGACTGTTTATACCAAATCTTTTCTATAACTATGTTATCTTTTTTTAAGTAGTATGCAAAATGTTGTTTATGAGGTTTAATAGGGCATAAAGCTTTAATTGTAATATCTGAATTAGTTTTTATTACATCTAAACTATCAATATAAACAAAATCTTCAATAAAATCTAAGATATTTGAATCAAGCGTTGCAATATGAACAGAATCTTTAAAAACTAAGGCAGAAATTTTAAAATTAGAATATTCGTTAGGATAAAATGAAAATGTGGAGTTTGAAGATATCGAACTTGTAGATAGTATAGAACCATTTTTATATACAATATATTGATAAGTATAGTTTTTGTTTTTAGGTAATATAGATACAGTAAATGGTTTATTAAAAAATAAGCTTCCTTGTAAAATCTGCAAAATATTTAAATCTTTATTCATTATAAAATCATCCTTAAAAAATATATTTATTTAAAATATCTAAAAAAATATCTAAAACTTTATTAGGAGTGTATTTACTTAAATCAAAACAAGTATTACTATTGAGATTTTGTATTATTAATTTACAACACATATCTAAATTTCTAGGAGTGTATAAATATTTACTTTTTACATCTTTACCAAATAGTTCAGGAATAGCACCTAAATTGGGGACAATAGTTGGTAATCCAATTGACATAGACTCTAATATAGTCATACCAAAAGATTCATTTTTGGTAGTGGATACATAGACTCCACCGCTTGATCTAACCATAGAATATATTTTATACATATCACTATAATTAATGGATGGGTACCATGTAGTTTTTTCTAGCAAATTATACTGTATTAAATTTTTTACAAATGTATTAGTAACAGAATTATTAGCAGTTATACCACCAACTATTATATAATTAAATTTATAATCTTTGTAATTTGATTCAAGCCTTCTACATACTTCAATAAAATCATTCCATCGTTTATGATTATCTAGTTTGCCAACCCAAAGAACAGAATTCTCTTTTGAATTTTTTTGACACTTATCATAATTAAATTTACTAAAGTCTAAACAGTTGGGTAAGACTTCTACAGGAAAAATATTTTTAAATTCATAACTATTTTCTATTAAGTTTCTCATGTAATAAGATGGTGTTAGAATTAAATTTATAAACTTATTGTTTTTTAATTCATTTATTTTATTTAAGTTAATTGTTGTTGTGTGAATTTCATTTATAATAAAACCATTAAAATCCACAGTATCAATCCAATCATAAATTTCATTTGTATCTATTATAGATAATATATCGTATTTATTACTTATAATTAAATCATTAAATTCATATTGATTTTTAACTATATATACGTTTGGATAATCATTAAAAGCAGAAGTTCCTCCATAATCATTTAAGAAAGCAAAATGACACTCAAAATATTTGTTGAAAGTAGACAACCTATTTACTAATTGTGTTGTCACGCCACCTAATATGGCGTACTTATAAATAAATAATATTTTCATTAAATCACCATACTTTATTTAGTTTATTTTTTAGCTAACAATTCAAAAATGGTATCTACTCTATTGGACCATAAATTATTAGATAGGAATTCTTTTACATCACTAAAATTAAATTTTTCATTCATAGATATATTAATTAGATTTACAAATTCGTCAAAAGAATTAGCACATTTTACTTCAGGATAATTTCTTATTTGAGGCATATCGAATGAAACAACTTTTAAATCTAGGGCAAGATATTCATAAACTTTAATAGGGTCTACAGCCTTAGTAAGTTTATTAATTTTAAATGGTATTATTCCAATTTTCCAATCCATCGAAATAGATTTTATTTCATCAGGGGTTTTAGGCCCTATATAACTTATATTGCTAGGTAGCTTATCAATCTCTGTAGGCATGCTATGACCTATTATTTCAAAATTGTAATTAGGTAATTTAGTTGCAACATAAATTAGTGCATCCCAATCAAACCAAGATGAAGTTAAGTGACCAAAATATCCTATCTTTTTTCTTCTATTAATATTTCTATCGATTATAAAATTTAATCTACTTTTATTAATTATAAACTTAGAATCAAGAGCATTTGTAACTAGATGAATTTCTTTATTTATTTTTGAACTAAACTTATTAATTAAAGGTTGAGATGTAGCTATTACTAAGTTGCTTTTTAATATAGAATAGTATTCATATGATTCATTATACCATTTTGCCTGATTAACAAGGTGAAACTCTTCCCAATCATCTCTTATATCATAGATTACAGACCAGCCATAAAATTTAAAAATTTCTATATATTTACTTGCCTCTGGATATGGAAAGCTTAATACAAATATTTTATTTTTACATTTAAGTTTGTATGTTATTATATCCATCATAGATTGTAAAGCTTTATCTACTGGAATTTGAAATAAGTTAGTTTTATCCCAAAGGTCCATAAATTGAGTAGTAGAATTTTTATATCTCCAAAAGGAATATAATACAGGAACATTTCTAGATATTAATTCTAAAGTTAATTTTACAGGTCTATTGCCACTTAAAGGAGTTATCTTTCCAACACCAGAGAACATAAAAACAAATGTATCTGAGCTATCGTTTACAAAATCTAAATAATCATATAAATATGTTTTATAATTATCTTCTAATTTTTCTATTCGTAATTTAAGAGCTTCATTTTTTTTCTTATCAAGTAGACTATACATTTTTTGTAAAAAGACTTTAAATCTACAATATACTTCATCGCTATAACCTAAACTATATCTATCTAAATTTTTATATGAATTCAAATTAGATTCAAGTTCTGTTAAATACTCAAAATCACAAGGGTTAGTACTTGATAGTAAATCAAAGTCATTTAATAGTTTATTGGTATCTATCAAATTGAATCACCTACCATAATTTTATATAAACACAATATAGTATATGAATATTTTAATGAAAAGTTCATTTGCTATTTATAAAATAAAAGAGATATACTTTATAATATTATTAAAAGATAAATATAAAAATTAAGGCTATAAAAATTTCAATACTAAAATTTTTATAGCCTTAATTAAAAAACTAATTTATTATCCAACTATAGAAAGCTCTTTAACATGTTTATTTAAAACTTCATGTCCATCCTTAGTTACTAAAACTAAATCTTCTATTCTAACTCCAAATTCACCTGGTAGGTATATACCTGGCTCAACAGAGAATATCATACCTTCTTCAACACAGTCAGTATTTACAGAAGAAACATCTCCCATATCATGACATTCAAGACCTATAGAATGACCAGTTCTATGAGTAAAGTATTTGCCATAACCTTTTTCAGTTATATAGTCTCTTGCAGCTGCATCTATATCGCAAAATCTTACGCCTGGTTTAACTAATGCTATAGCTCTTTTATTAGCTTCAAGAACTATTTCAAATATTTCCTTAGCTTTTTCTGGAGCCTCTTTGTAAAATACTGTTCTAGTCATATCAGAACAATAATTATCTTTAACGCATCCTATATCAAGAATTATAGAATCTCCAACTTTAACTTTTCTATCTCCTGGAGTTCCGTGAGGGTCTGCTCCATTAGGACCAAAACCTATTATAGGAGAAAATGAAAATCCATCTGCACCTAAATCTTCGTATATACCAGCTAATTTATTAGCAAGTTGTTTTTCAGTTAAATCATCAGATATTATAGATTTTAATATTTTCATGGCCTCATCATTTAAAGCAGAAGCTTTTCTCATTAAATCTTTTTCTTCTTCGTCTTTAGAAGATCTTAAAGTATCAACTATATAAGAAGAGTTAACAAACTTACAGTTTTTACATAAATCCATTAGTGCTAATAAGAATTTTGCTGGCCAGTTTTTATCAACTCCGATAGTACCTGTTTTATTTATATTATTGGCAACGATTTCTACAGCGTTTTGAGTATCGTTAAACCAAACCATTTCAAGCCCTAAATCCTCATTTACAGGGAATAGTTCATTTATAAACATTTTATGGTTTCCATTAACATTTAAATATAATGCTAATAATCTCTCTCCCGGATGTATCATTTTACCTGTTAAATAAAATATTGCATATGAATCACTAACTAACATTTGATCTATTCCATCTTTTCTCATTTGATCAAGAACAGCGTTTAATCTTTGCGTTTTCATATATCCATCTCCCTCTTAAATTATAAAAATGTATTACAATTAAATTTTAACATAAATTAACATAAAATGTAATAGATTTTGGCAACCTATATGTATAAGTGACAAGCTATAAAATTAAACTTATAATTTTATTGAAAATTATTATCAATCGTGTTATGATAATGGTAATTAAATGAAAATTATTATCAAGTATGGAGGGTATTATGCAAAGAAAATGTAATTATTCATGTAGAAATAAATTAAATTCATCATATATAAAATGGCTTTTAGAGATTTTAGGTCCAGTAATTTTAGGATCTAAGCCATGTGAAATTTTAAATATATCATCTAAGGATGAAAATAAAGAAAGTAAAATAATTGAAATTCAAAGTTTTTTTGACAATTGCTCAAGAATTACATATGAAATTATATCTATGGACGATGGATCATTAAGACTATTATTTTTAAATGAAAAAGCATTAAATGAAGTATTAAATAATAAAAAATGCTTAAACTTTTTAAAGTATCTAGGATATCCTGAAAAATTTAGTGTAAAATCTTATAAAAATGTATTAATTGATAAGTTAAAAACAAAAGATTTTCCACATGAAATAGGGATTTTCTTAGGATATCCACTAAAAGATGTTGTAGGATTTATGGGCTACGGAAATTATAAATTAAGTAAAATAAAGTATTGGAAGGTTTATGGAGACCCAGAGATATCTGATAATATATATAATAAATTTTTATATCATAGAGAAAAAATGAGAAAAATATTAGAATTAAACACATTAGATTCATTGAAGTTTGTAGTTTAATAAAAATACTATTAATTTATGTTACAAATATAAATAAAAAGGATATTATAAAAAAATATAGAATATAAAAATATATTAAATTTTATCTTCAAGGAGGAATTATGTCATATAAATTAATAGTAACTGATATGGATGGAACATTATTAAATGATGTTCATGAGATAAGTGATGAAAATAAAAAAGCTTTAAAATTGGTAGCTAAAAAAGGTGTAAAAGTAGCTATAGCTACTGGAAGGATTTATGAATCAACTATAAAATATGCTAAAGAACTAGAAATTAATACTCCTATAATTTGTTGCAATGGAGCATTAATTAAAGAGGATAATGGGAAAATAATATATGAAAATAAAATTGAGCAGGATATATGTAATAAAATTATAGATGTATTAGATAGAAATAATATATATTATCAATGCTTCACAGATGATACTATATTTACATCTTATATTAATGAATGGTTAAGAAAATACCAAATGCAAGAAGATTTAAATATAAAAATAATAGAGAGTAGTAATATAAAGGAAGATATTAAAAATAGTGATATATTAAAATTTTTAATAATAGAAAGTGATATTAATAAGCTTTTAAAAGTTGAAGAGCAACTAAGACTCATTGATGAAATTGAATTAACTAAATCTTTTTTTGACAATATAGAGGTAATGAAAAAAGGTGTTAATAAGGGAAGTGCTATTGAAGATTTAACAAAGTATTTTGGAATAGATAAAAGTGAAGTTATAGCTTTTGGAGACAACCACAATGATTTGTCTATGATAACATATGCTGGAATTGGAGTTGCAATGGGCAATGCAGAAGATGTAGTAAAAGAAAATGCAAACTTTATAACATGTAAAAATACAGAAGATGGAGTGGCTAAAGCAATATATGAACTATTTAATATAAAATAAAAAACAACTGATATCAGTTGTTTTTTTATTTATTTAATACTAAGCGAGAATCAGTATTTAATAGAATTAAATTTAAAAAATTAAGCATAATAAAAGGGAAGATGAACTAGAAAGGAAGATTATATATGACTAATAAGAAAAAGCAAAATTTAAAAAGAGTTGAAATTTATAATCAAAATAAAGAAGAAATAGCAAGTGAATTAGGCATAAATGGAAGTGAAAATACTGAAGTAAATGTAAAAATGGCATCTGAAGGAGAAGCTAAATATAGTAAGAAGACTATGAATAGAAAAAACCATATAAAAAATGGAAGTGGAAATTACAAAGGTAAAATGGATTTATAAATGTAAAAAAGTATATTTAATTTATATATAAATTAAATATACTTTTTTTATGAAGTTTATAAATTGGCATAAATTACATAAAGATGATATAATAATTTTAATATATAAAAAATTAAAATTATTATAAAAATAAGGGGGATTATTTTTATGGATAAGTTTACCTTTAAGGGTGAAGAAAATTTAGATATACATGTTTATAAATATAAGCCTCGTGAAAATGAAGCAATAAAAGGAGTAGTACAAATTTCTCATGGAATGTCAGAAGAGGCTAGTAGATATGAAAATTTTGCTAGAGCTTTAAATAATAATGGATATATTGTATATATAAATGATCATAGAGGTCATGGTAAAAGTATAATGAACAAAGATGATATTGGAAAACTAGCAAAAAAAGATGGGATAGATTGTATTGTAAAAGATTTACGAAAACTAAATAAGATAATAAAAAATGAAAATGAAAATTTACCTATATTTTTATTCAGTCATAGTATGGGATCTTTTGCCTCTCAAAAATATATAATGGAATTTGGAGATACAATTGAGGGCGTTATACTTTCAGGAACAAATGGAATACATGGATTAGAAGTAGATTTTGGTTTTATAGTTGCTAAACTTATGTGTAAAATTAAAGGAAGAGATGAAAGAGCTTATTTAATAGATAAGTTAGCATTTGGAGGGTTTAATAAAAAATTTAACCCAAATAGAACTGATTTTGATTGGTTAAGCAGAGATACTATTGAGGTTGATAAGTATATACAAAATGAAAGCTGTGGAGTAGTATTTACAAATGGATATTTCTATGACCTATTTAGCTTATTTAAGGAGATTAGAAAGTTAGACAATATAAATAAAGTAAACAAAAACTTGCCTATATATATTTTTGCAGGTGATAAGGATCCGGTAGGTAAGTTTGGAAAAGGAATAATAAGATTATATGAAAACTATAAATCAGTAGGTATAAAAGATTGTACATATAAGCTATATAAAGATGGTAGACATGAAATGTTAAATGAATTAAATAGAGATGATGTTATACTAGATACTATAAAATGGATTGATAAAAGAGTAGATAATATAAATCAAGAAGCTCTATATAAAAGTTAAAGATTGCAAAAATGCAATCTTTTTTTATTAAAAAATACAAAAATGATAAACAAAATTACTTCTTTTTGCATATACATATAGGAAGGGTTTTAAACCCTTATTAAAAAGTATATAGGAGGAAGGATATATATGGCCTTAACATGTAATAAATCTACAGAATTAGACTTCTCTGCTACATTTAATGTACCAAAGGAGTTTCAATATTTAGATGGAGATAATTTTTCAATAGCAATTTCTACTGAAAATTTAACAGCTTATAAAAATATTATAGAAGAAACAATACCAAGTGCAAAAGTAATTTGTGATAAAACTGTAGAAAATTTAAAGGTTAAAGTTGCTCAAGTAAATGTATCTGGATATATCTATTTTAGAGTAGCTGTGGATGGAATACAATCAGATGAATTAATAATTGACCCTAGTATACCTAACGTAACAATAGATCCAGCATGGTCTAGTACAGACGGAATCGTAGCAGTAGAAGATCAAAATGGAAATAAGTTTATGACAATTGCATATATACCTGTAGATCAAGAATTACCTACAACTCCATTTAAAGTTTATTTAGAAAATATAGAATTAGGAAATGTTAATAGAGATCCTCAGTCAGATAATATTACTGTGAGAGTTGATGGCAAATTTAAAATAGTTTATATGCCACAATAGGTCAGGGGCGATTAAGTAATGGAAGAAAAAATAGGTTTAATAAATTTTATTAAAAAATTCATTAAAAAAGAAATAAAAAATAATAATACCGGCATTAAAGATGAAGTTTTTGATGAAACTCATAATTTAAATGATAATATAGAAATCCAAAGTGTAGATATATTTGACATAAAAGAAACTATACAAGAAGAAATAATGCAGCCTGAAGAACCTATTAATGAAAAAATTAGAGTAGAAGATAGTGAAAGCAACGATAACTTATATATTGAGAGGGTGGCTGATAATATGTTTGATATAAAAAGAGATATTGTATCTCCATGTGAAATAACTAATAATCTAAAGCAAGCTGTATTAAAAATCCAAAAAAATTTAATAACAGAAGAACAATTAGCAAACTTAGGAGTATCTATAAACTTAGGTCATATAGATGAGTATCAAGTATTAGATGTGGCTTTTAAATATACTTATGAAATTGATAATCCATGTGGAGGAAAAATTCCAGCAGAAGCATTGCTAAAAGCTGTAGTTTTAGTAGGATCTGTACATTATTCTTGGCTTTTATATGATAAGACTACTGAAAAAGTTGTCTATGATGGAGCAGCAGATAGTGTGACTGCATACTCTATATATGATATAGTTCAGTTTGATGATCAAGATGTAAGACCTACTAATGTTACAGCAAAATTTACTCCTGGGCCATTGACTAAATTAGATGTAGTAAACGACCCAGATTTAGATTTCTATTTATTTACAGTAAACGGAACAGTTGATATAGTAGCAATATAGACTTTAGGTAGCCAAATTGGCTACCTTTTATTAACTGAAAAACTTATTTAAATTAAATGTTAACTAGTTTAAATAAGTTTTTTGAGGTTGAGAAATTAAATTCATCATCTGAATAAATTTTAAAGTTATTAGTTTTATTTGATATAATTATACTTTTAAGAAAATCTATTTTATAAATTATTTCTAGTAAAGTTTTTCTTTCAATAAATGATGTAAACAAAAAAATAGATGAAGTATAAGAGTCAATAAATGCATCACATTTTAAATAAAAAGGTTTATTTTTTTTATTAAATCCTATTAAAATTTTATTTTTACCTAAAACTTTAGCGTTTACAAAAGATAGTGTATTTATATAATCTCGTATATAGTTTTTGCCGTAATTGTAGTTGGAGTAAAAAAATGAAAAATAATCTATCTCATTATTTTCTAAAAGTAGATTATTTATTTTTACGTTTATTTCATTATTATTATCAAAATCACAATAACAAATATTTAGTTTAGAAATATCGATATTGTTTAGATATTTTGAAATTTTTTTAGAAACTAAAATTATATAATTAACATACCTATAGAATTGATTGTTAATATTTTCGTAAAGATTAAAAAACGAGTCATAAGTTTTACAAATACCTATAATAAATACTTTGAAAATTTTTTCTTTAGTATAATTAACTTTAAGTGTATTAAATATATGTTCTAATCTATTTTTATAAGTATGATTTTCTAATATAAATCTCTGATTTTTTTTAGAAAGTTTTTTTATTTCAAATTGATTGTTGAGTATATAATTTATACTGTGTATAGTTTTTTCACTAGAGTTAGAAATAAAGATCTTATCATAAAAATTATCTTGTAGGCATTTACAATTAGAAGAAAGAACTGGAGTTTTAGAACAAAGTATTTCATAAACTCGCCTTGAGGCCATATGTTTACTATTAACTATTGAATTTACATTTAAAAATAAACTATAATTTTTATAAGCATGTATTAAAAAATTATAATTAAGAGATCCAACTATATTATCTATATACTCATCTGGCCAATAAAGATTTAAATAGGTTAATTTATTTTTATTTTTAAAATTTCTATCAAA
Source organism: Paraclostridium sordellii (assembly GCF_000953675.1). Taxonomy (NCBI): domain Bacteria; kingdom Bacillati; phylum Bacillota; class Clostridia; order Peptostreptococcales; family Peptostreptococcaceae; genus Paraclostridium; species Paraclostridium sordellii. The sequence goes on along the minus strand of NZ_LN679998.1, from coordinate 1,990,505 downwards.
TATATCTAAATCAAATTGTAAACTAGGTTTTAATATGTACTTCATTTCTAAAAGCCTATCTTGATGTTTATTTCCATACCATGATCCAGCAAAAGCGATATCTCCAAGTTTATATTTATTTTTATTAATAGAATTATGAAGTTTAGGTTGGGCAGCAAACTCAAGAATTTGTATATCTTCATAATTGTATTCTGATATATACTCTTTAATAATATTTTCATCTGTAACGAATATATAATCAAATAATAAACTTACAAGTTTGAAAAATTTTAAATTTATTAAACCTTCCTTATTCCAAAATACAGTAGGAATATTTTTATTTTTACAATAATTAATTAATTCAAGTAGTTTTGAATCTACAAAAGCATTTGTACTTGCAATTTTATTTTCCCATGAATTATTTTTTCCTTTCCAGGCCGATTCTACAAATAGAAAATCAGGATTAAAATGTTTGATTTCATCTAAACAACTTTTATAATTTAAATTTATTAAATTAACATCAGGATTAAAACATTCGTATGAAAATTCATCTAATATAGATGCTATATTAATACCAGAAAAAGTTTTAGGTGAATCTATAGGAACTTGTTTTTCAATTATATTTATAAATTCATCAATTTTTTTAGAGTTTTCAGGTGTTTCTAAATTGAAATTTTTTTGTATCTCTATTATTTCAACTTTAAAATCTTTACATTCTTTAAAAGATTCTACATTTAAAAATTCAAATGAAAGTTTTGTTAAGTAGTAGTTTGATAAAGTAATAGAATTGTTACAAGCTAGAAAACTTTCTTTTATAGTATTATCTAAATAAAAATGTTTGATTTTTAAATTTAAGGGATAATTCAAGTTAGAAGTAAAGTTTATTTTATACTCTTTAAACTTTTTTATTTTTTTAAATTCAAAATTTTTAATTTCATTTGATATGCTAAATACTATATTATCAGGAATAAAAAAATTCATAAGGCACCTCTATATTATAATTAAAACTTTTTATAAAATATATGACATATATATTAAATTATGTGTCAAAAAATTCAACTGAGAATAATATAATGTAGTGATAGGCATTAAAAATTTATAAAATTAGGAAGGCGATTAAAGTGATTAAAAAAATTTGCGTTATAGGAATTGGGTATATAGGTCTTCCAACAGCTGCAATGTTTGCTAAATATGGACATGACGTAGTTGGAGTAGATATAAATGAAAATATAGTAAATCAATTAAATCAAGGAAATATTGTTATAGATGAACCATATTTAAATGAATTAGTAAAAGACTTGGTAGAAAGAGGAAGTTTAAAAGCAAGTAAAACCCCATGTATTTCAGATGCTTTTATAATATCTGTTCCAACACCTATAAATAATGAAAAAAAATCAGATATGAAATATGTTAAATATGCTTGTGAGTCAATTTTACCATATATAAAAAAAGGTGATATTGTTATACTAGAGTCTACGTCACCAATAGGTACTATAGAAGACTTAGTAAAACCTATTTTAGAGACTAGTAAATTAAAAATAGGTGAGGATATTTTTTTAGGTTACTGTCCAGAAAGAGTTATACCGGGAAATATTTTAAAAGAGTTAAAAGAAAACGATAGATTAATTGGTGCAATTAACCAAATTAGTGGAGAGAAAATCAAAAACTTATATTCTTCTTTTGTTGAAGGAAATATATATTTAATGGATACTAAAACGGCAGAAATTTGCAAATTAATGGAGAATACGTATAGAGATGTAAATATTGCATTAGCAAATGAATTAGCTATTATTTGTGATGATTTAAATATAAATGTCTGGGAAGTTATAAATTTTTGTAATAAACATCCAAGAGTGAATATTCATAATCCGGGTCCGGGGGTAGGAGGACATTGTTTAGCTGTTGATCCATGGTTTATAGTTGAAAAATCTCCTCAAAAATCAAATTTAATAAAGCTATCTAGAGAAATAAATGACTACATGCCACTATATTTATTTAAGAAGATAGAACAAATTTTAGCTAATATAAAACAAAATAAAATAGTAACTATTTTAGGAATGACATATAAGGCTGACATTGACGATATTAGAGAGAGCCCTATAATTACCCTTATAGATATATTAGCTAAAAATGGTTATGAAGTAAGAGTATGTGATCCTAAAGTAGATATATATGAAAATTTATATGAAGATCTAATAAAAGCATGTGAAAACAGTGAGTTAGTTTTATTAGCTGTAAATCATAAAGAGTTTAAAAACATAGATTTTGACAAAATTAAGTCTGTCATGAAAATTCCTATTATTTTAGATAGTAGAAACTTTTTTAATGAAAATGAAATAAGTCAAAAAGGGTTTAAATACTATTCCATATAAAAAATTAGTTTTGTATAATATTTAATTTACTAGAGTCATATATAATAATTAATAGAATAAATAACTTAATTAAATTAATAAAATTTAATCTGGAAAAATTTAAATATATTTTAATGTTTTTATGTGCATAAATAAAATAAAATGTTAAAAATTATGATAATATATAAATATAGGGAACTTAAGAAAATCTTTTACTGGGGGGAAGAATATGGGCAGATTTAAGAAAAGAAAATGCCATAAGTGTAAGTATACTTTAAGAAGTAAAAACTTTGTTCAACTTAAAAATGGGAAACCTGTATGTGATATATATAAAACAGGCATACCGGATGAAATATTCTTCAATGGGAAATACTGTAGTAAATTTGAGTTAGCACATAAATATAATATAGTAGAGATGATAGATAATTTAATAAAAAAAATAAAGAACATAAATAAAGAGGAAAATAAAAAAGATGAAAAGCATCAAAAAAGTAGAGTAATATCTATAAAAAAAGATGTAGCCGACAAATAATTCAATCTATATAAAAACTTTTACAATAAACTTATTGTAGAAGTTTTTTTATTTTGATTGCTAATGTAAAATGACGGTTTAATTAATATGAGTAAACATTATGATAATTTATACAGAAAAATGTCTAAACTATAGTTATTTCAATGGATTTATTGCCCAGGTAATTATCTTTCCTTATATTTAAAAGGTAGCATATAAGAAAAGTAAACATATAATGTAATATATTTTGTTTTAGGGGGGGATACTATGAAGATTAGGCTAAATGAGGAATCATCATATATCAGATTTTTAAATGCTACACCAAATAGTAATCAGATAGAAATTTATATGAATGATAACATGGTTTTTAAAGATGTAGACTATAAAGAATTTACATCTTATATACCAACTATACCTGGAAATTATATTGTGAGAGTATATGAGTCTGAGAATAAAGAAGATATATTACTAGAGCAAGATATAACTATTGCAAAAGGAAATATAGCTACACTAGTTTTATCTGGAATGACTCCAAAATTAATAATGTTTGCAGTATTTGAAGATCCAAATGAATTAGTAGGAGAAGGCAACTCAAAGTTTAGGATAGCAAATTTATCACCTACAAGTTTACCTGTAGATTTAATTGTCAATAATGTCAAAATGATAGATGAAATACCGTTTGGTAAAAGAACTAATTATGCAGAAGTTCCAAGTGGACTATATGATTTTGTTGTAAAAGAAAGTGAAATAGATATGGATTTAAATGAAACAAAAACACAAATTAGCAATAAAGTAGAAATAAAGAATGGAAAAATTTATACAATATATGTAGTTGGAGATTCTCCAAGTTTAGAGATGGTTCAATCTTTAGATGTAACTACTTTTATTTAATTAAATAATAAATGTCTCTAAAGAGACATTTATTATTATTTATATTAGGAGAAAAATATGAATAAATATAGAATAAAAGAAACGATGCTTAAAATTCCATTAGCTTATAACATTATAAAGGCAAATTTGAGTAATAGAGAAATTAAAAGTATAGATCAAAATTATGGTAGCGATAAGAGACAATATTATAGAATTTTTAACTGTAGAAAAGAAAGCCCTATAATATTTTTTGTTCATGGTGGAAGTTGGTGGCATGGTAGTCCTAAAAGATATTCTTATATTGGAAAGTTTTTTAATAGTAGAGGATATACAGTAATTCTTACATCGTATAGATTAGTACCTAAATTTACTTACCCAACTCAAATAAACGATATTTTTGATGGATTTAAACATTTCCTAAGAAATGAATCTATAAATGGAGATAAAAATAGAATATATGTAGTTGGGTTTTCAGCAGGAGGCGAATTAGCAGCAAATCTTGTTTTTAATAAGAAGTTTCATAATAAATATAATATTAATAGCATCATATTTAAAAAATTTGTCTCTATATCCGGCGTATTAGACTTTGAAAAATGCAATAGAAGCTATGCAAAAATGATAATAAAAAATTATTTAAACAAAAATAGTTTAAGGGAATGTAATCCTATAAATTTGATTGAAGGAAATGAAAAAATACCTGTATTGTGTATACATGGAAAAGAGGATTCTTTAATTAACTCTGAATGTTCTATCAGTTTTATAAGTAAGATTAATAATACAAAAATAGCAAAATTAATTCTTCTAAATAATACATATCATAGTAATATACTTAACTTATTAAGAAAAGATGGAACTAAAGAATCAAAGCTTATCTTAGAATTTTTAAAATGAAGAAAAGAGGATATATGTTGAAAGGTTACACTTATGGATACAAAAGAAATTACTTAATTGATAATTTAAAAGTAATATTAATATTTTTAGTTGTTCTTGGTCATACGATAGAGCATTATATAAATCAAAATTATATATTAAGAGGTATTTATGTATATATTTATATATTTCATATGCCTTTATTTATATATATATCTGGATATCTATCTAAAAAAAATTTAAAGTCTGTAAATGGAATAATCAAAAAATTGATTCTTCCGTATTTATTTTTTAATACTATGTGGTATCTTTGTGTATATTTAGTTACAGGGGAAAATATGTTTTCTATATTTTATCCTGGATGGACATTATGGTATTTAATAAGTCTATTTTTTTGGAGAATGTCAGTTATGTATATTACTAAAATTAAGTTTATAATTCCTATTAGCTTTATTGTAGGATTATTAATTGGATTAGATAAAACTGGTGAAAATTTTTTGTCTTTATCTAGAACTATAGTATTTTTACCGTTTTTTCTAATGGGATATTATACAAAAGAAAATTTTTTAAATAATATATCTAGTATAAAGAAAAGTATTGGAATAATTATAATGGGTGTAGTTTTACTAATAAGTATGTATATTGCAAAAGAACAAATTGTAAATTATAAATTTTTATATAATTCACATGGTTATAGTAGTAATAATTTATCTATTTACAATGGTATTTTATTTAGATTTATATTGTATATACTTTCAAAAATTTTAAGTATAGGAGTAATAATCTTAACTCCATCTAGAAAAGTTTTTTATAGTAAGTTTGGCAAAAACACAATGAATGTATATCTTTTTCATATATACTTAGTTGCTATTGTTTTGGGCATAGTACCTAAGTGGAATATTAGTTTTTTACATAATCTAATAGTTATTACAAGTCCTTTTTTTATAATGATTTTATTATCTCAAAATTTTATGAAGGTTGTGTACAAATATATATTTATACCTATAAATTATATATTTGATGTTATCTTAAGAATTATAAAAAATATTTACTTTAAAATAATAAAAATCTAAGATTATGGATAAGTAACAATAAAAATGTTATAATATTCTAAAAATATTAACTTTAGAATAAAGGGGATAGGAAATGGGAAAAGTTTTAAAAAATTTAATATTGATAATAATGGTATCGTCTTCTATATTAATAATAGATGGGTGTTCAAAAAAAATAGAAATAACAAATAAACCACTAAACCCGCCAAAAGAATTGCCTATAGCAACAATAAATATTAAAGATTATGGAACTATAAAAGCTGAATTATATCCACATTTAGCTCCAAATACAGTAAATAATTTTATAGAATTAGCTAATAATGAATTTTATAATGGATTAATAATACATAGAGTTGTAAAAGATTTTGTTATTCAAGGTGGGGACCCTGAAGGATCAGGTATTGGTGGACCTGGATACTCTATAAAAGGTGAATTTGAAGAAAATGGATTTAGAAATGATTTAAAACATGAAAAAGGAGTATTATCTATGGCTAGAAGTCAACAACCTGATTCTGCCGGAAGTCAGTTCTTTATAGTGACTAAAGACTCTCCTAATTTGGATAAAAAGTATGCTGCATTTGGAAAAGTTATAAGTGGTATTGAGATTGTGGATGATATAAATAGTGTAGAAGTAGATAAAAAAGATAAACCTAAAGAAAAAATAGAAATAGAAAGTATAAGTGTAGATACTAGAGGTATAGAATATAATAAATCTGAAAAAACAAAATAAGGGCTTTTAAGGCCCTTATTTTGTTTTAAATCATGTTAAGTTAAAAACTATTGAAATAAACCCTAAAAAGAGTATACTTATATAATAGTAATACAACTGATTAGGAGACAATGTATGAATATATTAACTAAAAAGCAAAGGGATATATTACAATATACCTTTTTACTATTTTTAATAATACTAACTGCATATATAGTTATTAGCACGCTGGATATAAAAATACTACCAGAACTTATCAAAATAATAAATTATAAATATATAATATTAGGATTTATATTAATATTAATGTACATAATATTAGAAGGATATATTATAAAGATAATTATAGATTCGATACAAAAGACAAAGATAAAGTATTTGGGTATGAAGCTTGCTACTATGGGTTTATATTATAACTTAGTAACTCCCCTTGCATCTGGAAGTCAGCCTATACAGATTTATGCGCTGACAAAATATAAAATTCCTATGAGTAAAGCAATAGCTATTATAGTAAATAAGACCGTAATATTTCAAAGTGTAGTTACTATTTACTGTAGTATGCTTCTTATAGGAAACTATGAATATTTAAGTGGAGAAATGCACTCTGTAATTATATTAGTAGCTACAGGTGTTACTGTAAATATCGTTTCGTTAGGATTTGGATTTTTTATAATATATAGTCCGACTAAGACAAAAGCTATGATAAATATGATTTTAAACTTTTTAAAAAGGTTTAAAGTTTTTAGGAATCTAGAAAATAAAAGAGACAATATAAATAAGTTTATAGATGAATACTATGAATCTGTTATGTTTTTTATGAAAGATAAAAAATCATTGATAAAATCTTTAATTTTTACAGTTATTCAATTAACTTTATATTTTAGTATAGCTTATTGTATTTATAGAGCTTTAAGTTTAAATAAAGAATCCTATGAACCTTTACTTTCTTTACAGGCCTTTTTATATATGGCAGTTTCTCCAGTGCCAACACCGGGCAATGTTGGAGCAAATGAAATTGTATTTTTTAATATATTTAAAAATATATTTCCAAAAGAATTAATAGGATATGGTGTATTTTTATATGGAATATTTATATACTACTTTATATTGATATTTTGTGGAATATGTACAATTATATCTCATTATAGATTAAAAAAATGTAAAATAAAAGGAACTATTAATGCAAAATCATAATAATATATATAAATACTAAAAACCTAAACAATTAGAGGTGAAATATATGTTTATATCAGTTATATTGTGGGGAATAGTATTTATAATAACTGTTTTAGGAATTTATGTTTTATATAACGATAGAAAAAATGAAAAAGAGAATAAGGATGATATATATTAATTTATAAAAAAGAAAAGTATTCAAATATACTTTTCTTTTTCTTTTTATAGAAAAAATTATAAGTTTAAAATAAATCTCATATGGACATTCTAGTATTAAATAATATAAAAGGAAGGTAAACTATATGAGTGAGAGAAATATAAAAAAAGAAGAATTAGATAATAATGTAGAAGTAAAGAAGTTATTAAAACAAAATAATAATAAGGAAGAAATCGCAAATGAAATCTCACAAAATAAAAAAATAGCAGATATATTAGGTAATAGGTTATCAAATAAAAACTATTTTCCTCCATGCTAAAATAAATTTAAGGAGTGAAGCATATGACAAATGAAAAATTAAAAAAAGGACAATATGATAATGCTTTACAATACACTAAATATATTTTAAGTAGTAGTTCATCTATAGATGAATTAATAAATAAAAATAATATGCAATTTAAATACTGTGAAGAATTAAAGAATGAATTTAAAGAGAAAAAATAAGTTTTATATTAAAACCTCAAATATTTGAGGTTTTTTTATTTCGTATATTTTTATTGAAAAGTAATTTAAAATTCGTATTTTATATTGAAAAAAATAAATAAACTGCTATAATTAATATATAAATACGAATATTAAAATATAAAAATGAAAAAACATTCGAAAAGGGGAAGTAAAAATCTATGAAAAATTCAGTTATCTACCAACTAGATGGTAAGCCGAGGTTAAAAGAAGCTATACCTTTAGGACTTCAACATGTTCTAGCTATGTTTGTAGGGAATGTAACTCCACTTATAATAATATCTGGGGCATTAGGACTTAGTTTAGAAGATAAAACTATGCTAGTTCAATGTGCTATGTTAGTTTCGGGATTAGTAACATTAGTTCAATGTTATAGAATAGGACCATTTGGAGCAAAGCTTCCAATTGTAATGGGAACTAGTTTTGGTTTTGTGTCGGTGGCTATATCAGTGGGAAGTAAATATGGATATGAAGGAATATTAGGGGCTTGTTTAGTTGGAAGTATTATAGAAATTTTATTTGGTACATATGTAAAAAAAATAAGAAGATTTTTTCCTCCAGTTGTAACTGGAACAGTTGTTTTAGCAATAGGTATATCTTTGTTACCAACAGGAATTAATTATTTTGCAGGTGGAGTTGGAGCTAGTGATTTTGGCTCTATGTCTAATTTATTATTAGGAAGTATAGTTTTAATAACGGTATTATTTTTTAAGCAATATACAAAAGGAATAACAAGTATTGCTTCGATATTAATAGGTCTTATAGTAGGATACATAGTTGCCATACCAATGGGTAAAATAGACTTTTCTCAACTTTCACAAATGTCATTAGTTTCTGTTCCTATGCCACTTCAGTTTGGATTTAAATTCCATATAGATGCAATTTTTGCGTTTGTATGTATGTTTATAGTATCTGGAGTTGAAACAGTTGGAGATATAACTGCTATTGCACATTCTGGAATAGGTAGAGATGCTAAGGATGAAGAAATATCAGGGGGAGTTATGGCAGATGGTTTAGGAAGTATGATTGCATCAGTCTTTAACTCAATGCCTACTACGTCTTTTGGTCAAAATGTAGGTCTTATAGCAATGACTAAAGTTATAAATAGAAATGTAGTAGCTATAGGTGCTGGCTTTTTAATACTAGCAGCAATTTTCCCTAAATTTGGGGCATTAATATCACTAATGCCATCAAGTGTATTAGGTGGAGCTAGTGTTATGATGTTTGCTATGATAGCTGTAAGTGGAATAAAACTTATAACATCAGAACCTCTAAACAATAGAAATAGCACAATAGTTGCAGTAGCCTTAGGTTTAGGCGTTGGACTATCTTTAGTACCAGGAGTTTTATCTCAGATGCCAGAATCTATACAACTTATATTTGGAGATTCAGGATTAATAGTTGTTGCAATTGTAGCTATTGTATTAAATATAATATTGCCTAAAGAAACAAATGAATTAAAAAATAAGGTAGAAATTATAAATAGCAACACATAAGCTTCTTAAATTTAAAAATCACCTCTAAAATTTAAATTCATATAATTTATTAAATTTAAATTTTAGGGGTTTTTTTTATGGAGACATCTATTCACGCAATAGCTAGCAATAATTTATTAGTTATATTTGCAATAGTTGCTATGACAGGAATAGTATGCAGTAAGATCAGTGAAAAAATAAATATACCAGATGTAGTTTTATTCCTTATAGCAGGAATATTTATAGGACCATCTGTTTTTAAATTTATTGATATAAGTTCTTATCAAATAGAAAACCAACTTATATTAACTTTTGGATCTGCTTTTATACTTTACCTAGGTGGAAAAGAAATAAGTCTTAAGGTACTAAAAAATGTAAAACTTACAGTTCTTTTTTTATCAACTTTAGGGGTTTTAATTTCTGCCGTAATAATGAAAGAAATTATAGGATTTACGTTTGAAATTAATGCAATAACTGCTTTATTAGCTGGATCTATAATAGCATCGACTGATCCAGCTACACTAGTGCCTATCTTTAATAGTATAAATATAAAAAATAAAGTAAAACAAACTGTAATAAGTGAATCTGCATTTAATGATGCAACAGGAGCTATACTGACATCAGCAGTTCTTGCTATAATTCTTTCTGGAAAATTTTCTATAAAAGAACATATATATGATTTAGGAATTATGGTTTTTGTTGGAGTTATTGTTGGAATTCTAACAGGAATTATTTTATTAAAATTAATAAATGACAAACCTTATGGAATATTTAAAGATTTTGCACCTATAATATCCATAATATCTGTAATAATAGCTTATGAACTAGCTACTAAATTAGGTGGAAGTGGGTATATGGCTTGCTTTATAGTTGGAATAATTAATGGTAATAAAAAGAATTTTAGAATATGGTTAACTCAAAAATCATATGATGCAGATGTAAATGTTGTTGAAACTCTAGGAACTATTTGCAGAATGATGATTTTTATTATATTAGGAAGTCAAGTTGACCTATATGTTTTATCAAAGTATTTTGTTCCAGCTACAATTGTAGTTATAGGCCTAATGTTTATTGCAAGACCTATAAGTGTAATAGTTTGTTGTATTTTTGATAAAAGAGCTAAATGGGATAAAAAAGAAATCTTATTTATGATGTGGGTAAGAGAAACAGGAGTTATACCTGCTGCACTTTGTGGGATAATTGGAGCTATGAAAATTCCTGGGTATGAAGTTATATCTTCTATTGTGTTTATGACAATTTTAGTGACACTTATAATACAAGGAAGTACTACAAAATACCTTGCAAGTAAATTAGAACTATTAGAAAAAGAATAACATAAACTTATATGATTTTGATGCAAAATAAGGCATCCTAATTTTAGGATGCTTTATTTTGAAATATATATAATGATATAAGTTATTATTAAATAGTTTTTTCAATATTAAAAAGGCATATTTAATATTGTTTATTATGGTATAATTTATGATGAATTGTGTATTAAATGAAAAAAATTTGTAATATAAAAAAGGGAGGAAAAGTATGTTTACGCTTACTGACATAGTACAACCAACTACATTAGAAGAAGCATACTCTATATTAGTTAAAAGAAAGAACAATCAAATTCTTGGAGGGACAGCTTTTTTAAGAATGGGAAAAAAAAGAATTGGAACAGGAATTGAACTTTCAAACTTGGGATTAGATTATATAAAAGAAGATGATGAGTCTATAGAAATTGGAGCTATGACTACACTTAGAAGTTTAGAGATTAGTCCAATTATAAATAAATATTTTAATGGAATAATTAAAAACGCAGTTAGAGATATAATAGGAGTTCAATTTAGAAATGTTGTAACAGTAGGTGCAAGTGTATTTTCAAAATATGGATTCTCAGATGTTATTGTAGCATTGCTTAGTTTAGATACATACGTTGAGTTATATAATGGAGGAAGAATACCTTTAGATGAGTTTTTAAATAAGAAAATTGAAAGAGATATACTAACAAAAATTTATATAAAAAAGAATGAAAAATGTGCAGTATACAAATCGATGAGAAATGCTAAAAGTGATTATCCTATATTAAATGTATCTGTATCAAAACTAGATAGTCAGTTTAAAATTTGTATAGGTGCCAGACCTCAAAGAGCAACAGTAGCAATAGAAGCTAGTAATTTTTTATCTAATAATGATATAAATGAAAAAAATATTGAAATGGCTTTAGATATGATAATAAATGACGTTAGTTTTGGGGCTAATATGAGAGCATCAAAAGATTATAGAATTCAAATAAGTAAGATATTAGTAAAAAGGGCTTTAATGGAGGTTGAGACATGTTAGTTGAACTTAAGGTAAATGGGAAAAATAGAAAAATAGATATAGAACCAGAGGAATACTTAGTAGACTCTTTGAGAAAGTTAGGAAATTTAAGTGTAAAAAGAGGGTGTGATACTGGTTGTTGTGGACTTTGTACTGTATGGATTGAAAAGAAACCAACCTTATCATGTGCTACTTTAACAGTTAGAGCAGTTAATAAAGAAATTACGACTATAGAAGGGTTAGAAAAAGAAGCTAGTGAATTTGCACAAATATTAGTCAGCGAAGGTGCAGAACAGTGTGGATTTTGTTCACCTGGATTTATACTAACAGTTATAGCTATGAAAAATGAACTTATAAACCCAACAGAGGACGATATAAAACATTACCTAACTGGAAATCTTTGTAGATGTACAGGATATATGGGACAATTAAGAGCTATAAAAACGTATCTGGGGGTAAAGTAAATGAAGATAATAGGTAAAGGAATACAAAAAATTGATGGAATGGCTATAGCTACAGGAAAACCAGTATATACAGATGATTTAGCTTCAAAAGAAGCATTAGTAGTTAAAATATTAAGAAGCCCACATGCTTATGCAAAAATAAAAAACATAGATACTTCAAGAGCTGAAAAAGTTGATGGAGTTGAATGTATAATAACATATAAAGATGTTCCAAATACAAGATTTACACTAGCTGGACAATCTTATCCAGAGCCATCTCCTTATGATAGATTAATACTTGAAGATACTGTTAGATATGTAGGTGATGAAGTTGCAATAATTGCAGCAGTAGATGAAAAAACTGCAGTTAAAGCAATGAGAATGATTAAGGTTGAATATGAAGTGTTAAAGCCTGTAATAAATATGGAAGATGCTATAGATAATGAGATAGTAGTACATAATCAAGACCTACACTGTAATTTTGATATAGGTATGGAAAGAGAAAGAAATATTGTATCTAAACATTTTTATGAAAAAGGAAATGTAGAAGAAGAACTATCAAAGTGTGATTTTGTAGTAGAAGAAACTTATTATACTCAGGCTCAAGCCCATGCTATGATGGAAACCTATAGAGCATATAACTACTTAGACCATAATGGAAGATTGGTAGTTGTTAGTTCTACCCAAATACCATTTCATGTAAGAAGACATTTATCTAGAGCTTTAAATATACCATCAAGTAAAATTAGAGTTGTTAAACCTAGAATAGGTGGGGGCTTTGGAGGTAAGCAAACTGCATGTGTAGAAATTTTCTCAGCTATAGTTACTTTAAAAACTGGAAAGCCTGCAAAAATAATTTATGATAGAAAAGAAACATTTAACTGTTCTACAAGTAGACATGCAATGAGATTAAATGTAAAAATTGGAGCTACGAAAGATGGAGTAATAAAAGTTATAGATATAGATGCTCTATCAGATACTGGAGCTTACGGAGAACATGCATCAACAACATTTGGTTTGGTTGGAGAAAAAACTATGCCTATGTACAATAAGCTAAAAGCATCTAGATTTAAGGGAAATGTAGTTTATACTAATAAGATGCCAGCAGGAGCACTTAGAGGATATGGAGCAACTCAAGGCTGTTTTGCAGTAGAATCAACTATAAACATACTTGCTCATAAATTAAATATGGATCCTACTGAAATAAGACTTAAGAATATAGTAAAAGAAGGGGAAACAAGCTTTGCATATAATAAGACTTTAAACAGTGTAGATTTGGCTAAATGTATAGATAAAGGAAAAAAACTTATAAACTGGAATGAGAAATATCCATGTAAGAAATTAGAAAATGGGAAAGTTAGAAGTGTAGGTATGGCACTTACTATGCAAGGATCTGGAATAGCTGGAATAGATACAGCAAGTGCAGAAATAAGATTAAATGATGATGGGAATTATACATTATTAATAGGGTCAACAGATATGGGAACTGGAAGTGATACAATTTTATCTCAAATGGCATGTGAAATACTTGAAACTAATATAAATAAAATTAATGTAATATCAGCAGATACAGATGTAGTTCCATATGATCCAGGATCTTATGCATCATCTACTACATATGTAACAGGTATGGCAGTAGTTAAAGCTTGTAATATACTTCGTGATAAAATTATAGAAGTTGGAGCAAGAAAACTTGATGTAGATAAAGAGTATGTAGATTTTGATGGAGAATATGTTTATTGTGAATGTAGTAAAATATCATTATTTGATATTGCAATAGATTTTACCGTAGGACCGGAAAAAGAACAATTAGTAGGTTATGCATCTCATGGTAGTGATGTTTCACCTCCACCTTTTATAGCTGGATTTGTTGAAATTGAAATGGATATAGAGACTGGTAAATATGAAGTTTTAGATTATGTTGCAGTTGTAGACTGTGGTACGGTTATAAATAAAAACTTAGCTAGAATTCAAGTTGAAGGTGGAATTGTCCAAGGAATAGGTATGGCCATGTTTGAAGAAGTAAGATATACAGATGATGGGCATATGGATACTAATACCTTTATGCAATATAAAATTCCAGCAAGATGTGATGTTGGTAATGTAGTTGTAGATTTTGTTGAAACTCATGAACCAACAGGTCCATTTGGAGCCAAATCAGTTGGAGAGGTAGTTATAAATACACCTCTACCTGCAATACAAGAAGCTGTATATAATGCATCTGGAGTTAGAGTAAACAATCTTCCTATTACTCCAGAGAAAGTTTTTATGAAAATGAACAAATAAAAAGGTTAGGATATTTTATCCTAGCCTTTTTATTTTATAAATCAATCAAATTAATTTTCTAAGCATATACAAACTCTGAATATTACACTCAGGGTATACATAAATCTTAAACATTAAATAATCTTAAACATTGAATAGGGGTTTTAATAATTCCATATTATTATCTTGAGTATCAAATCCATAATCTTTTAGAAATTTAAGTTTATTATCATATTTTTTACAATAATATTGGTGTCAAAAAATTTACACATATTTATATTAGAATGATTTATATATAAAGTAATAGAAAGATAATATAAAAATTAAGAGGGGTATAAAATTGTGAATAAGCATGAAGTATTAAAAAGTAGCAATGGACCAATTACAGTAAGTAGATTAATTGAGGGCTTTAAAAACATAGGAATTGAAGAAGGTATGACGTTAATTGTACATTCATCCTTAAGCTCTATAGGGTGGGTATGTGGAGGAGCAGTAGCAGTTATAGATTCATTGATTGAGTGTATTGGTAAAAAGGGGAATTTAGTTATGCCAAGTCATAGTGGAGATTATTCTGAGCCATCATACTGGTGTAATCCTAGTGTACCTAAAGAATGGTATGATGCAATAAGAAATGAAATGCCAGTGGTTAATCCCAAGATAACACCTTGCAGAGGAATGGGAGTAATAGCACAAACATTTTTAAATTATGATGGAGTTATTAGAAGTAATCATCCACAAGTTTCATTTAGTGCATATGGAAGAGATAAGGAATTTATTACTGATAATCACAAGTTAGATTATGGCTTATCTGACACATCTCCATTAGGAAGATTATATGAGTTAGATGCTAAAGTATTACTTCTAGGAGTTTCATATACAAACAATACATCTTTTCACTTAGGAGAATATAGAAGTAACTCTAGAGATGAATATATAGAATATGCTCCTATATTGGAAAATGGAGAACGATTATGGAAAGGCTTCAAAGAATTAGAAATAGATTCTGATGGATTTGAATATATAGGTGAATGCTTTGAAAAAGAATATAATGTATTAAATTATAAAATTGGAAATGCCAACTGTAAATTGTTTTCACAGCGAGAATGTGTTGATTTTGCTACGAAATTTCTATCCTTTAAAAGAAGTTAGGGAGAATATAGTAGATAAAATTATTTAAGTATTGAAAATTCAAATATGTTTATTTGAAAATAGATTAAAATGATAATTATTATAATATAGATGAATTATATAAATTGTAAAAAGATTGTGAAAATATGTGCTATAATTTAATTAATCAATGTAAATGGGGGGAATACAATGAGTAAAATAGATTTAAGTAAATTAAGTATAGTTTCAGATTTTAATCTAGTAAATAGTTTAATAGCTATGACAAAGGTTTATGAAACAATAGAGGATAAAGATATTCCTAGGATAGAAGAGTACATACAAAATAAGTTTGTAGATAAAGATTTATTGAAAATAGGTATGCAAATAGTAAATGACAAGAAAAACAAAATAAGTCATATTGAAATAAAAGAAAAAGCAGAATTTGAACTTAATGAATATATGGATAGAAAAGATAGAGAAAGACAAGCCAAGCAAGAATCGTAAACATAGACAAGATAGTAATAAAAGTAGTCCAAGTTAAATATCCTTATAATATAAACGTATTTATAAGGAGGAATTTAACTTGGACTTTAATAATATAAAGGGGATTTTAATAGATAATTTAGGTAACTTACTAGATAAATTTAATAAACAAGATCTAGATAAATATAATTTTTTATATAATTGTCCATACTGTGAAAGTGACATAAATGAAAGTGATGGATATAGAACTTGTAATTCCTGTAAAAAGAATTATAGAATTTATAGAAATAATATATATAAAGATGAAGAAACTATAAATGATATATTATATTATTTTATAAAGATTATCACTCATATTTCAAATAGCAATGATCATATAAGTGATAAAAAACTTGATTATATATACTATATTGTAAAAGAAGATATAAAACTAAGTAATAATCAAATAAAATGGTGTGCAATAATTTTTAAAGAAGCTGAAACTGAAATATATACCAGTGAACTAATTGAAAAATTTAAAAATAGTTTAAAAAAATATTACTGTGATAACTACAATATAGAAAGATTAAATATGTTAAGGTGGATAATAAATTTAATTAATATGGATTTATATTTGTTTGAAAAACAAGAAAAAATACTATCTGATTACATTAGAATATTTAATATAAAAGATTCAGATTATGCTTATATAAATTATTCAGAAGTAAGTGTATCTAGAGATTAAATAAAAAATCTATGGGTGAATTATAATAGATAGCCTATAGATTTTTTTATTTGTTTTAATAATATAAAAAATATACAGAAAATTAAAATATATGAAATTGTACAAGTTGAACTTTAATTAAATGTGCTATACTTTATAGTAAGATTTTAAGTGAAGGAGGTAAAATATGTTAAAAGAATTTATCAAATACTATAAGCCATATAAAAAATTATTTATACTGGATTTATTAGCAGCTTTTGCAGTTGCTTTATGTGATCTAGTTTATCCCATGATAACTAGAAATATAATGGATGATGTAGTACCTAATAAAGATGTTAGAATGCTAGTTATATTTGCTATAGCTTTATTTGTTATATTTATAGCTAAAGCTTTTCTAAACTATTTCATGCAATATTGGGGTCATGTTGTAGGAGTTAGGATGCAAGCTGATATGAGAAGTGATGTATTTACTCATCTACAAAAACTACCGAACACATATTATAATAATAATAAATCGGGAGTTATAATGTCTAGAATAATAAACGATTTGATGGAAGTTTCAGAACTTGCTCATCATGGACCAGAGGACTTATTCATATCTATTGTAATGTTATTTGGGTCTTTTTTAATACTTATAAAGATTAATATACCACTTACACTAATAGTATTCTCTATTTTGCCTATAATACTTTGGTATGCAATATCACAAAGAAAGAAAATGAATAGAGCTTTTAAAGAAACAAGAGTAAAAACTGGAGAAGTAAATGCTACACTAGAAAATAGTATTGCTGGTATGAGAGTTACAAAATCTTTTTGTACAGAAGAAGAAGAGTTAAATAAATTTAATAAATCTAATAATGTATTTAAACATGCAAGAGAAGTTGCCTATAAGGTTATGGGTACATATTTTTCTGGCATGTTTTTATTAATAGATATATTGGAATTAGTTGCATTAATTGCAGCTGGATATTTTACTTATATGAATTATATAACACTTGGAGATTTTGCAGCATATCTTTTATATGTGAAAATGTTTATACAGCCAGTTAGAAAGCTTATAAACTTTACGGAACAGTATCAAAATGGTATGACTGGATTTGAACGATTTATAGAGATAGTTGAAGAGGAAACAGAAAAAGAATCTTATAATCCAATAGAACTTAAAAATGTAAAAGGAAATATTGAAATAGAAAATGTGTCTTTCACATATGAAGATGATAATGAAGTATTTAGTAACTTAAGTTTGGATATCAAAGCAGGAAAGACAATAGCTTTAGTTGGACCATCAGGTGGAGGAAAAACTACACTATGTAATTTAATTCCAAGGTTTTTTGATTTTACATCAGGGGATATAAAGATAGATGGAATTAGTGTAAAAGATGTAAGCTTAAAATCTTTAAGAGAAAACATAGGAGTTGTAGCACAAGATGTATTTTTATTTACTGGGACAATAAGAGATAATATTGTAATAGGTAAAACAAATGCAAGTGAAAAAGAAGTTATAGAAGCTGCTAAAAAAGCTAAAATACACGATTTTGTTGTAAGTTTGCCTGATGGATATGACACATACATTGGAGAACGAGGAGTGAAATTATCTGGAGGACAAAAACAAAGAATTTCTATAGCAAGAATATTTTTAAAAAACCCTCCAATAATGATTTTAGATGAAGCTACTTCAGCGCTAGATAATGTTACAGAATATGAAATACAAAAATCTTTAGAAGAATTAAGTAAAGATAGAACAAATTTAGTTGTTGCACATAGATTGTCAACTATAAAAAATGCAGATGAAATAATTGTTTTAACTGAAAACGGAATTGAAGAAAGAGGAAATCATGAAGAGCTTATTGAAAAAGGTGGAGTTTATGCAGGGCTTCAAAGAAAATAAAAGGTTACCACAATTGGTAACCTTTTATTTTTATATTTCAGTTGTATTAACTTTATTATCGTCATAGCTAACCCAGTCACTAAAGCTTCCAGTATACACCTTATGTTTAATTCCAGACTCGTTAAGAGCCAAACTATTAGGGCAAGCTGTTATACCTGAGCCACAATAAACTATTACTTCGTCATAGTTTTTAAGTTTTTTAAAATGTTTTTTTAGCTCATCTACAGATTTTATATTAAAGTTATTTTCATTTTTATCAAGTATATCCATCCAGAAATAATTCATTGCACTAGGAATATGACCAGCTTTTCTATCTACAGGCTCAAATTCTCCTAAGTATCTCTTGTGTTCTCTTGAATCTATTATTGCGATTTTATCATTGTATAATCTATCCTTAACATAATTCATATTAACTCTCATAGAATCATCTACATTGGCTTTGAAGTTACCTTTATTTATTGATGGAATGACATTATTAGTTTCTCCTCCAATTTCGATAAACTTATTTATACCTCCATCTAAAACAAAAACTTTATCATGACCTAAATACTTTAATATCCACCATAATCTTGAAGGACCTGCTAAATCTCCATCATCATAGCATATTACTATAGAATCGTTATTTATTCCTAAGTTTTTAAATGTAGATTCAAGTTCATTTATTTCGGGAAGTGGATGTCTACCACCGTGTTCCTTAACCTCACTAGATAATTCAGTTTCTATATCAACTCTAACTGCACCAGATATATGATTATTTTCATAACTTTTTTTTCCATACTCTTTATTCATTAAATCAAATCTACAATCAACTATAACAAGATTTTTGTTATCTAAGTTTTCTTTTAACCATTTAGCATTTACTAAGTTTGTCATAAGTTTCCTCCTGAGTTTCAAAATTGACAAGGTAATTGTTTTCATACCTTCTTTTAAATAATATATACTTAGATTGAGGAAATTTCAATATGTTAAAAAATTTACTCAAAATACAGAAAATAATAACTTTTTATAATTTGTAAAAAAACGTTTAACTAAATTGATTTATTGTGCTAAAATATGGGTAAAGAAGAAATATTGTATACGAAGTGCAGCTAAAAATAATTTTGACAAGAGGTGGGTAAGAATATGAATTTTTCTTCAAGAATAAAATCAGTAGAGGCTTCAACTATAATGGAGTTATTAACTTATGCAGAAGAAGCTAAGAAACAAGGGAAAAAAGTATATTATTTAAATATAGGACAACCAGATATAAAAACTCCTGAAAACTTTTTTAAGGCTATAGCTAATGATAAGGAAAACGTATTGGAGTATGCGTTATCTGAGGGTCTACCAGAACTTAGAAAAGCTATACAAAAATATTACAAAGAATATGATATAAACTTTGATATAGAAGATATATTAATATTAAATGGTGGTAGTGAAGCTTTATTCTTTACAATGTTAACTATATGTAATGAAGGGGATAATATATTAGTACCAGAGCCATTTTATTCAAATTACAATAGTTTTGCAAATGCAGTAGGGGTTCAAATAAAGCCTATAACTACACTTGCTGAAAACGGATTCCATTTACCAAGTAAAGAGGAAATCGTATCTAAAATAGATAAAAATACTCGTGCAATATTATTCTCAAATCCAGGGAATCCAACTGGGGTAGTTTATACTAAAGAAGAAATAAAAATGATTTCAGAAATAGCAAAAGAACATGATTTATGGATAATTGCTGATGAAGTTTATAGAGAGTTTGTATATGAAGGTGAATATACAAGTTTAGGAAATGTTAAAGAGGTTGAAGATAGAGTTATAATTGTAGACAGTGTTTCTAAGAGATATAGTGCATGTGGAGCTAGAATCGGATGCTTAGCTTCTAAAAATAAAGAGTTTATGGGTGAAATATTAAAACTTTGTCAAGCTAGACTATCTGTTCCTACATTAGAACAAGTTGGAGCTGTAGAGTTATACAAAACTCCAAACTCATATTTAGAAGAAGTTAACGAAGAGTATAGAGAAAGAAGAGATGTATTATATAATGAACTTATACAAGTTCCAGGTGTTATATGTAAAAAACCTACAGGAGCATTTTATATAGTTGCTAAACTTCCAGTTAAGAGTGCAGATGATTTTGTAAAATGGATGCTAAGTGACTTTGAAATAGACGGAGAAACAGTAATGCCATGTCCAGCTGAAGGATTCTATAAAACAGAAGGTCTTGGTGTAGATGAAATAAGACTTGCATATATATTAAATAAAGAAGATTTAGCTAAAGCTGCTAAAATCTTAAAAGAAGGATTAGAAGCTTACTTAAAGCTTAATAAATAAAATAAAAAGGACTTATACTATTGGTGTAAGTCCTTTTTTTATACAAAATTACAAATAAAAACTGAAAAAATTTGATAGAAAAAAGGAAAACTTACATATTTATAGAAATGTATTTTTATGAAAGAAATAATAAAAATAAGTTTTAAATTGAAAACTCATATTTATTAGGTTAAAATCAAAAGTATAAAAAGTATATAAGATACACTTTGGGGAGGAGAGTATATGTATAATAATGTGATGAATTTTGATGATGGAGTAAATAGAATAAATACAAATTCTGTAAAATATGATAAATATAAAGAAAACTTTAATACAGATAAAGATGATATAATTCCTATGTGGATTGCAGATATGGATTTTAAAACCTGTGATGAAATAACTAAAGCATTACAAACTAAATTAATTACTGGAAATCTTGGATATGATACAGTAAATGGTTATTATGAAGCTGTAGAAGATTGGATGAAAAAAAGACATGGACTTAAAATAACTAAAGAGGATATTGTATATACTCCAGGAGTTGTAACGGCTATTAATTTTTTACTTAAAATACTTGTAAAAGAAAATGATAAAGTTTTAGTTCAATCACCTGTATATCACTCTTTCTTTAGAGTATTAAATGAAAACAATTGTGATATAGTTCAAAGTGAATTAGAATTAAATAATAATAGATATGAAATTAATTTTGAAGAATTTGAAAGACAAATTTCCACAGGAGTAAAAGTATTTATATTATGTAACCCACATAATCCTGTTGGTAGAGTATGGGAAAAAGAAGAACTTGAGAGATTAGTTGAAATATGTGAAAGCTATAAAGTATTTATAATAAGTGATGAAATACACTCAGATTTAATATTTAAAGGATATAAACATAACTCACTAACAACAGTATCCCCTTATTATAAAGATAATATAGTTACATTAACGGCACCAAGCAAAACGTTTAACCTAGCAGGATTATATACATCAAATGTTATAATTACTAATGAAAAAATAAGAAAAAAATATAAAGATTTATTCTCAACAGACCCTAATGTATTAGGTGCAGTAGCTTTAATTGCAGCATATACGAAAGGTGAAAAATGGTTAGAGGAACTTCTTGTATATATTGAAAATAATTATAACTATGTAAATGATTATATAAGTAAAAATATTCCTAAAATTAAAGTTACAAAACAAGAAGGTACATTTTTAACTTGGCTAGACTGTAGAGAACTAAGATTAAGTGATGAAGATTTAGATAGGTTTTTTATAGATAAAGCTAAATTAGCTCTAAGCAGTGGGGCTGTATTTGGAAATGGTGGTAGTGGATTTATGAGAATGAACATAGGGTGTCCTTTAAATACGATAAAGGAAGCTTTATGTAGATTGAAAATTGTAGTGGATGATATATAGTAGGGAGGATATATGCTAGAGGATTTATTAGAAATAAGTTTAAATGATATAATAACAGTTGTTGGAGCTGGAGGAAAGACTTCTTTAATAACTTATTTATCTAAAAGACTTTCTAGTAATTATAAAGTTTTATTAACTACGACAACCAAAATATATTTACCTAAATCTAGTGATTTTAATAATATGATTATGTTAAATGAAAAGAGTGATACCTTTATTGATAAAGGTATCACTCTTTGTGGTAAATTTGTTAATAATGAAAATAAAGTAGTAGGATTGAGCTTTAATGAATTGGATAAATTATTAGAAAAATTTGATATAAGTTTAATAGAAGGAGATGGTTCTAAACGAAAAAAGCTAAAAGGATGGAAAGAAGATGAACCTTTAGTTCATCCAAAGACAACTAAATGTATAGGAGTGCTAGATATAACATCATACAATATGTATATAAATGAAACTAATATACATAGGGTGGATAAATTTTTAGAGATTTGTGGCAAGTTTGATAGCAAAGTAAGCTTAGAAAATTTAAAAAATATAATATTAAATAAAAATGGATTATTTAAGAACTCAGTAGGAGAAAAAATTTTATTTATAAATAAAGTAGAGAATAGTTATAAAGAAGAGTTAACTGATAAGTTAATTAAAATGATAAAAAAAGAAGATAATAATATGAAAGTTATTTATGGTAGTTTAATAAAAAATTACTATAAGAAGGGATAAATATGGTAAATGCAATAGTTATGGCATCTGGCTTTTCAACTAGAATGGGAAAAAATAAACTATTAATGAAATATAGGGGAAAAACAATAATTGAAAATGTTTTTGATGCAATAAGCAAATGTGACTTTAATGAAGTTTTAGTGGTTAGCCAGTATGAAGAAATATTAAGTATAGCAAAACAATATAATTTTAAAGGTATATTTAATGAAAATGCAGATATTGGACAAAGCGAATCTATAAAATTAGGAATAAGAAATAGTAAGGTTTGTGAAGGCTATATGTTTTTCGTGGGAGACCAACCTTTTTTAGACGAGCTTGATATAAAAAAACTTATAAGTAAATTTAAAGATGATAAAAGCAAAATAATAATACCTACATGTGAAAACAGAAAAGGTAATCCAGTTATATTTCCTAATTCATTAGCAAATAATCTGATGATGTTAAAAAAGGATGAAAAGGGTAAAAAGGTAATAAGTGAATATGATAAAATAGAGTATGTAAAAGTAAAGGAAAAAACTTTATTAGATATAGATACTCAAGAAGATTATGACTGCTTAATAAATTTGTATTAATAGAGGGAGATAATATGAAAAAAATAAAAACAGTAGATGCAGTGGGACATGTGTTATGCCATGATATAACCCAGATTATACCAGGAGAATTTAAAGGAAGGGCATTTAAAAAAGGACACGTGGTAAAGGAAGAAGACATAGAAAAATTACTATCCCTTGGAAAGGATAATTTATACGTATTTGAAAAAGAAGAAGGAATGGTTCATGAAAATGATGGAGCTATATTTTTAAAAAATATAACTGCTGGGAAAAACTTAGAATTTAGTGAGATTAAAGAAGGAAAAATAGATTTTATAGCAAACTGCGATGGACTTTTGAAAATAAATGTAGATAAGCTATTTGAACTTAATTGTATAGATGACATAATGATGGCTACATTACATAATAATTATATAGTTCATAAAGGGCTTAAAGTAGCAGGAACAAGAGTAATACCTTTAATGGTAGAACAAGAAAAGCTAGATAAAGCAAAATTGGTTATAGGTGAAGATAAAATAATCAATGTTATTCCTTTTAAAAAGAAAAAAGTTGGGATAGTAACAACAGGAAATGAAGTTTATCATAAAAGAATAGTTGATAAATTTGGACCTGTTATGATAGAAAAAATGAAAAATTATGACTGTGAGATATTAGGACAAACAATATGCCCTGATGATACAGAAATTATAAAAAATGCTATACAAGATTTTCTAGATAAAGGTGCAGAGCTTATACTTTGTACAGGTGGAATGAGTGTAGACCCGGATGATTTAACTCCTGCAGCTATAAAACAAACTGGAGCAGATATAATAACTTATGGTTCGCCAATACTTCCAGGAGCAATGTTTTTATTAGCATACAACAAGGGTGTACCTATAATGGGTATACCAGGATGTGCTATGTACTCAAAAACAACTGTTTTAGATGTAGTACTTCCTAGAATTTTAATAGATGAAAAGCTTACAAAAGCGGATATAGCAAGATATGGACATGGGGGTCTTTGTATGAACTGTGAAATCTGTACTTATCCGGCTTGTAATTTTGCTAAGTAGTTGACTAAGTTACAATTTTGTTATATGATTAGAAGAGTTGTAAAATTTTATAAATTTTAGTAGTTAGAAAGGAAATAAGCGAATGTTACAAGTTACTAATGTTGGTCTTAGATTTGGGGATAAAGAGTTATTCAAAGATGTTAACTTAAAATTCACTAAAGGAAATTGTTACGGAATAATAGGAGCTAATGGAGCAGGAAAATCTACTTTCCTAAAAATATTAGCTGGTGATATAGAAGCAAATACAGGAAGTATATCAATAACTGAAAAAGAAAGAATGTCAGTACTTAGACAGGATCACTTCAAATATGAAGAAGATACAGTACTTGATGTTGTTATAATGGGACATGCTAGACTTTATGAAATAATGAAAGAAAAAGATGCATTATATATGAAGGCTGATTTCTCAGAAGAAGATGGTATAAAAGCTGCTGAACTTGAAGGAGAGTTTGCTGAACTTGACGGATGGGATGCAGAAACAAATGCAGAAAAATTATTAATGGGTCTTGGAATAACTAAAGATGTACATTATAAGCAAATGAAAGAATTAACAGGTGGAGATAAAGTTAAGGTATTATTAGCTCAAGCTTTATTTGGTAAACCAGAAATACTAATCATGGACGAACCTACAAACCACTTAGACTTCCAATCAATAAACTGGTTAAATAACTTCATAATGGATTTAGAAGATTCTATAGTAATAGTTGTATCACATGATAGACACTTCTTAAACCAAATATGTACAAATATAGTTGACGTTGACTTTGGTAAAATACAAATGTATGTTGGTAACTATGATTTCTGGTATGAATCAAGTCAATTAGCATTACAATTAGCTAAAGATCAAAACAAGAAAGCTGAAGAAAAAATAGCTCAATTAAAAGAGTTCATCGCAAGATTCAGTTCAAATGCATCTAAAGCAAAGCAAGCAACTTCTAGAAAGAAACAATTAGAGAAGTTAGAAGTAGAAGATATACAACCATCAAGAAGAAGATATCCATATGTTGGATTTACTCCTGAAAGAGAAATAGGTAATGAAGTTTTAGAAGTGAATAACTTAACTAAAACTGTAGATGGTGTTAAAGTTTTAGATAATGTAAGCTTTAGATTAGATAGAGATGATAAGGTAGCATTCTTAGGAGATGAGATAGCTATAACTACATTATTTAATATAATAATGGGTGAAGATACTCCAGATAGTGGAGATTTCAAGTGGGGTGTAACAACTTCTCAAAGTTATCTTCCTAAAAACCACAATAAATACTTTGATGGTGTAGAGTATTCATTAGTTGACTGGTTAAGACAATATTCAGAAGAAAAAAGTGAAAGTTTCATAAGAGGTTTCTTAGGTAGAATGTTATTCTCTGGAGAAGAAGCTTTAAAACAAGCTCAAGTTTTATCTGGAGGAGAAAAAGTTAGATGTATGTTATCAAAGCTTATGTTATCAAATGCTAACGTTTTAGTTTTAGATGACCCAACTAACCACTTAGACCTAGAATCTATAACTTCTGTAAATAAAGGTTTAGAAAAATTCCCAGGAGTATTAATATTTAACTCTCATGACCAAGAGATGATACAAACTCTTGCAAATAGAATAATAGAAATAACTCCAAATGGAATAATGGATAGAAAAACTACTCTTGATGAGTACTTAGATAATAAAGAAATACAAAAGCAATTAAAAGAAATGTACGGAGATGCAAAAAAATAATTGCTAATAATTATTTAAAAGCACTTAATGTGTATTAGATAGTATTAAAACTTAATAATATAGGTTTTGGAATGCCTTTTATATTCGATAAGATGAAAGAACGTCTATGTTCTACTTTTTCAAATATAGGAGGTATTTTTTTATGCAAATAATAGAAGCAATAACAGAGTCTATAGATGAATTAGAAATAACAAATACAAGTAAAGAAACAATAAGGTCTTATAAAAATTCTTTAAATATATTTAGTAAATTTATAAAAGAAAATTTTAAATACTATTTATAATATTAAACTTTATACAAAATAATTTATAAAGCTATTAATTTTTTAGAATTAGTGTAAAATTATGGTATAATATTTATTAGAAAATCATAGAAAGAGGTAATATTCTTGATTTTATGATATACTGGTAATATGGTAGAACTTTCAAAACTGTAAAATATTCAACCAATCGCCAACTGTATGTGAAGCGAAAACTAAGGCATAAAACATACAGAGTAGTTTCTATTTACAAGCCAATTAGGGGGAGCTGGGAACGGAAGGTTAATTTAAGTGGAGAGTAGTTCGCATATAAAAAATATTTAAAGGAAAAAGGGGGATTTAACTTGGCTAAAATTGTAATTAAAAGTGAAATCTTAGAAATGATGCTTTATATTTGGGATTCACTACATCAAAAGGAAAAGATAGCAGATTCATTTTTTATAGAACTAGCGGATCAAACGGATATGAAATATCTATATGATGAAGACTTTACAAAGGAATCTGTAAGAAAGGTACTTTCCGCAATGTCAAACAGAGAGCTTCTAAATAAACCAACAAAAAAGGAAAGTAGATACTGGAATAAAAACATGTGGATGCTTGAAGATTTGGAATTTACAAATATGATGATAGCACCAGTAAAGCAGCTTAATTTAGACTATATGGAAGATAAATTAAGTAAGGAAGAATATGAGGTAATATTTATTCCAGGACATATGGATGAATATTATATGGATGAAAATAAATTAATAATCAATTTCTTTAATATTACAGTAGATTTATTTGGGGAAGGCCCAGTAACAATAGCAGGTAAACCATTTAATGAATATATAGAAGAAAAGCTTCTTAGTATATAGCTAGGAGCGATAAACAGTTAAAATAAATATATTAAAAGTGTACATAATAAAAAGATTACTTAAATATACATAAGGCTATATATGTAATCTTTTTATCTATTAGATTAAAAAGGTTAGATTTTTTAATAGCTTCAGAGTTGATAATTGATTTGGTAGATAATTTATTGAAAAAGAAATAGATACATTCTTAAGTTTATTAAATAATTAAGATTTGTCTAATCTATAGTATTTATATACTATGAAACAAGACCAGCAAATTTTGATGGTCTTGTTTCATACATATTATACATATATAGTATGTTAGGTATAAGTATTAATTATATTTTATAAAAATTTACTCTTGATAAACTTAGTATTCCTGCTTTTTTATCATATCTTTATTACATTATATAAAAAATCAATCCCACAAATACCAATAATAAAAAAATATCTACAAACATTTGTATTTTTTTACTAATCACTATAATTATCCATTTACTATTTCTCCACCATTTACATGTATAGTTTGACCAGTTATAAAAGATGACTCGTCGCTTGCTAAAAAGACATAAGCACCGGAACATTCTACCGGCTGACCTGCTCTTTTCATAGGATTGTTATTACCGAATTTTGCAACTTCTTGTTCATCAAAACTCGCAGGTATTAATGGCGTCCATATAGGTCCTGGTGCTACTGCATTAACTCTTATTCCTTTTGTTGCTAATTGCATAGATAAAGACCTAGTGAATGTTGTTAATGCCCCTTTAGTCATAGAGTAGTCTAGTAATGTTTCATGGCCATGATATGCGACAACAGATGTTGTATTTATTATACTATCACCACATTTTAAATGAGGTAGTACAGCTTTTGTTAGATAAAATGCTCCATAGACATTAGTCTTAAAAGTTTTATCAAATTGATCGTCATCTATGTCAGTTAAGTTTTGTTGAGTATACTGTACCGCTGAATTATTTATTAATATATTTATTTTCTTATATTCCTTTAAAGTAGATTCTATAGCTTCTTTACAAAACTTACTTTCTTTTATGTCACCTTTAATTAAAAGGCATTTTCTACCTTCGTCTTCAACCTTTTTCTTTGTGACAATAGCATCATCATCTTCATTATAGTATATTATACTTATGTCGCATCCTGATTTTGCGAAAGCAATAGAAACTGCTCTTCCTATTCCACTATCTCCACCGCTAATAATAGCTACTTTATCTTTTAATTTATCATTTGGTTTGTTATATAATGGACTGTCGTATATAGGACTTGGTGCCATTTTATACTCAAGTCCTGGTTGACAATCTTGATGTTGCTTTGGAAATGAAGTTGGAAAAATCATAATCTTATTCTCCTTTAAAAAATTTAGTATATGAATATGATTTCCATGTGAATATAAATTATTCTTACTTGATACAGAGTTAGTCTATCTTCATTTGCTAATAATTATTTAAAAGCACTTAATGTGTATTAGATAGTATCAAAAGTTATATGTTAACTCTTAATACTATCTGACACAGGAGGTGCTTTTTTATGCTTTTAAAAAGATTATATCTAATAATTTTTGCTTGAACTAGATAAAATGAAACTTAATGTAAAAAGAAAGAAAATTTATAAAATATAGTAAAGTTAAAAAAATAACTTATTTCTGAAAGTTGACAAAATTGGGAAAAGGTTTTACTATAATATAGTATAGATGGGAAAAATGTATAATAAGTAAAGAAAAAGGGGTTTATACAGAGATTTAATTAGGTTAAATATTGACATGCTTAAATAAAAGTCATAAGGAGGGAATTTATGAAAAAAAAGAATATTGGATTAATACCTAAATTAATTATGGCAATAATTATAGGAATTGTAATTGGTACTTATATGCCAAGAGAATTAGTACAAATTTTAGTAACTGCAAGTTCTTTATTCTCAACATTTTTAAAATTTGTTATACCATTTATCATTTTAGGGTTTGTTACAGCAGGAATAGCTGATTTAAGTTCAGGGGCAGGTAAGTTATTAGGAGCTACAACTATTATCTCTTATGTATCAACAGTAATAGCAGGATTACTAGCATTTACTCTAATAAAAACCTTATTTCCATTTTTTATGGATCCATCGTTAGCTAGTAAAATAGGAAATCCTGAAGCTGGTATGCTTCCAGCTATATTCTCAATACCTTTAAAACCTATGATAGATGTAACAGCAGCAATAGTATTTGCATTTATGATGGGGCTTGGGATTTCAGCTTTAAGAAAAAATAATAAAGGTGAAGTATTATATAAAATAGCCTTTGATTTTCAAAGCATAATTCAAATGGTACTAGCTAAAGCAATAATACCATTATTACCACTATATATAGCTGGTACATTTGCTAATATAGCTTTTGCAGGTCAAGTAATGAACATATTAAGTGTATTTTGGAAAGTTTATATAGTAGTAATGTCACTTCATTTAATATATGTGGCTCTACAATTTACAGTAGCTGGAATGTATGCAAAGAAAAACCCAATAGAAATGATGAAAAACCAAATACCTGCATATTTAACAGCAGTAGGTACACAGTCATCAGCCGCGGCAATTCCAGTAAATGTTGATTGTGCAGAAAAAAATGGAATAAGTAAGCAAATTAGAGAATTTGTAATACCTCTATGTGCAACAATACACTTATCAGGGAGTATAATATCTATAGTATCATTTTCTGTTGCAGTGTTAATGATGAATGGAATGGATTCTGGTATAAATATAGTATTACCATATATAATGATGCTAGGTATAGCAATGGTTGCAGCACCAGGAGCACCAGGAGGAGCTGTTATGAGTGCATTACCATTTTTCCCAATGGTTGGGATACCGGCAGATGGTGGTTTAGCAAGTTTAATAATAGCTCTACATATTACACAAGATAGTTTTGGGACAGCTGCTAATATATCTGGAGATAATGCTATAGCAGTGGCAGTTGATGCTTTAAATAATAAGTGGAGAAAAAAAGAAAATAAAAGAAAAAGTGAAAAAATTGCATAAAAATTAATAATAAAAAATACCTTTTGCATAAAATTAAAAAATGTATGCAATAAGGTATTTTTTAATACCATAAAGTATTAGTTATTATCTAATATGGCTTTGTTAAGTACTTCCCCAATTGACTCATTTATTTCTAAGACATTATTTTTATTAAGATTTATATTATCTTTGTTTATAACAACAATGTTTTTACCTTTAAAATAATTTATAAAGCCAGCAGCAGGATAAACCACAAGAGATGTACCACCAATTATTAATAAGTCGGCCTTACTTATAGCAGATATAGCTTTATTAACAACTTCATCGTCTAGTGCCTCTTCATATAATACAACATCTGGTTTTACGATTGAGCCGCATTCTTCACAATGAGGTACAATACCATCTAAATTAAGCATGTCATCTAAGTTATAAAACTTTCTACAATTTTCACAATAGTTTCTATGAACAGAACCATGTAACTCAAATACGTTTTTACTTCCAGCCATTTGATGAAGACCATCGATATTTTGAGTAATTATAGCTTTTAATTTACCACACTTTTCAAGTTTGGCCAAAGCTATATGAGCTTTATTTGGTTTTGCATTTTTATATATTAATTTATCTTTATAAAATTTGAAAAAATCTTCTGGGTATCTAACAAAAAATGTATGAGATACTAATTGCTCAGGTGTAAAATTGAAATTTAACTTTTCATTGAACAATCCATTCGAACTCCTAAAGTCTGGAATTCCTGATTCTGTTGAAGTTCCAGCACCTCCAAAAAAAACTATATTATTGCTAGCACTTATTAACTCTTTTAATTCTTCTATTTTACTATTCATAAAATCATCTCCAAAATATTTTTTGATAATTCTATTATGACATAAATAATATAAAAAATAAAATATGAAGATTAGAAAGTACTAGTTATTTTAATGATTGCACTGACTGCACATAAATAGTACAAATTCACTTAGATAAAAAGCTTTTAGATTTATATAAAATGGTATAATATATTTAGAATTTAAATACAGAAGGTGAAGGGAAAATGGGGAAAAAGTTTAAGGAAAACAAAGGATTTACACTAATTGAGTTATTAGTAGTTATATCTATAATAGGAATATTGGCAGTTATAGCGGTACCAGCGTTATTTAATAGTATAAAAATGTCTAAGATTGCAAAGTTAGAAAAAGATGTTGATGCAATTAAAGGAGCAGTTATACAATATAAAATAGAAAACAATAAAAATCCAACATGGAATAAAAAGGATCCTATAGAAAGTAAAGAGTTTTTAAGATATATTGAAGGAATAAGTCAAAAATCACCAATAGGGGGAGATTATAAGTTATACTATAAGTCAAAAAATACGTCACCAGGATTTATTAAACTAAACAAGATAGATGATAATGGTAATTTAGTAACAATTGATGAAGATATAATAAAACCAGGGGACATATATTTAATGATAGAAAGTGGAGATAGCGATTTAAAAATAACTAAGAAACAATTACAAAAGTTAGATAAAGATTTAGGTAAAGATAGAGTATATGTATCTGAAAAATCTTTAGATGATGGAGATTTAATACTATTTATAAAAATTTTATAATATGATACATAAAGATAAAAGACTATGATTGTTTAATCATAGTCTTTTATAAGCTTTAAACTGTATGTTTTTTCTTTTTGTGTTTAGAACTAATTCCACCATTTATTTTTATATAATCATTATGAACAGATTTTACTATTCCAGTAAGTGCAAGTAATCCAATTAAGTTAGGTATAACCATAAGTCCATTAAACATATCTGACATTGTCCATACGATAGAAACTTCTCCTAATGTGCCTAGTAAAACACATACACATACAAAAACTCCATATATTTTAACTGCTTTTGAACCAAATAGGTATTTTATATTTGCTTCTCCAAAGAAATACCACCCAATGATAGTAGAAAATGCAAAGAAGAACATACATATAGCTATAAATATATCGCCAAACTTACCAAATACTGATGAAAAGCCAGCTTGAGTAAGAGTAGTTCCGATAAGAGAGCCATCTGGAGTTACTGAACGAGTTGTAATTATAACTAAAGCTGTTAAATTTAATATAACAAATGTATCTATAAATACTCCCATCATAGCAACAAATCCTTGTTCTGATGGATGATCAACTTTTGCTACAGCATGGGCATGAGGAGTAGATCCCATACCAGCTTCATTAGAGAACAATCCACGTGCAACACCTTTACTCATAGCTTTTTGTATAGTAGCCCCAATAACACCACCTGCTATTGATTGAGGTGCAAATGCTCCAACAAATATTTCTTGGAATGCTAAAGGAATATTTCTAAAGTTAAATAATATAACAATTAAAGAACCTATGATATAAAATAAAGCCATAATTGGAACTATTGTTTCTGTAACTTTAGCTATTCTACTAATTCCTCCTGAAAATACCGCAAATGATAAAACTGCTAATATGATACCGATTAAAAGAGGACTTATACCAAAAGCTGTATCAAATGCTGCAGCAATAGAATTTGATTGTACTGCATTTCCCATAAATCCTAATGCTAAGATAATAAATACTGCAAATGAACCTGCTAAGAACTTACCAAATTTACCTTTAAATGCAGCTTCTATATAATAAACTGGTCCACCAGTTACTGATTTATCGTCACCTATTTTTTTGTATTTTTGAGCCATTGTTGCTTCTGCATAAATTGTTGCCATTCCAAAAAATGCACTAACCCACATCCAAAATATAGCTCCAGGACCACCAACTGCTATTGCTGTAGCGGCTCCTGCTAAATTTCCAGTTCCTACTTGAGCTGCTATTGCTGTAGCTAATGATTGGAATTGAGACATACCTTCTTTATCAGCATTTTCACCTTTTTTAAATAGTCCTCCAAATGTTCTTCTAAACCCTTCTCCAAAGCCTCTAATCTGGACAAATTTTAGTTGAAAAGTATACCATACACCTGTACCTACAAGTAAGACTAATAAGATATTCTTATCCCAAAGTATACTATTGACTGAGTCTACAACTTTTGTTAATACCTCCATTACAATTACCCCCTTGTTTTTTAATATATGTTATTCAAAGTTTGTATAAAAACTTAAGATGACCTATTTATATCAAAGAATTTTCCAAAATAATAATGATTTGAAGTATTATGAAATATTTAAGTAGTATAAAAGAAAAGTTCTATGATAACAAAAAAGTTTTATATTACAATTTATGAGTTGGCAAGATGAGTCAAATTAAAAAATTACTATTAAATTATAGTTTTTAATGATTGTATCTTTAGATTATATTTTGAGTTGATAGAATAGATAAATTTAAGACTTTATATTTAAGTATGTTTTTAATTATATTGTATATATTTATATCTATATTCGCAATGCAGAATATTTAGTAATTTAAGAGTAAGATAATATAATATTTATTTATATAATAAAAACTACTAGACGAGAGTTCTAATCTAGTAGTTTTTTAATTCAAAGTAATTGTTAGTTAATAAAAATAATAATAAAAAAGATACAAAAAAATTTACTTGATATGATTTTTTTAAACCTGTTTTACACCAATAAGCAAAGTGCTCACAATTATTAAATATTAAATTAAAGTTTCTTTCATTTAGATGATTTTTAGCACGATTTACAACTTCATGTGGAGGAATTGGATTTTTAGATAAGTTAAGTATTTTAAAATTATCTTTACCTGCTAAAAATCTATCCATACCAGTTTGTCGTACACACATATTTCTTAAAAATCTATCATCTAATTTTCCATCATAATGTATAACACAATCATCGTTTATATATATACCAAAATGTTTATACAAGCCATGATCAACAAATATTAAATCTCCATATTTAGCTCTAGACATAAAAACCTCCTAAAATCATATATTTATAAATATGATTTTAGGTTTACAAAGTTACTAAGCTATAGCTTTAAATCCTTCGCCTAAAACTTCATGAACGTCACTGACTATTATAAAAGCAGAAGGATCTATATTTTTGATAACTTTTTTTAGGTGAACTTCCTCATTTTTAGATACTACAACTAGCAACACATTTTTGTCTTCATTAGTATAACCACCTTTACCTTGTAAAAAAGTTACACCTCTTTTTACTTCTCTAGTTATTCCATCTCTTAAAACATTAGGTTCATTTGATATAATCATAAATGCTTTAGAATAGTTAAAGTCAGATACTATAGCATCTACTAATTTAACTATTATATATAATGCTACGCCAGAATAAAGAGCAGTCTCTAGATTTTTACTAGCTAAGCCAGCAGAAATAACAACCATACCATCTAACATGACCATAAATTTTGACAAAGGTACATTAGGAAAAACTTTATTTAACATAAGTGCAATTAAATCAGTTCCACCAGTTGAAGCATCCATTTTTAGTATAATACCAAGTCCTATTCCTAAGCATAATGCACCAGAGATAGAACATAACAATACATCTTCAGTAACATGAACATTAGATAAATAAGAAGTGATACTTAATATAGCAGAAAATACACTCATACCTATTAATGTTTTAATTGAATTTTTTATTCCTAAAATTTTTACTGAAAAAACTATAAGAGGTATACCTATAACTAACATTACAATTGACATAGGCAAGCCAGTTACTTTTCCAATTACCATTGAAAGTCCACTAAGACCTCCAGGAGCTATAGTATATGGTTTAAGAAACATGTTTATTCCGATACTCATAAATATACAGCCTAAAACGAGACCTATAGACTCAAATATAAAACCTCTAAAACCCTTTTCCTTCATAAGACACCTCACAACAGATTATTAAAATTCCACAAGATATAGTATAACAAGATATGATTAAGTTGGGAATATGCTTTCCTTTTTCAGGAATATTTTAATTATTTTAAAAATTAATTTATATTAGAAAATAAGGAATATGCGGTATTTTAGAAAAAAACTAAAAATTGCATAGGAAAATGTTGACACCGCAAAAGTTATATTATACTATAATTAGGCGAGGGGGAATTAGTTAAATAAATAACTAGTTTTAGCAATTATAAAATTATACATCTTGGAGGAATAAGAGTATGGGAGAAAGTTCGTTTTTATCGCAATTTTTAATGGTAACAGACATTAAAACAGTACTTTTCATAGGGGTTTTATTAGGGACATTTTTTATAGTAAAACAGTTTGAAAAGAAAAAAGTAAAGTTCTCAACAAGAACAATTTATGCAACAATAATAGGACTTTTATTAGGAGTAATAATTCAAGTTGTTGCAGGACTTCCAGAAAATCCAGAAAATGTTGTCTGGTTACAAGAAGTAACTAAATGGTATGGATTATTTGGATATGGATTTATGGACTTATTAAAGATGCTAGTTGTACCTATGGTTTTTGTATCTATAATAAGAGTTATAATCAATATGAAAGAGGGAGACAATCTACAAGCATTAACTTTTAGATCATTAGGGATGTTACTTGGAACAACTGCATTAGCAGCAATTATAGGAATTATAGTAGGAAATGTTATGCAACTTGGAGTTGGAGCTGAAGTAGCTGGAATAGAAGCACCTGAAATGAGAGAAATAACACCACTTGTAGATACTCTAAGAGGTTTATTACCGTCAAATCCAGTAGGAGCTATGGCTGATGGAAACATAGTTGCAATTATTATATTTGCTACATTTTTAGGACTTGCAACAAATAGAATGAAGAAAAAATATATGGATACAGTTAAACCATTTATAAACCTAGTTGAGGCTTTTTATAAAATAATAGTAAGTGTTGCAATGACTGTTATAAAGTTTATGCCATATGCAGTAGTTGCTTTATTAGCAAATACTATTACTGCAAGAGGAATTGCTTCAATGATATCAGTTGTTGAGTTTGTAGTGGCCTTATATGTTGCAACTGCAATATTATTTATAGTTCATTTAATAATAGTAAGTATAAATGGTTTAAATCCAATAACTTACATAAAAAATGCAGCAGAGCCATTATTACTTGCATTTACATCAAGATCAAGTTTAGGTACACTTCCTGTTACTATAGAAGCGCTTGTTAAAAATCAAGGAGTAGATGAGGGAGTATCTAGTTTTACAGCTAGCTTAGGAGCTAACATGGGTATGAATGGATGTGCCGGAATATATCCTGCATTAATGGCTATAACTATAGCAAATATGGCAGGTGTAGATAAAGATATAAGTTTCTATGTTATGTTATTAGTAGTTATAACAATATCTTCTTTAGGTATTGCAGGACTTCCAGGAACTGCAACAATGGCAGTATCTGTAGTTGTATCAGGAGTTGGATTAGGATCATACTTCCCATTAGCAGGAGGAATACTTGCAATAGATCCAATACTTGATATGGGTAGAACTATGATAAATGTAAATGGAGCTACTACTGCATCTATAGCAGTTGGAAAATCGTTAGGCAAACTAGATAAAGAGGTATTTAATTCAAAAAATATATAAATATATAATAAAAAAAGCTTTGTTATAAAAAATAACAAAGCTTTTTTTATTATATATATTTTTACAGTGAGTATAATAAGCTTATATAATAAACTTATTATAAATCAGAATAAATAAAATTATAGCTAATAATAACGAAAATAGTATAGGCAAATTAGTAAAGATATTTACTAATTAGGAGCTAAAATCACAATCAAGTAGGTGTTAATATATGGAACAAATAATATATAGTTTACAAGAATATAAATTTTTAGTTGCTATAGTTGGGTTTGTTATAATAATAATTGAAACTTTTATTCCAGCACTGCCTCTTGTTGCTATTGTTGGAGCCAATGCATTTGTACTAGGTATATGGGTTGGATTTTTTATATCATGGGTAGGATCATCTATAGGATCTATTGCTTTATTTTTCCTTTGTAATAAATTTGCAGAGTCTACTTTTATAAGAAAGATTTCCAACAGGTATAAAAATATAGAAAAATTTAATAAATGGGTAAACAAACAAGGATTTACAATGATTTTTATTACTTACTTGTGCCCATTTATACCCGATTTTTTAGTCACTATAACTTCGGGTATTTCAAAAATGAAATATACTAATTTTATACCGGGGATGGTTCTTGGGAAATTTATAATGTTTTTAGTTATAAGCTATATAGGAAATGATTTTAAAGACTTTATAAAAGATCCTGTAAAGCTAGCATCTTTAATAGTATTTATAATTATATTTTGGATATTAGGTAATAAAATAAATAAGAAAATTAATGCCTAAAATAAGACTATACTTAAAGTATAGTCTGTTTTTTATTTGAAAGACAATTTGGACATAAATCACATTTAAAATTATTTACATTCATATTCATTTCAAAGTCTATAGAATAGGATAGGCCATTAAGCTTACACCCACACTCTATACATCTATTATCTCTTTTAAGAATTAATTGTTCTTTACTAAGTTTCATAAATAAAACCTCCTATAAAGTAACTTTAGAAAATTAAGTTTTAATATATATTATTTAATTAAAATATTAAAAAATTTATTGAATTTTAAATATACTATATTATATTAAAAAAAGTTTGATTTGAGACAATTTTAGACAAAGTCCTTATTAAGGAAGGCAAAAAAATAAAATAGAATATTAATATGAAGCAAAATTAGAAAAAACATTAAATAAAAATGATAAAATTATAAAGTTTGGTAAGTGTTATAAAAAAGAAAGTTTAAAGTCAAAAAACTTTAGAAATTAAAATGGTAACAAAAACAATGTTTGAAGTTTAAGTAAAATAGTGATAAAATGGAGTAGTTATCATAAATTAATTATAAGGTAGAAATATTGGGGGTTAAAAAATGCAGAAGATATATATAATAACAACATATACGGGAACTGCTCTTTCTTACTTAATAAGAAATATAAGTAAAACTCCTTATGCACATGTATCAATAGCTCTTAATAAAGATTTAAGACCTATGTATTCTTTTGGGAGACTAAATCCCAAAACACCTTTATTTGCAGGGTTCGTAGAAGAAAATATAAATGAAGGTTTATATGCTATAAAAACAAATACAAGATGTAGAGTTTACTCTCTGTACGTTACTAACGAACAATACAACAATTTATATAAAAATATTTTAAATGTAAGTGAGAATAGAGACAAATATGATTATGATGTTTTAGCACTTATATACTTGTCTAGAAATAAGCCTAGAGAAGCTGAGTATAAGTATGTATGCTCACATTTTGTAGCTGATATGTTAGATCAAAGTGGAATTAAACTGTTTGATCAGCCACCGTATGCGATAAGACCAAATGATTTTTTTAACCATAAAGATTTAACGCTAGAATATGAAGGATTATTAAGTGCATATAGAGCAAAAGAAAAAATATTTGAATATACTTTAAGCAGTATTTAAAATTAAAACATGAAAATACCCTTTATAATTTTAAGGGTATTTATTTTTTTGCAAAAAATGGATATAATTAATATTAACAAATATTACAAATATTTTAAAAATTAGGAAGGGGTATTAAATGAAAAAGTTTATAAAAATATATGGAACAGCATTAATAGTTGTAATCATATATGCAATAATTCAGTTACCTGTACTCAGGCTGGATTTTAAATCTCTATTCTCAACAGGAGTCATATTCTTTGTAGTAGCAGGAGTACTAGATATGATGTTAGATAGAGGTGAAAAAACATCAAGAGCAGCAAAAACTAATTTTACAATAGCAATGGCACTAATAGCATATATTATTGTAATACCATTTATAACATCATCACCTATAATTCACTCAAAAGCATATAGAAATTTACTTGGAGACGTTAAGGAAAGTAACTTTGCAAAAGATGTAAGTCCTGTTAGTGTAAATGACATAAGACTAGTTGATGAAGAAATGGCAATGAAACTTGGAGATAAAAAAATAGGAGAAGTTCCAGCTATAGGAAGTGTATCTAAATTAGGAAAGTTTCATATTCAAAATATAGATGGAGAATTATACTGGGTTGCACCACTAGTACATAGAGATATTATAAAATGGGTTACCAATATGAGTGGAACGTCTGGGTATGTAATGGTATCTGCTAGTAACCCACAAGATGTAAGATTAGTACAAGAAGTAGATGGAAAACCAATAAAAATCGTTTATCAACCAGATGCATATCTACATCAAGACTTAAGAAGACATATGTATTTAAAAGGATATGTGAATGTAGGAATGACAGATTTTACATTAGAAATAGATGATAAAGGAAAACCTTATTGGATAGTTACATTATATGAAAATGCAGTGGGATATGAAGGAAAAAATGCTATAGGTATAGCAACAGTAGATACTCAAAGTGGGGAAGTTAAAAGTTATGATATAAAAGATGCTCCAAAATGGATAGATAGGATACAACCTCAAGAATTTGTAACAGAACAAATAAATGATTGGGGAACTTATATAAATGGATTTTTAAACTCTGTTATATCTGAAAAAGGAGTATTGGTAGCAACTGAAGGAACGTCTTTAGTTTATGGTGAAGATGGTAAATCATATTGGTATACAGGGATAACCTCTGCAGGAGCAGATGATTCTACTATAGGATTTATGTTAGTTGATACTAGAAGCAAAGAAGCTAAATTATATAAACAGCCAGGAGCAACAGAAACAGCTGCTATGGTATCTGCAACAGGAAAAGTTCAAGAAAAGAATTATGATGCTACATTCCCTGTTATGTACAATATATTAGGAAAGCCTACATATGTAATGTCATTAAAGGATAAAGCGGGACTAGTTAAGATGGTTGCTTTTGTATCTGTTGAAGATTTTAATATAGTTGGGATTGGAGATACAAAAGAAGAAGCATTAAGAAGTTATAGAGAACAATTAAAGTCAAAGGGTAATAATGTTCAAGTGGAAAATGATAACACAAAGGTAGTTAAAACTGGAACAGTTAAGAGAATAAGTTCTGATGTAATAGATGGAAACACCTCATATTACTTTACTTTAGAAGGTATAAATGATTCTATATTCATAGTTTCATCAAAAGTATCACACGAAGTTCCTTTAACAAAGGAAGGGGATAGTATTAAAATTTCATATGACAAAGAACATAAAGGAAATATAGATATACTTGAGTTTGATAATATAAGTATGAATCAAAAAGAAGAGCAAGTTCAAAAAGAAGAAACGAATCAGTAAATAAAATAATAGAAAAGATGTAGTAATTTGCATCTTTTCTATTATTTTTTTATTATAAATAGTTGCAATAACAACTAAAATATTATATACTAATATAGTTGCAATAACAACTAAAACTATCTTATAGATAGGGGGATATAAAATGAAAAAAGATGGCAAATATATTGGAAGATATATATCACAAATTCATAGAAAAGGAAGGATATATATATCTAAAGAACTTAACGATCTAGGTATAGGATCTGGGCAAGTTATGTTTTTGCTAGAACTTTATAGGGGCGATGGAAAAAGTCAAGAAGATCTTGCTGAAGCTTTACATATAGACAAAGGAACTACGGCTAGAGCTATAAAAAAATTAGAAGAAGCAGGATTTGTATCTAGAGTAAAAGATGAAATAGATAAGAGAGCAAATAAAGTATATTTGACAAATAAGGGTAAAGAAGTACAAGAAAATGTATTTTCTATTATGATGAAATGGGAAAATAAAATAGCAACTAATTTAAGTAAAGAAGAAAGTAAACACCTATTAAATCTTCTAAATAAAGTTTGTATAAATATGTAAAGGAGGATTTTATATGCAAAATGAACAAATTTTAGGAACACAATCTATACCTAAATTACTACTAAAATATTCAGTGCCGGCTATTATAGGAATGATGGTTAATGCACTTTACAATGTTGTAGATAGAATTTTTATAGGAAACATACCTGGAGCAGGACCTCTTGCTATAACAGGAGTTGGTATATGTCTACCAATTATGACTATAATACTAGCATTTTCCATGCTTGTAGGAATAGGAGCTACTACCAATATATCTATAAAATTGGGTCAAGGAAAAAGAGATGAAGCTGAAAAAATTATAGGAAATAGTATAACATTAGCTATAGTAATAGGATTTATAATAACTATTTTAGGAATTTTATTTTGTGAGCCAATACTTAGAGTATTTGGAGCTAGTGACTCCACATTACCATATGCAAAAGATTTTATATATATAATCTTAGGTGGAACAATATTTAGTATGTTAGGATATACTCTTAATACTACTATTAGAGGAGATGGAAATCCAAAATTATCCGCTATTATAATGATTGTTGGGTGTTTAACAAACATTATATTAGATGCAGTTTTAATTTTTGTATTTCATTTAGGTATAAAAGGTGCAGCTATAGCAACTGTTATAGCTCAGTTAGTAACTGCTGTATGGGGATTATCATATTATGTTAAAGGAAAGTCAAATCTAAAATTTAAAAAATCTAGTTTAAGATTAGATAAAAATTTAGTAAAACCAGTTTTCGCAATAGGATCTGCTCCTTTTGCAATGCAATTAGCAACTAGCTTAGTTCAGGTGATTTCCAACAATGCATTAAAAACTTATGGTGGAGATTTAGCTATAGGAGCTATGGCGACAGTATCATCTATAGCACTTATGATATCAATGCCTATATTTGGGTTAAATCAAGGAGCACAACCAATTATTGGATTTAACTTTGGAGCAGCTAAGTATGATAGAGCTAATAAAGCATTTAAATTATCAGCAATAGTGGCAGTAATTATAATGACAACAGGTTGGTTATTAATACAAACTGTTCCACAACTTATAGTTGGAATGTTTAATAGAGATCCTAAACTTATGGAAATGTCAGTAACTGGAGCTAGAATATACTTATTAATGCTTCCTATAATAGGTATATCTATAACAGGATCAAACTATATTCAATCTATAGGTAAAGCTAAAACTGCTATAATACTTAGTTTACTTAGACAAGTAATAATATTAATACCGATGATATTAATACTACCTAAGTTCTTAGGATTAGACGGAGTTTGGTATGCTCAACCAGTTTCAGATTTCTTAGCAACAGTAATAACTATAATTATATTATATAGAGAATTTAAGAGTCAGCAAAAAGTAAATAGAGAAGAGCAAGAAGTGATTGCATAAAAGTATAGGCGTATGTCTATACTTTTTTTATTTAAAGTGTAAATTTTCTTGCATAGATTTAATATAATGAAATTAAGACTTGCTATAATATACATCAAGGAGAATAAAATAATGCTAGGTATGGAAAAGGAGATACTTGTTTTAATGAGTCAAGTAAGGTGTGCAACCGAGCAACAATTTAATAAATTTTTTTCTAAAAAAAGAAAAATAATA
This sequence comes from Paraclostridium sordellii, assembly GCF_000953675.1. Classification (NCBI taxonomy): domain Bacteria; kingdom Bacillati; phylum Bacillota; class Clostridia; order Peptostreptococcales; family Peptostreptococcaceae; genus Paraclostridium; species Paraclostridium sordellii. Next base: position 1,947,463 of record NZ_LN679998.1, on the reverse strand, counting down.
AAATCTCCTTATAAAAAAACATTAAGGAGGATGTGTAGAGAGTTTACTTTAAGAAAGTATCCTTGTAATATAGTGTATGGAGATTATAAAGATAGCTCGGGTATATACTATTTAAATGGAGGGAAAGTTTACAAAGGAAAAGAACTTTTAAAGATGATAATAGGATCAGAAATTGTACTTAAAATGGAATCGTCAGGTTATGAAATTAAAAGATTTTATAGAAATATAACTGTCGATAATGATAAGTATGATATCTATATTGAATATATGAATAAAGATAATGAACTGAAACAAAAGCTAATAGATATAAAATTAAATGATATTTTTAAACTAAGTAAATATAAAAACTTAAAATATAAAATAAGAAATTCGACAATACCTTTTTTTGAAGTACCTGAAGTCTTATTAGTTACACAAGAAAAAAATATAAATGAGCAAAGATTAAAATCTATAGATGAAAATATAAATTTTGTGGATATAAATTTGAAAGATTTAAAAAAATATTTATAAAGTTAAAAATAAGAACCAAAAAACTGGTTCTTATTTTTATTTATTCTGATTCTTCTATATTTAGGTTTGAATCAATATACTTATCTACATAAATTTTGATAATAGCTGCTATAGGAACTGATAAAAATACTCCTACTAATCCAAACAAAGATCCGCCTATTAAAACTGCACATATAATTAGAAGTGGACTTATTCCTACATAATCTCCCATAATTTTAGGGCCTATAAAGTTTCCATCAATTTGTTGTAAAATGAGTAAAAATAAAGCTACCCATAATGATTTTATAGGACTGTATACCAATGTCATTATTATAGGAAATATAGCACCTATAAATGGACCAAAGTATGGAATCATATTAGTTAAAAATACTATGAAAGATAAAAATAAACTGCTTTTTATATTAAGTATAAATTCAAAACCTATAAAAGCTAAAATACCTATAATAAGAGAATCTATTAACTTTCCAACTATATAATGATAAAATATCCTATTAGAAATAAAGAAAAATTCTAGAATTTTTTTTGATTTTTTTCTAGAAAAAGTAGAGTATAATAAATTTTTTAGCTTTATTAATATTTTTTCTTTATCAAATAATATATAAATGGATAATATAATTCCCATTATGGTATTAAATAGTAGTGATGTAACACTTAAAATATATAGAAATATATTTGAAGAAAATTTACTTAATATCGAAATGAGATTATTTAATAATAAATCTAAATTTTTCTGTATATGAGGAAGTAGTGTTTGCAATAGTTCAAATCTAGACATATATACATCTATAAATTTATTAATGCTATTTATAGAGCTTGGAATTTCAATGATTATAGTATTTAAAGTATCTATTACGGCTGGGACTAAAAAATTTAATCCTAATCCAATAATAAAAAATATCATTATATAAGAACTTAGTATACTTAAAATTCTAGGAAGCTTTAAATTTTTTTCTAAAAACGTAACTATTGGGTTAACTAAAAGGCATATCAATATTGCTAATAAAAAAGGGCTTAAAAATTTAATTACAGAATTTATACCTAAAATAAATGTATATGGACTATTTATAGCTTTAAACATTATTAAAGATATAAATACTACTAGTATACAATATTTGATATTATCTCGAGAAATCAAAGAAACACCTCCTAAAATATTTTGTCTATATAATTAGTATTAATTTAGCCAAATTTTATTAATAAAATAATATAAATGGTAAATTTATTTTAAATTGTTTTAGAAATTATAGTATAATAATCTAATGTGAATAAATTAAATTTAAGGAGAAAATTATGAGAATTAATAAATATATAGCTTCTTGTGGAGTGGCTTCTAGAAGAAAAGCAGAAGAATTAATAAATGCAGGAAGAGTTAAAGTGAATGGAAAAATAATAAATGAATTATCATTTCAAGTAGATGAAAATAATGATAGAGTAGAAGTAGATGAAAAGCTAATCGGTCTTGAAGAACGATTAGTTTATATAATGTTAAACAAACCTGAAGGATATGTAACTACAGTAAAAGATCAATTTGATAGAAAAAGCGTTATAGATTTGGTGAAAGATGTAGGAGAGAGAGTATATCCTATTGGGAGATTAGATTATGAAACTAGTGGACTATTGCTTTTAACAAATGATGGAGATTTAACATATAAATTAACTCATCCAAAGCATGAAGTTGATAAAACTTATATAGCTACTTTAAAAGGAATTCCTACATTAAATGAAATGAAAAACTTTGAAAAAGGATTATATATAGAAGATTATAAAACAGCTCCTGCTAAGATCAAAGTATTAAAGAAAAATGAAGAAAAAAATTATTGCGTATGTGAAATTAAAATACATGAAGGTAGAAATAGACAGGTAAGAAAAATGTGTAGGGCTATAAACCATCCAGTAATGAACTTAAGGAGAAAAGCTATGGGTAAAATAGTTTTAAAGGATGTAGAAATAGGACAATATAGATATTTAACTCAAGAAGAAATAGATTATTTAAAAACAGTAAAATAGGTTTTGGAAAGAGGCAGTATATGATTAAAGCTAAGTATTTAACTAAAGTAACAGATTTAAATAAAGTTTTATTAGAAGATGTTATAGAATTAGGAGATATTGTTATAGATGCAACAATGGGAAATGGGTATGATACTAAGTATCTTGCTGAAAAAGTAGGAGAAAATGGATTAGTATACAGTTTTGATGTACAAGAAGAAGCTATAAAAAGCACAAGAAAAAAATTAGAGAAATCACAACTTATAGATCGTGTTAAATTAATATTAGATGGACACGAAAATATGGATTCATACATTACAGAAGGCGTAAGTTGTGTTCTTTTTAATTTAGGTTATTTGCCTAGAGCAAAGCATCAAATTATAACAAAACCAGATACAACGATTAAAGCGATTGAAAAGTCGCTAGAAGTTTTAAAACCTCATGGATTAGTAAGTATAGCAATTTATACTGGTCATGAAGGTGGAATGGATGAATTTAATGCAGTATTTGAGTATGTTAAGAATTTAGATCAAACAAAATTTAATGTTTTAAATTGTAATTTTGTAAATCAAATTAATAATCCTCCAAGATTAGTACTAATTGAAAAAAAGAAAGAATATTAATATAATACATATAAAAAATGAGTAGAGACATAAATTAAAATTTCTACTCATTTTTTATATGCAAAAGCCTATTTAAACCATGAAAGTTGATTAACTTAGCATTTCTTTTTAATTTAAAAAACATATAAATAGAAATTTAGCTTTTTTTAAATATTCAATAAAATTATTTTGAAATATAGGTAAATCATAGTGTTAAAGTATAAAATTAAAACAAAAATTTACTTTGATAAAAAATTTAAATGATATTTTGAAATAAAAACAAGTAAACTTGCAAAAAAGTATAAAAATTCAAAAAAGTGAAATTTAAATTGCAAATTAAAGAAAACTTAGCTAACATTATATTGAAAGTAAAAGTTTTTGGGGGGATAAATTTGGGAAAAGGTAAACTTATACTAAACACTAATTGGTGTAAAGGTTGTGGCATTTGCGTAGAGTATTGTCCAAAAAAAATATTAAAATTAGAAAAAAATACTATATGTGTAGAAGATATACAAAAATGTATACTTTGTGGATTATGTGAACTTAGATGTCCAGATTATGCTATTTATATATCTAAGGATGCGAAATAACGGGGGGGAACAAAATGCTTAAAAAAGTAAAGTTATTACAAGGAAATGAAGCTTGTGTACACGGTGCATTATATGCAGGAATGAATTTTTTTGCAGGTTATCCGATAACGCCGTCTACAGAAGTTGCTGAAATTTCATCATATATGCTTCCAAAAATAGGAGGGAAGTTTATTCAGATGGAAGATGAGATAGCATCAATGGCTGCAACTATAGGAGCATCTTTAACAGGACTTAAGTCAATGACAGCAACTAGTGGACCTGGATTTTCTTTAAAACAAGAAAATATTGGATATGCAGCACTTGCAGAAATTCCATGCGTAATAGTAAATGTACAAAGATGTGGACCAAGTACTGGTTTACCAACTTCTCCAGCTCAAGGCGATCTAATGCAAGCAAAGTGGGGAACTCATGGAGACCATCCAATAATAGCTTTATCACCAACGACTGTAAGAGATACTTTTGATTTAACAGTAAAGGCATTTAATTTTTCAGAAAAGTATAGAACACCTGTAATTTTACTTTTAGATGAAGTTATAGGTCATATGAGAGAAAAAGTAGAAATACCTCAATCAAATGAGTTAGAGATATATGAAAGAATGAAAATTAATATAGATAAAAAAGACTATAAAATTTATGATCAATCAACTCTAGTACCACCTATGGCAAACTTCTCAGATGGATACAGATATCATGTAACAGGCCTTATGCACGATGAAACAGGATTCCCAACAAATAGCACAAAACAAACTCAAATTTTAATGGATAGACTTATGGATAAAATAAATAAAAATTTAGATGATATATTAATTTATGATGAATACAAAGTAGAAGATTGTGAAGAGTTATTTATAACTTTTGGTTGTATGAGTAGATGCACAAAAGATGCAGTAGATTACTTAAGAGAGCAGGGAATAAAAGCTGGGTTATTTACGGTAAAAACAGTTTGGCCATTCCCAGAAGACAGGGTAAAAGAATTAAGTAGTAAATCTAAAAACATATATGTACCAGAATTAAATTATGGGCAAATGGTTCTAGAAGTTCAAAGAGTATGTGATAGTAGTTGTAATATAATAGGAATCAATAAATATAATGGAGAAATTATAACACCTGATGATATAATCGAAAAAGTTATGGAGGTGGGAAAATGCCAAGTAGCGTTATAGAAAATAACTTTAGATCAGAAAGGTTGCCTCATATATGGTGCCCTGGGTGTGGTCATGGAATTCTTATGAGATCTATAGCAGTTGCAATAGAAGAATTAGGCCTAGATAAAAATAATGTTTGTATAGTATCAGGGATTGGGTGCTCATCAAGAGCTTCGGGATATTTAGACTTCAATACTTTACATACTACTCATGGTAGAGCTATTCCATTTGCAACAGGAGTTAAATTTGCAAACCCAGATATGCATGTAATAGTAGTTACTGGAGATGGTGACTGTACAGCTATAGGTGGAAATCATTTAATTCATGCATGTAGAAGAAACATAGATATAACTACAATAGTTTTTAACAATAATATATATGGTATGACAGGAGGTCAATTTTCTCCAACTACTAAAACTAATGATCTTGCTACAACAGCTCCTTATGGAAATATAGACAAACCATTTGATATATGTGAATTATCAATAGGAGCAGGTGCTACCTTTGTTGCAAGAGGGACTGCATACCATGCAAAGCAAATGATAGATTATATAAAAAAAGGTATAAGTCATAAGGGATTTTCTGTTTTAGAAGGAATAAGTATATGCCCTACTTATTACGGACGAAAGAATAAAAAAGGTTCTGCCGTAGGACTTATGAATTTAATAAAAGATAATTATGTGGATGTTTCTCTTAGAGATAAGCTGCCAAGTGAAAAACTTGAAAATAAAGAATTTTATGGGATATTTAAGGATATAAAAATGCCAGAATATACAGATGAGTATCAGAAAATAATAAATAGATTTAAGTAAATATAGGGGAGATATTGATATGAGAAAAGAAATAAGGCTTAGTGGATCTGGGGGACAAGGACTTATTTTAGCAGGAATAATACTTGCAGAAGGAGCAATACTTTCTAATTTAAACTCAGTTCAAACTCAATCTTATGGACCAGAGGCTAGAGGTGGAGCAAGCAAAGCAGAAGTGATAATAAGTGATGGGGAAATAAACTTTCCTAAAGCTAGGAAAGCTGATTTATTACTTTGTTTAACTCAGAAATCATTTGAAGAATATTCAAATACGGTTAAGAAGGATGGAACTATAATAATAGATTCTATTGTGAATGAAAAAGGATTTAAATCTGATGGTGTAGAAATAATTAAGGTTCCAATAATAGAAAGCAGTAAAACTAATTTAGGAAAAGAAATGGTTGCAAATATAGTAGCTTTAGGAGTTATAGGTGAACTAATAGATGAAATAGATAATGATATGTTAAAAAGGGCAATTCTGGGAAGAGTTCCAAAAGGAACTGAAAAATTAAATGAACAAGCTTTTAAACTAGGTCACTCTCTAGTTAATTTAGCTTATTAAAAGAGAAAGGATAAATCCTTTCTCTTTTAAATCAAATTATTAAATTTCATATTTTAGATTAAGTATATAATTCAATTTAAAATATGAAAAATTTTTTTGGTTTTAATTTTCAGAAAATAAAGTTAAAAGAAAAAACTTAAAAATAAAATTCAATTTAAAGGGGGTAGTAGTGTTATGTTTGAAGTTAATTTAAGTATGATTCAAAGCATTGCTTTCACTACAATTGTTTTAATCATAGGTTCCTTTATAAAAGAAAGAGTTAATATATTTAAAAAGTATTGCATTCCTGCGCCAGTTGTTGGAGGATTTTCCTTTGCAATTATATCATTTTTATTAAGAAAAAGTAATTTATTATATATAAATTTTGATACAACCTTACAAAATATACTTATGACAGCTTTTTTTACAACAGTGGGATTTACTGCAAGCATAAGCATTTTAAAAAAAGGAGGATCAAAAGTTCTTAAATTTTTAGTTGTTGCAGTTTTATTAGTCTTAACTCAAAATATAGTTGGGGTATTGTCAGCTAAGGCAATAGGTGTCAATCCTCTTTTAGGATTAATAGCCGGTTCTGTGTCTATGACGGGAGGACATGGAGCATCAGGGGCATTTGGACCAGTAATAGAAAGTAGTGGATTAAATGGAGCTCTTAGTATTTCAATGGCATGTGCTACATTTGGATTAGTATCAGGAAGTATAATAGGTGGTCCGCTTGGGAAAAGACTAATTGAAAAATATAATTTATCTTCAGATGAATGTGAGTCAGATAGAAATAATAATATTTTAGAACTTAGCTTAGAAGGAGATGGAACTTGTCTTGGAATTACAAAAGGTGAGTTATCAGAAATTAAGTTAACAAATTCAGTAATTCAAATTGTAGTTGCTATGGGGTTGGGAACTATAATTTCGTCTATATTCTCATTATTAAAAATAACAATACCTGAGTATATAGGAGCTATGATAATTGCTGCAATAATGAGGAATTTTTCAGATATAAAAGGAATTTGGGAAACTTCTGAGAAAGAATTGTCTACAATTGGTTCTATATGTTTATCGCTTTTTTTATCAATGGCTATGTGCAGTTTAAAATTATGGGAACTTATAGATTTAGCTATACCTATAATTATCGTGCTTGGAGTGCAAACTATAATAATGATTTTATTTGCTTATTTTATAACTTTTAAGGTTATGGGAAAAGATTATACGGCAGCTATTCTTGCAGCAGGGCACTGTGGATTTGGAATGGGGGCAACTCCTAATGGTATTGCTAACATGGAATCTATAACAAGTAAGTATGGACCATCAACAAATGCATTTTTTATACTACCATTGGTGGGAGCATTATTTATAGAGTTTTTTAATTCTGCTACTATAACTACATTTATTAATTTATTAGGATAAAAAAATTTATAACTTATTTAAAATTTAACACAAAAAATGATATAATAGAATTGTATATATGAAATTAAAAGAAGATGCTTAATATTTAAATATAAATCATTAGTAATTATGAGGAGATAAAAATGAACGAAACTAAAGATTTTAAAGATAGCAAACAGTTAATAGACGATATTCAAAAGCAGTATACAAGACTTAGTAAAGGTCAAAAACTTATAGCACAATATTTAATATCAAACTACGACAAAGTAGCATTTATGACAGCTTCAAAGCTTGGGGAAGAAGTAGGTGTTAGTGAATCTACTGTAGTTAGATTTGCAAACGCTTTAGGATTTACAGGATATCCAAAACTTCAAGATGCCCTTCAAGAACTTATAAAAAATAAGTTAACTACAGTGCAGAGAGTAGAAATGAATCAAGAATATTCAGATGATTGTAAGATCTTAAATAAGGTATTAAAAAGTGACATAGATAACATAAAACATACATTAGAAGATTTAAATGAAGAAGTTTTTCAACAAGCATCAGATAAACTTCTTAATGCAAGAAAAATTTATATATTAGGAATGAGAAGTTCATTTAGTATAGCTCAATATCTAGGGTTTTATTTAGATATTATACTAGATAATGTTCATATAATAAGAATGGATATGGGAGATGCATTTGAGCAAGTAGTAAGAGTTACTGATGAAGATGTAGTAGTTGCCATCAGTTTCCCTAGATATTCAAAAAGAAGTCATCAAATTGTAGAATACGCTAAAGCTAAGGGAGCACATGTTATATCAATAACAGATAGTTTATTTGCACCAATAGCAACTATATCAGATACAACTCTTTTAGTTAAAAGTAATATGGCGTCTTTTGTAGATTCATTAGTTCCGGCGCTAAGTCTTTGTAATGCTCTTATAGTATCTATAGGAATGAAAGAAAAAGAAGATATAAAATCTTATTTTGATGATTTAGAAAAAATCTGGGAAAGGTATGGAGTTTATGAGTAAACCTATAAATATACTGGTTACAAATGATGATGGAATTTACGCTTGTGGGATTTTAGAACTTGCAAAAGCTTTTAAAGAAATTGGAAATGTTTATGTAGTTGCTCCGGATACTCAAAGAAGTGCAACAGGGCATGCAATAACAATTCACGATCCTATAATGATAAAAGAAGAAAATATAGAAAAAGGAATTATAGCATATTCCATAAGTGGAACGCCAGCAGATTGTGTAAAAGTTGGAATAGAATCAATTTTAAAGGATGTAGAAATTGATTTAGTTTTAAGTGGGATTAATAATGGTCCTAATTTAGGAACAGATGTAATATATTCAGGTACTGTATCAGCTGCAATAGAAGGGTTAATACAAAATAAACCGTCTATTGCTATATCTTATGATTCCTATAATATTTACAAAGACGATTATAAGAAAGCCTCAGAATTTATAGTTAAACTAGTTAAAAAATTAGAAAGAAATATGAGTATATTTGAAGATTGTATACTAAATGTAAACATGCCTAATAGAGATATAAAAGGATTTAAAATGACTAAATTGGGAATAAGACAATATGAAAATGATATAGATGAAAGATTAAGTCCACATGGAAAGAGATATGTATGGATTGGGGGAAGGGTAAAAATTTTAGAACAAGAAGAAATAAGTGATATATCAGCAGTTGAAGAGGGATATATATCAATAACACCAATAAATATAGACATGACTAATATGGAAAAATTAAAAATATTAGAAGAATTAGATTTATAAAAATAGGTATATAATTATATACCTATTTTTATAATTTAATCAGAAAAATAAATTAATATATTTATAAATCAAAAATTAATATTTTTTTGGAGTTGCTAAAAATTCTTCAATTCTTTTAGATTCGTTTAACTTTTTTAACTCTGTAGCTTTTCTTTCATTTTCCAACTCATCTTCATATTTTATATATTCAACTCCAGACTCTTCTAATAATTGTAAACCTAAGCCTGTAGGGTACTCACCTTTAAAGACTACCTTTTTAATTCCAGCTTGTATTATTGAAATACAGCAAAATACACAAGGCTGAGTAGTTACATATAAAACAGCTCCATTACAACTAGTTCCATTTTTAGCACATTGTATAATTGCATTTGCCTCTGCATGTCCAGCCCTACATAACTCAAGTCCTTGACCTGATGGTATATTTCTTTTTCTTCTTTCACAATAACCAATATCAGAACAGTGTATAGCACCTGAAGGAGCACCATTATAACCAGTGCTAATGATTTGCTTATCCTTACAAATTACAGCACCTACTTGTCTAGAAACACAAGTACTTCTAACCTTTGTTTCCTCTGCTATATTCATAGCCCATTGAGTAAATAAAATTCTCATAGTAATCCTCCAAAATTTCATAGTATATATTTATATTATAATACTATATATTTAAATTCGTATCAATCATAGCTAAGTTTAGTATACTAAATAAATTTGATTTAATATAAATATTTGTGTTAGTATTTATAAAAAATAAATAAAAATAGGAGGAAAAATGTATATAGACTTTCATAATCATCTAGATTTTTATGATAAAGAAGACATCAATAAGATAATTTATGAAATTGAGAATAATAAAATTACTATATTAGCTTGTTCAATGGATGAAAAAAGCTACTTATACAATAAGGAGTTAAGTAAATTAAGCAAATATATAGTACCTATATTTGGAATACATCCTAATAAAGCCCATGAAAATAGAGAAAATATAGATAAATATGATTCTTTGATAAAAGACAGTCAGCTAATTGGAGAGATAGGATTAGACTTTTATTGGATTGAAGATAAAAATACATATAAAAGTCAAATTAAAGTATTTGAATATTTTCTAATTCAAGCTAGAAAATACAGTAAATATATAAATGTACATACAAAAGGAGCAGAAGAGCTTGTATTAGAATTAATAAAAAAATATGATATTTCTACTCAAACTATAATTCATTGGTATAGTGGAGATATAAATGTATTAAAAAAATTAATAGATTTAAATTGTTTATTTACTGCTAGTATAGATTTAAAATACTCAGAAAAAAGTAGAGAAATAGTTAACTTAATACCAACTGAAAATTTACTGGCTGAAACTGATGGACCAACAGCATTACAGTGGATAAGCGGAGAATGGGGTATGCCTAAAAAAATAATGAACGTATACGAAGATATATGCAGAATAAAAAAAATTAATATCTGTGAATTTAAAAATAATTGTCAAAATCATCTAAATAAAATAATTAAATCGAAAATTTAAAATAAAAACGTTGTCAAAAATTAAAAATATAGTATAATTAAGAATATAAAATTAAAAAATAGGGGAGCTATTTTGCTGAGAGGAGATAAGATCTCGACCCTTAACCTGATTTGGATAATGCCAACGTAGGGAAGATATTGTAATTAAAATATTTTTATTTTCAATTAAGACCTAAAAAAGCCTTTTCCATTCGGAGAAGGCTTTTTATATTGGGAATTATAAAATAGGTAATAAAATAATAAAAAGGGGTGATAAATATGGTAATAGCTGATATAGCTGTGATACCACTAAGACCAAATAAAGGAGAGGAGGAGATGTATAAGGTAGTTGATTATTGTATAGAGATTATAAAACATAGTGGACTAAAATATGAGATAGGTGCAAACTCAACAACGATAGAGGGAAATTTTGATGATGTTTTTGATATTTTAAAAAAAGTACATAAAGCTCCATTTAAACTTGGATGTGAAAGAGTTATAACAACTTTTAGAATTGACGAAAAGCATGGAGGCATAACGATTAATGAAAAGCTTAAAAATCATAGGTAGAAAAAATGAATATATCTACTCAATAATAACTTTTTTGATATTAGTTATTATATGGCAATTGTATGTAGATATTAAAGAGGTACCTCAATACATACTACCTAGCCCTATAGATATAATACAAATATTTTTTGATGATTATCAAAATTTAATTTCAAATAGTTTTGTGACATTATATGAATCTATAGTAGGTTTTGTTTTAGCATTAATAATAGCTATATGTATAGGAATATTAATGGATTTTTTGCCAATATTAAAAAAATGTTTTTATCCAATTTTAGTAGTTTCACAAACTATACCTACAATAACTATTGCACCTTTGTTGGTAATATGGTTTGGCTTTGATACACTACCTAAAATTTTAATGGTTTCATTAACTTGTTTTTTCCCTATATTTGTAAGTTTAGTTGATGGATTTGAAAATGTAGATAAAGATTATATAAATTTATTTAGAACTATGAATAGTAATAAATTACAAACTTTTATTCACTTAAAATTTCCCATGAGCTTGGAAAACTTGTTCTCTGGAATAAAAATTTCAGCAACATATATGGTTGTGGCTGCCACTGTTGCTGAATGGTTAGGTGGAACTAAAGGATTAGGAGTATATATGGTAAAAGCTAAAAGTTCTTATGCATTAGATAAAGTTTTTGCATCCACTATAATAGTTATTTTATTTAGCTTAATTTTTGTAGGGATAACACAAGTAGTTAAAAAGATTGTAATAAAGCACACTTAATATCAGGAGGATAATGTATGAAATTAAAAAAGTTAATTTCTTTAACTATAATGGGGATAGTTAGTATTAGTATGTTTACAGGATGTACAAGCGAAAAAAAAGAGAGCAAGGACAAAGATATAACTATGGTACTTGATTGGACTCCAAATACTAATCATACAGGTTTATATGTTGCACTAGAAAAAGGTTACTTTAAAGATGAAGGACTTAATGTAGAAATTGTACAACCATCAGAGGGAGGTGCATCTACACTAGTTGCTACAGGAAAGGCTGATTTTGGTATAAGTTATCAAGAAGAAGTTACATTTGCTAAAACTAGTAAAGATCCATTACCTATAAAGGCTGTAGCAACTATTTTACAACATAATACATCTGGATTTGCATCACCTAAAGAAAAAAATATTACTTCACCAAAAGATTTTGAAAATAAAGTTTATGGGGGCTGGGGTTCTCCATCTGAAGATGCAATACTAGATTCAGTAATGAAAAAGGAAAATAAAAAATTTTCCAATTTAGAGGTTGTAAATGTAGGAGAAGATGATTTTTTTACTGCTGTAAATAAAAATATAGATTTAATGTGGATATTTGAAGGATGGACAGGAATAGAAGCAAAACAAAAAGGTATAGACTTAAATTACATACCACTTAAAGATTTAGATAAAAGATTAGATTATTACACACCTTTAATAATAAGTAATGAAAAATTAATAAAAGAAAAACCAGAAACTGTTAGGAAATTTATAAATGCTACAAGTAAGGGATATGAATATTCTATAAATCATCCAGAGGAGTCTGCGAAAATACTTCTAAAGTATTCACCAGAAATAAATGAAAATTTGGCTATTGAAAGTCAAAAATTCTTATCTAAACAGTATAAATCAGATGCTAGTAAATGGGGAGAAATGAAAGATAGTGTATGGAATAATTATACTGAATTTTTAAAAGAATATAAACTTATAGAAAAGGATTTAAAGCCAAGTGATGCATATACAAATGAATTCTTACCCAAATAATAAACAAAAGTTAATTATTGATAATATTAGTAAAAAATATGGTGAAAGTAAAATTATAGAAGATATAAGCTTACATGTAGATGAAGGAGAAATTATATCGATATTAGGACCTAGTGGGAGTGGAAAGAGCACCTTATTCAATATAATAACAGGATTGAGCAATGAATATAGTGGAAAGATAGTTATAAATGGAAAAATTAGTTATATGCAACAAAAAGATTTACTACTTCCATATAAAAATATTATAGATAATGTTTCATTACCATTATTAATAAATAATGAAAAAAAAATAAGAGCAAGAGAAAGAGTAAAAAAATATTTTGAAGAATTTGGGCTAGAGGGATACGAATATAATTATCCAAGTGAATTATCTGGGGGAATGAGACAGCGAGTTAACTTTTTAAGAACTTTTATAAATAGTAAAGATTTAATGCTTCTAGATGAACCTTTTGCGGCTTTAGACTCAATAACAAAGTCTAAAATGCAGGAATGGCTAATAAATGTTAAAGGAAAGTTTAACTCTACTATACTTTTAATTACACATGATATAGATGAAGCTATAAAGTTATCTAATAGAATATATTTATTGTCAGATAAACCAGCAAAGATAAAAAAAGAATTTAATTTAAAAGATACAAATTATGATTTTGGAAATGAAAATTACATAAATCTAAAAAAAGAAATAATAAGTCTACTTTAAAGTAGGCTTATTTTGTATTGAATATACTAAAAAAAATAGAAAAAATTGTATCTAAAATACAATGACTATAATTATTTTTAATGGTATTATCTAGAGAAAAACGTATAAAGGAGGAATTATGTCGAAAATCCTTTTTAAAAATGCAAAGCTAAGAGGGCAAGCAGAGTTAAAAGATATATTGGTAGTTGATGGAATTATAGAAAAGATAGAAAATGAATTAAAATGTATAGATGAAAATAATAACGATATAGAAGTTATTGATTTAAATAAAAATTTGACTATACCGCCTTATGTAGAACCTCATATACATTTAGATTATGTATATACTGCACATACTCCAGGGGCTACAAACTCATCAGGAACATTATTCGAAGGTATACAAAGATGGTCGGAGTCTAAAAATAATTTAAACAAAGATGAGGTAAAGGAAAGAGCTAAAATAGCATTAAAAAAGCAGATTACTACAGGTATACAACATATAAGAACACATGTTGATGTAACTGATAAAAAATTAACAGCTCTTAAGTCTATGCTAGAATTAAAAGAAGAATTAAAAGAAATTGTTGATATGCAGATAATAGCTTTTCCTCAAGAAGGGATGTATGCATATAAAGGTGGAGATGAATTAGTTGAAGAAGCTCTAAAAATGGGGGCTGATGTTGTTGGCGCAATTCCACATTTTGAATATACTAGAGAATTTGGTGAAAAATCAGTTAAAAAGGCTATAGAGTTAGCATTAAAGTACGATAAATTAATTGATATACATTGTGATGAAACTGATGACGAACAATCTAGATTTTTAGAGGTTTTAGCAGCTCATTCATACATAGAAGGAATAGGGGAGAAAGTAACTGCAAGTCATACATGTGCAATGCACTCTTACAATAATGCATATACATATAAGCTATTTAAACTTTTAAAAGAATCTAAATTAAACTTTATAGCTTGTCCAACAGAAAATATACATCTTCAGGGAAGGTTTGATACTTATCCTAAAAGACGTGGGATAACTAGAGTAAAAGAGATGGTAGAAGCTGGATTAAATGTATGTTTTGCACAAGATTCAATATCAGATCCTTGGTATCCATTAGGAACTGGGAATCTTATGAATATACTTGATGCAGGAATACATATATGTCAAATGATGAGCTTTGAAGAAATAAATAATTCTTTAGATTTAATAACTATAAATGGAGCTAAAACTTTAAATATAGAAAAAAATTATGGAATTAAGGTTGGCAATAAGGCTAATTTTATAGTTTTAAATGCTAAAAATGAGTTTGAAGCAATAAGAGAAAGAGTAGGTGTCTTATACTCAATTAGAGATGGAAAAGTACTATTTGAAAAAATTCCTGAAGTTATAAAAAGTAACTGTGACTTTATAAAGTAGATTAAAAAGATAATATATGTATATATGCTATAATTAAAAAATAAACTTAATAGATTGAAAGGATATTTTTTATGATAAGTTGCAAAGATTTACTAACACTTAATGCATTTAAATATATTAAATTAGTTGCAGGAGAAGGTGGAATATATAAAAGTGTAACTTGGACATATATATGTGAAACTTTAGATTTTAGCAAATGGATAAATGGAGGAGAGTTAATTTTTATAACTGGAATGGGAATGGATTTAGGTGAGAATTCATTAACTGATTTAATTAAAGATTGTGCAAATCAAAATGTAGCTGGATTAGTTATACTTACTAATAGTGAATATATAAATGAAATACCAAAGGATTGTGTAGATATAGCAAATAAAGTTAATCTACCTCTTTTTAATATGTCTTGGGATATAAAATTAATAGATGTAACAAAAGAAATCTCAAATTATATAATAGAAAAAAGTTTTATTAATAACAAAGAAAAAGAACTTTTAAAAGAACTCTTATTTAATTCATCTTTAAGTAAAGAAAGAGTTTATAAACTTCTTAAACATTGTAACTTCAAATTTAAAGAATTATCATTAGTAGCCGTATTTAATGTTTTAAATGTTCATATATACAATTTAGATTATGTTGCAAATTATATAAAATTAAAATTATCAAAAGTAGAAGCATCTTTTATATTAGAAATATTTGAAAATAATGTTTTATGTATAGTTAGCATAGATCAACCTAACAAACAAAAGATTAAAGAAACATTAAAATCTATAAATGAATACTTAAATGAAAGTATTTTTTCTATACTAAGCATTGGAAGAAACTACAAAGATATATTTAGTTTGAAAAAAAGTTATGAAGAAGCATTAAATTTAATAAGCTTTTATAATTATGAAGATATGAAATTAAAATATATAGATTATGAGAATATGGGATTTTATAAGCTACTATTTGATTTTAATGATATAGATAAATTAAGTTTGTATAAAGAAGATATTTTAGGCAAGCTAATAGATTATGATAAAAGAAAAAGTACAAGCTTTATGAATACTTTAAAAGTATATATATTTAATAATTCTAATTTATTAAGCACTTCTAAAAAATTATTTATACATAGAAATACATTAATTTATAGGATAAACAAAATTAAAACTATATTAGAAAAAGATATAGATGATCCAATTATAAAAAATGAACTCATGAATGCAATTATGATAAATAATTATTTGAATTATTTAAAGAGTTAATTAGGAGGAATAAGTATGACTTTAATGGCAGAAATGACATGGTATGAATTTGATGAAAGAAAAGAAAAGGATGTAGTGATACTACCTGTAGGATCAGTAGAACAACATGGACCACACTTACCTTTATTTACAGATACTATAATATCAGAAGGATTTGCTAAGTTACTTGGAGAAAGAGTAAATGGTATAGTTATGCCTGCTATAAATTATGGATATAAATCTCAGCCAGCTTCAGGAGGAGGGCCTTTATTTCCAGGAACTATAGATTTAAATGGTAAAACATTAATATCTTTAGTTATGGATATACTAGAAGAACTTATAAGAGATGGTGTTAAAAAAATTGCAATAGTAAATTCCCATTTTGAAAATCAAGCTTTTCTACTAGAAGCTATAGATTTAGTAAGTAAAAAAATGCCAACTGGAACTAAAATAATTATGATGAGTTGGTGGGATTTAATAAGTCAACCGACTATAGACAAGGTATTTGATGAAGTAGAATTTCCAGGATGGGCTCTAGAACATGCAGCTATAACTGAAACTTCTCTAATACTTAAATTTGCACCTAATTTAGTGCATATGGATAGACTTATAGATGAAAAAATTGAAGAAGTTCCAACATATCAAGTATACCCTATTCCAAAAGATTTAGTTCCAAAATCAGGCTTATTATCTATAGGAAGAACCAGTTCTAAAGAAAAAGGAGAATTAATTGTTAATGAATCCTTAGAAAATATGATTAAGATAGTAAAAAAAGAATTTATATAAAATTGTATAAGTTATTAGTAATACAATTAAACTTATTTGGAGGAAGATATGAGCTACGAAGCAATATTTAAAGCACTTGCTGATAAAAGACGATTAGAAATACTTAAAACTTTAAATAAAAGAGGTAGCATGTGTGTATGTAAACTTGTAGATGAATTTGAATTATCTCAGTCGAAGTTGTCATATCATTTAAAGTTATTATTAGACAGTAATTTAATAGTAAAAATATCTCAAGGTAAATGGAATTATTATGATGTAAATAAAGAAATATTATACAAACTTCTAAGTGAAAATTCGATAAAGGAATTATTAAAATAAAAGAGACTTAAAAATAAGTCTCTTTTATTTTAATAATTCCTTTATTTAATTATATATAGTTATATATAATTAATATATAGACAATATGAATATTATTAAATTAAGATTAAATATAATAAATTATTAAATATTTATTAAGGAGGGCATTAAAAATGCAACTACTTGATTAACCCCCTGATTTTAGAAATTAATTTAATCAGGGGTGATAAAAATGAGGAAAAATTTGAATTTAATGTATATAATATCTTTTTTACAAGGGCTTATATTTTATGGACCGGTTAGCTTAATATATAAAATACAAAAAGGAGTATCTGTTAAAGAAGCTTTTTTTCTAGAGTTTTTTTTATTAATGATAACGGTATTCACAGAGGTTTTATGGGGGTATTTTGCTGATAAATACGGATACAAAAAACTCTTATAATATCATACTTTTTATTTTTTTTAAGTAGAGTTACTTTGATTTTTTGTAATAGCTTAGTTAGTTTTTTTATAGAGACCTGTATTAGAGGTATTAGTGTATCGGGGATTTCTGGGTGTGATATTGCATTTTTATATAACTCTTGTAGTGAAAATGAAAGTGAAAAAGTTTTTGGAAGATATCGAGCTTATAACAGTACAGGATTTTTTATATCGTCAATTTTATCAGTATTTATAGTTGGAAAGTCTATAGAATTGGCTATTTTTTTAACTAGTATAGCTTACGGGATAAATGTTTTAATTATGTATTTTACAAGTGATGTTGAATATAAAGTAGATAAAAAGAAAGAAAGTTTTAATTTAAAAGATTCATTTAAAGATAGAAATTTAATAAAACAAATGTTAGTTTTTGTGATAGCTACATCTTTAATTTGTGAGATAACTTATGGAATTACTATAAACTTATCTCAAATACATTTTAAAAATATTGGATTTGATTTCAAATTTTTTGGATTTATAACAGCTTTTTCGGAATTAGCCTCTTTACTATCTAGTAAAACATATATTTTTACTAATAAGTTTGGGCAAACAAAAACTTTAAAATTTATTATAACATCAACCTTGATATTTGTATTTATTTTAATATTTACTGAAAATATAATTTTTAGTATAGTTTGTATAATTTCATTAAGTGGACTAACCGCTATGTCTAGTCCAATAGTACTAGATATTCAAAATAAATTTATTAAAAAAAATAGAGCTACTATTTTATCTATATACTCTATGATTGGAAACATATTTGCAGCAATTATAAATATATTGATAGGATTTTTAGCCGATATGTATGTAAAATACTCATTTATGCTTTGTTTTTTTATTTTATTGCTTGGAGTTTACGGAGTCTACCTTTACTTAAGTAAAATACCAAAAATAGAAACTAAAATTATTAGAAGTAAGTAAGAGTCTATTTTAATAGGCTCTTTTTTATTTTAAGATTTTTTGAAGCATTAAAGAAACTTATAACGATTATATTAGTGAGGAGGGGAGTATATGAATGATGTGAATTTAATTGACAGGCTCGTACAAAAAGATGAGTCAGCATTAGAAGAATTAATTGAAATTTATGGAGATTTAATATATAGAGCTTCAAATAAAATATTGAATAATAGAGAACTTAGTGAAGAATGTGTAAATATAGTTTTACTTAAAATATGGGACGGTATTAAATACTATAAAAAAGAGGAAGGATTATTTAAAAATTGGATTTTTACTTTATGTAAATATACAGCCATAGATATAATGAGAAAAGAAGCAAAGCATACTAAAAATATATCAAAACTAGAAGAATATGAGAGTAAAGAAGATAATATAGAAGACCTGGTTTTGATGAAAGAAATTATAGGAGAAATAAATAAAAGATTAGATGAGTTAAAAGAAATTGATAAAGAGATTTTTAGAGAAAGGTTTGAAAATGAAAGTAGAGTTAAGGATATATCAAATAAAATAGGGATTACTCCTAAGGCTATTAGCCTAAGAATTATGCGGATTAAAAAGTTTTTAAAAGGTATAAATAGGGGGTAAATATTATGAAGAAAAAAGATGAATACAATTTTAAGATTGAAGAATATTCAGAACTTGACTTATGTCAATATAGTATGGATGAAGAACAAAAAGAAAAGATAAAAAATAAAACTATAAAAATTATTGAAGAAATAAAATATTTAAATAGTAAATTTAAGATAGATGTAACAGTGGAAGAAATTCTGAACTTAAAAAATAAATTAGGTGAAAAATCAAATATTTCAGAACATGGGATTGAAAATAGCAATTTATTAAAATATATTATTTTAAAGACTATAGAAAAAGATATGGAAAATTTAAAAAGTGAAATTATAGATGAACTTTTCGTACCTAGTTTTATATCACTGCCAGGTGTAAATACATCTTATATAAATTATAATGCAGCATATTTTTTTAAGATTTATTTAACTAAAGATAAGCTAATTTATTATGGAATAAGCGAAAGATTTAAAATAGTAAGTAAAAAAACTATATATATAAAGGATATAAAGCTTATAGGCAAATCTATTAAAAATAAAAGATATTCTAAAGGATTAGCATATGGGGTTGATACAAGAAGTGGATATATGTCATTTATAGAAACAAAAGATAAAAAGATTATATATTTAAATCATTTAAAAAGTAGGTATAGAAAAAATACAGAAAGATTTATAAATAGTTTAGAAGAGGTATCTGGATTAAAGGCTGTTAATAAATCACCTTTAACTACAGAAGATAAATTTGCATTGGGATTTGAGGTTATAGTTTTTATACTTTTTATAATACTAGTAGTTCCAAAATTAATTCAATTATGCATTAGTATATAAATAACAAAAATTTTGAAAAATTTAATATCACTTTTGATATAGGAAATATAAACTCAAAAAATATTAATGTTAAAAATTCACTAAATACAAAAAATAACCTGGGAAATATAGAGTTAAATTGGGTAAAAAATAAAAAGAGCATAAATGCTCTTTTTATTTTTTACCCAATTTATAGTATTAGAAAAGTAGTAAATATAAATTTGATAAAATTTGTAAATAATAAAAACTATAATAAATTAAAAGATAAAAGGAGTAAACCAAATGGCGCATAAAAAGGTTTTTTTAAAAGATATAGATATGGATAAAAAATTTAAAACATCACTTATGGTTATGAAAAAAATACATAGAGATAGTAATATGACAACCTATATATTAACGGATAAAAGTGAGCAAATAAAAGCAAGAATACCAAATAAGTTTAAGTTAAAACCTGGTCAAGTAATTGAAGTTGAAAGTAAAAAAGAACCTACTATGGATGAAGTGAAAAATATAGAAATCATATCTGAAAATTATGAGTTAGATGATTATTTACCAGCAGTTAAAAGATCTATAGAAGAGATTATGTGTGATATAGAAAATTTAACAGATGAATATATAAAATCAGATGATGCAAAAAAATTAAATGATTTCTTTTTTAAGAATGAAGAGTTTTCAGATAAGTTTAAAAAAGGTATAGGTGGGGTATCAATGCATCATAACTATATAGGAGGACTTGCAGAACATACACTCGGGGTTATGTACTTAACAAAAATACTTTGTGAAAAATATGGATGTAAAAACATAGAGGTTGCTATACTTAGTGCTAAACTACATGATATAGGAAAGCTATATGAGTTAGATTTTAATGGACCTTTTAAGTATACTCTACAAGGGGAGCTAGAAGGACATATAGTTATAGGAATTCAACTTATAGATAGAGCAATAAATGATATGAAACATGACTTTAATGAAGAATTTGTGAGAAGAATAAAAGGATGTATTGTACAACATCATGGAAAGTTAGAGTATGGTTCGCCAAGAGAGTGTAATATGGAGGAAGCTTTTATATTAAATTTTGCAGATGGAATTGATGCTACTATGAATAAAATAGAGCAAATAAAAACAAATTCAAAATCTAATGGATGGTCTGATTACGATAGAAGAATAGACACGAAATTATATTTATAACATTAAGGGAGATGGTCAATATGATAAATATAGACGAAACGTTTAAAGATATAGAAAATAAATTAGATCAGGAGCTTATAGGACAAAAAGATTTTTTCAAAGATTTGTGTGATTATTTTAAGCGTAAATTTATAGAAAATGAAAAAGGTATAATAGTTTTACTTGGAGAAAAGGAAACTGCAAAAAAAACAAGTATAAGACGTATATTTGAATATCTTGGAAAGTATGAGTTTTTAGAAAATAATAACGTAGATGAAATTGATTTAGGTTCATATAATTTTAATTTAGGATACAATTCTTTTTTAACAGACTTATATGAAAAATTAAGTTCTGATTCTGCTTGTGTAATGTTTAAGAATATAGAAAAAGCAAGTAAAGATATATTAAATATATTATCTAGTATATACCCAAATACATGCCTTAATTTAAATGATGAATATGTTATAAAAAATAAATTTTTGTTAGAAGCAACTATTAACGATACAGACAAAATAGATAAAATTGTTTGTCATAATAAGTTTTTAGTATACGTTAGTGATAATGAACATTTTGATATAAATAAATTTTTTAATAAAAACTTTGATAATAAAATAGATAAAATACTACATACTAAACCCCTTAATCGAATAGAAAGAAATAAAATTGTAAAAAGGGAAGTATTAAAAACTATAAGAGATAAGGAATCAGAATATGAAATAAAAATAATATTAGATATAAATGAAAATGATAAAAGTGATGAGTACTTTGGAATATGCAAATTTTTACAAGAAACATATAAAAAAGATTCTAATTTTGGGATAAGTGAATATGTATCTTATAAACTAAGTAAACCAATAACAAACTTTATAAGAGAAGAAGAAATCATAAAAGGAAGTAACATTTTAATATATGTAAAAGATAATGAAATATACTGTAAAGTTGATGAGGAAATATTTAACTTAAGTGAATATTCAATGCCAACACTTGAAGAGGCTGAATATAAACTAAATTCTATAATTGGAATAGAAGATTTGAAAAATTTTTTAAATAATATAAAAAATAATTATAAAGTACAAAAAATAAGAGAGAGATTAGGATTAAAAACTTCTACTATATCACTTAATATGATTTTTGCAGGAAATGCAGGAACAGGAAAAACCAATGCGGCAAGAGTTACATTTGAGTATTTAAATGCACTTGGAATATTAAAAAAAGGTGTTTACAGAGAGGTTAGCAAGGCTGATTTTGTAACTGAAAATATAAATGATACAGCAAAAAGGACAATAGACATTATAAATTCAGCAATAGGTGGGGTTTTATTTATAGATGAAGCTTATTCACTATGTGAAAGCGAAGATGATAAAGTTGGTAAAGAGATAGTAGATGCTTTACTAAAAGGTGTTGAAGATAATAGAGATGATTTAGTTGTCATACTTGCAGGATATGAAAAAGATATGGAAGAGTTTTTAACATTTAACTCAGGTTTAAAATCAAGATTCCCTAATATAATCCACTTTGAAGACTATACGCCAAGTCAAATGTATCAGATAGCTTTAAATATAGCTAAGTCAAAAGGTTATAGGATAGCAAAAAATGTTAAACATGACTTAATAGATTTATTTGCTAAAAATCAAATAAACGGGAAAAATGATTTAGGAAATGCTAGATTTGTTAGGAACATAGTTGAAAATGCTATATTAGATGCATCTAAGAAATATTTAACTGATAAATCAAAACAGATAGACTTATTAGAAAGAGATAACTTTAATTTTAAAGCAAAAACAAAATTTGATTTAGAAGAAAGGTTAAGTAATATCGTTGGTTTAGCAGAAGTGAAAAATTTATTGAGAAGTCAGTATAAGTTAATAGTAGCTCAAGAAAAAAGAAAGTCAGCTGGAGTAAATACAAAAATTGAACAGAATTTAAATATGGTCTTTGCTGGTAATCCGGGTACAGGTAAAACAAGTATTGCTAGATTAGTGGCAGAGATGTTAAATAGTATGGGACTTTTAAAAGTAGGTCAATTAGTTGAGACTGATAGATCAAGTTTTGTATCTGAAATTCCAGGTCAAACATCAAGAAAAACAGAAGAAAAATTTAAAGAAGCAATAGGTGGAGTTTTATTTATAGATGAAGCTTATACTTTAGCTAATGATTCTTTAGGTAAAGAAGCTATTGAAACATTACTAAAATTAATAGAGGATTATGGACAAGATGTAGTAGTTATACTTGCAGGGTATGAAGAGGAAATGGAAGACTTCTTTGATGTGAATATTGGACTTAAATCAAGATTTCCAATTTGGACTGTATTTAAAGATTATAATCCAAATGAACTTTTAGAAATGGCTATAAAATTAATAGAAAATAAAGGATTTAAATTATCTAAAAATGCATATGTATCATTAAAAACAAGTTTTGAGACAATATATGAAGATGCAGATTCTCAATCAGGAAATGGACGAATGGTTAGAAATTATGTTGAAAGCTTAATAAGACATCAGAGTATAAGAATTGCTGAAGAAGATATAAGTGTTTATGAAATGAACTTAATAACAGTAAAAGATATAGAAAAAATAAGTACATTAGAATATGAAAATAATTTTGACTTAGAAGAAAAGTTAAAAAGCTTAAAGGGAAATGAATCTGCAAAACAATTTTTAAATAATCAATATAAATTGATTAAAATAGAGGAAAAAAGAGAGAAATTAGGTAAAAGAAGTAACATAAATAAATATAGAAATATTATATTTACAGGGTCTATAGGTACTGGTAAGAAAAAAGTATTAAATATATTATCTGATATGTATTTTAGTACGGGTAGAGTTAAATCTAAAAATATCGTAGAGATTGATAAAGATGAAATAATAGCAAGTATAAATAGTGGTTTATATCTAGATGATATATTTAATAAGCATATTGGAAAGATTGTTTTAATTGATAAATTTGATTTAATTATAAATGAGTATAATTATAATGAAATAGTATCTATGTTAATTAAATTTATTGATAACAATAGAAATCGAATAATTTTAGTAATATCAGGTAGCAAAGCCGGTATGGAAAAAATAATTTTAAATAATCAATCATTAAAATACAGATTTCCTCTTCAATTAGATTTTAGTGATTACAGTGAAGAAGAAATGTATGAAATTTGTATAGACACAATACAAGAAAAAGGATTTATTATAAATGAAGATAGTTATAGTTCTTTAAAAGAAACAATGAAAGAATTATACAATAGAAACGATTTAGTTTTAAAAAATGCCTTAATGATAAAAGGATATCTAGATTGTTTAATAAGAGTCCAGAGTTCTAGAGTATATGATGAAAAATTAAATTCAAAAGATATAAATATAATAGAAAAATCAGACATTATAAAAAGTAAGAAAAAATTTATAGAAACAAATAGTTTAAGTCAAAATGATAATAATTTAAAAAGTGTAAATAATTATGATTTAAAAAAATCTTTTTCTGATAGAGACTATAGCTTAGAGTATGAAGAGGAAAATGAAAACATTGATTCTAAAAATTATAATTTAATTGATGAGCTTTTGAAATTAAAAAACTTACTTGATTTAAATATTATTAGCGAAGATGAATTTAAAGTTTTAAAGCATAAATTGATAAGTTTTATGTAAAAAGTTAGTCAAATTTGCCTAACTTTTTACATATGTAGGTTATAATAGTCTTATGATTTAAGTAGGAGGTATATTATGGCAAATATAGTAACAGATTATATATATGGTGAATTTGAGATAGAAGATATATTAGAAGAGTTAATAAATTGTAAGGCTGTACAACGATTAAAAAAAATACATCAAGTAGGAGCTACATATTTAGTACAAAAAAATCTTAATGTAACTAGATACGAACATTCTTTAGGAGTTATGCTTCTTATTAAAAGGCTTGGAGGTAGTCTTGAGGAACAGATTGCAGGATTACTTCATGACATATCCCATACTGCATTTTCACATGTTATAGACTTTGCTCTAGGTAATTATAATGAGGACTACCATGAAGACATATTAAATGAAGTTATCATAAACTCTGAAATACCAAAAATACTTAATAAGCATGGATATAACTATGAAGATATTTTACTAGATGAGTCAAAGTGGACGATACTAGAAAAGGAATCGCCAAAATTATGTGCAGACAGAGTTGATTATGCTCTTAGGGATATGTATAGATATGGTTATATAAAAAAATCTGATATAGATAAGTTTTTGAAAAATATATGTGTAGTAAATGGGGAAATTGTTACAACTAACTTAGAAAGTGCTATGTGGTTTTTAGAAATTTACTACAAAGAGGTTGTAGATTTTTTTATGAATCCAGTAAATGGGTATTCATATGAAAAATTATCTAAGGCTATAAAAATATTATTAGATAATAATGAATTATCTATGCAAGATGTATTAAAAACTGATGAGGAAGTTTTTGAGATACTTAAATCATCTAAAAATATAGAAATAATAAATTTAGTAAAAGATTTAAATCCAGATGTAAAGTTAAGAATTAATGAGAAAAAATATGATATACACATAAAAGGAAAAGTAAGACTTATAGACCCAGGAGTATATATAGACAATAATGTATATTCTCTATCAGAGCTAGATAAAAATATAATAGATATAAATAAAGAAGTATCAAAGAAGATAAAAAAAGGTGTATATATAGAAATTTTATAGAATATAAATAAATATGGTAAAAATAAAATTAAAAAGTTTAAATAATTAAATTATGTAAACTTTTTAATTTTATAACAACTAAATTATAGAAAAAGATATTAGTATGAATTCTAAAGAAATAAAAATATAGGATTATTTATATTTATTAAAAGGTTAAAGCAATTTTGCTTTAATCTTTTTTTATTGGGTATAATAAAATGTCAAAAAATAGTATAAAGCAAAGAATAGTATTATAATAATATAGGGGGTGAAATTTATCAAAAAATATAAATTAATTTTAAATATATTTTTAGGAATTATAATTACATTAATATTTATGATATCTATAAATATTAATAATAATAAAAAAAATATAAAAGAAGCTACAAAGAAAATTAAATATAATATAAATGAAGGAAACTATGTAAATGCAAGACGAATATGTAATTTAACATTTTCTAAAATACCTAAATATGAATATAATATTTTATTCAAAGATATAGCTAAAATGTCAAAAGAAATAAAAGATATACCATACGGAGAAAGATGTAATGAAAAAATGTTTTTAGAAATGGAAAAATATAAATTTTTATCAAAAGAACATAGATTTAAAATATATGAAAATTTAGGGAATTTATATTTAATAGATTCTAATTATGCTAAGGCATCTGAATATATATTAGATACTCTTATAATGTCAAAAGATATGGAATATAATATAATTGAAGCAAAACAATTAATTAACTTAGGGGTCTTATTTTCTCAAATACAAGGTTATGATACGGGAGTTGAAACCATAAAAGAATCATTAAAAATTAATATTAAAAATCCAAAACAAGCTGAAATAATAAGGTTGTATGCATATGTAAATATATCAGAGATTTATTTGAGGATGGGAAAATATAGAGAATGTGAAAGATATTTATCTATGATAAATAAAGATAGAAAACATGTAGATATAAAAGATTATCCTGATATCGATGTTTTAGCAAATACTATTCAAGCTAATTTATATTTAAATGAAGGCAAATATGAGTTAGCTAAAGAATATATTGAGTTAGCAGAAAAGTTTTTGAAATTTAATGATGAAAAAATATTTAAATATACAAAAGAACTTTTATATTTAACTAAAGGTCAATATTATAGTAGCATAGGAAATTACTATAAATCTATAGATATTTATAATAAAATACTTTCATTTTCAGATTATAAAAACAATAATTCTTTAAATGAAGAATATGTACTGGAAAAATTAGTTAAATTATATGATAAAATTAAACAGTATGAATTAGAGGATATATATATAGATAAATTAATTAGTGCTATAAAAAACAATGAAAATATAAGATATAGGGATTATTCAAATTATGTATTAGAACAAGCAAAAGAAAAATATATAGTAAGAAAAGATAGAGAATCTATAAGGTTTTTAATGTTAATTATCTTATGTGGGACAATAATTATTGGATATATGTATAAAATTAATAAAAAAAGACTAAAGAAAATGAAATATATAACTCTACATGATAACCTAACAGGTGTTTATAATAGAGGATATTTTGATGAAAAATATAAAGAATTGATTAATAATAAATTTAAATTTTCTATTTTAATGATAGATATAGATAATTTTAAATATTTAAATGATACTTTTGGACATCAATTTGGCGATGAAGTTTTAAAAACTATAACATCAGTAATATTAAATTTACTAAATGAACGATGTGTTTTGTGTAGATATGGTGGAGAAGAGTTTGTTATACTTCATAAGTATAGTTTTAAAGAAGAGTCTGTACTAACTGCAGAACTAATAAGATCAGCTGTTGAGCATTTAAGTTGGAGTAAAGATATAAAAGTAACAATAAGTATAGGAATAGCATACAGACTAAATGATGGCTTGGACACGCTATCAAAGGCTGACATGAATTTATACAAAGCTAAAAATAATGGTAAAAATAAGATTGTAGTTTAACTAATGTTGCTATAACATAATAAATAGGAATATCTAATGATATTCCTATTTATTATGTTATAATGCTTATATTGATTAAGAAAGGGAGAGATAAATGAATAAAAAAACAGCATTAGTTACAGGTGCATCAAGAGGTATAGGAAAGGCTATTGCAACTTTATTTGCAGAAAATGGATACAATGTTTTAATTAATTATAATAACTCAGAAAAGGAAGCATTAGATTTATACAATGAGTTAAAAAGTAGAGGATTATCAGTAGATACATATAAAGCTGATGTATCTAAAAAAGAAGAAGTAAATCTTATGATTAATTATTGTATAGGTCAATTTGAAAGAATTGATATTTTGATTAATAATGCAGGGATAAGTAGAACTAATTTATTTAAAGATATAAGTTATGAAGAATGGGATGAGGTAATAAATACTAACTTAAACAGTGTATTTTATACAACAAAAAAAGCACTTCAGTATATGATTCCACAGATGAGTGGGAAAATAATAAATATATCATCTATATGGGGAATGGTTGGGGGTTCATATGAGGTACATTACTCAACTAGCAAAGCTGCTATAATAGGGATGACTAAAGCATTAGCTAAAGAATTAGGTCCTTCAAATATTCAAGTAAATTGTATAGCCCCAGGAGTAATTAAAACAGATATGCTAGATAATTTAGAAGAAGAAACGGTTGACATGTTAATAGAAGAAACTCCACTTATGAGATTAGGGACTCCAGAAGATATTGCTAATTGTGCTTTATTTTTAGGTAGTGAAAAGTCAAACTTTATAACTGGCCAAATTATAAGTCCTAATGGAGGGTTTGTTATTGTATAAAAAATATGGGGGTATAATAATGAAGTACAGTATAAAAAATATAGTAAGACTAATTATAGGATTACTTGTCTGTGCATTTGGGATAGTTTTAACTATTAATGCAAACCTAGGACTATCACCATGGGATGCATTTCATCATGGACTATCTAAAAATTTAGGAATTACTATGGGACAAGCGAGCATGCTATTAGGAATTTTAGTAATTATAATAGACATTATATTAGGAGAAAATTTTGGTTTAGGAACGATTCTTAATATGTTTTTAATTGGAATATTTATGGACTTTTTTATGTTAAATAACATTATACCAATATCAAAAACCTTAATATCTGGTATTTTTATGTTACTTTCAGGAATGTTTATAATCGGACTAGGTTGTGTTCTATATATTGGTGCTGGATATGGAAGTGGACCAAGGGATGGTCTTATGATAGCTATTCAAAAAAAGACTAATAAACCTGTTAAAATGATTAAAATGTGTATAGAATCATTTGCTCTTATATTTGGATTTTTATTAGGCGGTAGTATAGGCTTTGGAACTGTAATTACAACTTTAGTATTTGGAATTTTTATACAATACGCATTTGATATTTGCAAATTTGATACTAAAAAAGTTATACATAGATACATAGTGGATGATTTAAGATATATAAAAGCAAAAACTTTAAAAAGTCAAAAAGAAATATATAGTGTTGAAAATATAATTGATGAAAATATAGAAAAATAAAAGGAAGCGTATGCTTTCTTTTTTTATTTTATAAGTTAATTTGTAGAAAAAACAACACAATTGTAAAAATTGTACATATAGTATAATAAGAATTTAAATATAAAGGAGGAATTAAGTTGAAAGTATGTATACCTATATATGATGAAAGAAGATTTCAACTATATCAAGATATAAATAATGCTCCTAATATAATTATATTTGATACAGATAATAATGAATACATTGTAAAAGATACTAGTAAAAATACATTAGGGGAGATAATACAATTCTTAATTGATAAAAATATATCTAGGGTTATATCAAACGTAAAAAATGACAATCATCATAAATATATGTCTTGTAAAGATATTGTAATATACAAACCTAATTTAAATGGAAATGCTTTTTTCAATATGGATTTATTTATGGTTAATGAACTAAAAATAGACAAAAGAGAGCATTGACATAATAAATAAAAGCTGTACGCTTTTAAATTAAAATGGGATATATATATCCCATTTTTACATAAAAACTAAAAGATTTGTAAAGAATATATAACATAAATATTAAATTATACTCATATATGCAAATTAAATTATAAAAATGAATAAAAAGTAGTAGAAAAATGTCGAAAATAGTGTATAATATATTTAATACATAAAACTAAATAAAAAGGAGTAAGCTATGTCAATAATTTTAAACATTTTAGGAATCATAGTATTATTAGGTGGACTTTACCTAGTATCTTCTGACAAAGCGTCGGTAAACAAAAAACTTATAGGAAAGGCTTTGCTAATACAGTTTATCCTTGCACTTTTCTTAGTTAAATTCCCTATAGGAAGAACTGTTGTACAAGTAGTATCTGACTTTGTAACTAACGTATTAAGTTATGGAGTAGAGGGGCTTACTTTCGTATTTGGTCCATTAGCTGATGGTAGCAGTGGATTTATATTTGCGATTTCAGTTCTTGGAAATATAGTGTTTATAGGGGCATTAGTAGGAGCACTTTATTACTTAGGGGTTATAAACTTAGTAGTTAAAATAATCGGTGGTGCAATACAAAAAGTTTTAGGGACAAGTGCAGTAGAAAGTCTTGTTGCTGTTGCAAATATGTTCTTAGGACAAACTGAATCTCCAATACTTGTAAGTAAATACTTACACTTAATGACTACAAGTGAACTTATGTTAGTTTTAATATCAGGTATGGGAAGTATGTCAGCAACAGTTTTAATGGGATACGTAGGAATGGGTATACCTATGCAATATCTACTTATAGCTGGAGCATTAGTTCCATTAAGTAGTATAATAGTTTCTAAGATATTAATACCAGAGACACAACATGAAGAAGTTGTTGAGAAGGTTGAAATGGATAGAAAAGGAGCACATACTAATATAATGTCAGCTATTTCAGAAGGTGCAAGCAATGGTATGCAAATGGCATTTGGTATAGGAGCTGCATTAATAGCTATTACAGGATTAGTTGCTTTAGTCAATGGAGCTTTAGGAGTAGTTGGATTATCATTACAACAAATATTATCTTATTTATTTGCTCCACTTGGATTCCTAATGGGATTAGATTCATCTCATGCATTAACTGCAGGGCAATTATTAGGTAGTAAAATGGTTCTTAATGAATTTATAGCATTCGGAGATTTAGGTAAAATTATAAAGACATTAGATCCTAGAACTGCTTTAGTTATGTCAATTTCTTTAGCTGGATTTGCTAATATATCAAGTATAGGTATATGTATATCAGGAATATCAGTATTCTGTCCAGAAAGAAGAACGGAAATATCAGAAATAGCTTTTAAAGGTATGATAGGTGGATTCTTAGTAAGTACGTTATCAGCTATGATAGTAGGATTAATATTATTATTCTAATGAAAAAAGGTTTGAGTTTTCTCAAGCCTTTTTTTATTACAATAATAAAGGAATATGGGAAAATTTGTCGAAATATAGAAAAAAATATAGAAATATGTTAATATAACTATATAAAATTTAAATATGGAATAGTAAAAGGAGCGATTAAAATAAATATACTAAACTTGATTTTTATGGGAATACCTGAATCAATAGTAATTTTTTCTTCTATATCAATTATTATAAATAGTATAAATAGAAGAAGTATAATAACTATGTCATCTATATATCTTATTTTAATGTATTTATTAAAAAACTATGTAAGTAGTGGAATTGGCAATTTACTAGTATTTATATCAGTAGCTGTTTTAGTTAAGTTACACTCAAAGGCTAAGATAACTCAGTGTTTTGTTGTAACTTCGATAATACTAGCTATAAAAATGGCAACTGAGATGATGACAATATTCTGTATAAATTTCACTGGAATAAATCTTCAATATATACTGGAACATAGCAGTTTAAGAATACTACTATGTTATATATCTTTGATTATTATGGTTATCATAATGAAATTGCTTAAGTATAAGTATTTTATACACAAACTAGATACAAAAAGAATAACTGAAAAAAGTAAAACTGTTCAGCAAATGCTTTTATATTTAAGTATTTTAATTATGTCAATGATAGGAATTGGTATATTGCTATTATATAATCATAGCGAAGTTAACTATGATATGGAAGTTATTATGAGGATATTTTTTGTGCTGGCATTATTACTAATACTGGTAACATTATTATTTAGTGTGATAAATTATGATAAAAGAAAAATTTTAAATGACTTAGAAAAAAATTTAATGGAAAAAAATTTAAAACAGATGGAAGATAGTATAGATGCTTTAAGAGTTCAAAAACATGATTATATGAATCACTTGCAGATAATACTTATGCAAATGTCTAGTGGAAAAATAGAAGAGGCAAAAAGATATATATTAGGAATGGCAGAATGTGATAACAATGTATCTATAGATTTTTTAACAGGAAATCATTGTATAGATGCCATTTTAAATACTAAAAAATTTAAAGCTTCAAAAAATGGTATAGATTTAACTGCTTGTATAGATAGTTTACTAGAAAATATTGAACTTACAGATTCTGAAGTAAGTTCTATACTTTTAAATATAATAGACAATGCGATAGATGAACTTAAGACTATTGAAAAGGATTATAAGTATGTACATGTTGAAATTTACGAAGAAGATGGATATTATAATATATTTATAAAAAACAATGGTTCTAAGATAAAAGATACTGAAAAAATATTTGAAATGGCATATTCATCAAAAGGAGAAAATAGAGGTTATGGATTGTATTCTATAAAAAAATTATTAGAAGAGCATAATTGTAAAATAGAAGTTGAAAGTGATGATATGGAAACTGAGTTTTGGATTCAAATTCCTCTAATTATTAGATAAAATAAAAAAGACTAATTAAATTAGTCTTTTTTATTTTATCTAATAATTAGAATCATCAATTTCATACCTTAAAATTAAGTTTTCATTTTTTACAGCATAAGCATAGAATAAGACAAATAAAATCAAAACAAAAGAAATATATATCATAATTATCCCCCCTTAGATTATTAAATCTATTAATATAATATTACATTAATAATTAATAAAACCCTTCAAATCTTTAGAAGCAAATTGTGACTAAAATCTTTTTAAATTACCATTTAAAATTTATATGATATAATTTTTATTAAAGAGGGGGTATATACATGGAAAAAATTTTCTTAGAAACAGATAGATTGATATTAAGACAAATAAGCGAAAATGATTTTAATGATATTGCTAATATATTGCAAGATATTGAAATTATGTATGCTTGGGAAAAATCTTTTTCAGATGATGAGGTACTTGAATGGATTAATAAAAATATAGACAGGTATAAAAGCGATGGATATAGTTATTTTTTAGCAATAGATAAAATAAACAAAAAAGTTGTAGGGGTTATGGGGCCTTTAATAGAGAATATAAATGGTAGAGAATTTATAGGGGTAGCTTATATACTAAATAAAGAATCATGGGGGATAGGATATGCAACTGAAGGAATAAAGGAATGTATAAGATACATTTTTGAAAATACAGTTGCAGAAAAAGTTATAGCTCAAATACGACCAGAAAATAAATCATCAATTAAAGTAGCGTTAAGATTAGGCATGGAATTAGAAGGAGAGTTTACAAAATTATATGAAGGTAAACACATGAAACATTTAATATATTCTATAAAAAAGTAAGTATTTAAATACTTACTTTTTTATTAAAAAAATTGTAAATCTATTTTGAAAAAAGTTAACTAAACTTCAAATTGGGTAATATTTACCTTAGAGGTGATGAGATGGAAGCTTTAAGTGAGGAAATAAAAGAACATAAGCGTTATTCAAATAAGTTTAAAATTAAGATTGTATTTGAAAGTATTTTGGTTGGATGTATAGCTGGATTTATAGTTTCACTATATAGGCTTTGTTCTAGTTATGCAGGATCTATAAGCATAGATATATATAAATTTATGTTAGATCATACTTCATATATAATTTTTGGAATACTAGTATTTGCTACTATAGGTTATATAGTTGGATATTCTGTTGAAAAAGACCCTATGATATCAGGTAGTGGTATTCCACAAATTGAAGGATGTATAAAAGGAAAATTGAAAATTTTACATTCATTTAGGATATTAGTAAGTAAGTTTATAAATGGAGTATTAGCTATGGGAGCAGGACTATCACTTGGAATAGAGGGCCCATCTATACAGTTAGGAGCTAGTTTTGCACATGGAATATCACAAAAATTTAAATTAGAAAAAACAGAACAAATGATATTATATTCAAGTGGAGCAGGAGCAGGTTTAGCAGCAGCTTTTAATGCCCCTTTTGCAGGTGTTATGTTTACTTTAGAAGAAGTTCATAAAAGTTTTTCGCCAATACTATTTGTTACATCTATAGCTGCATGTGTTAGTTCAGATTTGATGACATGGGTATTTTTAGGTGAGGCACATACAATTATAGTTGGAAAAGTTTTAGATATACCAGCAAAGTATTATATAGTACTGATTATACTAGGAATTTTAATTGGATTTTGTGGAGTTATATACAATAAAGGGTTATTACAAACTATGAAAATTTATTCAAAAATCAAGTTAAGTTTAAGATATAAGATGATTATACCATTTATGTTTGCTATTGGGTTTGGTATGTTGCTACCACAAGTTTTAGGAGGTGGTGATAAACTGATGAATAACATATTTTCAACAGG
Source organism: Paraclostridium sordellii (assembly GCF_000953675.1). Lineage (NCBI taxonomy): Bacteria > Bacillati > Bacillota > Clostridia > Peptostreptococcales > Peptostreptococcaceae > Paraclostridium > Paraclostridium sordellii. The sequence continues at coordinate 1,912,566 of NZ_LN679998.1, read as the reverse complement.
AATAACCTTAAAACTAGCTATAATTTTATTAGTTGGGAAATATATATTTTCTCTCATTAGTTTTGCTCCTGGTACTCCTGGGGGGATATTATTCCCAGTGTTAACTTTAGGAGGATTAGTTGGAGTTATATTTTCAAAATTGTCTATTATTATTTTAGGATTAGATCCTGCATTTATAAATAATTTTATATTGCTTTCTATGGCAGGTATGTTTTCATCGGTAGTTAGGGCTCCAATTACAGGCTTTATTTTAGTATTTGAAATGACAGGTTCTTTAACTCAACTAGGACCTATAATAGTAGTTTGTGGAGTAGCATATTTAGTAGCAAATTTATTAGAATGTCCTCCAATTTATGATTCTTTACTTGAGAATAAGATGAAAATACAAGAAAAAGTAGAAAAAACAAAAGTATCCTAATAGAGAAAAATATTTGCTAATAAAAGTATTAAAAAACAAAACTTATTTATAAAAACTACTAAATATAAGAATAAAATAACCGTATTATTTAATATACGGTTATTTTATTGTAAATTTCATTATAAGTGAAATAAGGGAGATTTGAAATGGATGTAAATCAATTAGTTGCAATTAAACTTTTAAATGCAGTTGGACAATTAAATTCAAGAAATAGTTCTTATTCAAATGGTCAGCCTGATTTATTTGGAGCAATGTTAGAAAATGCAATGGGAAACTTTGGAGGAGGAACTTGCCCTCATTGTCATGGTAATAATAATCAGCAATTACTAGATAAATTAGATACATTAAATACATTATTAAGTTCTATAAACAATGCTAGGTTAAATAGTAACAAAGATAATGTATCTACAGTAAGTGAACAAATAAAAACACCTACAAAGCAAATAAATTCAAATGAAAATAAATCTGTGAATTTTAATAATATAGGTAACATAAAATCTAGTAATAAAGATGCAGCAGTTAGATTAATAGAAAGCAAAATTGGTAATCAATATGTATGGGGTGCTACAGGTCCAAATACTTTTGATTGTTCAGGATTAGTTCAATATGTTTATAAAAATGCTTTAGGTAAAAATATACCTAGAACTGCTTATGAACAAAGTAAAGTCGGACTACCTATAAAGCAAAAAGATTTACAGGTTGGAGACTTAGTATTCTTTGATACCATGGGAAAAGGTCGAGTAAGTCATGTTGGAATGTATGTTGGCAATAATGAATTTGTACATGCTGCTAATGAAAAAGACGGAATAAAAAAATCAAAATTAACAGGATATTATCAAACTCATTTTAAAGGAGCTAGAAGGCCATAATTTGTATAAAATATAAAGGGTAAGTGCTGAAAAAGTATAAAGCATTTGCTCTTTTTATTTTTTAGGATTATATTAATTTAGTATATAGAAAAATATTGATTTAAAAGAACATATACGCTAAACTTATTAGTTGGAAATCTAAGTAAAAGGAGAGGGTAAACATAAAAACAAATAGTATTACATTTAAATTGTTTTTATTAATATTTGTTTTAATTGTTTTTATAACTGGTATTATTAGTGCTTGGGTAATAAATGATAGTAATAAAATTGTTCAAGAAGAAATTCGTGGAATGAGATGTCAAGTATTAGATGAAGTTGCTAATAATATAACAATTTTACTATCTAATGTGGAAAGTATAGGAAATAATATTGTTGTAGATAGTAAACTGGTAGATATACTTTCTATATCTAAAGAAAAGCTTTACATAAGTTCAGATAAATCAAAAGAAAATTATGACTATGTAGAAAATTTACTTATGGACCAAGTTTTTAAATATGGAAAATTTAATATGAAGCCAGAACTATATATAGTAGGAGAAAACGGTTTAAGTTATGGTACTTACTCTAAGAATAAATATAATTTAAATAGTATAAAAAGTGAAAAGTGGTATAAAGAAATAATAAGTGCAGATGGTAAAACAGTTCTTATAAATACATATAAAGATGAAAAGGGAATAGGACCTTATAAAAACATATTAAAGATGGGAAGAGTTATAAAAGATTTAATAACAAATGAAACTTTAGGAGTACTAATAATAGATATAAGTGAAACTATGTTATACGATAGATATTCAAATTTACTAGATAGAGGTACGTATATATATATAGTGGATTCTAAAGGAAATATAATATCTAGTAAAGATAAAAGATTAATAGGAAAAAATTATAAAAATAATGTAAAGGGAAAAAACGTAAATGATAAAAATATAGAAATTGCATCTAATATAGATTCATATGGATGGAGTATAATTCAAGAAATACCTTCAAATATAATGTCAGAAGTATCAAATCAAATAGCTCAAAGAACATTTTATATAATTGCATTAATTAGTATACCAGCATTAATAATTACCTATAAAATTTCATCTTGGATTACTAAGCCTATTTTAAATATGAAAGATAAAATGGAAGAAGTAATGAAAGGAAATTTAAATGCAAATGTAGATGTTGATAGAGATGATGAAATTGGACAACTTCAAAATTCATTCAATACCATGGTAAAACAGTTAGATACATCTATTAAAGATATAAAAAAATATGAAAAACAAAAAAGAGTAGCAGAGTTGAGCTTTTTACAAGCGCAAATAAATCCACATTTTTTATACAATACATTAAGTGGTATAAGATTTTTAATATCTATGAACAAAACAGATATAGCCGAAGATATGATTTATAGATTTACAAAACTATTAAGAAGTATATTGCCAAAGGCTAGTGAAATGGTTACTTTAGAAGAAGAAATAGAAAATATTAAGAATTATTCTGAACTTCAGAAAATGAGATATCCTGAATGTTTTGATATAAGTTATGAAATGGATGAAAGTATAAAAGACTTTAAAGTACCTTCTTTCATATTACAACCTATAGTAGAAAATGCAATTTTATATAGTATGGAAAAAGAGAATAATAAAGGAAAAATTAGTTTGAAATGTTATAAAAGTACTAAAGGAATAAGAATTGTTGTAGAAGATAATGGAGTAGGTATGTCTAAAGATAAACTAGAAAATGTATTAAATAAAGAAGCTAGTATAAATAGGGTTGGAGTAATAAATGTACATGAGAGAATACAATTAAATTATGGTCTAGAATATGGACTAAAAGTAGAAAGTATGGAGGGAAAGGGAACTAAAATTACTTTTATACTTCCAAAATAAGGAGGAGAATATGTTAGATATATTAGTAGTTGAAGATGAAGCACCAATAAGAGATTGGATAGTTTATACAATCTCAAATATTTCTGATAAATTTAATGTAGTTGCTAGTGCACAAAATGGAAAAGAGGCTTATGAACTTTCATTAAAACTAAAACCAAAAGTAATTATAAGTGATATAAAAATGCCAATTATGGGCGGTATAGAACTTACAAAAGAAATTAAAAAAGTTTATTCTGATATTTATATAGTTTTATTAACAAATTATGCAGAATTTTCTTATGCAAAGGAAGCCATAAGTTGTGGAGTATATGAGTACTTAGTAAAATCTGATATAAGACCAAAAGAATTAAAGGAGATTTTAGAAAGAATTAATGACAGTATAAATAGCAATGAAACTAAACCTCAAAATATAGTTAATGAAAATAATGAAGATGAAATAAAATATTCAAAAGCTATAAAAAAATCCTTAGAATATATAGATAAAAACTATAAAGAACATATATCTTTACATGATATAGCAAACTATGTTTATTTATCTCACGAGTATTTTTCAAGATTATTTAAGGAAGAAGTAGGTGAAAATTTTAGCCTATATCTTACTAACTATAGAATGAAAAAAGCAGAAAAACTGTTAAAGACTACAGATATGAAGATATCTCAAATTTCTATGAATGTAGGATATTCAAATGCTAGTTATTTTTCAAAAACCTATAAAAAATATAAAGGAATATCTCCTGAAGATGATAGATAGATATAATTAAAATCTTGCTTATGTCAATTTTTTACACAAAATATCAATATATTTATACATAAGCAAGATTATACATATAAAAATATCAATATTATTAAAATACATATCAATAAAGTTTATGGAGTGAAAACGTTTTGTTTCGTATAATATTATTAAAGCAGAAGGGAATAATTAATAAATGAAATTAAACTACAAAAAAATAATGGTATTAACTAGTTTGATATTAATTATTATAATTGCTTATTTAAAAGAAGTTAATCAAACTAAAACAGAAATTAAAAATAATAAGGCAACAAAAGTAGCAATTATTTTTAATGAGTCTGGTTTAGGGGATAAATCTTTTAACGATTTATGTTATGATGGCATGTTAAAAGCACAAGAAAAATTAGAAATTGAGTTTGATTATGCCGAGTCAAAAAGTAAAAATGATTATGTGAAATTTGCTAGAGAATATGCAAAGAAAAATGAGTATGATCTTATAATTTCTGTTGGAGGAGAACAAAAAAAGGCGGTACAACAAGTTTCCAGAGAATTTTCAAATCAAAAATTTACAATAATAGATTCTAAGTTAGACTTACCAAATGTAAGTTCTATAAGTACTAATTGGGCACAACAAACGTTTCTACATGGTGTTATCGCAGGTCTTGAGTTATCTAAAGATTTAGATGAAAATAAATCTGCTGGAGTAATTCTTGGTAAAGAATTAAATCATTTAAATGAAGGATTTGTAGGATTTGAGGCAGGTGTTAAATATATAAATCCAAATATAAATGTCATGAAAGCAGTGGTAGATGATTTTTCAGATCCTGCAAAAGCAAAAGAAATTGCTCTTTCAATGTATAATAAGGGAGCAGTTTATATACAGCAGTTAGCTGGACAATCTGGGTTAGGTGTATTTTTAGCAGCTAAACAAGTTAATAAATATGCATTTGGAGTAGATGGAAATCAAAATTCTTTTGCACCAGATAATATTGTATCAACAGCAACAAGATACGCAAACGATATAATATACAAAGAAATAGAAGCTATAAAATATAACTCATGGAAATCAGGAGTACATAAAATTGGCCTAGGAGAAAACGTTATCGATTATACAAGAGAAGGCTCAAGTGTTGAATTAGATTCAAATACTATTGAAAATGTTGAAAAAATCAAAAGGGATATAATAAACAATGATATAAATATACCCACAACCAATAAAGAATTAAGTAAATGGGTTAAGAATAATCATTATAAATTAAATGAATAAGGGGAGATAAAAATGAGAGTATACGACATAATTTCAAAAAAAAGAGATAATAAAGAATTATCTAAAGATGAAATAGAATTTTTTATAGAAAAATATACTAATGGAGATATACCTGATTATCAAGCATCTGCATTATTAATGGCAATATATATAAATGGATTTAGTAAAGAAGAAACAGCAAATCTTACTATGGCAATGGTTAATTCAGGTGATGTAGTAGATTTAAGTATGATAGAAGGCATAAAACTAGATAAACATAGTACTGGAGGAGTAGGAGATAAAACTTCTCTTATATTAGTACCTATGGTTTGTGCAGCTGGAGGAAAGGTTGCTAAATTATCAGGAAGAGGTCTTGGACATACTGGAGGAACACTAGATAAATTAGAATCTATACCAGGATTTAATATTTCTGTTGAAGAAGAAAAATTTAAAGATATGGTAAAAAATGCAGGTTTAGTTATAGCCGGACAAACTCAAAACTTAGTACCAGCAGATAAAAAAATATATGCATTAAGAGATGTTACTGCAACTGTTGATAGCATACCTTTAATAGCTGCAAGTATAATGAGTAAAAAAATAGCTTCAGGTTCAGATGCGATATTACTAGATGTTAAATATGGTGAAGGAGCTTTTATGAAAACTGCAGAAGATGCTAAAAAATTAGCAACTGCTATGGTAAACATAGGAAACAGTTTAGGTAGAAAAACATCAGCTGCAATAACATTAAATGGAGAACCTTTAGGATATGCAATAGGTAATGCGCTTGAATTAAAAGAGGTTATAGAAGTGTTAAAAGGTAAAGGACCTGAAGATTTAAGAGAATTATGCTTACAACTAGGGGCTCAAATGCTTAAAATTGGGGGAATCGAGCCAGATACTAAGAAAGGAAGAGAAAAACTTGAAAAAGTTTTAAGTGATAATTCAGCTCTTTCTAAATTAAGAGAGTTAGCAGTTCTTCAAGGTGGAGATCCAAGTGTTATAGATAATCCAAAATTATTTGAAATAGCACCTCTAACTTATGAAGTAAAGGCTAATAAAGAAGGTTATGTTTATGACCTAAATGCAGAAAAAGTAGGTATAGCATCATTACTTACAGGTGCAGGTAGACATACAAAAGATGATGAACTTGATTATGGTGCAGGAATAATTCTTAAAAAGAAAATGGGAGATTATGTTAAAGAAGGAGATGTATTAGCAACTCTATATTCAAGTGATAAAGATAAATTTGAAAAAGCTGAAGAGCAATTACAAGAAGCTTATGATATACAAAATGAAAAGCCAGAAAAAAGTTTTATTATACATGAAATAATTGGCTAAATCAAAAGGAGAAAAACAATGGATAAAAAGGTAATTTTAAGTACAGTAGATCACACTTTATTAAAACAAACAGCTACTTGGGAAGATATAAAGGTAATTTGTGAAGATGCAATGAAATATGAAGTAGCATCAGTTTGTATACCTCCATCATTTGTAAAAAAGGCAAAGGATTTCGTGGGAGATAAAATGAAGGTTTGTACAGTAATAGGATTTCCAAATGGATATAACACAACTGCAGTTAAAGTATTTGAGACTGTAGATGCTATAAAAAATGGTGCAGATGAAATAGATATGGTTATAAACCTAGGAATGGTAAAAGAAAAGAAATTTAATGAAGTTACAAAAGAAATAAAAGCTATAAAAGAAGCATGTAAATATAAAATTTTAAAAGTAATTATAGAAACTTGTCTATTAACTGAAGAAGAAAAAATTCAAATGTGTAAATGTGTAACAGATGCTAAAGCTGATTTTATAAAAACTTCTACAGGATTTAGCACAGGTGGAGCTACACTAGAAGACATAATACTTTTTAGAGCAAATATAGGTAGTGAAGTATTAATAAAAGCAGCTGGAGGAATAAAAGACTTAGACACAGCTAAAGTATTTATAGAAAATGGAGCAAAGAGACTTGGGACAAGCTCGATTATAAAAATAATAAATAATGAAGAAGTAATAGGGTACTAAGCTTTAATTAATTACATAATTATTAAAATATGACAAAAGGTGGGGTAAATATTATGAACAACTTATATGAAAAAATAATAGAAAGCGCAAACTATATAAAAACTAAAACAGATGTAAAACCTACAATTGGGTTAATATTAGGTTCTGGACTTGGGGTATTAGGAGATGAAATAGAAAATCCAGTAGTAATAAGTTATAATGAAATACCAAATTTTCCAGTTTCAACAGTTGAAGGACATAAAGGCCAATTAGTAATTGGCCAATTAGAAGGTAAAAATGTTATAGCTATGCAAGGAAGATTCCATTTTTATGAAGGATATAAAATGCAAGAAACAACTTTTCCAGTAAGAGTTATGAAAGCGTTAGGAGTAGAAACTGTTTTTGTAACAAATGCAGCAGGTGGAGCTAATAAATCTTATAAACCAGGAGACTTAATGATAATAAAAGATCATTTAAACTTAGGTGGAAATAATCCTTTAATAGGTAAAAATGATGATAGATTAGGCGTTAGATTCCCTGATATGTCTACTGCATACACTCCAAAATATATACAGTTAGCAAGAGATTGTGCTAAAAAATTAAATATAGATATAAAAGAAGGTGTATACGCATTCTTTACAGGACCAACTTATGAGACTCCAGCAGAAGTTAAAATGGCACAAATATTAGGTGGTGATGCAGTTGGTATGTCAACTGTTCCAGAAGTAATAGTTGCATCTCATAGCAATCTAAATGTTATAGGTATATCTTGTATAACTAATATGGCTGCAGGAATACTTGACCAACCTTTAAATCATGAAGAAGTTATCGAAACTACACAAAGAGTTAAAGAACAATTCTTAAATCTAGTAAAAAACATAGTTCACAATATATAACTATATAATTTAAAATAATATTTAGTTTAGACTGTCTCATAAATAAAATTAAAATTTGAGACAGTCATAAAACTAAAAAGCATATCTTGAAAATTTATCATATAGAAAAATGAGGGCGGATAAAATGTCGGTAATATTAAACATAATTGGGATAGCGCTATTACTAGGTGGTTTATATCTTGTATCACCTAATAAAAAAGATGTAAAAAAGAAAATGATATTAAAAGCTTTAGTAATCCAAGTTATATTAGCATTTTTATTATTAAAGTTTCCACTTGGAAGAATAGCTGTTGAAAAAATTTCAGATTTTGTAACAGTAGTATTAAGTTATGGGGCAAAAGGGTTAGGATTTGTATTTGGACCTTTAGCAGATGCAGGAGCTCCTACAGGTATGATATTTGGTATTCAAGTTTTAGGTAATATAATTTTCATATCAGCATTAGTTGCAGCACTTTATTATATAGGTCTTATAGGATTTGTAGTTAAAATAATTGGAGGTGCAATAGAAAAAGTATTAGGAACAAGTAAAGTTGAAAGCTTTGTTGCAGTTGCTAATATGTTTTTAGGACAAACAGAGTCACCTATTCTTGTAAGTAAATACTTATCAGGTATGAGTGAAAGTGAAATAATGTTAGTTTTAATATCAGGTATGGGAAGTATGTCAGCGACAGTTCTTGGTGGATATGCAGGACTTGGGATTCCTATGCAGTATCTTTTAATAGGTGGAGCTTTAGTGCCATTAGGAAGTATAATAGTTTCAAAAATAATTCTTCCTGAAAAAGTACGTGAAGTTGTCACTGTAAATACTGTTACTGTAGACAATGGAGAAGAAGTTGATACTGAATCTGAAGTTGAATTTGCAGCAACTGTAATAAATAGTGATGAAGTTACAATAGATAATAAAGGTAATAATAGTAATATAATGGAAGCTATTTCTCAAGGAGCTAATGATGGTATGAATATGGCACTTGGAATAGGGGCATCTTTAGTAGCTATAATAGCTTTAGTAGCATTAGTTAATGGTGGGCTTGGGCTTATAGGATTATCACTAGAAGGCATACTATCATATGTTTTTGCACCAATAGGTTTCTTTATGGGAATACCAAAAGAAAGTGTATTAACAGCAGGTCAATTACTAGGAAGTAAATTAGCTTTAAATGAGTTCGTTGCATTTGGTGAATTAGGACCTATGTTACCACATTTAGATTATAGAACTGGATTAATGATGGCAATATCACTAACTGGATTTGCAAATATATCTAGTATGGGTATTTGTATATCAGGAATATCAGTTTTCTGTCCTGAAAAAAGAGGTCAATTAGCAGAGCTTGCATTTAGAGGTATGATTGGTGGATTTTGCGTTAGTGTTTTAAGTTCATTAATAGTAGGAGCTATAGTAGCATTATAAAAAACAAAAGGAGATATAAGACAATGAAAATATTTATAGATACAGCTAATATAGATGAAATAAAAGAAGCTAATACTTGGGGAATTGTAGATGGTGTAACTACAAATCCATCTCTTATAGCTAAAGAAGGTAGAGACCTTCAAGAAGTAATAAATGAAATATGTTCCATAGTAGATGGACCTATAAGTGCAGAGGTAATAAGTTTAGAAGCTGACAAAATGGTTGAAGAAGCTATGGAATTAGTTAAATTACATAAAAATATAGTTATAAAAATACCAATGTGTATAGAAGGATTAAAAGCCGTTAAAATATTAAGTGAAAAAGGAATAAAAACTAATGTTACATTAATATTTTCACCACAACAAGCATTACTTGCAGCAAAAGCGGGAGCAACTTACGTTAGCCCATTTGTTGGAAGATTAGATGATATAGGAACTACAGGAGTAAATCTTATAAGTGATATAGCTACTATATTTGAGGTACATGAAATGAATACACAAATAATTGCGGCTAGTATAAGAAATCCAATTCATGTTTCAGAATGTGCTATGGCTGGTTCTGATATTGCTACAGTACCATTTAATGTATTAAAGCAAATGTCTAAGCATCCTCTAACTGATATAGGTATAGCTAAATTTTTAAGTGATTACGAGAAACAAGGAAAGTAAAATTAATTTAAAATAGATATAATTAACTGATAAAAAAGACTCCTATATTGGAGTCTTTTTTACATATCAAGAAATTAGCATATAGGAGAAAAAAGTGAGATTCACTATAGGATAAGTAGCAAAAATGTATGATATAAGTCATGACACTTTAAGATACTATGATAAAACTGGACTATTAAAACCAAATGTAAAAAAGATAACAGTTTAAAAGTTAAAATAAAATGATTACAAGATATTAAACTTAGAATATATTGGCGCTAAAGTATATGCATTTGAATTTATAATGAATGGATTTAATATATTTAACTCAGGTTATTTCACATCAATAGGAAATGCAAGGGCTTCGCTGTAAGTAGGGGGGAGTATTTATTGGTATGAGCATTTTAACTAAAATTTTTGGAATAAATGGAGTTTGGATGAGTGTTGCATTTGCGAAATTATCAACTTTATTTATTGTTTAATATTTAATAAAAAAAGAATAAAACCAAGAATGTTTAAATATAAAAAAGCTAAAGGTATAAGTATACTTTAGATTAACTTGATTATTTTAAAAGAATAATATATGCTTCAAGGTATCAAATACTGATTATTTAAAATTAGATGAAATTAAAAAATCTATATAAAAGGAGATAAGTTATGTTTAAAGAAATGAGAAGGAAAAAAAGAGAACTAGAATTAAATGATATAGAAAAAATATTAGAAAATGGAGAATATGGTAATCTTGCAACTGTAAGTGAGGATGGATATCCATATAGTTTACCTATTAGTTATGTATATTATGACGATAGTATATATTTTCACTGTGCAAAAAAAGGCCATAAACTAGATAATATAGTATACAATAAAAAGGTTTCTTTTAGTGTTGTTGGAGATACTGAAGTTTTACCAGATAAGTTTAGTACAAAGTATGAAAGTGTTATAATATTTGGAGAAGCTGTGGAAGTTGATAAAGAAGAAAAAGAAATAGTATTATTAAAACTTATAGAAAAATATTCTAAGGATTTTTTAGAAGAAGGAAAAAAATACATATCTAAAGCTAAAGATGCTACAAATATAGTTAAAATTAAAATAATACATATGACAGGAAAAGGAATCAGATAATCACTAAGTTTAAAAATATTTATAATATATAATAAGAAATTATAAGTTATAGGAGGTATGGCTTATTATATATTTTGATTATTTGATACTTATTATATTATTCATATTGGGAGGATTTTCTATAAGTATAGCAAAATATTATTATATAATACAAAATATTTTAGGTATTATATTTATATCAACGTGCATTTTAAGAAGAAAACTTGGAAAAAAATATTCTGTTTTAAACATTTTTAGGGTAATATCTGGACTGTGTATTTTATTTATTTCGTTATTTTAGAAATGAAAATTTCTCTATAGTATAATAATTAGTTGATGATATAGGGATATTTTTGCTTAATAAAAAAATAAAGAATGGTATTTATACAAATAATAGGTAGGACTCTTTTAAAAGAACCCTACCTATTGTTATTACAAATAATTTTTATAGTACTTGACATAAGGTGTATATAAAGTGTATATATAATATATACACACTTTATATACACTTTTTATAATATAAAGAAAGAGGTGAAATTTTGAATATAAATATTAGCAATACCTCAACTATACCTTTGTATGAACAAATAAAAAGTCAAATACAAAATCAGATTCTAGACTCTACTTTAAATCAAGGAGATGGACTACCATCAATAAGGAATTTAGCAAAGGAATTAAAGGTAAGTATTATAACGATTAAAAGAGCTTATGAAGAGTTGGAAAAAGAAGGGTTTATAGAAACTGTAACAGGTAAGGGGACTTTTGTATCTATGCAAAATACAAGTAGGCTGAGAGAAATAACTTTATATGAAATTGAAAATAAATTAGAAATCATAGTAAAACAAGCTAAATCAGCAGGGATCTCTTTAGAAGAGGGATTAGAAATTTTTAAAAGTATATATGAAGAAGTTTAGGGAGGGATAAAAATGAATGCCATAGAAATTAGAGATTTGAGCAAAAGGTTAAATGAATTTGAATTAAATATAGATAAATTAGATATAAAAAAAGGATATATAACAGGATTTGTAGGACCTAATGGATCAGGAAAGACCACTACTATAAAACTTATAATGAATATGTTATTTAAAGATAGTGGAAGTATAAAAATATTTGAAAAAGAAAATGATATTGAATCTTTATATATAAAAGAGATAATAGGCTATGTAGGAGAAACACCTGGTTATATGCAAGATTCTAAACTTAAAGCTATAAAAAAAGGGATATCTTGTTTTTATAAAAATTGGAATGAAAATATATACAAGCGATATATAAAGCAGTTTAAATTAGATGAAAATAAAAAATATAAAGAGTTTTCAAAAGGCGAACAAAAAAAATTTGAGCTTGTTATGGAACTTTCACACAACCCTAAATTAATAATAATGGATGAGCCTACTGCAAATTTAGATCCATTAGTTAGAAATGAATTTTTAGATATTTTACAAGAGCATATAGAAAAAGAAGATGCAACTGTGTTTTATTCAACTCATATAACTTCAGATTTAGATAAGGTAGCTGATTATTTAGTATTTATATTTGAGGGAAAAGTAATTCTTTATGGAGATAAAGAAAGTATATTAGAAAATCATAAAATAATAAGAGGAAATAAAGAATTATTAGATATTGAGACAAAAAAAGAGCTTATAGCTTATAATGAAAATTCATTTGGATTTGAAGGGCTAGCAAAAAATATAAAAAGTGCTTATGAAGTTTTTGGAGAAGAAGTAATTTACGATAATGCAAATTTAGAAGACATATTAATGTATTATACAAAGGAGTGTTAATTATGGAGAATATAATAAATCTTACTAAAATGAGTTTTAATAACTTAACATCTATATTTAAAAATACAGGTATGGTTTTATTAATTTGGTTAGTAATAGCTATAATTAACCCTTCTTTTTTAAGTATGCTATTTGCTATGGGAGGGTATCTCCTTTTATATCAAATTATGGCTTATGAGGATATGTACAAGATAGATAATTTAATTTCATCACTTCCTGTTAAGAAAAGTGAATATGTAATTTCTAGATATGTTTTAGGAATAACTATATCAGTAATTTCAATAATATTTTTGACTATATTTTACCTTATTACAAATATGATAAACTCAAATAATATTCCCTTAGATATTTACATTTTAATAGGAGTAATTTCTTCAGTAATTTCAATATCATCTATAATACCTATAGTTATTAAATTTGGAGTTACAAAGGGAAGATTAATAGTTTTAATAATATTTATGTTAATAGGTGGATTAACTATGGGAATAGCAGGAATATTATGTGAAGAGCCACAAATACTTAAACTATCTTTAAGTATGGTAGACAGATTTGGATTACCTTTTATAGTTTTAGTATTAAGTGCTATAATATTACTAATTTCAATTACAATAAGTTTGAAACTATATAATAAAAAAGAATTAATATAGTATGTATTAAATAAAATTTTAATTATAAAGCAGGAAACCAACTTTTTTAGGTTTTCTGCTTTTTTTATTTTACTCAATTTGTAAGTTACTCTAAATTTTTTAAGTAATTGTCCGTATTAATAAATTAAAGAGAGGAGGCGTTTAAATATGAAAAACAAAAAAATAACAAAGTTATTAGCATGTGCTACAATAGCTTTAGGAATGAGTACTTCTACATTTACAAGTTTTGCTCAAGGGCCTAATAGTGAGGATATAGACAATGGTATAGCTAACTTAAAGTACAACAAAAATGAAGTACTAGCTGCAAATGGAGATACTATTGAAAATGTCGTTCCAAAAGAAGGTATAAAAACAAATAATAAATTTATTGTAGTAGAGCGTAAGAAAAAAACACTTACGACATCTCCAGTAGATATATCAATTGTAGATTCTGTAACAGATCGTACATACCCGGGGGCATTACAAACTGCAGATGATTCTTTTGTTGAAAATAGACCAAATATCTTAATGTGCAAAAGAAAACCAATAAATATTAGTATTGACTTACCTGGTATGAAAAAGGACAATACAGTTACAGTTCAAAACCCAACTTATGGTAATGTATCTGGAGCAATAGATGAATTAGTATCTAATTGGAGTGATAAAAACTCACAAACACATACATTACCTGCTAGAACTCAATATTTAGAATCTATGGTATATAGTAAATCTCAAATTTCAAATGCTCTTAATATTAATGCGAAAGTTCTTGACAATTCACTTGGAATAGACTTTAACGCAATTTCAAATGGAGAAAAAAAGGTTATGATTGCAGCGTATAAGCAAATATTTTATACTGTAAGTGCTCAATTACCAAATAATCCATCTGAGCTGTTTGATGATAGTGTAACTTTTAAAGAGTTAGTTAGAAAAGGTGTAAGCAACGAAGCACCACCACTTATGGTTTCTAATGTAGCTTATGGTAGAACTATTTATGTAAAGCTAGAAACAAGCTCTAAGAGCAAAGATGTACAAGCTGCATTTAAAGCTTTAATAAAGAACAATAGTGCAAGTAATAGCTCTCAATATAAAGATATATTTGAGAATAGCTCATTTACAGCCGTTGTTTTAGGTGGAGATGCTCAAGCTCATAATAAAATAATAACTAAAGATTTTGATGAAATAAGAAATGTAATTAAGGATAATGCAACTTTTGGATTAAAAAATCCTGCATATCCAATTTCTTATACGAGCACATTCTTAAAAGATAATTCAATAGCTGCAGTACATAATAAAACAGATTATATAGAAACTACATCTACAGAATATTCAAAGGGAAAAATAAATTTAGATCATAGTGGAGCTTATGTTGCTCAATTTGATGTATCTTGGGATGAAGTTTCATATGACAAAAATGGTAATGAAATCTTAACTCATAAAGTTTGGGATGGAAGTAATCAGGATAAAACTGCTCATTTTGCAACAGTTATACCACTTGAAGCTAATGCAAGAAATATAAAAGTATTAGCTAGAGAGTGTACAGGACTTGCATGGGAGTGGTGGAGAACTATTATTGATGAAAAGAATGTTCCTTTAGCACCAAATGTTAATGTTTCAGTTTGGGGAACTACATTATATCCAAGAACTAGTATAGATTATCAAACAAATTAATTAGTTTAAAAGGCATAAAGAATTTATATCTTTATGCCTTTTATTTTATATATTTTTAATTTATATAATACAAAAAAGCCTTTTAAAGGCTTTTTTTATTTAGGCATATATTTCCTAAAATATATAGAGTTTTTTATAAAAATATTGAGAATAATAAAATTATTACAATTTAAAAGGAGACATCTATGGTTAAGACGAAAATTTTAATTTTAATTATGAGTGTAGTAATATGTTTCACAACAGTATCAATAGGTGAATCAAAGAATGAGCTAAGTTTGATATTAGGTGGAAGGTATATAAAACTGTATACTATAAAACACGATAAAAGAAATGATGAGTACAACCAGATTAAAAATATGGAGAGGTTTTTCAGACCATCGAAATTACCAATACTAAATAATAAAATAGAAACATCTATATATGATTTATATGGTAGTGAAAATTTAAAATTTGAAATACCTGATAACCTTTTAAAAACTCCAAAGGATACTATAATAAATTATTTTAGTGTTCTAAGAGAAGCTGCAAATCCAAATGAAGATACTAATACTGGGTGTGGATCTTTAGGAGATACTAAAGGACCTTATCCTGTTGCGTATAATTTTTTAACAAAATCATATAAGCAGCAAGTTTCTTATAATGAATACTTAAAATCTTTTGAAAATAAGATTCATACAAATTTAATAAAGCTTGAAAAAGTACCAAGAGATTTAGAACATCCAAAAGATGATAAATATTTCGTTGAACTAGAAATTATCGAAGGAACGAATGAGAATAGAGGTGTTTTTGGATATTATTATGGATATATTTATGTAACTAAAGAAGATGGGGTATATAAAATAAATTATATGCAGTACTCTCCTGAAAATTATTTATGTGCACCATATCATGGATGGAATTATGATGCTGAGTTTGTAATAGATATTAAATATAAACAATGGTGTTCTTTAGTTAAAGGAGATATAAAAATTAATCAAGATGGTTATAAAAAGAAAATATATTTTAGTGATAAAGATGGGAATCAATATTATGTTCTATTTTATCAATTAACTAATGGATATGATATAAAAATTGCTGATTATAAAAAAGATAAGAATGGTAATTGGAAATTAATATATATAAACCCTGAAAAATGTTTAGAGGATAAAAATAAATAAAAAGTATAGACTTAAAATGTCTATACTTTTTATTTGATTTTATAAATATATAAAGTTTAGTTTTTAATTAATTTATAACTGATTAAAGACAAAACAAACGTTAATATAGTAATTAATATTGCTGTTGTAAAATCATAAGAAATATAAATAGCATTTGGACCACCGTCTAATCCTTGTATTGCACCTAAAGAACTTTTAGAGTGAAATAAAATTGATAAACCAGCAAGACAAGAAATAATCACAGATATTAGCATATGTTTTTTTAAATTCCAATTATTAAACATTTTTAAAATCTCCCCCCATAGAATTTAATTAAATTGTATCATGAAATTTAATAAATTGTAGTATAAAATAAGTTTAATGAATCAAATTTATATAATATATAATTAATTACAAGAAATAATAACAGCAGTAAATAAATTATTATAATATAATTATTGCATAAATTTGTTAATTATATTATAATAAAATATCTATTGATTTTGAAAGTGAAGTTGATGGGGTAAATAAAATCTAAATAAAATATTGAACATAACTACTCTTTTATTAAGTGCTACCATAATTATTATGGTAGTATTTTTTTATAGATTAATATTAAATCAAGAGTTATAATATAGATTGTAAGTTGACATTATGGAGGATTAGATAATATGATAAAAGAAGAAAAGAAAAACAAAAAATTAGGTCTTAAAAGATTTGCTATATTTATGATAATATTAGCTTTCATTATAACAGCGATAGCTCCAATAGCTAGTTTTATTATGTAATTCATAAAGGACTGATTTTATTGATAAGCAAAAAATTAAAAAGTGAAATTTTATTAGTTATATATTTTATTATTGTGCTTTTTATTTTGCAGCATTATATATATTTATCAGAATATAAAAGTTTTATATGGTTTGTATTTTGGATATTGAAGATTGTAGTTTGTATTGAAACTTTATCAACTGCTATAATATGGTATTATGAATTGATAGCAAATGAAATATAAATTTAAATGATTTATATGATAGCTTAGTTAAAAAGACATAGAAAAATATATATCTTGCTATATATGGTATTAAAAATATGCAATTAATTTAATTGCATATTTTTAATTTGATATAAAAGACCAAGAGCATATATCTTTAAATCCAAGAGAATGATACATTTTTTTTGCATTATTACTAGTATATGTTAAACCAAAAAGCTTTCCTTCAGTATAATTAGATTTAATTAGTTTAGATACGCATTTAGAAGCATAGCCATTTAATCTAAAGTCTGGATGAGTTCCAACTCCAACTATTATTCCATAAGAAGGAGTATTAAGTAATAATTGAGCCATACATATCATATCTTTATTGTTGTCTAAAACACAATATCCTTTAACTCTTTCTGTTAAAATATCTAAATCAAGTTTGTTTGAATTATATATATTTTTAGGAAATTCTTCTATATGATTAGATAAATTAACTACTTTTTCACCATCTCCAAATTGAAATTCTTGAATAATATTAAGATTTGTTTTCAAACTTTTAATATTATTAATTACACATAGAGTAGATTTTTCTATAGTTTTGAATTTTATAAATGGTTTAAGCTTTTCTAGTACAGAGCTTTCACCACATATGTGAGTATAATTATTAGCATTTATTATATCTGAAAATTCTTTTGTAGAAAAATTATTAGATGAATAAATTATAAAAAAATTATTAAATTGAAAAAGTGCTGCTATTATTTTATTAAACTGATCAAACTCTCCATATATTCTTAGATAAGGAGCATTAAATCCATGAAATTCTAGATTAGTTAATATATATAGATTTTTTTCCTTTTCCTTATTTAAAAAATTTAAAATGAGATCTTTATAAGAATAGTCTAAACATTTAATCAACTAAGTCACCTCCAATATATAAAGATATATTCTATATAATATATATAAATACCTTTATAATTGAAATGGTTGCAAAACTTAACTATAATTTAAGTAATAAAATTAGGGGGAATATTTATGGAGAATATAGATGAAGTATTTGATTTTTACAATAATGGAGCAGAAAAGGGACGGTTAGAAAGAGGATTAGGAATAGTAGAATTTTATAGAACAAAAGAAGTTTTAAGTAATTATATAGTAAAAAAAGGAAATATAATTTATGATGTAGGAGGCGGGATAGGGGTATATTCTTCTTGGTTAGCTAGTGAAGGAAATGAAGTCCATCTATTAGAGTTGGCACCTAATGCAGTTGAATATGCTATAAAAAGTCAGTCCAAAGATAATTTATTTAAGGCAGAAGTATGTGATGCAAGAAATATAAATAGAGTGAATGAAAGTGCAGATATAGTTCTTCTTATGGGACCTTTATATCATCTTCAAAATAGAGAAGATAGAAAAAAAGCATTAAATGAGGCTAAGAGAGTTTTGAAAAAAGGAGGAATATTATTTTCAGTAGGAATTTCTAAGTTTAGTTCAACAACATGGGCTCTATCTACTTATGGAAATGGAAATGAGTTTTTAGATGATCCTATATATTTTAATATGATACAAAATGAATTAATTAGTGGAGTTCATATAAGACCAAAAGAGTATTCAAATTTTATAACTCAAGCTTATTTTCATACTCCTAGAGAGTTACAAGAAGAATTAGAAGTAGTTGGGTTTGAAACTATTCAAAAACACGCTATAGAAGGTATTATTTGGTTCACACCTTTTTTAAATGAATATTGGAAAGATGAAGAGAAGCGAAATATATTGCTTAAAATTTTAAATCAAACAGATACAGAAGAATCTTTAATGGGTATGAGCCCTCACTTTATGATAGTATCAAAGAAGGTATAAATTAGAATTGATATAAATTAATTTATTCTAAATATTACAATTGAATTATATACGATTATATATACAAAATTTGAGTGAATAATTATTAGGAATTAAATAAAAATTTAAGCATAAATATATTATATAAAATAAAATAAATTTTCCATGTCAAAAATATTTAATATAAAAAATACCAGTAAAATTTCTACTGGTATTTTTTTTGAAATTATATCTAAATATTAAATTTATACTTACCTTAAAATATAAAAAAAATATAAAAATATAAGCTTAAAACATATTAAATTTAAGTTTTTATCAATAAAAAATTAAAAAAATTTTTTATTAAAATATTTAAAATTATCTAAGTTTTACTACTTATTTCCAATTTATTTACAAAAAAATTTAAGGATGTTATATTTAAAGAGAAGGCGAGAGTAATCGTTTTCACAAAGTAAGACACTACTATTTAATCAAAATCTAGGAGGAGAATTACTATGGAAAACTTAAAAAACAAGAAATTTGCTACAAGAGCGATACATGGAGGACATCACAAAGATCCTGTATCTGGAGCATTAACTACACCAATATGCCAAACATCAACATTTGTATTTGATAGTGCAGAACAAGGTGGAAGAAGATTCGCACTTCAAGAAGGTGGATATATATACACAAGACTTGGAAATCCAACTAATACTCAATTAGAAGAAAAAGTAGCTTTATTAGAAGGTGCAGAAGCTTGTATGTCTACTGCATCAGGAATAGGAGCTATATCTTCAGCATTATGAACAGCTTTAAAAGCTGGAGACCATGTTGTTGCATCAAAAACTTTATACGGTTGTACTTTTGCATTATTAAATCATGGATTAACAAGATATGGGGTTGAAGTAACTTTTGTAGATGCAACTAATTTAGATGAAATTAAAGCCGCTATGAAAGAAAATACTAGAGTAGTTTATCTAGAAACTCCTGCAAACCCAGACTTAAAATTAATAGATATAGAAGCTGTAGCTAAAATAGCTCATGAAAAGAAAGATTGTTTAGTTATGGTAGATAATACTTTCTGTACTCCTTACATACAAAGACCTCTAGAATGGGGAGCTGATGTTGTAGTTCACTCTGCAACTAAATACTTAAACGGACATGGAGACGTTATAGCAGGTTTCGTTGTTGGTAAAAAAGAATTTATAGATCAAGTAAGATTATTTGGTGTAAAAGATATGACAGGTGCTGTACTTAGCCCATTTGATGCTTACTTAATATTAAGAGGTATGAAAACTTTACAAATTAGAATGGATAAACATAGTAAAAATGCACTAGAAGTTGCTAAATTTCTAGAAGGACATAACAATGTAATAAAAGTTAATTACCCTGGACTTGAAAGTTTCCCTCAACGTGAATTAGCTAAAAAACAAATGGATTTACCTGGTGGTATGATAGCATTTGAAGTTAAAGGTGGCCTAGAGGCAGGTAAAAAACTACTTAACTCTTTAGAATTATGTACTCTTGCAGTTAGCTTAGGTGATTGCGAGACATTAATACAACATCCTGCTTCAATGACTCACTCTCCTTATACAGCTGAGGAAAGAGCTGAAGCTGGTATTTCAGATGGTTTAATAAGAATTTCTGTAGGACTAGAAGATTCTGAAGATATAATAGATGATTTAAAACAAGGTCTTGATAGATTATAATAAGTTTTCTTTTTACATAAATAAAAGAGAGGTTTCTACCTCTCTTTTTATATTAAAAATAAATTAAGTATTTTTTTACTTTTTTGTAAATAATTATAAATATCAGTTTGATATAATGTAAGTTAGACAATAAACAAAAGGGAGTAATATAATGATGCATTTGAACTTTATAACAATTGTGGGTTTAACAATTGTTGTATGGGCTATATTTAGGTTATATTTAGCTAAATTAAGGCGAACTTTAGATTTAACTAAAGAGGGAGCTTTGCTAATACTAGTAATATATTTCTTAATACTTATAAGATTGACCATTTTTAAATTTTGTATAATTATGATTTCAAGTCCACTAAATTCATATCAATATACTTTTTCAGGCGTAGATGGTATTATTAATATTATTCCATTTAAAGAGACGGTAAATATTTTAAAAGACGGAATACATAACAATAAAATTATTAAGAGCATAATTTTAAATGTAATTTACTTTATACCTCTAGGATTTTTGCTTCCATTACTTTTTAAGAAAATAAATAGCTTTTTAAAAATAATATTAATTAGTACAATTACATCAAGCTTAATAGAGATAATTCAATTGTTTACAATATTTAGTGTAAGTAATATCGATGATGTTATTTTTAATATTATAGGATCTGCTATAGGATTAATTTGCTTTAAATTATTTAAAAAAATAGTTAAAAAACTTAATATTGAGCAAGTGATTGAAAAGATAAGATATTGATAAATAGATATACAGGATTTTAATATACGTATATCTATTTATTGTGTTTATAAAAAGTACTATATAATCTTGATATATTAATATATCCTATCAAATCTTTAACTCAACTTAATAAAGTAGAGGTTATCAAATTTAAAATTTCATATATATGAAAAAATAAAAAATATTTCATTATATTGAAAAAAATTTAGTGGGATGATAATATTTATTAGGGTTATATATTTTTAAAAAAGGTGGTTGTGGAAATTATGGAGTTTCAAGAGAAAACGTATTCTAGGATTAAATGGAGTATATGGTGGGTGCTTACAATTTCATTTGTGCTTGTTTTGTTTTTAAGAATGTCAACTGCGGTTATTTCTGATAACTTATCAAATGAATTAGGGTTTAACTCTATAGAAATATCAAATATAGCTTCATTTACTTTATACTCATATGCATTTATGCAAATACCAGCAGGAGTTATTATAGATAAGTTCGGAGCTAGAAATATAAGTAGTTTAGGAATGATAATAGCAGGTCTTGGTTCTATATTATTTGGATTTATACAAAATATAGAATTGGCATATGTATCTAGAGTAATGGTGGGTGCTGGAACATCAGTTATTTTACTTTCTATGTTTAAAGTTCAAGGAAATTGGTTTAAAAAAGAAGAATTTGCACCAGCTTCTGCAAAGTTTTCACTTATAGGGAATTTAGGAAGTGTATTTGCAACATTTCCCCTTGCATTACTTACAGAAATCTTAGGTTGGAGAAGTTCATTTATATTAATAGGTTTAATAGGGATTTTATTTGGGATAAGTATATACTTTGTTGTAAGAAATAATCCTCAAGAATGTGGATTTAATCTAAATAAAAATAAAGGAAAAACTACAAATAGAAATATAAAATTAGGTCTTAAATCTGTTTTAACAAAAAAATCAACATTATATAATTCTGTTATAATGTTTTCTTTAGTAGGAGTAACAACTGCTTTTAGTAGTTTATGGGGAGTTAGCTATATAGTTGATATTTATGGTTTAAGTAAAAGTGTATCTGCATTTATAGTTTCTTTTTTAACTTATGGACTTGTATTTGGGGCTATAGTTATGAATATTTTATTTAAAAAATATAAGGGGAATAAGTTTAATATAGTAAGACTAGGTGGATTATTAAACCTATTTATATGGACATTTATAGTAATTGCTAAAGATGTAAAACCATCCATAGTATTTTTACCTGTTGCATTTTTTTTGATTGGATGTATAAATATGACTCATTTACAAGCTTTTAGTGACGTTAAATATAAAAATAAGGAAGAATATTTAGGATTATCTACAAGTATAATAAATACTGCAGAATTTATTGGAAGTGGAATTATAAATTTATTTATAGGATTTATGATACAAATTAATGGAGTTGGAATAAATGGATATAAGAAAGGCTTTATGATGTTTATAGTAATGAGTATTTTAACAATAATTGCAGCAACAATTGCAATCAAAGAAGATAAGTATAAATATTATGATGAGTTACCTGAAGTTATATAATAAAATAAAAACTAATATTAGTTGACAAATGATACTAAATGAAACTATAATTTTTTTAGATAATAAAAAGCCATGAAGGGTTTAAACTCTTCATGGCTTTTTTGTTTTATAAAATAAATATTTAAGGAGGTATTATGAATCAAGTAGAATTTTTTAATAAAATAGCAAAAGAATGGGACTCTATAATAGAAGTAAATGAAGAAAAAATAAATTTACTGTTATCAAAATTAGATATAAAATCAAACGAAAGAATATTAGATGTTGGAACGGGAACGGGCGTAATAATACCTTTTATAAAAGCTTTAAATAAAGGGGGATATATAAAAGGAGTTGATATTTCAACTGGCATGCTAAATATAGCAAAAGAAAAATATAAAAATTTAGAAAATATAGAATTTGAAATAAAGGATGTAGAAGAAGAAGAAATATATGAAAAGTATGACAAAATCATATTATATTCAATGTTTCCTCACTTGGAAAACAAAACAAAAACAGTAAAAACTTTAATAAATAAAAATTTAAATAAAAATGGAAAACTCATTATAGCTCATTCAAATAGTAGAGAGTTCTTAAATAATATGCACAAAGAAAAAGGCAAGTCTGTAAGTAAAGCTAGGTTAATACCTGTTAATAATCAAAGAAAAATATTTGAAAAAAATGGCTTAAAGGTTTTAGAAGCTTTTGAAAATGATCAAATTTATTATTTGGTTTTAGTTAAAAATTAATATCTGGAGGAGAAAATAAAATGAAAAGTAAAAAAATAGCTTTTTCATCAATGCTTATAGCTTTCGGAATTATATTACCGATGATATTTCATACTGTAAATTTAGCAGGAAATATATTTTTACCAATGCACATACCGGTGTTAATAGGAGGATTTTTATTAGGACCAGTTTGTGGGATGTTAATAGGAATTATCACACCAATACTTAGTGGATTTATGACAGGGATGCCACCGATTATACCAGTAATGCCTATAATGGCCTTTGAACTATGTGCATATGGTTTTTTAACAGGTTATATATTTAATAAAACTAAAAAAATATACATAACTTTACTTTGCACAATGTTAGGTGGACGATTATTTGCAGTAATTGGCGCATATTTAGTTTCTATAACTGTAGCTCCAAAAGTAAATCCTTTATTATTTGTATTTGGAAATATAACTATGGCCATACCTGGGATATTAATTCAATTAATCTTTATACCTATTTTTATTAAATATTTAAATAATAATTTAGAAATAAGAAGAGCTTTAGCATAAAAGACCTGTAAAGGTCTTTTTTAGTGTATAAAAGATATATATTAGTAAAAAACTGGAAAACTTAAATAAAAATATGATAAAGTTAAATAAATAAATAAATAAGGAAGTGTTATAAATGTCAATAAAATTATTTGGAATTATTTTTATTATTTTAGGAATAATTATGACTATTTTAACTATTAGCAATAAAAAATCTTATAATAGCAAAAAATTTAAAAATTTAAAAGTAAAAAGACAAGTTTACAAAAAAAATAACTTAAATTTAGTAGAAGGAATATTTTTTACTATATTAGGATCAATTATATATTTTGATATATTTTCTCCGACTATAATACTAGTAATATTAATATTATTCTTATTAATTGCATTGAAATTAAGTATAAAAATAACCAAAGGTAAAAATTAATTAAATCTACTAATTAAGAGTAAGTTTTTTATTATTTTGTTAAATTCTATTTACTTTTAAAAAAAATAGTGACAAAGTAGTTATTAGTAAGAAAAATTTAAGGAGATTGTCGTTATGAATTATTTTGAGGATAGTATAAATGAGTATAATGAAAAAGATGCACAAGAAAAAGTAGAGTTAGCTATTTCATATATATTAAACGACTATGAAAATCTAGATTTTAAAAAAACTTTGATTTTATTAAAAAAATCAGCTTTGCAAGGAAATTCAGGAGCTCAATATTTACTAGGGTTACTATACCAAGGAGGTATAGAAGCTCTTGAGATGTGTTTTGAAGTTGATATATTTACAAATGAAAATATAGATATAATAGATTTGGATAAATCTTTATACTGGTTTGAAAAATCAGCAAAACAAGGTAATCCAAAATCTCAGTGCAATTTGGGTTATATATATGAAAATGGTATAGGTGTAAAGGTTGATTATAAAAAAGCTATAAACTACTACAAACAAGCTGCAGTTCAAGGGGATGAAATTGGACAATGCAATCTAGGATATATGCATGAAAAAGGATTAGGAGTGGATATTGACTATAAAAAAGCTTTTAAATTTTATAAGAAATCAGCAACTCAAGGAGATGAAGTAGGTCAAAATAATTTGGGTGAAATGTATAGGGATGGATTAGGTACACAAGTAGATTACGATATAGCTATGCAGTTATTTCAAGAGTCAGCTATGAATGGATGTATAGAAGCTTTTTACAACATTGGAAGTATGTATGAGAAAGGTCTAGGCGTAGATACTGATTATGAAAAAGCCATAAATATATATGAGAAAGCTTCTGACTTAGGACATGAAAAAGCGAAAAAAAAACTAGAAAGATTATTACAATTAAATAAATAAAAAATGACCTTATTGTAAGGTTATTTTTTTTGTTAATTTATATACATAATAGAAAAATTTATTTATAATATATTGAGTGAATAAAGTTATATTTAAAAATTAATCTATTTTAAGCAGATATAAAAAGCTATTGATTAAAATTTTAAAAATAAGTGTATATATTTAACTGGACAACTGAAATTTAAAAAACATGATTTAGGGGGCGTTTGTTATTTTGAATAATAAATTAATTGAAGCTAAAGACTTTTTAATGAGTAAAATATTTAAAATCTATAAAAATTATGTACCTGAACATATTAATGTTGGAACTAATGAAAAACATAATATAGTAATTATGGCAGAACAACTTTTAAATATAAGTTATACTATACCAAAACTATTTAGAGAAAGAATAATATCAGTAGATAAAATACATGATAAGCATAATCCAAATGAAATAATATATGAACTATTTGCAGATGAAAATAAAATGATTTTACTGCTTTGCGAGGATTTAAAAACAAAGGATATAACTATTAAGTGGGTTGATAAACTATGGCTATATTCAGCATAGGTATGGAAATGGAGGTAAGAGTTGAAAAGAAAAATAGTAATTTTAACTGTAACAACTTTAATGACAATTAGTATGGTAGGATGTGTGTCTCAAAAGAATAAAGAGATGCAAGATACTATGAATAATGTAAGTGATACATTAAATAAAATTGATTCAAATTTTAATAAGAAAACGTTAACATACGAAGACTCTCAAAAATTAATAGAAAATATAAGTTCGCAGCTTTCTGAATTTAAGCCAGAGGTAACGCCTGATAAACAAACCATAATTTTAAACTTGGCAACT
Source organism: Paraclostridium sordellii (assembly GCF_000953675.1). NCBI lineage: Bacteria > Bacillati > Bacillota > Clostridia > Peptostreptococcales > Peptostreptococcaceae > Paraclostridium > Paraclostridium sordellii. The sequence continues at coordinate 1,885,980 of NZ_LN679998.1, read as the reverse complement.
AGAGAAATTTCAGGTGAAATTGGACGTGAGTATATAATGATAAATATGGTAGCGAATAAAACTGATTATACCATACAAGTCAGTGGAAATATATTTAGAGATAAATATGGAAAAGTACCAAAAAATGATGCTACGGTAAGAGCTTTATACGATTTATTAATAGATACAAATAGTATTTCAGGATTAAATATTAATGAATATATAGAAATGATTAATGATCAAAGTTTAGCAAAAAATAAAATAAAAGAAACTATAAGAAATTTTAATGAAATTGATTTTAATTATTATGAAAAAAATATAGTATTTGAAATGACTAAAACTTTAAATAGAAATGAGGAAAAAATAAACGAAATAGAAGTTTCACAAAATGAATTTAAGGAACAAAGGCTAGAATTAAAAAACAAACTATCTGATTATTCTAAAGAGTTTGCGAAAACAAACAATTTAAAATGTGTTGAATACAAGAATAAAGACATAAATAAAAACCTTACAACTTTTGGGGTTTTAGGAGATGGATTTTCAGCCTACATAGATGTTAATTTAGAAACTAAAATATCAAGTTCAAAATCAGCATCAAATATATGTAAATTTAGTATGGGATCAGATCAAATAGATCCAAAGTTGAAACAATTACATAGAGATTATTTAGTAGGTGCTATAAGGATTATTAATTCTATAACAAATTCTGACATAAATTATGGAGAAATAAAAGATGTTATAGACTCTAATGAAACAAGAAGCAAATACTCTTTAAAAAATACGAATCTTCAAACTGTATTTAAGTACTCAAATAATCTTGAAAAATCATTGATAGATGATATTTATACTTATAATCAAACAATAAAGCTAAAATAAATAACTGCCTATATTTAGACAGTTATTTTTGTGATTTGTTTAAAAAAAGATGAAAATTTAAAAAATTAGAAAATTTATCGTTATAGTTACAAAAAAAACAAAGAAGTGGTATGATTGTTATTAATAATATAAAAGGAGGTATGTTTATGAAAAACAAGAAAAAGTTTTCCTTTCCGACAGCATACACTGTAATTTTAATTGTTATGCTGATAGTTATGGGATTAACTTATGTCATTCCTTCAGGAAAGTATGCTAAGTTAAGCTACGATTCTAATAGTTCAAACTTTGTAGTTGAGTTACCAAATGGAGATACTAAAGAGTATCAGGGATCTCAACAAACGTTAGATAAACTAGGGGTAAACGTAAACCTAAAACAATTTACAAGTGGAGCAATATCAAAACCAGTTGCAATACCAAATACATATGAAAGATTAGAAAAAGGAAACACTACAGTGTTTGGAGCTATAACTACATTTTTAAAAGCTCCAATACAAGGTTTATATGATTCAATCGATATAATAGCCTTCGTTTTAGTAATAGGAGGATTAGTAGGAGTAATAAATAGTACAGGAGCTTTTACAGCAGGTATAAATGCTTTATCTAAGGCTTTAAAAGGAAAAGAAAAATGGATGATAGTAATAATAGCATCATTGGTAGCTTTAGGAGGAACCACTTTTGGCCTAGCTGAAGAAACAATAGCATTTTATCCAATAGTCGTCCCAATATTTATTGCAGCAGGATATGATGCAATTGTAGCTATAGCCACAATATTTTTAGGATCATGCGTAGGTACTATGGTATCTACAATAAATCCATTTTCTACTGTAATAGCTTCAAATATTGCAGGAGTTACTATTGCACAAGGATTACCATTAAGAATTTTGACATTGGTTATAGCAATGGCAATAACTTTGATTTACATAATAAGATATGGAGAGAGAGTAAAAAAAGATCCTACTAAGTCTTTAATATACTCTCAAAAAGAAGAAATAGAAAAGAAATTTTTATCAGAGGAAAATGATGAAGATTTAATTAAATTTACATTTAGAAAAAAAATAATGTTATTAATATTTGCAGTATCTTTTGTTATTATGATATTTGGAGTTAAAGAGTTAGGTTGGGGATTCATTGAGATGACAGCACTATTCTTTGGAGTAACATTTATCATGGTACCACTTGCTGGACAAAAAGAAAGTGACTTTGTATCTAATTTTGTGCAAGGAGCTGCTGATTTATTAGGAGTTGCACTAATTATTGCTTTAGCAAGAGGTGTTACTATAATAATGGATGGTGGATTAATAAGTGATACATTATTACACTCATTAAGTGGAGTTGTATCTAATATGGGTGGAATAGTATTTTCTGTAGTAATGTATTTTGTCTATATAATATTAGGATTCTTTATAAACTCATCTTCAGGTCTTGCAGTTTTATCAATGCCTATAATGGCACCACTTGCAGATGTTGTTGGAGTTAATAGAGATATAATAATAACTGCATATATGTTTGGACAAGGATTAATTGGTATAATAACTCCAACAGGACTGATATTGGCATCTTTGGCTATGGTAGATGTAACTTATGATAAATGGTTAAAGTTTGTATTGCCATTAGTTGGAATTATTATGGGATTATCGGTAGTCATGCTTTGTGTAGGATCATTTATTTAAATGTATATAAAATAAAATCAAAACAAATTTAAATAAAAATAGTCATCTATTAATAGATGACTATTTTTATTTAATCTACATTATATACACACTGTATAGATGCTTTTTTAAATCCATAAAGTTCTATAAGTTTTTCATGAATTATAAACATATCATTTCCATACTCATTGGCTATAACATCACAAATTTTTTTGAAATCTTCACAAGTTATAGATGATTCATTAATAGTCAACAGGTATCCTAAATCTTTTTGAACTACTACATATACGTTTGACGGCAAAATACTCACCTCCAACTACGAACTTTTCAATAATATTAGTGTTAATTACGTAATTAAACTTATGTAAGTTAAAAATAAAATATACGGATATATTTTAATAAAAAGCTTGTACTTGTATACTCTAAATACTTTTTATTAAACAATATAATTAAAAATCAATATAATTTTTTAGTAATTAGTATGTAATGCTTACGTTTATACAATATTTACCGATATATGTTAATATATGGATTAAAACATTTACATAAAAAAGGAGGTGAGATAATGATTTTAGGAGATAAAACATATCTTAGAAATTTTGAAATAAGTGTTCAAGGAGACATGTTAAATCTAGTTAGAGTAGAACACCAAAATAAAAATAATAAAAAAGTAAAACGTAAAAAAGGTAAAAATCCAGGTAATAATATATATAGAGATTTAAAAAACAAAGTCAGTATAACTAATAACAAACAAAAAAGTATAAAAGAAAAATTAGAATTAGTTAAAGCTCAAGAAGAAAAAGTACATAACATGGAAAGAACTTTAAATGAAGTAAAATCTACTTATGAAAGAGCAATAAAAGAAGGAAAGCAAAAGCAAGCAAAAGAAAAGATAAAAATAAAAAAAATATTAAAAGAAACAAAGAACTTAACTAATGAGTATAATGTAGTTGATCATTCTTTAAATGATGATCAAAATATGCTATCTTGTATAGATGAAGCTTTAAAAAATATATATAATATAAAGAATAAATTATCTGAATGTAAATTTAAACTACTTAATATAGAAAAGTATGTAAATAGAAGTAAAAAAGATTTTGAATCACAAGAAAAGTTTATAAAAGAAAGTATAGATTCCAATGATTGTATAAATGAAAAAATATTAATAAACCCACTTGACTTTATTTTTGTAGAGGGAGATTTAGAGGTTGGAGTAGTTATAAATATATTCGTATAAAAAAAGAGTTTACTTAATTAAGTAAACTCTTTTTTTATTCAAATATATCTAAATCTAGATTTTTAGATAATTGTTGTAACATTTTAACTCCAGCTGAACTATTACCCATAGAATCAAGTGCTGGACCAAATATTCCTACACCCATTTTATTAGGAACAGCACCTAAAATTCCTCCTCCAACACCAGACTTAGCTGGTATACCTATATGAACTGCAAAGTCTCCAGACTCATCGTATAAACCACAAGTAACCATAATTGATTTTACTATAGTGCAAATATTCATAGGAATTAAAGTTTCGTTGTTCCAAGGACAAACTCCTTTATTCGCAAGAACTGATCCTATTCTAGCTAAATCTAAAGCTGTAACAGCAATAGAACATTGTCTAAAGTATGAATCTAGGACATCCTCTACATCACCATCAATTAGGCCTACACCTTTCATATGATAAGCAAGAGACCTATTTATATCACCTGTTCTTTTTTCAGATAAATATATATCTTCTATTACGTATATGTCTGGATTATTAGTTAATTTTTTTGTGAAATCCAATATTCTATTGATTTTTTCATCGCTATTTTTACCTTTTACTAAAGAGTTAATGACTATGGCACCTGCATTTATAAAAGGATTAGATGGAACTGATTTATTATTAATTTCCATGTTAAGAATAGAATTAAAAGCAAAACCGCTTGGTTCGCTACCTACTCTTTTAAATACATATTCAGGAGGATTATCTAATAAGGCCATAATTAAAGTTATAACTTTAGAAGTACTTTCTATTGCAAACTTTTTATTGTAATCTCCTGCAAAATACTCGTTATAACTATTACCTTTTACTGTAGCTAGAGCAATTCCTAGTTGGTTTGGATCAACTTTAGCAAGTGCAGGAATATAAGTTGCAACATGACCATCTTTTATGTATTTTTTATTTTCAGTTACGAGGTCTTCTAGTAAATCAAACATTTAAATCGCTTCCTTTTTATGAAATTTGTAACTGTTAAGTTTTTACCCTAAAAAATTAATAGCAAAACTAATTAAGAAAATTAAATATGTAACTGTTAATTACAGATTTCATATTATATATTGTAACTAATTTATAAAAGTTACAATGGTGATTGATATGATTAGAAAAGTAATTAAATTTGCAATAGAAGAATTTAAAGAGTTTTTTAAAAACTTAGGAATAGTTTGTAAGTATTTAACTGTTTTAGGTATAATTTCATTAATAGTTGTATGTATATCTATATTTCATCCAGAATTAGATGCTACAGGTAATCTTGTAACAATCAGAACTGCTTTTTCTTCAATATCAGGTTATATTTTGGAAAAGTCTACTAAAAACTGTACATCAGATACAAGGTTATTGAAAAATAAAATATTATTAGTTGGAAGTTTTTCTATAATAGCTATGATAATAATTACATTAGGCTATATTTTTAATATAGATGTTAACAATCCTTCACTTATATTAATTAAAAACTTATTATTTTCTTCAATAGGTTTTTTAACAAGTGCAAACAAGGATTTTTCAAAGAAAGATTCTTAAATAGGTTAAGCCTAGCATATTAATTATGGTAGGCTTATTTTTAATACATAAAGGAGTGATTATTTGAATAAATTAAGTGTTTGCATGATAGTAAGAAATGAAGAAAAAAATATTGAACGTTGTTTAATTAGTATAAAAGATATAGCAGATGAGATAATTATTGTCGATACAGGTTCGACTGACAAAACAACTGAAATTTGTAAAAAATTTAATGTGAAACTTATAAATCATAAATGGAACGATGATTTTAGTGAAGCTAGAAATATATCTTTAGATTATGCAACAAAAGACTATATATTATTTTTAGATGCAGATGAAGAAATATCAAAAGAAGACAGAACAAAATTAAAAGCTTTATTAAATAAAGATAGTTTAGAAGAAGGATATTTTTTAAAATTATCAAATGTAATAAAAGGAAATGAAGTTGGAGATTACACTGTTTTTAGATTGTTTAAAAATAATCCTAAATATAGATTTAAAGGTAAAATTCATGAACAGGTGGCAACTACTATACAAGAGTTAAATGGTAAAAAATGTATTGGTACTGTAGATATTAAAATAACTCACTATGGATATGATCCAAGCACAACTAATATAGAAGGTAAATATAAACGAAATATAAATATATTAAATAATTATAAAGAAGAAGAGAAAGATACTTATTACTATTATGTTTTAGGTAATGAATATTCAAGAATAGAAGATTTTAAAAATGCTATTAATTCTTATGAAAAAGCAATTAATAGCATGAACAAGAAATATAATTACTTTTTTTATCCATATTTAGTTTTGAATTTAGCTAAATCATATTTTAATACAAATCAGTTTTTTAAAGAAATAAAGTTTATTGAACATATAAAGAAAACTACACCAGATTTCAAAGATTTATACTTTATGGAGTGCTTAGCAAATATAGAGTGTGGAAAAATAACAAAAGCACTAAATTCATTAGATGACTATATAAAATGTCCTAAAAGTGATGTTTTTGAATATCCAGATAATAAGTTTGAAAATATCTATGATATAGATAGCTTGAAATCCAAATTAAAAAAGTCATGCATAAACAATGAAGATTGTAGTTTAAGTGGTTTAATGATTATAGAAGAATATGATAATAGTCTCATAGATACAATTAAAAGTTTCAATGAAATTTTAGTGAATTTTGTAGTAGTTACAAGTAATATGGACTTAAATTTAGATCCATTAAAAAATATAGGTGTACAAATTATATTCTCTAAAAATAAAAATAAAAATTTTACTTTGGCATTAAAAGAGTGTAGAGGTAAATATATATATATAGCTAACAAAGGAGAATTATGCTCAATACTTAGCCAAAGACAAATAGTAGAACTAATAAAAAAGAGTGATAAGGAAAGTTTTAGTTTTAATATTATTTCTGTAGAAGATAAAACTTATCAAAAAGAAGTGAAACTTATCAAAAAGAAAAATATACAGTTTTTAGAAATGTATATACAAGAATTAATAAAAAAAGGATCTGTTGTAGATAGCAATATTTATATTCACAAAATTAAAGTTTAATGTTATTTATATAAAAAAAGAGTATATATATACTCTTTTTTTATATAAATAACATTAAAAAATTAAAAAACATTGAAGATAATATAAGTATTCTACCCATATCATAATAATTGCTTTTATAAATTGAGAGAAAAACTCCTATCAACCCTATTGCACCTATAAAAATACTTACTATAATTTGGAATATATAATTGCTAGGAAATGATGAGTAAGATATAGATGTAAGTAAAACTATATAAATTGTAATTGCATTTAATCCGCCTTTTTTCTTTATGAATATACCTTCTTTATAAAATAAAGAGAACGATAACAAGATTAAGATTAATGCTAGTATAGTAAAAACTACTAAAAGTTCACCCATATTTATAATTCACCCTTTTTATTTATATATATGAGTAAAATTGGTGAAAATTTCATTTAATAAATTGGTATTAATATACAAAATAGTATATATTTTGAGATAAGAACTTAATTACATAACTTATACATAATTAAAAGTTTTTGAACTTAAAATTTATATATTGAATATATTGTACAAATAGATTTTTAGGGGGGATTAGGGATTTTCAAAAAGAGAGTATCGTATTTTATTTGTATAGTAATAATATTTATTATTTTTACTAGTGGATGTTATAAAAAAGACAATAGTGATATAGAAGGACATATAGTTTTAGGAAGTGAGTGCGCAAGAAGTGCTATAGCTATGGCTATAGATAAAGAAACTTTTGTAACTACTATTTTAAATAACGGATCAATACCTGTAAATTATTATGTACCTAGGCATCTGGCTTTTAATGAAAGAGGTAAAGATTATAGAGATGTAGCTGGAGATATGGGATATAGTTATGATTTAGAAAAAGCTAAAAAAATGTGGGAAAAAGCTAAAGTAGAATTAGGTTTTAAAAAAGTAACTTTAGATGTAATATTATCAGATACAGATTTTAATAGAAAATTAGGAGAATATTTAAAATCTCAGTTAGAACAATTAGATGGATTAAGTATAAATATTAAGCAAATGCCATCAAAACAAAGAAGTGAATGTTTAGCCAAAGGAGAGTTTGATATTGCTTTTAGTGGATGGTCACCAGACTATCCAGATCCATTAGCATATCTTTCTAATTTTCTAGAAGGTCAAACTTATGCAGTTGAAACACATTATAATAGTGAAGAGTATAATAATTTAGTAGAGGATGGAAAAAAATCTAAAAATAATAAGGAAAGCTTTGAACTCTATAAACAATCAGAGCAAGTTTTATTAAAGGATGCATATGTTATTCCTATGTATCAAAGGTCATCTGCTTATTTGCAAAAGGATTATGTTAAGAATATAGTTACATCTACTTATGGAACCAAATACCATTATAAATGGGTAGATGTAGATAAAAGAAATAAAGTTCTAAGAATGACAAATTCATCCGATATAACTACATTGGACACTTGTAAATTAGTTGATTTATTATCTGGAGATATTGCTACTCATGTATTTGAAGGGTTGACTAGAATGGGTGAAAATCAAAAAGTAACTCCAGGAATGGCTAAGTCTTGGAGTGTTTCAAAGGATAAACTTACATGGACTTTTAATATAAGAGAAGATGCACTGTGGTCTAATGGGGATAGAGTTACGGCCTATGATTTTGAATATGCTTGGAAACGAATTTTAAATCCTTCCACTGCATATCAAAATGCAAGTGTTTTTTATGATATAAAAGGTGCTAAAGCTTTTAATATGGGTGAAAATAGTGATTCTAATAGTTTAGGAATAAATGCTTTAGATGAATATACATTTAAAGTTGAGTTAGAAAGACCTGTAACCTATTTTGATAAATTAGTAAGCATGCAGATGTTTTCTCCACAAAATCAAAAATTTGTTGAAGCAAAAGGTGATGAATATGGCTATTCTATAGAAAATACGGTATTTAATGGCCCATTTGTTTTAAGTGACTGGAGATTATCAGATCAGTACACAATGGTTAAAAATCAAAATTATTTTGATAAAATTTCAGTTAAACTTAAGCAAATTAATACAAAAATAACTAAGGATTTATATACAGACTTAAACTTATATGAAGCTGGCGAAATTGATAGCGTTTTATTGTCATCTGAAGTAGTTGAAAATTACAGAGATAGCCCAGAATTTAATACTTTTATGGATGCAGCAATAAACTTTTTAATATTAAATGTAAAGCCAGATATATTAGAATAATAAAAAGTAGTCTTAAACCTTTAAATAAAGATTTAAGACTACTTTTTATGCGTAATATTAACAATTATATACATAATAATTACATAGGTCTTTAATAAAAGTTTTATAAGTGATAAACTAATATACAAGATTAACCAAAAGGAGAGGAACTATGAAAAAGTTAATGATAATAGAAGATTCTCAAGTCATAAGAGAAGAATTAAAATCACTATTAACAAGATATGGTTATGATGTAGTAGCAGTTGAGAAATTTGAAAATATAATAGAAAAAATAAAAAAAGTAATGCCAGACCTTATTTTATTAGATGTTAATTTACCAGTATTTGATGGATTTTATATATGTAGAGAAGTTAGAAAGTCACTAAATATACCTATAATAATAGTTACAAGTAGGGATAGTGAAGTAGATGAGTTAATGAGTATGAACTTAGGTGCAGATGATTTTGTTACAAAACCATATAATACACAAATTTTATTAGCAAGAATAAGTGCTGTTTTAAAAAGAACATATTCAGAATCTGATACATCAGATATATTAACACATAGGGATTTAAGACTTGATTTATCAAAGGGAACAATAACTGCTTTTAATAAAAATGTAGAGTTAAGTAAAAATGAAATGAAAATACTAGCATATCTTATGAAGAATAAAGGATCAATAGTATCTAGAGATGATTTAATGAATTATATGTGGAATTCAGATGTTTATATAGATGACAATACATTATCTGTAAATATTACTAGGATAAGAAAAAAACTAGAGGAAATAAACTTAAAAGAATATATAGAAACAAGAAGAGGGTTAGGGTATATAATGAAATGAAACTTATTGAATATTTAAAAGATCGAATAGTGTTTTTGACTATAAATGCAATTTTATTCTTTATAACTTATATAACTTTAGCAGCAACCAATACTAGCAAACAAATTATATTTTTAGCTTTTATATTATGGTTTGGACCACTTGTAACATATATGATTTTAGATTTTGTACGTCAAAAAAATTATTATGAAAAAGTAATAGGAATATGTGACCATTTAGATAAGAAGTATTTATTATCAGAAGTAATAGATAAGCCAAAGTATTTAAATGAAAAAATGGTTTATCATTTATTAAGAGAATCTAATAGGTCTATGAGAGACAATATAAATTATTATAAAAATATGCAAAATGATTATAAAGAGTATATTGAAACTTGGGTACATGAAATAAAAACACCTATAGCATCTACTATGTTGTTTATTGAAAATAATTCAGATATAATACCACAGCATATAAAGTCAGAAATACAAAAAATAGAAGATTATGTAGAACAAGTATTATATTACTCAAGAAGCAGTGATGTTAATAAAGATTATATAATTAAAAAATTTAATATAGAAGATATAGTAAGAAAAGTTATAAGAAAAAATGCTAGGGATTGTATAAATAAAAAAATTGCTATAAATGTTGAAAATATTGATAATATAATATACAGTGATCCTAAATGGGTTGAATTTATAATAAATCAGATAATGATAAATTCTATAAAATACTCTAAAAATAAAAATGCAATAATAGATATAAGTTCTGTATCAAATGATAATAATATTGTATTGACAATAAAAGATAATGGAGTAGGTATAGATGAGAAAGACGTATTTAGAGTATTTGAAAAGGGATTTACGGGAGAGAATGGACGAAAGTATTCAAAATCGACAGGTATAGGTTTATATTTATGTAAGAAGTTATGTAATAAATTAGGACTTAATATAAATTTAACATCGAATAAAGATATGGGAACTACTGTAAATATAGTGTTTCCAATAAATAGCGATATATTTAGATAAAATTAAATATTTAAAAATAAAAAATAGACATATAACTTTAAAGTTATATGTCTATTTTTTATTTTTAAATCCTATTGATATATAAGTAACATTTGTTATATTATAAATATAACAAACAATAAAATTTATTAATTTATATTTAATGTAGCAAAAGAGGTGATAATTTTGATATTAAATTTAGACTTTAACAGTGAAAAACCCATATATATACAAATAAGAGAAGAAATAATAAAATCAATAGCTAAAGGCGATTTAGAGGTAAACGAATCATTACCATCAGTTAGAGCATTAGCCGATGAAATAGGTATAAACTTACATACAGTAAGTAAAGCATATAATTTACTTAAAGATGAGGGGTATATAAATATAGATAGAAGAAAAGGTGCTATAGTAAATAATTTACCTATAAAAAAAGAAGAAAATAACTTTAATAATATTAAAGAACAAATAGAGCTTCTAGTTGCAGAAAGTTATTTAAAAGGAATAGAAAAAGATGAATTTATTGATTTATGTGAAAATTATTTTGAAAATTATGGGGTGAAAAAATAATGGAAAATATGGTAGGGCTTATGATATTAGCTCCAATATTAATATTTACACACCTATTTATGGTGTACGTACAATTGATAAGTGGTAAAAATTATTTTTATGGAGTATACGTTAAGAATGTAAATTTAAATGAAGATGACAAAAAGCGTATAGACAAAGAGTATAAAAGAAGGATGAATTATACTTTAATAATTATAATAATTTTAAGTATTTTACTAATTAAAACAGTTGGAAGTGAGACTATTATAATTCCAATAGCACTAACTATTTATATAGGTCTTAGTTATTGGTATTTAAGAGATAGTTATATAGAAGTAAAGAATATAAAAAGCCAATTAATATCTTTCACTAATGGTGAATCTATTCAAAAACAAAGCAATCAAACTATTACTATAGACACTAAATTTATAAATGAAAAAGAAAAGCTTAAAAGAAAGTTTAAAATATTGTTTGGTATATGTGTAGCTATATCTATAATATCATTTGTATATGTTGCTATAAATTACAATAACTTACCAGAAACAATACCAACACACTGGGGCCCAAATGGTAAAGCAGATGCATTTGGTCCTAAGAACTTTAAAAATGTATTTTTTATAAATATAATAGATTTAGGAATGGTTTTAATGTTTAGTTATATGGGAGTAGGAACCATAGGATATAGAAGTTATATAGATACTCAAAATAAAGAAGAAAATAGGAAAAAAGCTTTAAAGTATTTAAATAACATAGGATATTCATTATTTATTATAACTATAAGTGTTCAAGCTACAACTTCTATTAATCCTATACTTATGGTTAAAAATATGGATATGCCAATGACTTTATTTTTTATAGTAATATTTGTGCCAATATTAGCTTCTATTTTACTGATTTATAACTTTATAATGCTATCCACATTAAAGTCAAAAAATAAGAATAATTACATGATAGAAAGTGATGATGAAAAATGGATATATGGATTTATATACTATAACAAAGAAGACCCATCATTTATGGTAGAGAAAAGATTAGGTGCTGGATGGACATTTAATATGGCTCATAAATCAGCTAAAATCATAATTATATTTCTAATTTTAATACTTATATTTAGTTTAACAGCGTTTTAAAAATAAAAGAGCTATGCTAATATAAGGTTAATTATTTAACTTATATTTAGATATAGCTCTTTTTATGTATTAAAAATTTAACTATTAAAATCTTTAGGGAAATGAACTTTAATAAGTTCTGTATCTTTAACTAAATAAGTTTCATCAGACTCAATAGCAATATCTTTATTATGAGTAACCATAATAACAGTTTTATTTTCATTTATAACAATATCTTTAAATAAAGCTATAATTTCTTTAGATGTAATTTCATCTAAGTTACCAGTAGGCTCATCTGCAATTATTAACTCACATTCACAACAAAGTGCTCTAGCTATAGCAACTCTTTGTTGTTGACCACCACTTAAAGTTAAAGTTTTTTGCATACCTTGTTCCTTACTTATACCAACTCTTTTTAACATATCTATAGCAAATTGTTTATTATCATTTGTTTTTATACCCTTTATGCTCATAGCAGATGTTATATTTTCAATAGCGTTCATATAGTTAAGTAGATTATAGCCTTGAAATATTATTGAAACATACTTATTTCTGTATTTTTCAAGAGAGATACTCTTTAAACTTTTACCTTTATAATTAATATTACCGCTAGATGGATAGTCTAATCCACAAGCAAGAGATATAAGTGTTGTTTTACCTGAGCCAGATTGGCCTATGATTGTATAAAATTTTCCAGACTCAAAATCTATATTAACTCCATCTAAAACTTTTTTATCTGAATTATAAGAATAAGATACATGTTCAAAACTTAATATATTTTCCATAATAACCTCCTAGCTATGTTTACTTAATATATTTTTAGGGTTTAATCTCATTATAAATGATGCTGGTATAATAGTTGCTACTACAGATATGGCTAGCGAACATAAAGACATTTTAAAAATATCAGTACCATTTAACTTTATATCTAAATCATTTATAGGATCAACATCTTCTAACGGGTTATTAGTATTCATGAATCTACCTTTTCCGCCACCCATGTTGCCTCTGTTAAATTCAGGAGGATTTAATGATGATTCTTGTTGTGATTGGATAGATATTTCATTTTGTATAAGTTTATCTCCTACTAAATTACTTATAGGTTTTCCACACAGAGTAGATATTCCTATAGCCACTACCAAAATTAGTACTACTTCTGTTAATAATTGACCTATAATCTTAATCTTTTTCTCGCCTAAAGCCATTAATATACCAATTTCATGGATTCTATCTTTCATAGAAAGCATTATAATAAGTGATAATATAATACCTCCAAATATAGCAATCACAACTAAAGTCGTTTTAGAAAATGATGCTACATTATCTATTGGACCCATCATAGATTCATAAGCTCTATCTCCTGCATCTAATTTAAATTGTTCAAAATCTATATTAGTATTTTTAGCTTCAGTTATAAATTTATCTACATTTATAGGGTCATTTAATGAAAATGTCATAGAATCTACTGAATTTTTATAATCAGATCCTTTTAACTCATTAGCTAATGTATATGGAACGTACATAGTATTATAAGGTAACATAGATGTAAACCTATAAGCATGTTCATCTATTTCACTACTATCTTTAAAAATTCCTATTATTTCAGACTCTATAGATACATCTTCATCTTCAGTAGAATCGAGCTTTATTTTATCTCCTATCTTTAGTTCATTTTCATCTGCAAAAGTTTCTTCCACTAATATTACATTTTTGCCTAAATCATCTTCATTAAAAGCTCTACCTTCTTTTAGTGTTATAGTTTGAGAATTTACTTTTTCTGCCATATTAAATTCATTTAATCCACATATAGTAACATCACCAGTATTCTTCATATCCATAGGAGGCATATGACCTGACTCCTCTTCAGATTCATCTTCAGCCCCAACTGCTTTTAGACCATCCAAGTTAGCAGATGTATCACTTTTTAAAGAATAACTATCTACATATTTTGAATTTTTTAGTTCAGTTAAGTACTCTAGTGGAACTGGTACTTTTATTGGTTCAAATTTAGGCTTTTCTCCACTATTAAGGTCTTTGGCATCTTCTTGATTTTTTTTCATTAATTTATCCATATCTAAAGATAAAGTAACATCAGCACCTAGTTTTTGCCTAGCCATTACAGAAGCTAAATTTGTAGCTGATTGAATGCTAAAACTAGTAAGTATCACTAAACATACTGTTAGCATTATAGCTAAAATGATTAATGTTTTTCCTTTCCTTTCTTTTAAAGATTTAATTGACCTAAATATAAAATTCATATATTTCATCCTTTCTTCTTTTGTTTGATAATAATTTATATTCCTTACCTTAAAAAATTCTTAAATAAGTAAATTAAAAAATTTAAGTTTAATTAAAGGTAATATGATTATAATTAAATTATTGTAATGACAACACAGGAGGAATAAATATGAGAATTTTAGTTGTTGAAGATAATACTGTATTAGCAGATACAATAAAAGAAGAATTATCTAGAAATGTTAACTTAGATGTTGAAGTTTTAAATAATGGAGAAGACGCTCTTTATGATATTGAAAGAAGTATATATGACATAATAATACTAGATATAATGTTACCTGATTTAAGCGGAATTGAGATACTAAGGATTATAAGAAATAAAGGTATAAAAACACCTGTTATAATACTTACAGCAAAAGAAGAACTTGATGATAAAGTTGGGGCATTTTCAATTGGAGCTAATGACTATGTTACAAAACCTTTTTATATGGAAGAATTAGTTGCTAGAGTATATGCAGTTCTTAGAACTACAGGGTCTATATCGAATGAAAATATATTAGAATTTAAGGATTTGAAAATGAATTTGGATTCTAGAACAGTTTACATAGGCAATCAAGAAATAGAATTATATAAAAAGCAGTTTGATATACTTGAATATTTTTTAATGAATAAAAAACAAGTTTTACTAAAAGAACAAATATATGATAGGATATGGGGGATAGATTGCGATATACCAATTGAAATAGTGGAAGTACATATTAGTGGACTTAGAAAAAATTTACTATCTAGTGGTTATAATAAATATATAAAAACTAAAAGAGGAATAGGATATATATTTGATGATGAATAAAAATATATTAAAAAAAACAAGAAAAAAACTTACAACGATTAATACCTTAGTTGTTGGAATTATATTTATATTATTCACTATATTTATATATCAATACTTTTATAATTTAACCTATAAAAGTATTGATAAAGAACTTTATATGCAGTCTAAAAAGTTTACACATGATATAAATAGAGGAAGTTTAGAATTTAATAGAGAGTTACCACCAGATACAGTGTTAAGGGGAACAATGATTTATATATCAAAGAATGGAGAACTTTTAAAATCTTTTCCAGAGAATATGTCAAATTATATACGACCATTTAGTTTAAGCGAAGATTTAAAAGATGGAATAACTATATATAAATATAATGGACATAGCTTTAGGCAAATAAAAATTAATTATAATTTATACACTATAGAAATAATAAAAATAGTAGATACTGAAGAAATGCTTTTAAATCAATTAAAATTTGTACTTATTATTTCAATTATACTAGCCTCAATAACTGTCTATTTTATAAGTAAATTTCTAACTAAGAAATCATTAAAGCCTATAGAGGAATCTTGGAAAAATCAAGAACTATTTGTACAAGATGCATCACATGAACTTAGAACTCCACTTACGATAATATTTTCAAAAATAGAAAGTATTATAAAAAGGCCTAAAAATAGTGTAGAAGAAGAAATGAATAATCTTGTTATAGTTATGAAAGAAGTACGAAGACTTAGTAAACTAGTATCTGATTTATTAAAATTAACTAAAGAGGATGCTATAATAACTATAAATAAGTCAAAAACTAATATTATTGATATAATAGGAGATATACTTATCCAATATGAAGATATATGCCAATTACAAAGTAAAAATCTAAATTTTAATTACGACTTAAAAGACCAAAGTATATACACAGATAAAGAAAAACTAAAACAGATACTTATAATACTTATAGACAATGCCATAAAATATACAAAAGAAGATGACTACATAATTGTAAGGTTATCTGAAGAAGGCTCAAATATAAAAATAGAAGTAGCAGATAGTGGAATAGGTATAAAAGAAGAGGAATTACCTCTAATATTTAATAGATTTTATAGAGCTAGCTCTCATAGAGAATCAAACAAAGAGGGTTCTGGTATTGGGTTATCCATAGCAAAAATATTAATAGGTAACTTAAATGGCAAAATAGCTGTAAGTTCAAAATACAAAACAGGAAGTATTTTTAGTATATATATACCTAAAAAATAAATTTATTTTAAGATGATTGTAAAAACTAGGATTAATTAAATTTTAGGAGGTATGTATGAAGTCTAAGAATATTTTAAGTATAGCATTATCCAGTTTAATAATTTTGACTATGTTAAGTACAAGCGTAAGTGCACATACACAGATAATTGATAAATCAATAAGCAAAGCTAATATAGAGAAAGTTAAATTACTAAGAAGAGAGTGCTTTATTAAAAGTGTAGAAGAACTGAAAAATTCAGGGATTTTAATCAAAGAAGATGTAGATAACATCAATGACTATATAATAAAATTACAGGAAGAAAATAAAAGAAAATCAAGCGTTAAAAATTATTATAGAGGGAACAAAGAAAGTAAAATAAAAGAAAAGAAATACAATAACAATAATGATAGAAAAAAATCTTTAATAGATAATATGGTTAAAGATAGAGTAATAACTAAATATCAAGGTGAAAAACTAAAAGAAACAATTAGAAAAAATAAAGAGAAGATGAAAAATGATATAGAAAAAAATTAAAATATAAGTGTAATTAAAGTTACCTAAAGTAATGTATTTATAAAATATAGGTAGCTTTAATTATTTTACTATACTTACCAAATTGTAAGATTAGTTAAATTTTCCTGTAAGGCTTTTTTTCTAAAAAAGGTGTAAAATAAATCTATAATAATAAGCCAGGAGGAAAAAATGAAAAATATGTTAAGCGTAGAGAATATAGAAAAATATTACGGAAATAAAGATAATATAACTAAAGCGATAGATAATATAAGTTTTAATGTATTTGAAGGGGAATTTGTTGGAATAATGGGCCCTAGTGGTAGTGGAAAAACAACGCTACTTAACTGTATATCTACAATAGATAATGTTTCAAGTGGAAATATAATAATAAATAACCAAGATATAAATAGGCTTAAATCAAAACAACTAGATAAATTTAGACAAAATGAATTAGGATTTATATTCCAAGATTTTAATTTATTAGATACATTAACTGCTTATGAAAATATAGCATTAGCCCTTACTATTAAAGGTGAAGAAAGCTCTTTAATAGATGAAAAAATAAAAGAAGTAGCAAAATATCTTGAAATAGAAAAAATACTTAGCAAATATCCATATCAAATGTCTGGGGGACAAAAACAAAGAGTAGCTTCAGCTAGAGCTATAGTTACTAAGCCATCATTAGTATTAGCAGATGAACCGACAGGAGCACTTGATTCTAAATCTGCAAGATTATTACTTGAAAGGTTTGAAAGTTTAAATAAAGATTTAAAAACAACAATACTAATGGTAACTCATGATTCTTTTACTGCAAGTTATGCTCATAGAATTCTATTTATAAAAGATGGTAAGATATTTAACGAGTTGGTTAGAGGGAATGATACTAGAAAAGAATTTTTCAATAGAATAATGGATGTGATCACCTTACTCGGAGGCGATGAGAATGTATTTTAAAATTGCTTTTGGAAATGTAAAAAAAAGCTTTAAAGATTATAGTATATATTTTTTAACCTTAACACTTGCAGTTAGTGTATTTTACAGTTTTAACTCTATAGAATCCCAAAAAGCTTTACTTGAATTAAATAAGTCAACGGCTAGTTATATTGATATATTATCGGATTTAATAGGAGTATTATCTATATTTGTTTCTGTTATATTAGGAAGTTTAATATTGTATGCCAATAATTTTCTAATAAAAAAACGCAAAAAAGAACTAGGTATATATATGACACTAGGTATGGGTAAATCTAAAATATCTAAAATTTTAGTGCTTGAAACGATTATAGTAGGAATTGCTTCGTTAATTAGTGGTATGTTAATTGGATTTATTATTAGCCAAGGATTATCGGCATTTACATCTAATTTATTTGATATAAATATGAGTGAGTATAAATTTATGATTTCAACAAGTGCAATTATGAAAACTATAATTTACTTTGGAATAATATTTTTACTAGTTATGATATTTAATAGTGTAGTAATATCTAAATATAAAATAATAGATTTATTGACAGCAAACCATAAAAATGAAAGTATAAAACTTAAGAATCCATTAGTATATTTAATAACTTTTATATTATGTATTTTAACTTTAGGATTTTCTTATAAATTTGTTATCGATGTAGGATTAGATATAAAAAATCCTAAATTTATTGTATCGATAGTTTTTGGTATTATAAGTACAGTACTATTTTTCTATAGCTTGGCAGGATCTTTACTTTATATAGTTAAAAAGAATAAAAATATTTATTTTAAAGATTTAAATATTTTTATAGTTAAACAATTAAATAGTAAAATTAATACAAACTTTATATCTATATCAGTAATATGTTTGATGTTATTTTTAACTATAGGGATATTATCCACAGGTATAAGCTTTAAAAATGCCTTAGAAAGTAGCTTGAAAAATACTACACCTTTTGATGCAAGTGCAATTATGTATGTAACTAAAGGTGAGAAGATACAAAGTATAAAAGATGCTTTAGATGCTCTTGATTTTAAATTTGATAAATCAGATGCATATGTATACTATGATATCTATAATTCAAATCTTACACTAAATGATATATTTGAAAAAGATATAACTAAATCAGATAGAAAAACATTAAATACAATAGTTAAACAAAATATAGAATTTATAAAAATCTCAGATTATAATAATATAAGAAAATTAGATGGTAAAAATTCAGTTGATTTAGAAAACAATAAAATTATATTAATGTCAAATAACAATACTATATTAAATATAGTAGATAAGTTTTTGAAAAGAAACAATGATATAAAAATAAATGGAGAAAATTATACTATACAAAACAAAAAAGTTTTAACAGAGGCTCTTCATTCCACAGGTATAGCAGACAATTTTTTAACTTTAGTAGTTGAGGATAATTTGACTAATAATTTACCGATTCAATCATCTAACTTAAATATTAACTTTAAAGATGATTATAAAAATTCAGAAGAAAAGTTCTCCAAATTATTTAAAAAATATAAAGAGAATAAATTATCTTATGATAAGTTCGGATTTATAAATGGATCTACTAAAGAAGAGATATATGCAAATAATAAAGGGTCGGTTACTATAATATTATTTTCAGTAATATATTTGGGAATAGTCTTTTTAATATCTAGTATGGCAGTTTTAGCTCTTCAACAACTATCAGAAGCTAGTGAGAGTATAGATAGATATAAAGCTCTTAAGAAGATAGGAGCAAATGATAAGATGATAAATAAAAGTATATTTGTCCAAACTTTAATATATTTTAGTTTGCCAGTATCACTTGCTTTTATACATTCTATTATAGGGATAAAAGTAGTTAGTGAATTTATAGCTATGTATGATAAACCAGATATAGGCGGGTCTTCATTAATGACAGCTATAATATTTTTGATAATATATATAGGATATTTTTATGCAACTTATACAGGATATAAGAATATAGTAAAAAGTTCATAAAAGATAAGTAAAAATCACTCTAGATTAATTTAGAGTGATTTTTACTTATCTTCGTAATTATAATCGTATATAAGAATAAAAGTGCTATAATTGTAATAGGAGATAAATTAATAAGGGGGTAGTGATATGTTTGAATCAAACCGTAAAAATTTAGTTAATAATATGAAAGAAAACTCACTTCTTATAATGTTTGCAGGTGATGCACCTTATAGAAGTGCGGATCAAAAGTATAAATTTACGCCAAATAGAAATTTTTATTATTTAACGGGAATAAATGATACTAAGGTTATATTAACTATATTAAAGACAGAAAAAGAAGTAGTTGAAACTATATTTGTTCAAAGAGAAGATGAACTTATGGCAAAATGGATAGGAAGAGCTATAAGTAAAAATGAAGCAAGTGAAGTAAGCAAAATAAAAACTATTAAATACTTAGACGAATTTGACAGCATAGTTTCATCATATATAAATAGATTAGGCATAAATAAAATATACCTTGACCTTGAAAGACAATCTATGGATATTCCATCAACACAACCTCAAGATATGGCAAACATATTAAGAACTAAGTATCCATATTTAAAAATTAAAAATATATATCCTAAAATAATTAAGCTTAGAACTGTTAAAAACGATTATGAATTGGAGAAAATAAAAAAAGCTATAGATATAACTAAAAGTGGTATAGAAGCTATGGCTAAAAATATTAAACCTAATATGCATGAATATGAAGTTGAAGCATATTTTGATTTTGAAATAAAAAGATTAGGAGCTTCTAGTCATGCATTTAATACTATTTGTGCTTCAGGAAAAAATGCTACAGTACTTCACTATGAAGATAATAATCAGGTTATGAAAGATGGAGATTTAATACTATTTGACCTAGGAGCAGAATTTGATTATTACTGTGCTGATATATCAAGAACTATTCCTGTTAATGGTAAGTTTACAGATAGACAAAAACAAATATATTCTATAGTATTATCAGCTTTAAAAGCTGTAGAAGAAGAAGCTAAACCAGGATTGACATTAAAAGATTTAAATGATGTTGCTAAAAAAGTATTATCAAAAGGATGTATGGATATAGGACTTATTGATAAAGAAGAAGAATTATCTAAATATTATTTCCATTCAGTAAGTCATTCTTTAGGTCTTGATACTCATGATGTTTGGAGTGCTGATAATAAGCTGGAAAAAGGAGCAATAATAACCAATGAACCAGGACTTTATATAGAAGAAGAAGGTATAGGTATAAGACTTGAAAATGATTTATTAATAGTTGAAGATGGATGTATTAATTTATCTAAGCATATACCTATAGAGATAGATGATATAGAAAATTTAATGAATTGATAAAAACTCTCAAGTGTAGTTAAAAATTATACTTGAGAGTTTTTTAATTAAAAATCCTATAGTTTATAGCATAAAAAATGTTATAAATTATAGGATTCTTGAAATCATAATATATAATGGTAATTTTTTATTAAAACTAGATAATTTAATTCATAATTATAAAAGGAGTATCAACCAATGAAAAAAATGATAAAAGAATTTAAGGAATTTGCTGTAAAAGGCAATATATTAGATCTTGCAGTTGGGGTTGTTGTAGGAGGGGCATTCTCTAAAATAGTTACATCTTTAGTTAATGATATAATCATGCCTATAGTAGGTATATTAACTGGTGGGATAAATTTTTCTGAATATAAAATAGTTTTAAAGGAAGCTGTTGGAAAAAATCCATCAGTTACCTTGAATATAGGTAATTTTATACAAACATCTGTAAATTTTTTAATAATATCATTTTGTATTTTTTTATTTATTAAAGCCCTAATAAAATTAAAAAGTACAAATGACAAAGAGGTATCAACTACTAAAGAAGAAAATTTAAATAAAGTTAGTGAAGAGGTTTTATTACTTAGAGATATAAAGGAGCTACTACAGAAATAAAATTAATATATTACATAGCTCTTTCTAATATCGTATAAAATTTTATAAATTTAAACTTAAATAGTTTTTATTAGATTTAACGAATATATTTTATATATTAAATAAAAATTGAATATATTATTGGGAAATTTAAATTTATTTTTTGTATAATATATGGTATTATATAAATATTATTTTAATATAAAATATTTATAAACTGATATTATTATAAAGATAAAAAGGAGAGCTAAAAAATGAAACAAAGCAACTCAATGAAACGAACAATATCGTTTATAATGGTGTTTAGTATCATATATGCTATTTTTGAGAGAGAAGTATTATTTTTAACACCTATTCTAACAGTATTAATACCTTTTAAGTTTATGAAAAATAAAAGGGAGCATTATTCTAGAGAAAATCAAAGAATTTTAAGTAGATTATTACTATTTAACTTTATATCTATTGAATTAGTAAGTTTGTTAACTCAAAATGGTAATAATGTAACATTTAATTTAAGTGTTATGCTTTTAATATATTTTGTTTATTTTAAAATGATTTCATCTAACGAAAGAAAAGTTTTAGAATTAAAGAATGATCCTCAAGCTGTATATGATAAAATGAAATTGAGAATAAGTGCATTAGAAGATTTATATAGTAAAATACTAAGTGACATGGAAAATACAACAGATGAGAAAATTAAAAAATCCATGGAAGCTAAATTAAATAAATTAAATATAAAGATAGACTATTCAAAAAAACAATTGGCTATGATAGAATCTATGATAGATTCTAATGAAAATAATAAATAAAAAAGGTGAACTTAAAAAGTTCACCTCTTTTATTTGATTATAAATATTTTATTAAACTTCAAACCCTAAATAAATCTCACATATAGCAGATACTATAAAGTATATACCTATTATGTATGGAGTTGCTAGTAATGTTACTATTGGATTTGCAAGAATTAATAGCCCAAGAACTATAAGTAAAACATTATACAAAGTATTAAAATTAAATCCAATTTTTTTTCTTTTAATTGATATTATAAATAGATAAATACCTCTTATTACAGCCCATATACCATAGAATAAAATTAATGTTTCTGTAGTAGATATAGGTGCAAACCAAACAATAAGCCCAAATAAAATATTTATAATCCCGCTGAATATATAGTATGCTTTTTCTGTAGTTTTAAATGCTCTTACAATTGTAAATATACCAGCTATTATAAGTAATATACCGGCTACAGTTGTAAAACTAAAGTAAGACTCTATTGGGTTTATAAAAAATAAAATACCTACTATACCAAATAAAATCCCTTCTAAAATTAATGTTGTTTCTAAATTTGAATCTTTTTTCATACAATATCATCTCCTCACAGCATAATATACCCTTTAAATATATAAATATAAACATGAAAATCTTAAGTTTAAAAATTTTGATATTAAAAAAAATTTGGTAAATATGCTTAAATGAATATTTAAAAATAATTTAATTCAGAATAAAATGAAATTAAAGAAAAAACTGGCGTTTTTATAAGAAATAATTATTAATATGCATTAACTAAAAAATTAAATACAAAATACAAAAAAGTAAGTTTTTATTTTCGCTAGTTTAAAATAATCTATTTTAGAAAGTTTTTGAATAAACTTGATATAATACATGTAAAATATAAATTAGTATTAAGTATTTATTTAAACTTTAAATTAATTTATTTCCTAAACTATTGACACTTAATACCATTTAGTGTTTATAATTAAACGATATGAATTTACAATTACATGGGAGGAAAAAATGAAAGTAGATTGGAACAGTAAATATACAACCATATCTCTGTATTCATTTATAGTTATTTGCTGTAGTATCATTTTCTATCGTATTGTTTGGGATACAAGTGTATTTGCAGGAAAAATAAGTGAAATAATTTCTATATTGCAGCCATTTATAATAGGAGGCGTATTAGCTTATTTATTAAATTTTATACTAGTATTTGTTGAGGACAAATTACTTAGTAAGAATAAATTTAAAAATCTTAAGCCTAAGAGTAAAAGAGCATTAGGGCTTTTAGCTACTTACTTAGTGGCCTTTATCCTAATAGCACTATTTATACAGTTTGTATTACCACAATTAGCAGAAAGTATTATGGGATTAGTTAATGATATTCCAACATATGTAACAAACTTATCTGATCTTATAGCTACACATACAAAAGACTTAAATGTAGATCAAGAGTATTTAAATTTAGCAGTTAATAAGCTTACTGATTTTATCAATTATATAATAGGTCTTGCAGCAGGTTTAATTCCTGTACTAGGTGAAGCATTAAGAATAGTTGCTTCTAGTGTATGGAATATACTTTTAGGGCTTATTGTTTCTATTTATTTACTTATTGATAAAGAGAATTTTTGTGCGTTAAGTAGAAAAATGGTATGGGCTTTATTTAATGAAAAACATGCAAAAAGAATATTAGAGTTGGGAGAAAGAAGTAATGATACATTTGGGAAGTTTTTAAGTGGTAAAATTATAGATTCTGCTATAATTGGAGTATTAACATTTATAGTACTGACTATATTTAAAATGCCATACGTACTATTAATATCAGTTATTATAGGTATAACTAATATTATTCCATTTTTTGGTCCATTTTTTGGAGCAATACCAGCAACTATAATAATATTATTTGTATCTCCAGTAAAAGCTTTATGGTTCATACTTATAATTATAGTTATTCAACAATTAGATGGTAATATAATAGGACCTAAAATATTAGGTGATTCTATCGGTATATCGGCTTTTTGGATATTATTCTCATTATTAGTTGCAGGAAAGTTTTTAGGTTTAGTTGGTATGATAATAGGGGTTCCTTTATTTGCTATAATATATTCTGTTATTAAGGAAGTAATAGAAGATAAATTAGATAAAAAAAGTTTACCTATTAATACAAATGATTATAAAAAGAAAAATAATTAAAAAAATATCTATCTAAAAATTTTTAGATAGATATTTTTTTAATTTTATAAATAATATATGGTAGATAACAAACGATTTTTAAAATAAAACTTAAAAATTCTGTATATTTTCGACATTTTAATTATAAAAAAAATAAAATATATGTAGGAACATGAACATTGCGAAATTTGAATAAAAATTCAAATCTGATAGAATTAGTATTATCGTCAAATGAAACATTTATTAAAATAAGGAGAATATAATGAAAAAATTAATTTTATCAAAAACTCTATTGTTTATATTTATTCTAGTATTTATAAACTTATTTATATCGGGTTTTGGAAGTGAAAATACTCTAATAGGAGTTACGGTAATAACTGCAATGCTTATGCTTCTTGAAAGAGATTTAACTATATCCCCAATAAAAAATATGCTTAAATTTATATTCATTAATGTGCTTTTAGGCATACTAGCGTTTTTATCAGTACAAAATATATTCTTAGGAATATTATGTAACTTTTTAGCAATATTTATAGTTGGTTATATATTTAGTTATGATTTAAGAAGTCCACTTTACGTGGCATTTGGATTACAGTATTTATTTATGGTAAGTACTCCTGTAACTATAGACCAACTTCCAATGAGGATGATAGCCTTAATAAGTGGAGCAGTGATTATAATAGTAGCTCAGTTAATTGTAAATAAAAATAAACTAGAAAAATCTAGTAATAAGTTATTAAGTAGTATAAGTAATGATATATTAAAAAAAGTTGAACTTATAAAAAATAATGATTTTAATTTAACTAATATTGATTCAAAAATTGATACATCAATAAAAACATTAAAGAAAATACTTTATGACAACAGAAAAGAAGATTTTTTTATAACTCCAAAGGGAGTAAGTATTTTAAATATACTATTTAATTTTGAGAGAATTTCCATATTATTAAATAACTATAAGAATAATAATGATTTGGTAAATGAGGATTCTTTAGATAAAATGTATATAGAATTAAAAAAATTAAACTTATATATAAGTGAGAACTCAATAGAAAATCCCATTTCTTATGATAACTTAGATTGTATAAACCTATATGAATTTTATGACTCAATAGAAAGTATATATGATAGCTTTCAAGATTATAGACAAAACGAAATAAAAATGAATTTAGAAGATAAGCTAGATGTTCCAAAAGAATTTAAAAAACTATCAGTATATAAAAGAAATTTTAATACAAATTCTACAAGATTTACTTATGCATTTAAGGTTGGGTTAGGTATAGCTATAGCCGGGTTTATAAAAGATTTTTTCCATTTAAGTGAAGGAAGATGGATAATGTTTACTGTATTTGCTCTTATTCAACCGTACTCTGAAATGTGTATCACAAAATCAAAGAAGAGAATAGTCGGAACTATAGTAGGTTGTTTTATTGTATTTATTCTATTTTCTATATTTAAAGAAAAAAGTATACGAGGAATTATTATAATTTTAGCGGGATACACTAGTTCTTATACTAAGGATTACAGAGATTTAATGATATGTAATACTATATCTGCAATAGGTGCTATTTGTGCTTTTGGGCCTCCTCAAATATTTATATTAAATAGATTTTTATTTGTTATTTTAGGTATGTTTATTGCTTTAATAATAAACAAATTAATACTTCCATACAATGCTAAAAATGGATATAAATCTTTAATAAATATGTATAAAGAGGTTATATCAGAAATGTCTTTAGAAATCCAACTTTGTGTTAAAGATCAAAGTAACTTACACAAAGTTAAAAATTTAGTGCTAATATCAACTTTAATAGAAGACAAAATTATATCAATGCAAGATTTAGTTAAAGATTCAAACCATAATAATTTATTAAGAGATAAAAAAATTATGATGTCTAATATGTATAGTTTATATTTAAAGTTAAAATCTACAAAAGATAAATATGATGTTGAATCTGTTATAACTAATCCAGAAAATGCAATTACATTAGAAAAAGCTAAAGATATGGTTATTGATAATATAAATTCTTCTAATGATAAAGATAATAAAATAGTTTACAAAAATTTATTATATATATTAGAAAACAATGAAGATACAAAATCTTATGCATAGAACATGTTTTAAGTATATCTAAGAGGGTATTATAAAATTATAATGTGTAGATTGTTTTGTATTTGACAAATGAAAAAGAGGGCGAATAATATTATTCGCTCTCTTTTTATGTTGTCTATGAAAAATATATTTTAATAATCTAAATTTATTTATACATATTAAAGTTAATTATATAATTAAAGGTAAATATTAAATTTATGTTTTTACATAATAAAAATACTTTAATTTAAAATAAAAGGGGAGAAGTATGAGAAAAAAACTAATTATAATAAATGGAGTTATGGGTGTAGGTAAAACAAGTGTAAGTAAAGCTTTGTATAAACAACTAGATAATTCATTTTGGTTAGATGGAGATAATTGTTGGATGATGAATCCTTTTGAGGTTACAAGTGAAAATAAATATATGGTAATAGATAATATAACCTATTTAATTAATAATTTTATTAAAAATTCCAAATCTAAGCATATAATATTAAACTGGGTAATTCATACAGATGAAATAATGGATTCTATATTATACAAAATAAATATGGATAAAATTGATTTATATAAAATAACTTTAATTTGTGATGAAGATACTTTAGTAAAAAGGATAAAAAAAGATATCAAATCTGGAATTAGAGATGAAGATAATATAAAAAGAAGCTTAGATAAGTTGAAATTATATAAAAATATGAATACCTTAAAAATAGATACAGTTAATAAAAGTATAGGTGAAATAGTTGAAAATATAAAAAATATAATAAATAATTAAATTTTAACTTATTCATAAAATAAAAATAGATACATTTAAATGTATCTATTTTTATTTTATGAATAAGGATTTGTACTCTAAAGGAGTTAAGTTTAAATTTTTTTTGAAAGTTTTTGAAAAATGAGATTGAGATGAAAAACCAACTAAGTTACTTATTTCTGATACAGAATAACTACTTTTTCTAAGTAAGTCACAAGCTTTTTTTAATTTATACTCAATAAGATATTGCTGAGGCGTATTCATCATGTGAAGTTTAAATATTTTATAAAAATGACTTCTATCAATGTTTAAGTAATCTGAAATATCTGAAACAGATATATTTTTATCGAAATTTTTATCTATAAATTCTAAAGCATTAGATATATAACTTTGAGAGCTTGAATCTTCTTGTAATGAAGATATAGAATGCTCATTCATAAGTAAGGATAAAGTTTGATATAAATATCCCAAAGCTTTAAAGTGATAGTTGGAATCACAGTTTTTATATATAGATTCAAATAGTTTATCAAGTTGATCATCTTTATCATATTTAAATACATAATTATCATTATTAAAAAAACCACATAATGTAAGTAGTTCTTTAGCCTTAGAACCATTGATACCTATCCAACGATAAACCCAAGGATTTTTCGTAGAGGGATAATAATTATTATCAGTATTAGGAGGAATAACAAATCCATTCCCTGCTTTTAAATTATGAACTTGATCTTTTATAAAAAATAATCCTTCACCTTCTAGTATATAGTGAATTAAATAATAATCAATTTGTTCGTACTGATAAGGATCTCTAGGCTCACAATGTTCAAATCCACATTCAAATATATATAACTCTGAACTAATTTTTAAATCTGTAGAAAATATTCCTATTTTGCTCATAATAATCCTCCTAAGTTAACGTTTTCTACAACTATAAATTTAAAACAAAAAATTATTACTGTCAAATATAAAATGCAACAATAATACAAATTATAGCAACATTAGAACATTGAGATAGTTTATGAAAAGTTATATTATAAGGATATAACAAGAAAAGGTTTTCTTGGGGATTGGGTATATAAATAAATTTAAGGAGTTTGATAAAATGAGCGAAAGAAGAGGTAGTCTTAGTTCATCAGCATTAATGCTTATGACATTTACAGCTGTATTTTCATTTGGAAACATAATTGATAGTAGTGTTAATATAGGGCTTGCTACAATACCGTCTTATATATTTGGTACTATATTTTATTTCTTTCCATTTGCACTTATGATAGGAGAATTTGCATCTGCAAATGAAAATTCAGAATCAGGAATTAATAGTTGGATAAAAACATCATTAGGTGCTAAGTGGGCATTTTTAGGATCATGGTCATATTTCTTTGTTAACTTGTTTTTCTTTACATCATTACTACCAAAAACATTGATATATGCATCATATGCTTTTGTAGGAAGAAATGTATTTGATGGAAAAACAGTTTTAATATCTATTTTATCGATAGTAATGTTCTGGGGGGTAACTATACTATCGACTAAAGGAGTAAGTTGGATATCAAAGATAACTAACATTTCTGGAGTAGCAAGGATGGTATTAGGTATAGGGTTTATAGTTTTATCATTTGGAGTAATAATATTTTTAGGAAAAGAACCAGCACAACAGTTTAGCACAG
This sequence comes from Paraclostridium sordellii, assembly GCF_000953675.1. Classification (NCBI taxonomy): domain Bacteria; kingdom Bacillati; phylum Bacillota; class Clostridia; order Peptostreptococcales; family Peptostreptococcaceae; genus Paraclostridium; species Paraclostridium sordellii. Next base: position 1,856,333 of record NZ_LN679998.1, on the reverse strand, counting down.
AAACAATAATGCCAAAGTTTAACTGGACGTACTTTATGGTTTTAGCTTGGGTATTACAAGCAGTAGGCGGAGCTGAGAGTATAGGAGTTTATGTTAAAGATGTAAAAGGTGGAAATAAAGCATTTATAAAAACAATGTTATTTTCAACTATATTAGTAGGGGCATTATATGCACTAGGAGCAGCGGCTGTAGGTATAGTTGTACCAGAAAAAGTTTTATTTGGAAATTTCTCAAATGGTTTATTTGACTCATTTTTAATATTAGGTTCTCACTATGGTATAGGAAATATAATTACCAATATAGTTGGATTTATAATGTTACTTGCAAGTTTAGGTTCATTAGTATTATGGACTGCAGCACCAGTTAAAGTATTATTTTCAGAAATACCAGAAGGTATATTTGGAAGTTGGGTAGCTAAGACAAATGATGAAGGGAATCCAGTAAATGCATTATACCTTCAAGCTATAATAGTAACAGTTCTTTTAATAATACCAGCACTTGGTATAGGTTCAGTAGACAGTCTACTTGAAATGTTAATAAACATGACTGCATCTACTTCGCTAATACCAGTTTTATTCTTCTTAGTCGGTTATATAGTATTAAGAGCTAAAAAAGATTATATAGAAAGAAGTTTTAAGGTTGGATCAAGAGGTTTAGGAATAACATTAGGGATATTATTATTAGGTCTATTCTCTTTTGTATTTATAATATCATCTATTCCATCACCAGCAGATATAGCAGCATACTTTAATGGAACTTTAGCAGAAGGATCAACTAATCCTTTGTTTGTACTTGTTTATAATGTTGTTGGTTTAGTTGTATTCTTAGGATTTGCACAAATATGTTGGAATAAATATGAAAAGAAAGTTGGAAAAGATGTAGCTAATGAAGTTACAACTATAAAATAATATAAATTAAAAATAATTAGGTTAAGGGGAGAATTAGTATGAAATTATGGGAAAACATACATATAGATGGAATAAATAGATTAGATGCAAGAGCTCATTTTCTAAGCTTTCCATCGAAAAAATTAGCTTTAATAGGAGAAAAAAAGTATACACACAACTATAAAAATCTAAATGGAAGTTGGAAGTTCTTATTTTTAGATGCTCCAGAATACTCTCCAGAAGGATTTTATAAAGAGGAGTATAATACTGATAATTGGAATAATATAATTGTTCCAGGAAATTGGCAATTACAAGGATATGGAAAAATGCACTATTCAGATTTATGGTATAATTTTCCGATAAATCCGCCATATGTTCCAACTGAAAATCCAACAGGAATATACAAGAGAAACTTTACGATAGACGAATCTTGGATGGGAGAAAAAATCATACTTAAGTTTAATGGTGTAGATTCATCGTACAATGTATGGGTAAATGGAAAAGAAGTAGGATACAGTAAAGGGGCTAGAATACAATCAGAATTTGATATAACAGAATATGTAAGATGTGGAAATAATGAATGTACAGTAAGAGTATATCAATGGAGTGATGGAACTTACTTAGAAGATCAAGATATGTGGTGGCTAAGTGGAATTTTTAGAGATGTAGAACTTTATACTGAACCAACACATGGAGTAGAAGACATAACGGTAGTTACAGATTTAGATGAAAAGTATGAAAATGCAATGTTAAATGTAGATTTAAAGTTTAGAAATTATGATAATCAAAAAGTTCAATTTGAATTATTAGATAATAATAAACAAGTTATATTTGAAGAAATAGTAGAAGTTAAAGAAAATTTAAATTTCTCTAAGGAAGTAAAAAGTCCATTAAAATGGAGTGCAGAAGAACCAAACTTATACACATTAATGATAAGTGTTTATAAGGATGGAGAAGTAGTACAAGTCATACCTCAAAGAGTTGGATTTAGAAAAATAGAATTAAAAGGTGAGGTATTTACCGTAAATGGAGTAGCAATAAAATTTAAAGGTGTTAATAGACATGACTATAATCCTAAGAATGGAAGAGTTGTTGCTAAAGAAGAAATAGAAAAAGATATAATATTAATGAAACAACACAATATAAATGCAGTAAGAACTGCGCACTATCCAAATTCTCATTATTTATATGAATTGTGTGATGAATATGGGTTATATGTAATAGATGAAACGGATTTAGAATGTCATGGATTTGAACTAACTGGAGATTATGCTTGGATAAGTGATGATCCGGATTGGGAATTAGCTCATGTAAGTAGAATAGAAAGAATGATGCAAAGAGATAAAAATCATCCATCTATATTAATGTGGTCTTTGGGTAATGAATCATCATTTGGATGCAATTTTAAAGCTATGGCAAAAAAATGTAAAGATTTAGACCCAACTAGAATTCTACATTATGAAGGTGATTTTAATGTAGCAGAAGAAGATGGACCAGTTTCAGAAGTATATAGTACTATGTACACTTGGTTAGAACACGACAATAAGTTACTAATGGATAAAATAATAAATGATATTAAAAAGCCTCATATATTATGTGAATACTGCCATGCTATGGGTAATGGACCTGGAAATTTAAGAGAATACCAAGACTTATTCTATAAATATGATAAATTACAAGGTGGATTTATATGGGAATGGTTTGATCATGGAATTCACACAGTATCTGAAAATGGAGAAGTTTACTATAGATATGGTGGAGATTTTGGCGATGATCCAAGTAATATAAACTTCTGTATAGATGGTCTTATAATGCCAGATAGAACAGTTTCTCCAGGACTTTTAGAGTATAAAAAGGTTATAGAGCCAGCTGAAACATCTATAGTAGATTTAGAAAAAGGAATATTAAAAGTTATAAATAGATATGACTTTAGAAATTTAAATACTTTAGAATTAGTATATAATATAAAAGAAGATGATAAAGTTATTACAAGTAAAAGAGTTGAAATGCCTTCAGTTTTAGGTAGAGAAACTTGTGAAATAACGCTACCATACAGTTTGGATTTCCCTAAAACAGATGGGGCAACTTATTACTTAAATATATCTTATGTATTAAAAGAAGACTGTGATTGGGCTAAGGCTGGTCATGAGTTAGCTACTGCACAGTTTGAGTTACCAATAAAAACTGAAAAAGTTAAGGTTACGCCAAAAGGTAGTTTAAAAGTAATTAAGGATCACTGTACTTTAGTAGTTAAAGGTGAAAACTTTAAAGTTGATTTTGACTTAGTAAGAGGACATATACTAAATATAACTAGAGATGAATATAAATTAGTTGAAGAAGGACCAAGATTAAACTTTTGGAGAGCTCCAATAGATAATGATATGTATGTAGTTGAAGACTACAAGAAAAAATATTTCATGCACTTAATGCACGAAGTTGTAAGGAATGTAGAATATAAGTTAGAAGAAAATATTCTTACATTTAAGGTTGATACTATAAATGGAACAACAAATTCTGCATGGCATTTTAAATCTACTTATGAATATAAAGTATTTGGAAGTGGAGATATCTTAGTTAATGTATCTGGAATTCCTTCAGGAAAAATAGATACAGCTCCAGAAATGCTACCAAGAATAGGTCTTCAAATGAGAGTTAACAAAGATTTAGAAAATGTTAAATACAAAGGAAGAGGTCCAGGAGAATCCTATCCGGACACTAGAGAAGCTAACTTATTTGGAGTTTATGAAAATAATATTGATGGATTATTTACAAATTATGTAAAGCCTCAAGAAAATGGAAATAGAAGTGATTGTTCTTGGGTTAGCTTAAGAAATGATAGAGGTATGAGTTTGATGGCTATTGCCGATGATAAATTTAACTTTAGTGCTTCATATTATGAAGATACAGATTTAGAATATGCTAAACACACTATAGACTTAGTAAAAAGAGATTATATAGTATTTAATATAGATTACAAACAAAACGCTGTAGGTACTAACTCTTGTGGACAATGGCAATTAGATAAGTATAGATGCAAGTTTGAACAATTTAACTTACAATTTAGATTAACTATATTTAACAATAAAGAAGTTAGTGAAGTTAGCTTAGGAAGAGAAAGTATAAAATAATATATAAATTATTATAAATATAGTTAATAACTAAGTAGAAAATTCATAAGTCTAAAACGAATTTAATGCTTAGTATATTAACTATATTTTTTTATAAATATAAAATTATGATTTATAAAGGGGATATAATATGAGAGACAATATTTTAAATTTATTTAAAGAAATTTTTGGAGAAAGAGAAAATATAAAAGCATTTTTTTCACCAGGAAGAGTTAATTTAATAGGAGAACATACAGATTATAATGGTGGAAATGTATTTCCTTGTGCGCTTAGCTTTGGAACTTATGGAGCTATATCACTTAGAAATGATAATAGCGTGAATATGTACTCTAAGAACTTTGAAAATTTAGGAGTAATTAGTTTTGATATTAATGAATTAAAAAATGAAAAAGAACATGACTGGGCTAATTATCCTAAGGGAGTTATTTCTGTACTTAGAAATCATGGATATAAAATAGATAAAGGTTTTGATATGGTTGTATATGGAAATATTCCCAATGGAGCTGGATTATCATCATCTGCATCAATAGAATTACTTATGGGAGTTATGATAGATAATTTATTAAATTTAAATATAGATAGAGTTGAACTAGTAAAGTTTTGTCAAGAAGCTGAAAATAAATTTATAGGTGTTAATTGTGGGGTTATGGATCAATTTGCAATAGGAATGGGAAAAAAAGATAGTGCAATACTACTTGATTGCAATACTCTAGATTATAAATATTCTAAGATAGATTTAGATGATAAAGTAATTATAATTGGAAATACAAATAAAAGAAGAGGGCTTGCAGATTCTAAATATAACGAAAGAAGAAGTGAATGCGAAAAAGCTTTAGAAAATCTTCAAGAAAAGTTGGATATAAAATCTTTAGGAGATTTAACAGAAGAAGTATTTGAAGAAAATAAAAGTTTGATACTAAATGATACCAACCAAAAAAGGGCAAAACATGCAGTTTATGAAAACCAAAGAACTTTAAAGGCTGTAAAAGCCTTACAAGAAAATGATATAAATACATTTGGAAAACTTATGGTTGATTCCCATAACTCACTAAAAGATGATTATGAAGTTACAGGGAAAGAACTAGATACACTTGTTGAACTAGCACTAAATCATGAAGGAACAATTGGATCTAGAATGACAGGTGCAGGGTTTGGAGGATGTACTGTGTCTATAGTTAAAAAAGATATGAAAGATGATTTTATAAAAGATGTTTCAAAAAGATATAGAGAGATAATAGGATATGATGCTGATTTTTATGTAGCTAAAATAGGAGATGGAACTAGAGAACTAGTTTAGGGAGGTAATATGAGTATATATACAGATTTTGAAAGACTTATAAACTATGGATTAAAACATGAACTATTTTTAGAAGAAGATAAGGTATATATAAGAAATTCTCTTATAGAACTATTTAATCTAGATGAATACACAATTCCTACAGAAGTTTTAGGGGATGATAATTTAGAAGATATAATGAATAATTTATTAGATTATGCATATGAAAAAAATATATTGGAATCGAATACATCTGTATATAGAGATTTATTAGATACTAAGATAATGAGTTTACTTATACCAAGACCATCTGAAGTAACAAAGGAATTTAATAAAAGGTATAAAAAAGATAAAGTCAGTGCAACTGATTATTTATATAACTTAAGTAAATCATGTGACTATGTTAGAACAAATAGGATAGCACAAAACATAAATTGGAAAACAAATACTGAGTATGGGGATATAGATATAACTATAAACTTATCCAAGCCAGAAAAAGATCCAAAGGCTATAGCAAAGGCAAGAGAATTGAAAACCTCTTCATATCCAACATGTTTATTATGTAAAGAAAATGTTGGATATAGAGGAAGATTAAATCATCCAGCTAGACAAAATTTAAGAATAATCCCATTAAATTTAAATCAAAGTAAGTTTTATTTACAGTATTCACCATATTCATATTACAATGAGCATTGCATAATATTTTCTGATAAACATGAGCCAATGACTATAAGTAAAAATACTTTTGATAGAAATTTAGATTTTTTAGAACAATTTCCTCATTATTTTATAGGATCTAATGCAGATTTACCAATAGTAGGAGGATCTATATTAAGTCATGAGCATTATCAAGGGGGAAGATATGAATTTGCTATGGATAGAGCAAAGGATATATTAAAAATAGATTTAAAAGGATATGAAGATGTAAATATATCTATGATAAAATGGCCACTATCTGTAGTTAGATTAAACTCAAATAATAGAGAAAAACTTAGCATACTAGCAAGTTATATACTAAATCATTGGAAAGGTTACACAGATGAGGTTGTAAATATACACTCTCATACAGAAAATACATTACACAATACTATTACTCCAATTGCTAGAAGAAAAGGTGAAAATTTTGAATTAGATTTAGTACTTAGAAATAATAAAACTAGCGAAGAACATCCAGATGGAATATTTCACCCTCATAAAGAACTACATCATATAAAAAAAGAAAATATAGGACTTATAGAGGTTTTAGGATTAGCTGTTTTGCCCGCTAGACTAAAAGAGGAACTTGAAATAATTAAAAAATGTTTATTAAAAGAAAAAAATGAAGAATATATATTAAAAAATTTAAACTTACACTTAGAATGGTTTAACTATTTAAAGAAGAAATATGGAGATTTTAATAAAGAAACTATAGATGATATTTTAAAAGATGAAGTTGGATTAATATTTAAAAAAGTTTTAGAGGATTGTGGAGTATTTAAGTTTGATGAGGAAGGCTTAAAAGCTCGAAATAGATATATACAGAATCTAAAAAAATATTTGGGAGTTTAAATATGATATATAAAAAAACTACAGTAGGTCATTTAAATGATAAAGATATAATAGCTTATAACATTTCCTATGATAATGGTTTTGAAGTAGAGATATTAAACTTAGGTGGAATAATAACCAAAATAATAACTCCTGATAAAGATAATAACTTAGAAAATATAGTTGTAGGATATAAAAATATAAATGGATACATAGAAAATCCATCTTATATGGGGGCTATAATTGGAAGAACATCAGGGAGAATTTATAATGGAAAAATATCTATAGATAATAAAGAGTATAGGTTATCTAAGAACTATGGTATAAATCAAGGTCATGGTGGAAACGTTGGATTTAATAAAAAAATATATGATGTAAATTACATTAAAAATGAAGATGAATTTAAACTAATACTTAGTTGTAAAAGTAAAGATTTAGAAGAAAATTATCCTGGAAATCTAGATGCAGAAGTAACTTTTGAAATTAGTAGAAATTTTAAAATAAAACAAATTTATAAAGCTACTAGTGATAAAAAAACATTAGTTAATATGACTAATCACAGTTATTTTAATTTAAGTGGAAATTTAAAAAATCCAGTTACCAATCAATATATGCAAATAAATAGTGATTTTATATTAGAACTAGACGCTACAAGTGTTCCAACTGGAAATTACATAGATGTAAATAATACTCCCTTTGATTTTAGAAAGTTAAAATCAATAGGTAGAGATATTGATAAAAGTCATAATCAAATAAATATTGGCTGTGGATATGATCATCCATTTATTTTGAATAAAGGGAAAATACATTTAGAAGATAAGATATCTAAAAGAGCTATGGATATAAAAACGAATCAAGAATGTGTTGTTGTATATAGCATGAATTTTACTGATGATCTAGTTTTATATAACAATAAAACTAATCAAAGGAGATTTGGAATATGTTTTGAAACCCAAGCTCCTCCAATTGGACAAAATATGTGCTTTTTAGAAAGATCTATATTAGAAAAAGATAGCGAGTATATTCAAATAACAGAATATAAATTTTATATTACTGAGTAAATATTTAATGCATAATAATTAAAATAAAAATTATAGTAATATTTTAAACAGTGTATCATAAAATACAATAAAAAATATAATATAAAAAAATGTTCATTAAAAGTATTGAAAATGCTATGATAATGAACATTTTTTTGCGTTAAATAATTTCGGAAAACGATTTTAAAATGATATACAAATAAAAATGTGTTGCATTAATTCGACATAGTATGTTATATTTATAAAAAAGGATAACCGGTAACCCTAAATATAACATACTAATATAGATTGGGGAGAGGATATAGTTGATAACTATAAAAGATATAGCAGATTTAGCTGGGGTATCAAAAACTACCGTATCGAAAGTATTGAATAATAAAGACCAAAAGATTAGTGAAGCTACAAGACAGAAAATACTTGATATTATAAAAGAAACAAATTATGTACCAAATAAGATGGCACAAAGTCTAGTAACTAAAAAAACTAAAACTATAGGGCTTATAATTCCGGATATCAGAAACCCATTCTTTACAGACATAGCTAGAGGGGCAGAAGATAAAGCTGTAAATGAAGGATACAATATAATCTTGTGTAATACAGATGAAAGCTTATACAAAGAAGAGCTAGCATTTAATACACTAAGTGAAAAAATGGTTGATGGTATAATTTTTGCTCCATCATCAAAAACAGAAATTAGTTCAACATATAATATATCCAATAAGCCTATTGTATTGGTAGATAAAGAGATAGATATAAAAAATTTAAGAGGTGTTGTAAGTTTAGATAATGAAGAAGGAACTTATTTAGAAATAAAACACCTAGTAGGTATGAATCATAAAAAAATACTTTATCTAAGTGGACCATTAAAAACACAAATAGCAAAAGATAGATTAAAAGGATATAAAAAAGCATTAGAAGAAGCGAAGATAAATTACAATGAAAAACTTGTCATACAAGGAGAATATTCGCTAGATTGGGCTTATGAAACTATACAAAGTTTAAATGATATAAACTTTACAGCTATTTGTGCAGCAAATGATTTAATAGCCATAGGAGCTATTAAGGCTTTAAAAGAAAAAGATATAAAAATTCCTAAAGACATAAGTGTAGTTGGATTTGACGATATTCAAACATCAAGTATAATTGAACCTCAACTTACAACTATAAAACAAAATTCTTATAATATGGGATATGAATCAGCAAATATACTTATAAACAGTTTAGAAAATAAAACAATTAATAATATAGATAAAATAATATTTAAACCAGAACTTGTAATAAGAAGTTCAACATCTCAAAAACTTTAAGGAGGTCAGTTATGAAAAAAATATGTGTAATAGGTAGTTTAAATATGGATTTAGTTGTAAATGTAGAAAACATGCCTAAAAAAGGACAAACATTAATAGGAAGCGACTTTAAAGAAGTACCTGGTGGAAAAGGTGCAAATCAAGCTGTTGCTATGGCAAGACTTGGTGGAGATGTAACTATGGTAGGAAAAGTAGGAACTGATAGCTTCGGTGAAACATTAATAAATGCATTAAAAAAAGATAATGTAGATACAACTTACATACATAAAGAAAATGGCTCAACTGGTGTTGCTATGATAACTGTGGATCAAAATGCAGAAAATGCAATAGTTGTTACTCCTGGAGCAAATTTTAAAGTAAATCAAAATGATATAGATAAGAATGTAGAGGCTATAAAAACAAGTGATATAGTAGTGGTTCAATTAGAAACTCCTTTAGAAACTATAAAGTATGCCTTAAAAAAATCTAAGGAATTTGGAAAATATACTATTTTAAATCCAGCTCCAGCTGTAAAACTAGAAGATTCTATAATTGAAAATGTAGATTTACTTACACCAAATGAAACGGAACTTGAAATATTAAGCGGAATAACTATAGAAAATGAAGCAGATATATTAACTGCTGCAAAAGTAATGATAAAAAAAGGTGTAAAAGAATTAATAGTTACATTAGGGTCAAAAGGAAGTTTATATATAAATAAAGATATAGAAAGATTTAAAAAATCATACAAAGTAGAAGCTATTGATACTACAGCGGCTGGAGATAGCTATACAGGAGCTTTAGCTGTAGCTTTTTCAAAAGGTGAAAATGTAGAATATGCAATGGATTTTGCATCAAAAGTAGGAGCTTTATGTGTTACTAAAGAAGGAGCACAAAGTTCACTGCCAACTTTAGAAGAAGTTAATAATTTTAGGGGGTAAGGTTATGAAAAAAGGAAAACTATTAAACAGTGAAATTTCATCAGTTATATCTCAAATGGGACATACAGACAGTTTGACTATTGGTGATTGCGGATTACCTATACCTAAAGATGTAAAGAGAATAGACTTGGCTTTAAAATATGGAGTCCCAACTTTTCTAGATACATTAGATACAGTACTTGAAGAGTTATGTGTAGAAGAAATAATAATAGCTGTAGAAATAAAAGAGGCAGCTGATGAAATGTATCATGAAATTTTAAAAAGATTTGAAAATATAAAAGTTACTATGGTAGAACATGAAGAGTTTAAGAAATTGACTAAAAACTCTGATGCAGTAATTAGAACAGGAGAATGTACTCCATACTCAAATATAATATTAAAATCAGGAGTTGTATTTTAAAAAACTTTTAAGATAGAAAGGAGCATCTATATGAAAAGTCCAATTTTGCAGATGAAAAATATAGTTAAAGAGTTCCCTGGAGTAAAAGCTTTAGATGGAGTTAATTTAGAGCTTTATCAAGGTAAAGTAATGGCTCTTATGGGAGAAAATGGTGCAGGAAAATCTACACTTATGAAGGTATTAAGTGGAGTTTATAAAAAAGATAAAGGTCAAATTTATTACAACGGAAATTTAGAAGATATAAAAGGGCCAAAGGATGCACAAGAAAAAGGAATAGCAATAATACACCAAGAGTTAAATCTAATACAAGACTTAACTATAGGTGAAAATATATTCTTAGGAAGAGAGCCTAAAAAAGGATTAAGAATAGATTTTAAAAAACTATATGAAGAAGCTGATAAATACTTAAATAAATTAAATATAAAAACTAGTTCAAAAGAATTGGTTGGAAACTTAAGTATCGGACAACAACAAATGGTAGAAATAGCAAAAGCTTTATCTTTAGATGCAAAAATAATAATAATGGATGAACCTACAGATGCTCTTACAGATAAAGAAACGGAAAGTTTATTTAAAGTAATACAAGATTTAAAAAATGAAGGAAAAGCAATTGTTTATATATCACATAGATTAAAAGAAATTTTTGAAATTTGTGATTACATAACAGTTTTAAGAGATGGTAAGTATGTAGGAAGTGAACAAATCTGCAATCTAGATGAAGATAAAATGATTGAGATGATGGTTGGAAGAAAACTTACAGATCAGTTTCCAAGACAAGAAGTAGAAAAAGGTAATGTAGTGTTAGAAGTTAAAAATATTTCTAATAGGCATATAAATGATGTATCTTTTAATGTGAAAAGTGGAGAAATTATTGGAATTGCCGGACTTATGGGAGCTGGAAGAACAGAATTAGCTAAAACTATTTATGGACATATAAAAAAGGACTGTGGACAAGTCTTAGTTAATGGAAAAGAAGTAAATAATAGATCAGCTAAAGATGGACTTAAAAATAAAATAGCATATGTATCTGAAGATAGAAAAGGAGATGGATTAATACTGTCATTATCTGTAAGAGAAAACATGACAATCTCTTCTTTAGATAGTATATCTAGTTTGTTTAAGTTAAATAAATCAAAAGAAAACAATCAAGTGAAAGATTATATAAAGAAAATGAACATTAAAACTCCAAGTGAGGAACAAATAATTAAAAACTTAAGTGGTGGAAATCAGCAAAAGGTAGCAATAGCTAAAGCTCTCATGACAAACCCTGATGTACTTATACTTGATGAACCTACACGTGGAGTTGACGTTGGTGCAAAAAAAGAAATATATGATCTTATAAATAACTTTAAAAGTCAAGGTAAAGCGGTAATTATGATATCTTCTGAAATGCCAGAAATACTTGGATTAAGTGATAGAATACTAGTTTTAAGTCAAGGTAGATTAACTGGAGAATTAGACATTAAAGATGCAACTCAAGAAAGTATATTAAAATATGCAGTTACAGTAAAGGAGGCTTAATCATGGAAGCGAAGATAAGTCAAAAAGAAAATAAACAAATGGATTTTAAAAACTTATTAATAAAGTATAAGTCATTAGTTGGGCTATTATTATTAATAGTTGTAGTTTCAGTGCTTAGTCCATCTTTTTTAAGCACTAGAAATATATTAAATATATTAAGACAGACATCAGTAAATGCTATAATAGCAGCAGGTATGACATTTGTAATTTTAACAGGAGGTATAGACCTTTCTGTTGGATCTGTACTAGCTATTAGTGGAGCTTTTGCAGCATCACTTTTAGCATCAGGTCAAAGTATTTTTGTGGCAGTAATAGCAGCTGCTGTATGTGGTGCAGTGGTAGGATTTGTAAATGGATTTGTAATAGCTAAAGGAAAGTTACAACCATTCATAGCTACACTTGCAACAATGACAATATTTAGAGGTATTACATTAGTGTTTACTGATGGGAAGCCTATAACTTTAGGAAGTAATGCATTAGCTATGTCGTTTGGTAAAATAGGTGGAGGAACAATAATTGGTATACCAGCACCTGTAGTTATAACTGTAGTAGTATTTATAGCATGTTATTATATTTTAAATCATACTAAAATGGGTAGATACACATATGCATTAGGTGGAAATGAAGAAGCAACAAAATTATCGGGATTAAATACAGATAAAATAAAAATATGGGTATACACTATAAGTGGTATACTATCAGCTATAGCAGGTATTATAATAACTTCTAGACTATACTCAGCTCAACCTACAGCTGGTACAGGATATGAATTAGATGCAATCGCAGCAGTTGTTCTAGGTGGAACAAAGTTAACTGGAGGAAAAGGTAAAATAAGTGGGACTATAATAGGTGCACTTATAATCGGAGTACTTAGTAATGCTCTTAACATTTTAGATGTATCATCATATTACCAAATGATGGTAAAAGGTATAGTTATATTAATAGCTGTATTACTTGATAGAAAAAGTAATTAAGAAAGGAAGATTATAATGAAAAAATTTCTTTCAATAATTTTAACTATTGTTTTAGCTAGTTTTATGTTGGTTGGTTGTAACCAAACAGATAAAAAAACTAAAAAAATAGGACTTATAGTATCGACATTAAACAATCCTTTCTTTGTTGATTTAAAAAAGGGTGTTGAAAAAGAAGCAAAAGAACTTGGATATGAAGTTGTAGTTTTAGATTCTCAAAATGATCCAGCAAAAGAAGTATCTAACATGGAAGATATAACAGTAAAAGATGTAGATTTAGTTTTACTTAACCCTGTAGATTCTGACTCGGCAGTAGCATCAGTTATGATTGCTAATAATGCAAATCTTCCTGTTATGACAGTAGATAGAGTTTCTAATGGAGGCAAAGTATTATCTCATATAGCATCAGACAATATAGCTGGTGGAGATATGGCGGCTAAATTTTTAATAGATAAGTTAGGTAATAAAGGGAATATAGTTGAACTTGAAGGTATAGCAGGTTCATCAGCAACAAGAGATAGAGGTAAAGGATTTGAAGATGGAATAAAAGGAAGTAATTTAAAAATAATAGCAAAACAATCTGCTGACTTTGATAGAACAAAAGGGCTTAGTGTTATGGAAAACATAATTCAATCTAAGGGTGATATAAATGCTGTATTTGCTCAAAATGACGAAATGGCTTTAGGGGCATCAAAAGCACTTGAAGATGCTAATATGAATAATGTATTAGTGGTTGGGTTTGATGCAACTGATGATGCTGTAGATGCTGTTAAGAAAGGTACTATGGCTGCAACTGTTGCACAACAACCAATACTAATAGGAGAAACAGCTGTAAAAGTTGCCAATAAGTATTTAAATGGCGAAAAAGTAGATGATTTTATACCTGTAGAATTACAATTAGTTACAAAATAAAAGAATTAAAAATGACTAAGGTTATTAAATAACCTTAGTCATTTTTTAAATTACATCAAAGTTTTTGTTATGCTATAATGTTTTAAGGGGAGTTAGTCTATATAAGATTGGAGGCAAAACTATATGAAACACAAAATATTAAAAAAACAAAACATTAGTAGCCATTGTGTAGTTTGTGGGATTGACAATGACTTGGGACTAAAGGCCAAATTTTATGAATTGGAAAACGATGAATTATTAGCAATATGTGATACAAAAGAATGGCATCAAAGTTATCCAGGAAGAATGCACGGAGGTATGTCGGCAGCTATACTTGATGAAACTATAGGACGAGCTATAACTATATTAGATGGTGAAGTTTGGGGAGTTACAGTTTCACTAGACTTAAAATATAAGAAACCTGTACCTACGGATTGTACTATAAAGGTAGTTGGAAGAATAACAAGAGATACTAGAAAGTTGTTTGAAGGAAGTGGTGAAATAATACTTCCGAATGGAGAAATAGCAGTAACAGCTACGGGAAAATACATGAAAATGCCAGTTAATAGAATCATAGAAGATGAAAATGATATTGAAAAAGAGTGGTTAGAAGTAAAAGATGAAGAAGAATTGGAATATATAGAGTTATAATTATACATATAAATTAACAAAGGGTTAGTTCGAATTTTATATTGATCTAACCCTTTATTAATTTATTTTCAAAATATTAGAGAATAAATTAGCATATCCAAAAGCCATGTATTTATATATTTTACTTTTTATCAAGTTATAAAATTTCTAATATATAAAAGCATTTATAACTTAACTTTAGGGAATAATTTATATATTAGAAATATAATTTGGAGGAAAATTTATATGAAAAATAAAGTTGTTATAATTGGAACTGGCATGGTTGGTATGAGTTATGCTTATTCTATGGTGAATCAAGGAACTTGTGAAGAACTTGTTTTAATTGATAAGGATAAAGATAGAGCTATAGGAGAAGCTATGGATTTAAATCATGGATTAAATTTTGGAAATAGAAAAATGAAAATATATGCAGGAGATTATTCAAATTGTGATGATGCATCTATAATATGTATAACTGCCGGAGCTATACAAAATGAAGGAGAGACAAGATTAGACTTATTAAATAAAAACACACTAATAATGAAAGATATAATTTCCCAGATAAACAAAACTAAATTTAATGGTATCTTATTAATCGCTACGAACCCTGTGGATATAATGACATATGTAGCATTTAAGTTATCTGGATATAAATCAAACAGAGTAATTGGATCTGGGACAACATTAGATTCATCTAGACTTAGATATATATTAAGTGAAATTTTAGATGTAAACTCTAAAAATGTTCATGCTTATGTAATGGGAGAACATGGAGATTCTCAGTTTGTAGCGTGGAGTTATGCAATGCAAGGTGTTCAACCAATTTACCAGATAGTATCTAGAAATAATCAAAATATAACTTTTAAAGATTTAGATTTAATAGAAAAAGAAGTGAAAAATTTAGCTTATGAGATAATTAAAAGAAAGAAATCTACATATTATGGAATTGGTATGGGCCTTACTGCTATAACAAAAGCTATTCTTGAAAATGAAAATACTATACTAACGGTATCGTCATATTTAAATGGAGAGTACGGACAACAAGAAGTATACATATCTGTACCTAGTATAGTTAATAAAAATGGAGTAAGGAATATAATAGAATTACCATTAGAGTTAAAAGAGAAACAAAAACTTGATAAATCTATAGATATTATGAAAGAAAATATTAAAAAACTTAATTTAAAATAAAAAGTAAGAAAAAGATATGAAATTTCATATCTTTTTTATTTAAATAATTAAATTAAAATTTTGAAATAAGATATGTAAATTTTTTTATACATCTTGCATATAATTTAAATATAATGAAAAATCATAAAAATAACTTGCAAAAAAAGAGGAGGGATTTTATGAAAGATAATGAAATAGTATATTTTGAATATGAATTAGACTTACTTTACGATTATACACCTGATTATAAAACTGAATAAAAAATTTGAATTTAATTTAGAAAATGAAGTAAATAAAAAAAACAATTCAATATATGAATTTTAAAGAATATGAAAAATCAAAATACATATATGAGATATAACTTATATATGATAAATCAATTAATAGCTTGTAAAAATAGGAGGTAAAATATATGGAAAACTACATTACTTTAGAGTATTTTGGATATGAGATGGAAAAAGACTATGATTACTCACCGGATTATGAAGTTGAATAGTTATGATAATTAAATTGATTATCCAAGGAGGATAAAAATTGCACACCGAAAATATAAATACTTAAAAAGGTCTATCAAATTATTAACTGATAGACCTTTTTATTTATCTATAGCGTATTCAGTAGGCAATTGTAAATTATACTATATAATATTATAAATTTTTCTATAAAAATCAATACTTTACTAAGAAGTGTTATTTTAGTAATATAATACTAAGAAATCATAAAAGGTTAATAATAGTAAATATATAGAATTTTTACTAAAAATATTAAAAATTTTAAGGAGTAATATTATGGATTTTAATAATAAATATGCAAAAGTAATTGGAGTAAGTGATGATGGAATAAAAAGTTTAGAATATATAGTAAATTATAAAAATAATAAAAATATACTATCTACCGAAAAGATATCAATTAATCAAGATATAGATAAGGATTATGCCGCAAAAATACTTGATGAAATAGAAATTGTATTTATAACATATAACTCTAAAGAACAAAGAACATGTGATATAGTGAAAGCTGTAAACTTTATGGCAAAAGAGAGAAGAATAGTATCTATAGGTTTAGATGTTAACAATGATGAAAAGAAAGTTGAATTTGATTTTAATGCAGAGTTTGTTATAAATGATGAAAATAGGGATTTAATTTGCGAGTTAATAAATCTTATGGTTGAATCTGTTTCAGAAGATTGTACTATAAATATAGACTTAACGGATCTAAAAGAAATATTATCAAAAGAAAAAGGATTAGCTCACGGATTTATTGAAAGTGATAAATCTATGGATAATAATGAGTTAGTTGAATCATTATTTGAGTCTATAATAAAAACTAATGAAGAACTTACTAAGAAAAAAGGAATAGTATTTATAAGCTTAGGAAATGATTACTGTAAAATTGAAGAAGTTTTATCAATTTTAAATGAAATGCTTGAAAATATACAAAGTAAAATAGATAGTAAGTGCGATTTGATTTTCACATTAGCTTTAAATGAGGATTTAAAAGATAAAATAAAAATGGGTATATTATATAATTAAATAAAAAAAGCTGTTGATTAACAGCTTTTTTTATTACCTAAAATCAGATAAATTGTTATCTATACTCATAAACTGAAGTATGCTATGTAACGGAAGCTTTTTGCTTTCTATACCCATTCCAAGTTGTTCAAATGAATGGCGTGCATTCATACTATATGTTTTTAATATACCATCTTCAAGTTCTTCTAAATGTTTATGCATATAAAATTTTATATCTTCAATAGATTTTAAAGAGTCTATTTCATCACCTCTTAAGACATGCTTAAATATTTCAAAACCTTCGCCTCTTGATCCCCATAAGAATATTCTAAAAGTTATTAGGGATCTTTCTAGATATATACCACAGCTTATAGAGTTCATGTGGTTTATATCTTCATATAGATGTTGATTAAAGTCTACAAACCCACTTGGAGCTACCTCAAAAACTTTATCATCGCTATATTCTAAATCACTAGAGGATAATTTTTCATGTAAGTCAACATATCCTGAACTATCTACTAATAAATCTGCAAATTTAGTTGGTTGTAAAAAAATTTTTTCACTAGTTAAAAATTCTCTTTTCATGACTGTCTCCTTTGATATTGTAAATTTACTATGATATTTTAACATATTACTATAATATTTTAAACTCAAATATTTATAGTTTTTCAACTATATTATCATTATAACTAATCCAATCACTCATACTTCCTATATAAACCTTAGAATTATAGCCAAGTTCATCTAATAACACATAGTTTATACAAGCTTCTATACATGATCCACAATATAAAATAACTTCTTTATCCTTTAATGGTAAAAAATTATTACTAATCTCATCTAAACTTTTTACATAACCATTAGCAGATATATTATTATGCCAAGGAATATTTATTGCACCTGGTATATGACCTGGCTTTGAGTATAGAGGTTCAAATTCTCCAGTATATCTATTGTTATCTCTAGAGTCAACTAAAACAATTTCATTAGAGTTAATGGTATTTTTAACATATTCAATATTGCAAACTAAACTTTCGTTTAAATTTTCTTTGAAGAATCCATTATAATTAAGTTTTGGAATTTCACATGTAGTTGGTAGATTATTAGATTTCCACGCATTAAATCCTCCATTTAATATATATACATTTTTATATCCCATGTATTTTAACTGAAGAAATAGTCTAGGTGAACTATATATTTTTTCATCATAGACTACAATAGTGGAGTTCATAGTTATACCTATATTTATAAGTTTATTTGATAAAATTTTGATATCAGCAAGTGGACGCGTACCACCATGTATAGAAGGTTTTCCACAAATATCTTTATTTATATCTAAATAAAAAGCACCTGGAATATGGTCAATTTGATATAATTTATACCCTAAATCAGGATCGAATAAGTCAAACCTACAATCTATTAAAAATAGATTATCTATATTTTTAAAATCTGAGATAAAACAGCAATCTACAAAATTTTTCATATAAAACCTCCTAATATAGTTTATATATTTAAATATACCACTAAATATATAAACTATAAATAAAACTATACTAATACCTAATATATTATTTGAAAAAGAAAAAGGAGAAAAAGAAAAAAATGCGTATTAAATATAAAAAGAAATGGAGGATATTTATGAAATATAAAAATTTATTAAATATATCTGCAAATCCTGAAATAAATTTATTAGATAAAAATCTTAACAATAAAAATAATACATTCTCTGATATGGGAGCATGGCACGGTTATTACCTTCCTCAATTAGAAAATAAATTATCGTATGGAGGATTTAAAGGCCCTTTAATACTAGCACAAGAATATCCTATAAATTTATCAAATGATATATGTAATATAGAACTTATAAATAATATTAATAATAAAAAATATAATTTAGGTGAATCTAAAAATGTAAAATTTGATTACTACCCAGGAAAATTGTATCAGTATTATAAACTAGATGATATGACATTAGAGTTAGAATTAATATTTATATCACCTAGGAGTGCATTAATAAAAACTACTATAAAAAATAATACTTTAGAAGACTTAGATTTAAATATTAATTTTAAAGGAGAGATATTTAATCAATATTTTAGTTTAAAAGACAATAAATTAAAATCTAATAAATTAAAATTAGAGAAAATACAAAATGGAATTAAAGTTTTATTTTCTGATATATTAGATGAAAGTTCATTTTTATCTAATAAAGAAATGAGATTTGAAATTAATAATTCAGTAGATACGATAACATCTATATATGAAAATAGTTATCAAACTTATTTAAATAAAAAAATAAAACCTAAAAAAAATTTTACTATCTACTCTACACAATCATATACTTTCTCAAAAAAAGAATATGAAAATGAAAAATTGATTATTGAAAAAGTATTTAAAAATCCCAATAGTTATTTAAAATTAAACTCTAAGAGGTGGAAAAAGTATATAGATATTGTGGAGTCTAAGAAAAATATTTCGGATGAATATAAAAAGGTAGCGGTTAAGTGTATAAATACATTAATCACCAACTACAGAAGTAGTGCAGGGGCATTAAAACACGGAGGAATTACACCATCTTTTACATATCATTATTTTAATGGTTTATGGGCATGGGATTCTTTTAAACATTCTGTTGCAATTGCTGATTTTGATGTAGAAATTGCTAAAGAAAATATAAAATCTATATTTGATTATCAAATTATTAAAGATGATGAATTAAGACCTTATGATGAAGGCGCTTTGATAGATTGTATTTTTTTTAATAAGTCAACAGCTAGAGGTGGAATGGGATTTAATTGGAATGATAGAAATAGCAAACCTCCATTAGCTAGTTGGTCAGTTTATGAAATTTATAAAAAAAGTAACGATATAAAATTTTTAGAGGAGATGTATCCTAAATTAACAAGGTATCATAATTGGTGGTATAGAAATAGATGTAGTGGCGAGGACGCGGTAGTATCATATGGAGCTATGATAGACGAAAAAAATAACTCTGAAAAAGAAATAATTTTAGCAACAACCTGGGAGAGTGGAATGGATAATGCTATTAGGTTTGACCTAGAACAATCAGATGAGTATAAAGTTAAGGTAAATAAAAGTGTAGATGATAATGGAACAGTTATAGGTTACACTATAAATCAAGAGTCTGTAGATCTAAATTCATATTTATATAAAGAAAAATTAATTTTATCTAAAATTGCAAAAAAATTGGGAAAAGAAAAAGAAAGCAAGGTGTATATTGAGGAATCCATCAAAATAAAAAATTACATTAATCAGTATATGTATGACGATGAAACAGGATACTATTATGACATAAGAAGGAGTTTAGAAAAAAAGAAACTATTGATTAATAGTGGAAAAGGATGTGAAGGATTTATTCCTCTATGGGCAAATGTTGCTACATATGAACAAGCTAAAAAAGTTAGAGACAATATAATGGATAAGAATAAATTTAATACTTTTATGCCTATACCAACAGTAAGCAAAAATAATAAAAAATATAATCCTATAGATTATTGGAGAGGGCCTGTTTGGTTAGACCAAGCATTATTTTTGATAGAAGGTCTTGAAAATTATGGATATTATCAAGATGCAAAAATAATAGCTAAAAAGCTATTTAATAATGCAAAGGGTCTTATGGAAAAGGAGCCAATAAGAGAGAATTACAATCCTGAAACAGGAGAAGGATTAAATGCTACAAACTTTAGTTGGTCTGCAGCAGCTTATTATAATATATATAAATATATATTATAATATAGTTTTTTATTAGCCATATAATTTATATACTGATATAATATTTACTAATATTATATCAGTATATAAAGGTGAGAGTATGAATATAAAAGAAAAATTAAAATTTTTACCTCAAACTCCTGGAGTTTACATTATGAAAGATAAATATAAAAATATTATATATATAGGGAAGTCTAAATGTTTAAAAAATCGTGTAACTCAATATTTTATGCCTTCTTATGCACCTTCAAAAAAGATTGTAAGAATGGTCAAGTTTATTGATGATATAGAAATTGTAAAAACTGATACAGAGTTAGATGCATTATTACTTGAATGTGATTTAATAAAAAAGTTTAATCCAATGTATAATACACTACTAAAAAATGATAGAGCATATGCATATTTAAAGTTAAATATTAATGAGGAATATCCATTATTAGAATGTTCTATGGAAAAGACAGATAATGGTTTATATTTTGGACCGTATTGTCATATTAAAAAATTAGATAATATCGCTAAAATATTATCTAATCATTTTAAAATAAGACAATGCAAAGGTATACAAAGCTTAAAAGGATGTATAAAAGGCGATATAGGTATTTGTCTAGAACCATGTAGAAAAGAAAATATAGAAGAATATAGCTTGGCTATAAAAAAACTTATAGACACTTTGAATGGTTATAATTTAGAAATAATAGAAAGATTGATAACTAAAATGGAAAAAGAGACTGAAAAACTAAATTTTGAAAAAGCATTAAAATATAAAGAAGATATTGAAAATATTAAAAGTCTCATAAATAGAACTAGGGTTATAAACTTTATTAAAAATAAAAAATTTACTATATGTAGTATTAAAATTGATGAAAATTTAATTAAATTATATATATTTGAAGGAATAGAGAAAATATATTCTAAAATCATAGCAAAAGATAATCTAAATTTAAGTTATTTAGATTTAAAAAAATTTAATAAAGAAAATTTATGTTTAATAAAAGATGATATAGACTTATCAAAAATAATATATAATTATTTAAATACTAAAAGTGAATGTAAATTTTTTCAAGCGGATAAATTAGATATCAAACAAATAAATAGACTGTTATTAAAATATTAAGCTAAATCTAAACTAGATTTTATATGAACACTTTGATATAATTAAATAGTTTCAACATATTATATAATAAATTGATTATTTAATTTTAATTATGGGTATAAAAAGATTTGAAAAAATATCATAATAAAATAATAGCAACCCTCTTTAAAGATAAGTATATAGAAACTAATTTTAAAGAGGGTATTTTAGATAAAACATCTTAATAAAGGAGAAACTATGCAAAAGATAGAATTATTAGCACCAGCAGGTGATTTAGAGAGACTAAAAACAGCTTTTATATATGGAGCAGATGCTGTATATATAGGAGGAGAAATATTTGGAATGAGATCTGCTGCTAAAAACTTTAATAAAGAAGATATGGCAGAAGGCGTAAAATTTGCTCATGAAAGAGGTAAGCAAGTATTTGTTACTGTTAATATAATACCTAGAAATGAAGAGTTTGAACAGTTAGAAGCTTATTTAAAAGAATTAGATGAAATAGGTGTTGACGCTGTTATAGTAAGTGATCCAGGAGTATTTAGTGTAGTAAGAAGAGTTTTACCTAATATGGAAATACATATAAGTACTCAAGCTAGTACAACTAATGCTGCTTCAGCAACTTTTTGGTATAATCAAGGAGCTAAAAGAGTTGTTATGGCAAGAGAATTATCTTTTAAAGAGATACAAGAAATAAGAGAAAACAGTCCTAAAGATATGGATATAGAAGCTTTTATACATGGAGCTATGTGTATGTCATATTCAGGAAAGTGTGTAATTAGTAATTATACTACAGGGAGAGATGCAAATAGAGGAGCTTGTGCTCAATCATGTAGATGGAAATATACTTTAGTTGAAGAAAATGAAAATGGAGATTATGAAAAAGTATTAGATGATATAGATTCAGAATTTTTCTTTAATACGAAAGATATGTGCATGATAGAGTATGTCCCTCAAATTATAGAAAGTGGGATAAATAGTTTTAAAATAGAAGGAAGAATGAAAACTGCTTATTATGTTGCAACTACTGTAAGAGCATATAGAATGGCAATAGATGAATATATAAAAGATCCAGAAAATTGGAAGTTTAATCCTATGTGGTTAGAAGAATTAAAAAAAGGTAGTCATAGACATTTTAGTACTGGTTTTTACTTAGGAAAGACATCTACTAAAGATCAAAATTACGAATCTGCTTCATATGTTAGAAATTATGATTTTATAGGTGTTGTCAGAGGTCATGATAAAGAAAATGATTTAGTTATAGTAGAACAAAGAAATAGAATGTTTGTTGGAGATGAGATAGAAATAATAGGACCGTATAAAGAGACTATGTATGCAACTATTTTAGAAATGTATAATGAAGATGGTGAGCCAATTGAATCAGCACCTCATGCTAAGCAAATAGTAAAAATGAAATTAGATATTGAGGTAGAAGAAAATTATATGCTTAGAAAGCCTATAACATCAATAAATGTATTATAAAAAAAATCTGGGAATTTTTTAAAATTTCCAGATTTTTTTATTAGAAATAAATTAATAGAAAATTAAGTCTATATCATAACTTTAAATAAAAGTAATATGTATTAACTTTGTCTTATATATTATTAATAAAGAATTAAATTATTAATATATAGGAGTGATTGAAATTTTTAAAAATACAAAAGAAGTTATATTGTTATCTGGAGCTTATATATCTGTATGTATAGGCTCTGGATTTGCTACTGGACAAGAGATATTACAATTTTTTTCATCACATGGGAGCAAAAGTATATTATTAGGAATTTTATGTTTAATAATAATGGCGTACTGTGGAACTAAATTATTTGAAATAGGAAAATCCGTTAGTCTAAAATACAGTAATGATATCTTTGTTTATTTATTTGGAGATTTTATAGGCAACATATTTAAAATAATAATTCCTGTTTTTTCATTATGTAGTTTTGTAGTAATGATATCAGGGGCTGGAGCAACTATAAATGAATACTATGGAATTAATAAGACTGTAGGGTGCATTTTATTAGCACTAATTTCTATGGTATCAGTTATAATGGGTATTAATAAAGTTTTAGAAATATTAGGTAATATAGGTCCTATGATAGCTATAGTTGCAATTGTTGTAAGTATAATAACTATAACTAATAACTATACAAACTTAGATAACCTAAATTACACTGTAAACTCTTTGAATTTAATAAAACCTATAAACAGCTGGGTTTTATCATCTTTAGTATATAGCGGATTAAATATAATATTTGCAGCACCTTTTTTAGTAGGAGCAGGAAAAACTGCAAAAAGTATAAGAGGATGTAGATATGCTGGGATAATTGGAGGATCAATACTTGTAATATCGGCAATGGCTATAAACCTGGCACTTTTATCTGATTTATCAAATGTATATAATAAGGAAATACCTACTTTATATATGGCTAAACAAATTTCTCCTATTGTTGGAAACCTATTTTCACTAATTTTAATAGGTGGAATATATACAACAGCAGTTCCATTATTATGGAATGTATGCAGTAGTTGTTATATGGAAAAATCTAAGAAATTTAATATAATGGCAGTTAGTTGTACGATTTTAGGAATTTTAGCTGGCAATTTGCCTTTTTCATATCTAGTTAATTTTATGTATCCTATATCAGGATCAATAGGAGTTTTAATAATTTTATCTATAATTTTAAAAAGAAGATAGTTAATCTTCTTTTTTTATTTATATGAAATTCAAAACAAGTTATTATACATATATTAAAATTTATCAAATTATATAATGTTTTGCTGAAATATAGAAGTGTTGTTAAAAATATGTTAACATTAATAATAAAGGGGGAGGTGTCAAAAATTAACTTGAAAGAACTTATTTTCATGGCAATACCAGAGGGAATAGTAATATTTAGTGGATTGAGTATAATTATAGAAAAAAATATAAGAAAAAGAGATATATTTTATATGGGGGTAATATATGCAATTATATGTTTTTTTATAAGAAATATTACTCCAATAGGATTAAACTCCATAATTTCAAATATAGTAGTAGCTGCAATGATATATATATATTCAAAATCAAGTATTCTTAGATGTTGTATAGCTACTATTATAACCATGACAATGTTACTTTTTTTAGAGATGACATCAATATTATTTATAAATTTAATGGGAGTTAACTTAGATTTTATATTAAAAAATCAAGTACTAAAGATATTAGTTTATTACATTCCTATATGTGTAATGTTTATAATTATAAGATTATTTAGGTATAAGAAGTTTTTGAAAGAGATAGATAATAATAGTAAATTATATAGAAGTAAACAAGTAGAAAGATTGGTATTTTATATTAGTTCATTTATTATAATTATAATTGGAATTGTTGTGTTACTTATATATAAAAATAGGAATTTAAAATTTGATACCGAACAGTTTTTAATATTATTTTTAACTTGTTCATTTATACTAATATTAATAGCACTAATGTTAATACTTATAAATTATAATAAAAAGAGAATTTTAAATGATATGGAAATAAATTTGATACAAAATAACTTAAAACAAATGGAAGATACAGTAGATGTTCTTAGACTTCAAAGACATGACTATATGAATCATTTACAAGTTATATTGATGCAAGTTACTAGTGGAAAAAATGAAGATGCAAAAAACTATATACTAGGTCTTTCAACCGATGATACTAGTGGATTTAATTATTTTAGTACAGGTAATTCATGTATAGATGCTGTTTTAAATACAAAAAATAGAAGAGCTTTAAAATATGATATTCAGTTAACTTCATGTATAGATAGTTTATTAGAAGAAGTTGAACTTTCAGATTCTGAATTAAGTGCTATTTTATTAAATATAATTGATAATGCAATAGATGAATTAAAAAAAAGCAAGGATGATTATAAATACATACATGTTGATGTTTATAAAGAAGAAGATTATCACAATATATCTATTAAAAATAATGGAAGAAAAATAGAAGATTTAAATAAAATTTTTGAACTTGGGTATTCTTCAAAAGGAAAAAATAGAGGGTATGGACTATATTCTATAAAACGAATTTTAGAATCATATAATTGTACTATAGAAGTGTATAGTGATGACATTGAAACTGAGTTTAATATAAAGGTTCCATGCCATATAAAAAAAGTATAGTTTTTACTATACTTTTTTTATTCAATAAAACGTAATAATTATCATAGATTTAAAATAAAACCTATTTTTTTAGGAGGATTATTATGTATAAAACCTGTGAATATAGAGAAAAAAAATTTTGTTTTTTTGAAAATAAATTTACAAAAAATAGTGAGTTGATAAAATACGATATTAACTATCCTCAAATAAATATATCTAGCGAATCTCTATATAATAAAGATTATAAAATATATAATATACAAAACATTAATAACAAAATATATAATGATGCGATAAAATTTAAAGAATTACTAGAAAAGATTGCATTAGAACATGAAGAAATTTATAAAGAAAAAGCTTTTAAATATCAGGTTGAAGGGTATACTCAGTTTTTTGTAACATATAATGAAAAAAATACAATAAGTATACTTGTTGAAATATTTATAATTACTAAAGGATTCAATAAAAAATTTTTTTTAAAAAGTTATAACTGGGATATATTAGAAGGAAAAGAATTAAAGCTAAAGGATTTATTTATAAGAAGCGTAGACTATAAAAAGCTTATAAATAATTATATAAAAAATAAAAATTTACTTTTTCATACAGAAAGTGGTTTTGAAGGAATCAGTGAAAATCAAAAATTTTATATAACTAATAATTTTATTATAATATACTTGGAAGAAAGTGAAAAATATCCAGAATATATTTGTATACCTAAAATCAGATTAGAAATCAAAGAGTTTAAAGACTATCTTAATAAAGACTATATTCATATTTAAACTATGAATATTAAGATAAAAAAACGATACACTAAATGTAATAATAAAAAAAGGAGATAATAAAAATGTTTAGTGTAGATTATATTGAGTATGTTGGATACTTAGCATCTATTATAATAGCTATATCATTAATGATGACATCTATTATAAGACTTAGAATAATAAATTCTATAGGATGTTTTTTATTTATTATATATGGTGTTAAAGTTTATGCATACCCTGTTGCTATAGCTAATGCAGTCATTATTTTAATAAATATTTATAATTTATACAAGTTAAAAGGTATTAAAGAATTCAAATAGTTCAAAATAAGAAAATTTATTTTGAACTATTTTTTAGTTAACAAGTAATAACTTATGGACATACTACAAATTTAAATTATCAACATAGATTATATTAAGACATATAAGGGGGGGATTTCGGTTGAATAATAACATGCATTTAATGTATCTTAAATACTTATATAAAAGTGGAGTTATAGAAAAAGATACCTATAAAAGTGCCGTAAGAGATATAACTGATAAAAAAAATAAGCTAATTACTATAAAGTCTAATTTTAATGAAAAGTACGTATCTGTTGATGGCGAGTTTAATGAATTAGCAGCCAAAATAGACACTGTAGAACTTTCAGATAGATTTATACTAAAACACTTGGATGGAAAATTTTTAATACAAACAGAGGAAGGATATTATGTTAAATTAGACTATAAGACTAAAAAACTTTTTGCAGTAGAAACGAATAAATATGATGCTACTAAATTTAAATTAAATATAATAAATGATAAAGAAGTTACTTTACAAACTGAAAATAATGATTATATACAGGTTAATGAGGATAATATTTTAGATGCTAAAGCTAAAACTGAAAATGAAAGAACTAAATTTAAAATAAAAGAAGTAACTAAAATAGCTTACGATAATATTGTAATAATTTCATTATCGCAACAAAGATTTGTAACGGCTATAAATGGTGGAGGTAGTTATTTAGCTGCAACTGAATTTAATCAAACTGTAAATGAAGAATTTACTATTCTTCAATTTTTAGATAATAGTTATGTAATTCAGACAAAAGGTGGATATTATGTAAGAGTTAAAGATGATAGGCTTTTAATTGCAGATACAAAAGAGTTAGAAGAAGCTAGTAGATTTTTGGGTGAAAATTTAAGTGGAGATACAATTATCTTAAAAACTCCAGATGAATATATAGTAAGAGTTAGAGATATAGATAAATACTTAATTGCAGATACTAAAGAAATATCTGATAGTTCTAAGTTTAATATTTACATGTCTACAAATCCATATTAATACTTTTTTAAATTTTAGAATTATTCATATTAAGTTCATATGAAATTCATAAGCAAATAGTAGTATTTAATTAAAGGATAAATACCTCCCGAATAATTAATATTACAACCCTAAAAACAAAACATTAACCCTGAAAATAGATGCATGTATATGCATCTATTTTTTTATGAAGTTTAATTTTAATAATTATTGTATGGATACAAAGACTAAATAAATTCAAAGTGTATCATTAAATAAAAAAATCATATAAAATTTAAGTGTAGATATTTAAAAGGGAGTGATTATTTATGAATAGTAAAATAACTTATATGCCAGGCCCAAGTAATATAAAAGAAAATGTTAGACAGGTTAGATCAAGTATAACAACAAATCCAGATGTAGATGGAGACTTTGTTGAATTTTATAAGAGTACTTGTGATAAAATTGGGAAAATAATAAATACAAAAAATGATATATACATATTAAATGGTGAAGGAATATTAGGGTTAGAAGCTGCATGTGCATCACTAACAGAAAAAGGAGATAGAGTATTAGTAATAGATAATGGAATATTTGGAAATGGGTTTTCAGACTTTGTTAAAATGTATGGGGGAGAAGTAGTTTTTTTTAGAGGTTCTTATAAAAATGGTGTAGACACAAGTAAACTTAGGGAATTTTTAGAACAGGATAGTGATTTTAAATATGCAACGATAGTTCACTGTGATACTCCAACAGGAGTTTTAAATAATATAAAAGATATTTGCACAATGTTAAATAAATACGAAATAATTACTGTAGTTGATTCTGTTTCTGCCATGGTAGGAGAAGAACTTTTAGTTGATGAATGGAAAATAGATATTATTCTAGGAGCTTCTCAAAAAGCAATATCAGCTCAACCTGGATTAACTATTGTTGGAATAAGTGAAAAAGCTAAAGAATGTATAAAAAATAGAAAAAGTAATGTTATGGGATTTTACTGTAATCTTAAAATTTGGGAAAATTATTATGAAATAAAGGAATTTCCTTATACAATGCCAATTAGTGATATTTTAAGCTTGAATGTTGCAATAGATAATATACTAGATGAGGGTGTAACTAATGTTTTAAATAGACACAATAAAATTGCTATTGCACTTAGAAAAGCACTTATAGAGTATGGTCTAGAATTATTTTTAGACTCAGATTATTCAAATACTGTAACTGGAGTTTTAGTACCTGAAAATATAGGAGCTTTAAATTTAAGCGAGTACATAAGGAAACAATATAATATTATAATAGGAACATCATTAGGTGAGTATAAAGATAAAATTTTAAGAATTGGACATATGGGTGAAAATGCACGACTAGAAAGATTAATATATATATTAAATATACTAGATATAAGTTTAAGTAAATTAGGATTTATTGGAAATGGGTGTTTGGTTGAATTGTTTAATAAAAACTATAAATAGAGGGGGGAGATTGCAAAATGGAAGCTCTAAATAAAAATAATCAAAAAATTAGAACAATAGATTTGGTAGAAACCTCTTTACTTATAGCATTAGTATTTGTTGCTACAAGATTTATAAATATAAGATTACCCATAACATCTAATGGGGGTTTAGTTCATTTAGGAAATACTATGTTATTTATATCTGCAATAGTATTTGGAAAGAAAAAAGGAGCTTTTGCAGGAGCCTTTGGCATGGGTTTATTTGATTTACTATCAGAGTGGGTAATTTGGGCACCATTTACTTTTATAATTAGAGGTATTATGGGATATATAATAGGAACTATTGCTTGGTCAAATAGAAAAAAAGGGAATAATATTTTTACAAATATCATAGCTATAATTGTATCAGGAGTATGGATGATTTTTGGATATTTTGTAACTGAACTGATTTTGTATGGAAATCAAATTCAAGCACTAGCATCTATTCCAGGAAACATAACTCAAATAATAATTGGGATTGTTATAGGTGTTCCTATAGCTAAAATATTAAAAAAATACATTAAATAAATTTAGCCTGTGTAAAAAATTACACAGGCTATTTCAAATTGTAAGAAAACCTAATAAATGATATACTTATAAAAAGGTTAATTTTAGAAATCAAATAAATTATATATATAAATTGGTAATTATTTTGAGAGTTATTAGGGGAGATGAGATAGCGTGGATTTTAAAAAATCATATAAGTTAGCTGGAAATGAAATTGGATGTTTATTAATACATGGATTTACTAGTACGCCAGCAGAGATGTATCCATTAGCTAAATTTTTAAATAACAATGGATATACAGTTTATTCTATTCTTTTAAGTGGACATGGAACTAATCATGACGAACTTCTAAAAGTATCTTATATAGATTGGTATAATGATGTTGAAAAGGCATATGAAGAGTTATTATTTGAATGTGAAGAAGTAGTTGTAATAGGACATTCTATGGGAGGTCTTTTAGCTTTAATGTTAGCATCTAACTACCATGTAGATAAACTTATATGTTTAGCGTGTGCACTTAAACCTAATAATAGATGGGTAAAATATACGGGCATTTTAAAATATTTTAAAAAGTATACTGAATGGAAAAGTACAAACAACTATATTGATGATGATTATAGAAAATATAAGTTAAATTATAATGTATTTCCTATACATTCAGTCTATCAATTGTATCTTGCGTCTAGGGCTGCAAGTAGTTGTTTAAAAGGTATAAATTCAGATACATTGATAATACAAGATAAAAATGATTCTCAAGTTAAAAAAGAAAGTGCATACGCATTATACAATGGAATCGCAAGCAAAAATAAAGAACTCGTATGGATAGAAAAGGGGACACATAGCTTAACTTTAGGGCCAAAACACGAAGAGGTATTTGAACAGATTTTAGAATTTATAAAAAGCAATTATCAGAATAAAGCTGAAATAAAATAAAAACAATGAGTGATATCTTATGAGATAGCACTCATTGTTTTTATTTTATTTTAGTAAAAAATTATTTTTACAAATAAGTTAAATAAATATGCTATAATAAAAAGATGCCAAAAAATGAGAGGTGAGAAAGTTGCAACTTAAAGAATTAATAGATGTAGTAATGGAAAGTACAACAAAGTCTATGTGGGCTAGAGGTTATACTTACTATAAAAAAGGAATAGTAGATCAAGTTACTCCACAAATACAAAATGGTATACTTACAATTGATGGAATAATAGGTGCAGATTTCTCAAACGAAATTTACTATACATCACTTGAAATAGATTTGAAAAGAAAGAAAATAATAAAGGCTAGATGCAATTGCATAGATTTTATAAACAATGAAGGGGAAAACTCAAATTTTATATGCAAACACAATGTAGCAACTTTTCTGCTTTATATAGATATGTTACAAAAACAAATAAAAAAACAGAAACAAGATAAAAAGAAAAAGGAAAAAGAACTAGATCCATCTAAACAAATTATTCGTCTTGCAAAGGAAAGATTGACCAAAAGTAGAAAAATAAATATAGATGTGTATCTTTCTCAAAAAAAGGGTAATATAGGGACCTATTATCAAGTTAGCTTTAAAATTGGTAATGAAAGAATGTATGTATTAAAAAGTATTCCTGAATTTATATATTCAAGAAAAGAAAAAAATAATATAAAATACGGAAAAGACTTTGAATACAACCCTATAAATGATTACTTTTCTAAAGAAGATGAAGCAATTGTAAATTTAATGGAAGAATATATAAATATAGATCAAAAGATATATAAAGAATCAAAAAATGACATTAAACTTATAGATGGAAAATATTTAAACATACATGAAAGTGGACTAAAAAAATTATTATCTACGTTAGTAAATAAGGAAATTTTATTTACCTATGATAATACAGATATTTCAAGCATTGTAAAACATGATGATATAGACTTAGATTTCTTTATAAGTGAATCAGAAAATAAATTAATGCTGCAATCTAATAGTAATAAAATTATAAAATTAAATGATAAGGGTGATATACTATTTTTCAATAATATTATATATCTTATCTCAGATAAACAATGCTATAATTATATACCTTTTTATGATGTTTTATGTGAGAATGAAAAAATAGAATTTAAAAATGAGGATGTAGATGGATTATTAAATGGTCTTTTACCTGTACTTAAAAGGGCATCTAACAATATAAGATTTGATGAAACTTTAGAAAATCAAATAAGAAATAATTTAGATGTTAATTTTTATTTTGATAAATCAAATCATGGTATAACTTGTTTTCTTGATTATATATATAAAGATGACAATGAAAATAATAATAAGGGTTATATAATAAGAAACTTTAAAAAAGAAAATGAAATAGAATATATAGTTTGCTCATATGGATTTGAAAGATCTGGAGAGAAACTTATCTGTAAACTTAGCCCCGATGAACTTTATGAGTTTTTTAAAGAAAAAATTTATGAACTTAAGAAATTCGGAGAAATATATTATTCAGATAAACTAAAAAAAGTTAAAGTTTATAAAAGTAGTGATATAAAAGCAAGTTTTAATTTAAATAAACAAAATTACTTAGAATTTAACTTTAATATAGATGATGTAGAAAAATCAGAAATAGAAAATATACTGTCTGCTCTAAGAAATAAAAGAAAATACTATAAGTTAAATAGTGGAAGTTATATAGATTTAGAAGAAGAAAAAATGGTTAAATTCTTAGAATTAGTTGAAGATGTTAAAGATAGAAAAGTAGAAAATGATATAAATATTAATGAGAATAATAATATAAATGAGGTTTCTTATAATTTAGGAAATGAGAATTCTTTATACTTAAAAAACTTTATTGAAGAAAATGAGTTTAATTTTATTGAAGGTTTAGAAAAAATAAATGAAATATCAAAAAAATTTGAGACTATAAGTAAAGTAAATATAGATGCTCCTAAAGAACTAAATGCAAATTTAAGAGAATACCAATTACAGGGTCTTAAATGGTTAAAAACTCTAAGCTACATGGAATTTGGAGGGATATTAGCTGATGAAATGGGATTAGGAAAAACTATTCAAACTATATCTTTTTTACTTTCAGAAAAAGGTAAGAAAAGCTTAGTAGTAGCACCTACTTCTCTTATATATAACTGGAAAAATGAATTTGAAACTTTTGCACCAGATTTAGATGTTTTAGTTTTACATGGGAATAAAAATGAAAGAAAAGAACTATTAAAACAAATTGAAAGTAAAGATGTTATTTTGACAACTTATACAATTTTAAAAAATGACTTTAATCAATTACAAAATTTTACATTTGATTATTGTATAATAGATGAAGCTCAAAATATAAAAAATCCATATTCACAAAATTCAGAAGCTGTAAAACAAGTTAATGCTAAAGTTAAATTTGCTCTTACAGGAACGCCTATTGAAAATAATTTATTAGAGCTTTGGTCTATATTTGATTTTATTATGCCTGGATACTTATACTCAAAAAATAAGTTTCAAGAAAAATTCATAAAGAATCAAGAAAGTTTATGTAATTTAAAGAAACAAATACAACCATTTATGCTAAGAAGATTGAAGAAAGAAGTTTTATCGCAACTTCCTGACAAAATTGAAACGAAATTCTTTATAGAAATGTCAGAAGAACAAAAGAAAGTATATAAAACATACGTGGAAGATATAAAAGAAAAAATGAAATCAACTGACTTTGATAAAGATAAAATTACAATTCTTTCATATTTAACAACTCTTAGACAACTTTGCTTAGATCCAGCTATAAAAGTAGATAATTATAAAGGTGATAGTGGTAAAATAAATGTTTTAAATGAAATAGTAAAAGATAATATACAAAATAATCATAAAATACTTATATTCTCTCAATTTACATCAGTATTACAAAATATAGGTAATGAATTACAAAAGGAAAATATACAATACTTTTATTTAGATGGTAAAACAAATCCAAAAGAGAGAGTTGATTTGGTAGATAAGTTTAATAAAAATGAAAATATAAGAGTCTTTTTAATTTCATTAAAAGCAGGTGGAACTGGGTTAAATCTTACATCTGCAGATGTAGTTATTCATTTTGACCCATGGTGGAATCCTGCTATTGAAAATCAAGCGACAGATAGAGCTCATAGATATGGGCAAAAGAATGTAGTAGAAGTTATTAAATTAATAGCTAAAGGAAGTATAGAAGAAAATATATTAAAACTTCAAGAAGACAAGAAAGAGCTTATTCAAAGCATAATAAGTGAAGATTTTAAAAACGAAAGTTTAATAAAAATGTTATCTAAAGAAGAATTAATTAATCTCATAAGCAACTAAACTACTAATTAATCAATATTTTAAACAATTATTTGGTAAAACGCTTGTATTTAACAAATATATATGCTATTATTATAGTAAATAGTAAAGAAGTGCTGAAAGATTGTGCTTTAATTTTTAGGAGGATTCCATAATGAAACAAGGAATAGTAAAATGGTTTAACAATGAAAAAGGATTTGGATTTATATCTGTAGAAGGTGGAGATGACGTATTCGTACATTTCTCAGCTATACAAAGAGATGGATACAAATCATTAGAAGAAGGTCAAGCTGTTAACTTTGAAATAGTTGAAGGTGCTAGAGGACCTCAAGCTGCTAACGTTACTTTAGCATAATTTATATAATATAGTATATAACACTCCTTAAGTATGCTTGCATATTTAAGGAGTTTTCTTGTTTTTGAAAACTTTTGTTATGAGAATAACGTCTCTTAAAATATACAATTTTTATTCATTAGGAGTTGATAAAATGAATTTAAAATCATTAGATATATTGAAAAAATATTATGGATATACAACATTTAGAAAAGGTCAAGAAGAAATAATAAATAACATTTTAAATGGAAATGACATATTAGCAATAATGCCAACTGGTGGGGGAAAATCTATTTGTTATCAAATTCCAGCACTTATGTTAAATGGTATAACAATAGTTATTTCACCTCTTATATCTTTAATGAAGGACCAAGTAGATACTTTAAAATCTATGGGAATTAATGCTACTTTAATAAATAGTTCTTTATCTAGTTTAGATTTTAACAAGGTAATAAATGGAATAAAAGAAGACGAATATAAAATCATATATATAGCTCCAGAAAGATTAGATTCTTATGAATTTACAAGTATAATAAGATATAAAACTATAAGCCAAATTGCTATAGATGAAGCTCACTGTGTATCGCAATGGGGACATGATTTTAGAGTAAGTTATAGAAAAATTTCTAGTTTTATAAATAGCTTAGAGTCTAGGCCTATTGTAACTGCATTTACAGCAACTGCTTCTATTGAAGTTAGAGAAGATATCATAAGGTTATTAACATTAGACAATCCTAAATTGTTTATAACTGGGTTTAATCGTGAAAATCTTAATATTAAGATAGAAAAATCTTCTAGCAAAAATAAGTATTTACTATCTTATTTAGAAAATCATAAAAGTGAAAGTGGTATAATCTATACTGCAACAAGAAAAGAAGTAGATAAAATTTATGAAGGACTAATTAAAAGAGGATATAGTGCTTCTAAATATCATGCTGGCTTAGGAATTGAGGAAAGAAGATTAAATCAAGAAGCTTTTACAAAAGACAACGTAAGTATAATGGTT
Organism: Paraclostridium sordellii; assembly: GCF_000953675.1. Classification (NCBI taxonomy): domain Bacteria; kingdom Bacillati; phylum Bacillota; class Clostridia; order Peptostreptococcales; family Peptostreptococcaceae; genus Paraclostridium; species Paraclostridium sordellii. The sequence continues at coordinate 1,820,547 of NZ_LN679998.1, read as the reverse complement.
GCTACAAATGCCTTTGGAATGGGTATAGATAAACCAAATATTAGATATGTTATACATTATAATATGCCTCAGAGTATAGAAAACTATTATCAAGAGATAGGTAGAGCTGGTAGAGATGGTGAAAAAAGTGAATGTGTATTATTATTTGCTCCAGGTGATGTTCATATACAAAAATATTTGATTGAATTAGGAAGTGAAAATCCAGATAGAAAAAATCTACAATATAAAAAACTGCGAGAAATGTTAGATATAATATATAGTAATGATTGTTATAGAAAAAGTATAATTAATTACTTTGGAGAAGAATTTGAAGGCAATTGTAATAATTGTAGTAATTGTTTAGATACAGGAGAGTTGATTGATAAAACTCTTGATGCACAGAAAGTTATATCATGTATAGCTAGGATGAAAAGAAGTTTTGGAATAACTATGATAATAGATGTATTGAGAGGATCTAAAAATAAAAAAGTGTTACAGTTTGGATTTGATAAATTATCTACATATGGGATAATGAAAGATTATTCACAAGAGGAACTAAAAACTTTTATCAATACATTAATTTCTCATGGATTTATAGATTCTATAGATGGAACATATCCAACTATAAAATTAAATGAAAGCTCTATGAAAATTATAAAAGGAGATATAAAAGTAGAATTTAAGGAAAGTAAGGTTTCTAAAAATCTAGAAGTCTCTAATGAACTTTACGAAATTTTAAGAGAAGCTAGATTTAAAATAGCTAATGAAGAAAAAATTGCACCATACATGATTTTTGGAGATGGAACACTTAGAATTATGGCTAGTAAATATCCTACAAATAGAAATTCTATGCTAAATATATCTGGTGTAGGTGAAATTAAGTATGCTAAGTATGGAAAAGTTTTTGAAAGTATTATAAGTAAATATGTTGACGAAAACAATATAAATAAAACTGTAGATACAAATGAAATTGATTTTATGGAAATTACCACAGATAAAGATTTATACAATATATTATATGATATTAGAAGTGATATAGCTAGTAAAGAAAAAGTATTACCACCAATGATAATATCAAAAAACTCTTTAAAAGAGATTAGTGGTAGATATCCAATTACAGATGAACAATTAAAGGACATTAGTGGTTTTGGACCTGTCAAAGTTGAAAAATATGGGAGTAGAATTTTAGAAGAAGTAGTAAAATATGTAAAAGAAAAAGAAATTGACCCTAACTGGGTTTATAAAAAGAGATTAAAACTAATAATCGATGGAGATAGTAGAAGCAATGAAGAAATTGCTATAGACATGTTAAAAGATGGTGAAAGCCTAGAAAATGTATCTAATGAATTAGAAGTATCAATTTCTACGATATTAGGTTATATTTCAGATATGCTAAAAGAAGGAAAGTCAATTGATTTTGAAATTAATTTAAATAAATATTTTACAAAAGAGGAAGAAGAATTAATAATAAATGTTTGTGAATCACAAGGTATAGATAAAATAAGTATTATAAAAAAGAATTTGCCAGATTATATACGTTATGAATCAATACGTTCAGTTATATTAAAAAAATATTATTCTTTATAAAATACAATCAAAATTGATTGTATTTTTTTATTTTAAAAAAATTCAACAATTTTGAATATATAAATTTTATTTTTTTAGGAAAATATAATTGACATTTCCCTGAAAATGTTATACAGTATATTGTATACAATATGTAAATTGAAAGGGGATTTTGAATATGTTTAAAAAATTAACAGTATTATTAAATGGAGTTTCAAGACAAATATTAGCACTAGAAAGAGTTAATAGTCAAAGATGTATAGCTAAGGAATTAGATACAACAAAAACTATTTTTGAAAATAAAAGATAATACTATGGCTTAGCCATAGTATTTTTTTCAATTCTTTTTATTAAATTTTTGCAAGTTCTTTGTTTTTGTAAGAATAAACAAAATCAACAACTTTACCACTTACGCTTACAGCTATTAAAGATAAGGCTATTTGTGATAAAGATAAATAAACTAAAGATAATCCTAAAACAAAAAAATCAGTAATCATATAAATTTTACCAATCTTTAAAGATGTAGTCTTAGAAATTACTAATGCTAAAGCATCATCTCCACCAGCTGCACCTCCTGCTCTAACTACTAGTCCTGAGCCTAGCCCTACAAATAAACCAGCAACTATGCTTCCTAGTACTAGATTGTCGAACTTAGGTATAATAGGTCCGATACTTTCAAAAAAACTATAAGATAATGAGAAACTTATTGTAGCGAGTATAGAATACTTTATAAATTTTTTCCCAAAAAACTTATATCCAACTAAAAGTAATACAATGTCTATAATAAGATTTGCAAGAGAAAGTTTTATATCGAATATATTTTTTAACAGTAGTAAAAATCCTAACACTCCACCTTCTGTAATATTATTTTGGTAGTTAAAATTATATAACCCAAATGATAGTATTAAAGAACCTATTAATACTAATATAATTTGCTTTACTGATCGCCGCCTGGCCATAATATCCCTTCCTTTTTTCTTGATTTATTACTATTATATATAAGAAAATTATATTTGTATACATCAAAAAACCAAACTTAATATTATACGAAAAAAGACGGATTTTTGCAACTGTTTTTTTGTTTTTTTAAACGAGTATTATTTGATCTAGCTAGAACTTAGTGATTTCAAAGGCTTAGAGTATATATAGAAAAATAAAAATTTATATTAATTGTTATTTAGTTTAGTGATTCTAATCTTTTGTTTATATTAATTTTTGTTTTATTTAGTAAAACTAAACCTAATTTAAATGATTTTTTAAACTTAAAATTATAATTGACAGATTTATTATATATGATATAATTATAAAAACTTTAAGTTAAACTTTGTATAATCCTAATAATATGGTTTAGGAGTTTCTACCAGGGTCCAAAAAATCCTGATTACAAAGGAAGTATTTTTACTTCCTTTGTAATCAGGATTTTTTTATTTTATAAAATAGTTTAAAGGAGAAAAAATATGAATTTTAAATATTTACCTAAAATAGAATTACATTGTCACTTAGATGGCAGTGTTAGACCAAGTACAGTAATAGAGTTAGCAAAAAAGAAAAATATTGAGTTACCATCTTTAAATGAAATTGAAATACAAAAACTTATGGTAGCTCCAAAAAACTGTTCATCTCTAGATGAATATTTAAAAAGATTTGATTTACCTGGACTTGTTATGCAAGATGAGGAAGGGTTAGAAAGAATTGCATTTGAACTTATGGAAGATGCTTTTAGTGAAAATATAGTTTATATAGAAATAAGATTTGCACCTCTACTACATGTAAGTAAAGGTCTTACAGTCAAACAAGTTATATCAAGTGTATTAAAGGGAGTAAAACGAGCAGAGAAACAATTTGATATTAAAGGAAATTTAATACTATCATGTATGAGAACTATGAGTGTAGAAAGTAGCTATGAAGTTATTGAATCGGGAAAAGAGTTCTTAGGAAATGGGGTTGTAGCTGTTGATTTATGTTCTAGTGAATATGATGATTTCTGTTTTGAATTTGAAAAGCCTATAGCTTTAGCAAGGAGTTATGGATACAGAGTAACTATTCATGCTGGTGAAACTGGAATAGGTAAAAATGTATTAGATGCTATAAATATTTTAAAAGCAGAAAGAATTGGACATGGGATATTCATAAAAGATCATGAAGAAGCTTATAATTTAGTTAAGGAAAAAAATATTACACTTGAAATGTGCCCAACAAGCAACTTACAAACTAAAGCAATAGATCATTTATTTAACTATCCATTAGAAAAGTTTTATAAAGATGGCATAAAAGTAACTTTAAATACAGATAACAGAACAGTATCAAATGTAGATTTAACTAATGAATATAGTGTTATTATAAATGAATTTAATATGGATGAAGAAGATTATAAAAATATATATTTAAATAGTGTAAAAGCTTGTTTTGCAAATGATGAAATAAAAAATAAATTAAAAAAATATATCTAATAAAAATAAAAGTATTGTTTTAACTAGCAATACTTTTATTTTTTGATATATAATATATTGTAGTTATATTATAAGAGTGAAAGGTGGTAGGTCTTATAAATAATATAAAAAATAGTATAAAAAGTAATGTTCAAAATAGTATCATATATAAAAGGATTAATTTAAATGATATAAATTCTAGGGCTGCAGCTATGTCCTATTATTTACTTCTTTCTATATTTCCTTTTTTAATTTTCATGATAAACTTGTTAGGATTTATACCTATAATACATATAAATAAGTTTTTATATTCTTTTGATGATTTAATTCCACGTACTGCCTTTATAATGGTTCAATCTATAATAGATTCTGCAGTAAGTCAAAAAAGCATAAGTTTAACAGTAATGAGTTTTACCTTTACATTGTGGAGTTCTTCTCGTGCTGTTAGAGTTTTTATAAAAGGTATAAATAAATCTTACAATGTATTAGAAACTAGATCTTTTTTTAAATTAATAATTATTTCATTTTATTTTACAGTAGAACTTATAGTACTTATAGTTTCATCAATGGTATTTTTATTATATGGAGAAAAAGTAGGATATGTAATATTTAAGTTTTTGGGATTAAGTAAGATTTTTATTCCAACATGGAATTTATTTAGATACTCTTTTGTAATTGCAATAACTATATGGATAGTTAGTTCGCTTTTTAGGTATGGGCCTAATAAAAAAATTCCTTTGATAGAAGCTATGCCTGGAGCTATTTTATCTATTTTTGGATGGATATTAGTTTCTGTTGTATTTTCATTTTATACAAATAACTTTTCAAATTATCAAGTTATATATGGAAGTATAGGGGGAATAATAGCTCTTCTTACTTGGTTTTATTTAAGTAGTTGGATAATGCTTCTTGGATGTGAAGTCAATGCACTAATATATTATAGAAGGCAAAGATATTAAAAACTTTTAAAAGGGAGATTATATTATGGATAATAACTTAAAATGGGTAAATGAAAAAAAAATTGAAAGAACTATTAAAGCTTTAGAAAAAAATAATATGCATGGCTATTTTGTAAATTCTAAAGAAGAAATATTAGAAAAAATAAAAGAAATAGTTAATGAAGGCTCTTTAGTAAGTTGTGGAGGTTCACAAACTCTTTTTGAAATTGGAGTAATAGAGCATTTAAGAAGTGATAGATATGAATTTTTAGATAGATACAAAAATGGATTAAATCCAAAAGAAATTAAAGATATATATAGAAAAGCTTTTATATGTGATGCATATTTTACGAGTACAAATGCTTTAACAGAAAATGGAGAACTATATAATGTAGATGGAAATGGTAATAGGGTAGCGGCTATGCTTTACGGGCCTGATAAAGTTATAGTTATTTGCGGAGTAAATAAAATAGTAAAAAATATAGAGGAAGCTATAAAAAGAAATGAGTCTATATCAGCACCAGCAAATGCAAAAAGAATAGATACTAAGACTCCATGTAAAGTTACTGGGTATTGTATGGACTGTGATAGTAGTGATAGAATATGTTGTGAATACACAATTATAAAAAGACAAAGAAATAAAGAGAGAATTCACGTTATAATAATAGATGATAATTTTGGATATTAGGGTGCAAATAGGCAATGAATAATTAATTATTCATTGCCTATTTTTTTATGTAAAATGCTAAAAATTTTAACCTTAGGAATAATTTGTAATTAACTATGAAATAATATATAGATAGTTATTACTATACAGAGGTGAAGATATGATAAGAGAAAGAAAGATACAAAAACCAATAGTTGCCATAGAAAACGGAATAAGTGAAGGGAAAGCTTTAGAGAAAGCACTTAATATGTTACCTATAGATAAAATTATAACTAAAAATGATAGAGTAGTAATTGCACCAAATTGGGTTAAAGACTATAAACCAAATTCAGGAAGTGTTGTAGGACCTAAAACATTAAAGAAATTAATTAGATATATAAAAATAAAGGAACCTAAAAGTATAACTATAGCAGTTGGAGCTGGTGGAGCAAAGACTTTAGATGTTATGAAAAACGTTGGTTATGACAAAGTGTTAGAAGAGGAAAATGTGAATTTTGTGGATATGAATTATGGTCCATATACAGAATTAGTTTTAAATCACAGTATAATAAGGTCAACTCCTATAAATAATATTATAAATGAAGCGGATGTAATTATTTCATTTACACAATTAAAGATGCATGAAGAAGCTACTATAACAGCTAGCATTAAAAATATAGCTATGGGTTGGCCTCCAGCTGAAATACATGGATATCCTAAAAAGAAAACAGGAATTCATGAAGACTTACATGGATTTATAAGTTCTATAATGAATCAAATTCCAATAGATCTGTCTATTGTAAGTTGTGATAAAGCTATGATAGGAACAGGTCCAACTGATGGAATTCCAGTAGATAATGATGGGTTAATTATAGTTGGAACAGATCCTGTAGCAGTAGATACTGTAGGTGCTAGATTTTTAGGATTTTTACCTCAAGCAGTTGCATACTTATATAAACTATACAATGATGGAATTGGAGAAGCTAAAATTGAAAATATAGATTTAAAAGGCATAGATATTTCTAAAGCTGAAAAAATATTTTCTAAGAATGCATATGGGAAAGCTGTTGTGTTAGATAACAAAAATATTAAAGACATACATGGTACTCAACCTAAATAAAAGGAGATATAAAGGAGGTATTGTATGGGATATATAAACTTTAAAGAAGAGGTTTTTGTAGCTAAAAAACAACTTCAAAAAAGAAAACACAACAATAATAGCATAATTTCAAACCTTGGTAAGAAAAAAGAAGTAGGCGAAAATTATAACCCATGTACTAAATATAGTTATAAAACTTTTAATGATGAAGTTCTTGGTCAAAATAGTATTTTAGATGAAGAAAAATTTATCAAAATACAAAATAAAGATATTGTAGGAAGTAAATTTTCAAACTGCAATTTCTTTAATATAACTTTTAAAGAATGTAGGTTTATAGGGTGTGTTTTTGAAAATTGTGAATTTGGTAAAGGTGGAGTAACTTTTGAAAACTGTAGCTTTTTAAAAGAAGATAGTAGTAAGTCTCCTTCTTTGAATAAATATGAGAATTTATCCTGTACATTTTTAAACTGTTGTATATATTCAAAATTTTTAAATTGTATACTGTCATTTGCCATATTTGAAGATTGTAATATCAAAGATACCAATTTTGAGCAAACAGATATGACAAATATAATAATTTCAAAATGTGATTTAAAAATGATAATCATATCAGATTGTGATTTATGTGGCTGTAAAATAGTTTCTACATATATAGAAGACTTAGAATTTAAAGATAAGTTTAAAAGTAAATTAGATGAAAAAAGCTTCATAGATAAAATACCTATTAGATACAAAACTAGAGAAGAATATGAAGGTTTATACATGGTATATGAAACTATTGCAGATAAATTCAAAGAAAATACTTTAAATAATAACTTTGGAGAATACTATTACCTATGTAAATGTATGCAAAGAAAAACACTTAAATTTTTTCCAAAGGTAGAGTCATATATATATTTTTTAACTTGTGGATATGGAGAAAGACCTGAATTTGCAGTATACTCATCATTAGTTATAATTATATTCTTCGCATTTGTATACTTAATTGTAGGTATAGAAATAGATAATAAAGAAATAATTTACAACATGAATACAATAAGTAAATTAAATTTTTCAAAATTTATCAATGATTTTAATGAATCATTAACATTAAGTGTAGGTGCATTTGGAGGTTTAGGGACAATAAATTGTAAACCGGTAACAAATAGTTACATATTTCTGGATATTGAAATATTAATAGGAATAGTAATGATGGGTCTAGGTATTGGAACATTAACTAGAAAAGTTGTAAGATAAAAAAGTATATAATAAAAAAGGAAGCTATTAATAGCTTCCTTTTTTATTATATATATGACTAGAAATAGTATAATTTAAATATCGACTTGATTTCGTTATCATACTAAATAGTGTATAATTAAAAAGAAGTAGGAGGATATGATATGCAAAATTATATACAATTTGAAAATGTAAAAAAAACGTACATAATGGGTGAAGTTAAAATAAATGCACTTGATGGTGTAAACTTTTCTATAAATAAAGGAGAATTAGTTATAGTTGTTGGAGCTAGTGGAGCTGGAAAAAGTACCATACTAAATATCTTAGGAGGTATGGATTCACCAACATCTGGAACTGTGCTTGTAGATAATAAGAACATTAGTAAGTATAATGAAAAAGAACTAACTAAATATAGAAGACATGATATAGGTTTTGTTTTTCAATTTTACAATTTAGTTCAAAATTTAACAGCTATTGAAAATGTAGAACTAGCTACACAAATTTGTAAAAATCCACTTAATCCAAATGATGTCATTAAGTCTGTAGGACTTGAAAGTAGAAAAAATAATTTTCCATCTCAATTATCAGGGGGAGAGCAACAAAGAGTAGCTATAGCACGTGCATTAGCAAAAAATCCAAAACTGTTATTGTGTGATGAACCTACTGGAGCTTTAGATTATAATACGGGTAAGTCTATTCTTAAGGTTTTACAAGATACAAATAAGACTTTAGGAATGACAGTAGTTATAATAACTCATAATATGGCAATTGCTCCTATGGGAGATAAAATTATTACCATAAAAAATGGAAAAGTAAATGATATCGTAAAAAATGAAAATCCTATGGCAGTAGAAAGGATAGAGTGGTAATATGAAAAATCCTTTAATAAAAGATACCTTTAGAGAAATAAAGAAATCAAAAGGTAGGTTTATATCTGTATTTGCAATAATAATGTTAGGAGTTGCTTTTTTTACAGGAATAAAAGTAGCTTCTCCAGTTATGGAATTAACAGCAGATAAATATTACGATAGGCAAGACTTTATGGATTTAACAGTTATATCACCTTTGGGATTAACTGATGAAGATATAAAAGAACTTTCAAATATTAAGGGGGTTAAAAATGTATATCCAACTTTTTCAAAAGAAGCCTTAACTAGTATAGATAATAAACAAATGGTATTAAAGATTCATGGACTACCTAAATCTGGTAAAAATTATATAAATAAAGTAGATATAGTTGAGGGACATTACCCAAATAGTCCTAATGAATGTTTAGTTGATGATTATATAAATATTCCTATAGGAAGTACCATAAAGCTTTATGGAGATAATAATGAGAATATAAAGGATACATTAAAACGTAATGAATATAAAGTTGTTGGAAAAGTAAAAACTCCATATTATGTATCAAGAGCTAAAGGAAGTAGCTCTATAGGTAATGGACAACTAGATAGCTTTATGATGGTTTTAAATAGTGAATTTAAGCAAGATGTATACACAGAAGTATATATAACATTAAAAGAATCTAATAAGATTAATACATATTCAGATAAATATAAAGACTTTGTAAATAAAGTAAAAAAAGAAGTAGAATCACTAGGAGAAGATAGATCTAAGCTAAGATATAATGAAATTTTAAATACTGCTAGAAATGATTTAAATGAAGGAAAAGAAGAATTAAAACAAAAAAGAGTTGAAGCTTATAAAGATTTAAATGATGCTGAAAATAGGCTTAATTTAGCAAAAAATGAACTTACTGAAGGAGAAAATGACCTTAATAATAAGCAAAAACTATTTAATGATGAAATTTCAAATGCTAAATCAAAACTTAAAGATGCAGAAGAACAGTTAAATTCAAATGAAAATGAACTAAATAAAAAATTAAGTGAATTTGAAAAAAATAAACAAACTTTTAAAATTTCTATAAAAGATGCAAAAAATGAAATACATATCCAAGAAAACAAAGCAAAAGAATTAGAAGAATATATTAAAAGCATTGAAGAATTGCTTTCAAATGAATATTTAGATGACAACAAGAAAAAAGAGTTGGAAGAAGTTTTATCTCAAAGTAAAGAAAAGCTAGATAGACTACAAAGTGGTATAGTATTAGCAAATAATGAGTTGCAAGCTAAAGAAAATTTACTTAATGATACTGAAATTAAACTTAATTCAGCTAAAGATATTTTAAATAATAGTAAAAAGGATTTAAGTTCTAAAAAACAAGTTCTAAATGATAAAGAATCACAGGGATTAAATCAGTTCAAAGCAGCTAGAAAGAAAATTTCAAATAATAAAAAAAGTTTGGAAAAAGCTGAAAAAGAGTATGAAAAAAACAAAGAAAATGCAGATGAAGAGCTATTAAATGCAGAGAATAAAATTAAAGAAGAAGAAGATAAAATCAAAGAAGTTAAATCTGGTAAGTGGTATGTACTTGATAGATATACAAACTACGGATTCGTTGATTTTAAAAATTCTGCAGATAGTATAAATTCTATATCTAAAATTTTCCCGGTATTTTTCTTTTCGCTAGCTGCATTAATATGCTTAACTACCATGACTAGAATGGTTGATGAACAAAGAATTAATATTGGAACTATGAAGGCTCTAGGATATAATCAATTTACTATAATGAGTAAATATATATTATATTCACTTACGGCTAGCTTAGGAGGGAGTATAATAGGAAATATTATCGGACTTACAGTATTTCCTACTATAATATATGATGCGTATGCAACAATGACCTATAATTTACCAAAAGTTTCCTTGCAGTTTGATTTATATTTAGTGCTAATATCAACATTAATAGCTATATTAACAACTACTTTGGCAGCCATATATTCTTGTTATAAAGAACTAAAAGAAGTTCCCTCTACTCTTATGAGACCTAAAGCTCCAAAAGAAGGTAAAAGAATTATTCTTGAACGTATTACATTTATATGGAATAAACTAACTTTTTCACAAAAGGTAACATGTAGAAATATTTTTAGGTATAAAAAAAGATTTTTTATGACTATAGTTGGAGTGGCTGGATGTACTGCTCTTTTGGTTACTGGATTTGGAGTAAAAGATTCTATTTCTTCTATTGTAGACAATCAATATGGAAATATTATTAAATATAATATGACCTTAACTTACAATAAGGAGATAGAAAAGAGTAATAAATCAAAAAATTTAGATAATGATAAGAGGATACAAGATTATTTAAATGTAAAAAATAAAAGTATTAAAATTTCAAATGGATTAAATGAAAAAGATGCAAATATTATAATCCCAGAAGATAAAAATAAAATAAATAAATTTATAACTCTACAAAATAGGGTAAATAAAAAAGTATATAAGTTAGAAGATTCAGGAGTTTTAATAACTGAAAAGTTAGCTAGACTTCTTAAGGTTAAATCTGGAGATTCAATAACATTAGAAAGCGGAGAAAACAAAAAGCACATAGTTAAAGTTAATGGAATAGTAGAAAATTATGTCGGTCACTATATATACATGAGTCCTAAATTATACAAGGAGATATTTAATCATGAAGCTAAATTTAATCAAGTTTTCACAAATGTATCAACTAAAAATATTTCAGAAAGTGAGTTAGTAAAAGATATAATTAATAAAGAAAATATAAGCTCTGCTGCTTTTAATACTACATCAAGACAATCATTTGAGGATATGATTTCAAACTTAAATAGTGTAGTGATTCTTATAATCGTATCAGCCGGAGCGTTAGCATTTATTGTGTTATATAACCTAACTAATGTCAATATTAGTGAAAGAATACGAGAAATTGCAACTATTAAAGTTCTTGGATTTTATGATAAGGAAGTAGCTTCATATGTATTTAGGGAGAACATAATTTTAACAGTAATAGGAACCTTTTTAGGATTGTTTGTAGGAGTATTTTTACATAAGTTCATAATGACAACTGCAGAATTGGATTTTATAATGTTTGGAAGAGAAATAAAGCTTTTAAGTTTTATACTTTCTGCTTTACTTACACTTATATTTGCAGCACTAGTGAATTTATGTATGTACTATAAACTTAAAAAGATAAAGATGGTTGAATCTTTAAAATCTGTAGATTAGTAGAGGTTATAAAATGATATACGAAAATATAGTAGAAGCAATATTTATAGAAAGACCAAATAGATTTATAGCTCATTGTATAGTAAAGGGCAAAGAAGAAGTTGTACATGTGAAAAATACAGGTAAATGCAGAGAGCTATTAATTCCCGGGTGTAAAGTATATTTACAAGAACATGACAACCCCAAAAGAAAAACTAAATTTTCATTAATAAGCGTAATTAAAGGAAATAGGTTAATTAACATGGACTCACAAGCTCCTAATAAAGTGGCTTATGAAGCTTTGATAAATAACCAAATAAATTTACCAGGATTAAAAGGAGATATAAAGTATATAAAGCCAGAAAAAACATATGGGGATTCTAGATTTGATATATATATTGAAACAGATACTGAAAAAGCATTTTTAGAAGTAAAAGGTGTAACTCTAGAAGAAGATGGTATTGTTTTATTTCCTGACGCTAAAACTGAAAGGGGAGTAAAACATATTAATGAGCTAATAAAAGCTACAGATGATGGATATTTAAGTTATATACTATTTGTAATTCAAATGGATAATGTAAAATATTTTACTCCAAATATAAAAATGCATAAAGCGTTTGGCCAAGCTTTAAAAAATGCTTACTCTAAGGGTGTTAATATATTAGCATATGATTGTGACGTAACATTAAATTCTTTAGATATAAAAAATAAAGTAGACATTGTATTGTAATACATGGAATATAAAGAGAAGTTCAGAAAAAACTGAACTTCTCTTTATTTAGAATTTAAATAAAAATTAGAAAATTCAGGAAATCAATTGAAATGAAAAATAAAAAAATATATAATTATAGAAATTAAAAAATTAGGGGGATAAAAAATGAATAGTCAATTAGATATGTTTAAAAAACTTACAGAAGCAAAGGGAGTAGCTGGAAATGAAAAAGATGTAAGAAATTTAATGAAAGAATATATAAATGATTATGCAGATGATATTTATACTGATAAATTAGGAAGTTTAATATGCAAAAAAGTAGGAGAGAAAAATGGTCCTAAAATAATGATTTCTGGGCATATGGATGAAATTGGGTTTTTAGTTGCTAACATAAATGATAATGGATTTATAACGTTTCAGACACTAGGGGGATGGAATGGTAAAGTTATGCTAAGTCAGAAGGTTTTAATAACTACATCTAAAGGTCATGAATACATAGGAATTATAAATGGTAAGCCAAGTAAAGATGCCAAAGCAGCTATAGATAAAGAGAATATGTTTATTGATATAGGAGTAGACTCTAAAGAAGAGGTTGAAAAGTTAGGTATAAGACAAGGGGATATGATAACTCCTTATTTTGAATTTTCTCAAATGGCTAATACAAAATATTTACTTGCAAAAGCTTGGGATGATAGGGTTGGGTGTGCTTTATGTATAGATATTTTAAAAGATTTAAAAAATAAAGCTCATAAAAATATAGTTTATGCAGTAGGAACAGTTCAAGAAGAAGTTGGATGCAGAGGTGCAAAGACTGCATCTAATGTAGTTAATCCAGATATAGGATTTTCTCTTGATGTAAGTATAGCTAATGATACTCCAGGAAGTGATACTAGACTTGGTGATGGAAAACTTGGAAATGGACCTCAAATTCATATATTTGATGGAGGATTAGTAGGTCATGTAGGTTTGAAAAATTACTTAATAGACTTAGCTGAAGAACTACAAATACCATATCAAATAAATGCACTTCCATTTGGGGGTACAGATGCTAGCCAAATGCATGTAGCTCATGATGGAGCTCCATGTATAAGTATTGGCATACCTACAAGATATATACATTCCCATGCAAGTATTATTCATAAAGATGACTATGATAACACAGTTAGATTGTTAAGTGAATTTATACAGAAGATAGATAATGATAGATATAATAAAATATTAAATAATTAAAATTAGTTTTATATAAAAATATTATATATATTGTAAAGAAATTTACCACCCCATTTTATTATTGGGGTGGTAGTTTATTTTAAATTGCAATATTATATTCTATATTTATTACTAAATAAATATAGAATATAATATTATTAGAATTATAAAATTAACTAGCTTATCGGGGGATAAAAAATGAAAAACATATTAATAGTAGAAGATGATACTATACTTAATCATGGTATATGTTTTAATCTAAATGCTGATGGATTTAACGTCATACCAGTATATAGTTTAAATGATGCAAGAGAGATTTTGAAAGAAAATAACATAGATTTAATTATCTTAGATGTAAACTTACCAGATGGTAATGGTTTTGAATTTTGCAAAGAAATTAGACAAGCTTCAAATATAGGAATATTATTTTTAACAGCATGTGATATGGAAACAGATATTATAAAAGGATTTAAACTAGGAGCTGATGATTATATCACAAAACCTTTTAGCATAAATATCTTAACCCAAAGAGTAGGTGCGCTAATAAGAAGATGTGGCAATAAAGAACTAGAAGATGAAGTTTTAATTGATGGAGATTTTACTTTTAATTTTGACAAAATGATAGTAACTAAAAGTAAAGTAAATATAGTACTATCACCAATAGAATATAAGATACTAAAAAAACTAGTTCAATGTAAAAAACAAATAGTTACAAGACAATCTTTAATAGATTTTATTTGGGATAATGATGGAGAATACATAGAAGAACATGCCTTAACGGTAAACATAAATAGATTAAGAAGAAAAATAGATAATAAAACAGCTACTCATAAATATATAAAAACTATTTATGGAATGGGATATATGTGGGTTGGTGGAAAAGATGAATTATAAAAAAATTAATAAAAGCAATCTTTATATAAATTTCTTTATTATATATATTATAATATCATGTACTTATTTATTTTTAATAAGAAAACAAACAAAAGATATTATATACATGTATCCAAAATCATATGATTTAATTAAAAACATCAACTTAATAAGTTTATGCTTTATAGTAGCATTACTAGTAATTTCATTTTTATTTGTATATGTCATAAGACGTAATATAGTTGAATTTAGTGACAAACTTATAACTAGCATAGACGAATTTATAGCTGGAAATAAAAATCAAAATTTAGAATTAAATAAAGATACCTTAATATGCAAGGTTCAAAATAAATTTAAAAACATGGTTGAGATTATGGAAAACAAAAACAATAGGTATCTAAAGGAGAAAGACAGTATAAAGACATTAATATCAGATATTTCACATCAAATAAAAACTCCTATAGCAAATATTTCAATATATAATGAAACTTTATTAAATAGAGAACTAGATAGAGATAAACAAATTTACTTTTTAAACAACATGAGACATCAAGTAAATAAGTTAGAATGGCTAGTAAAGTCACTTATAAAGATGTCTAGATTAGAAACAGGTATAATCGAATTAAACATAACAAAGTCTAGAATAAGTGATACAATTGCCAGTGCACTAAGTGGAATATATTTAAAAGCAGAGGAAAAAAATATATCTTTAGAAATAGATATTGACGATAAATTAGAGCTTTGCCATGATAAAAAATGGACTACAGAAGCTATATTTAATATAATAGAAAATGCTGTAAAATATACTAATTACAATGGAAATATAAAATTAAATCTAGAGAAAATGGAGTTATTTAGTAAGCTTAGTATAATAGATAATGGAATTGGAATTGATGAATATGAAATTAATCATATATTTAAGCGTTTTTACAGAAGCATAGATGTTAGTGATACAGAGGGAGTAGGAGTTGGATTATACTTATCTAGAGAAATTATAAATAAGCAAAATGGATATATTAAAGTAACTTCTAAAAAAGGTGAGGGAACTACTTTTGCTATATTTTTTAAAGACTAAATCAATAAAAATACACTGCAAATTTAAGCAGTGTATTTTTTTATTAAAATATCTCAAGATTGTTATAATTTAAAGTTAAAATATCTCAACACTGTGAGGATTTTAGAAATATTTATATGATAATATTTAAATAAATAAACTAATTGATTTAAAATATAATTGTTAATTTGGGAATGGGGGATTAAATATAAATGAAGATATTAGAAAGTAAAAATTTAAAAAAATATTATGGAAAAGGTGAAAACTTAGTAAAAGCATTAGATGGTATTGATATAAGCATAAATAAAGGGGAATTTGTTGCTATAGTAGGTACATCTGGTAGTGGTAAAAGTACACTTCTTCATATGCTTGGGGGACTTGATAGAGCAAGTGAAGGAAAAATAATAATAGAAAATAATGATATTTTTAATATGAATGACGAAGAACTTACAATATTTAGACGTAGAAATGTTGGATTTATATTTCAAAGCTATAACTTAGTACCAATATTAAATGTTTATGAAAATATAGTACTTCCAATAGAATTAGATGGATGTAAAATAGATGAAAAATATATAAATGAAATAATAGATATACTAGGACTTACATCAAAAGTAAATGAACTTCCTAATAATCTATCGGGAGGACAACAACAGCGTGTTGCCATAGCAAGAGCTCTTGCAACAAAACCATCAATAATACTAGCAGATGAGCCAACAGGAAATCTAGATAGTAAAACAGAACAAGACGTATTAGGTCTTTTAAAAATAACAAGTCAAAAGTTTAGTCAAACAATAATAATGATAACTCATAATGAACAAATAGCTCAAATGGCTGAAAGAATAATTAGAATTGAAGATGGTAAGGTTGTAAACAGAGGTGAAAACTATGCTTTACAATAATAATCAAAAAATAATAAAAAAATTAAGTAAAAGAAATTTTAAAATAAACAAAATGAGAAATATGGTATCTGTAATTGCAATAGTTTTAACAACTGTGCTTTTTACATCTTTATTTACCGTGGGATATTCTATGTTAGAAGCATTTAATAGTTATAAGTTTATGGAATATGGAACACTTAGTCATGTTCAATTACAAGATATATCAAAAGAACAAATTGAAAAGCTAAAGAATCATGATTTAATAGATAAAAATACAATCGGTATAGTAAAAAATATTGAAATTATAAAAAATCCAGAACTATTAACACAAACAGTAAATCTTACTATATATGATGAAAACAGTATAAAAAACACTCCTCACATGGAAATGGTAGAAGGAAAGCTACCTGAAAATAAAGATGATATAGTTCTTCCAACTATAGTTTTAGATTTATTAAAGTTACCACATAAGATAGGAACAGAAGTAAATTTAGAAATACCAAAAGTAAAAGATGGTAATCCAACAGGTGAAACTGAGATTTTTAAGTTTAGATTAAGTGGATACTTTAAGTATAAAGTGTCAAATGTAATGAATCTACATGATGTTTTTGCAAGTGAAGCTTTTTATAATGAATATAGAAAAAATAATGAAGTTGGACCAACTTGTGTATATTTTAATTTTAAAAATAATAAAAATTTAGAATCACAATTTAACCAAGTTATAAAAGATTTAAAACCTTATAGTGGAAAAGCTAGTTTAAATCCTGCACATTTAGATACACAGGTAAATAATACAAGTGAATTAATAAAAAATGTACTACCTATAATTCTTATGATAATGCTAATCCTTTTAAGTGGATACTTACTAATATATAATATCTTTTATATTTCAGTTGTTAAAGACATACAACATTATGGATTATTAAAAACCATAGGAACATCACCAGCACAAATTAAAAAGCTAGTAATAACTCAGGCTAATACTTTGTGTTTAATAAGTATCCCAATAGGCCTAACAATAGGTTATTTATTAGGAGTTATATTTGTGCCTATAGTTGGTAATATACTAAATGGATTAGATAGAAGCACTTATAATTACTTTAATCCAATAATATTTATATTTGCGACAGTATTTTCATATATAACAGTAAGATTATCTTGTAAAAAACCTGCAAAAATAGCAAGTACAGTATCTCCAATAGATGCAATTAGATATAGTGATAGAGATAATAATATAAAGAAAAAATCTAAAAAAGGTAAAACTGGTTCTAAAATTCATAAAATGGCACTTGCTAATATGTTTAGAAATAAGAAAAAAGCATTTTTAGTTTTAGTATCAATGTCACTAAGTTGTATGATATTTTTAGGGGTAGCAACAATTATTAGCAGTTCAGACCCAAATAAAGCAGCAGATGGACAACTTTTAGGAGATATGGAAATACAACATGGATCAGTTTGGCAAATTGATTATGAAGAAGATTCAAGTATACCAATGGATGAAAATATTTTAAAAGACTTAAAAAATATAAATGAAATAGATAATATATATACTATTTACAATGGAAGCAATAGAGTAGTATATGAAGGGGATTTGAAAGAAGAAGTATTAACTCAAGAAGTAGAACAATCGTACAAAGATTTGCTTTATGAAGGAGAAGATCCAAAAGATATAGTTGAGTTTAAAGGTGTTCTTCCTGTTGATTTAATGGGATTATCATCAGGTATATTAATAGATCGGATGATAGAAAATAACGATGCAGGTTTTTATGGAGACGTAAAAGTTATAAGTGGTGAAATAGACATAGAAAAGTTTAATAAAGGTGGATATATAATAATCCAAGGGCATGAAGATAGCAAAATAAAGGTAGGGGATAAAATTAGTTTTAAATATCTTAAAAATAACCTTGTAGAAGAAGGGTACACTGAAAATGAGTTTGAAGTTATGGCAATTCTAGATGGTGCTAAAAACTTTAGCATTTCATTATATGTTAATAATAATGACTTTAAAAATGTTGTAGATAAGCCATATATAGAAAAGGTAATCATAGATACTAATAATAAAAATGATGATAAATTAGAAAATGAAATAATTAATATTAATGAAAAATACAATAATCCATATACTAAGGTTTATTCAAAAAGGATTTTCATAGAAGAGGCAAAAGAGGTTCAATTATCAATAACTATAATAGGTATGAGCGCGGTAGTTATAATTGGATTAATAGGAGTTTTAAATTTTATAAATACAATGACAACAAATATAATATCAAGAAGAAAAGAATTTGCAGCTATAGAAGCAGTAGGTATGACTAAAAAACAGCTTAAGAAAATGCTTATGCTAGAAGGTTTTTATTATGCGTTAATAATAACTATTTCAAATCTTACTTTAGGAGGGGTAGCTTCTATACTTGGTTTTAATATTATGAAACTTAGATATTCAGTATATACTTATCCAATAGGAGCTTTGTTACTTTGTACAATAGCAGTGTTTTTAATAAGCTTAGTAGTACCATTAATAGTTTACAAGAGCTTATCTAAAGAAAGTATTGTAGAAAGAATTAGAATAACTGAATAAATTTAAAAAATCATATCTAATGTAGATATGATTTTTTACTTGAATAAATAAAAATAATATTCCTAGTAGAGATGAACATAAAATTTAATAATAAAAATAAAATACTGTAACTTCCAAGTTTATTTTAGATGATATATATAATTTAATTTTATATATTATAAAAAAATTTTAAATAGAGTCATATATTTTATAAAAATGGTTAATATATAATCAGATAGTTAATGAAAGTTAATTATCTACCAACACTTACTATGCAAAAGCTAGATTATAACTATCCTTTTGATAGTATCTTTGGAAGTGATGGTGACTAGATATTTAACAAATATCATATTAAATATAATGAATCTACTAGAAAGCCTCGGTCTACTAGAATACAACTATCTTAAGTCTAATTACCAAAGGTTAGAATATAAGTTAGCTTGTAAACTATATTTAATAATAGTCGTAAGAGGATAGGATGTAATTTCTATTACTATCCTTAAAAAAGCACTGAATTTGGAGTCTTAGGATCTCAAATCAGTGCTTTTTTCATTCAAAACAATACCTTTAGGAGGTTATACAAATGAATGTTCAAGGTATTATATCCCAAAATGATGTTATAGTAATTGCTACAGCTATTATTATGGGAACTATGGCTAGAGTAATGACTTTAAAGGAAGACTATAGACAATATCCTAGTTATCCTAATGGATATTTTACACATGTTGTATTAGGAGTTATAGCGGCAGCTATTGGAGCAGTTGCTATTCCGGCTTTACTTGCTAAAAATTTTACTGCGGTAACTTTTTTGACAATAGCTATTCAACAATTCCGTGATGTAAGAAAAACTGAAATATCGAGTTTAAAATCTCTTGAAAATACAGAGTTTACTACAAGAGGAGATGCTTATATTGATGGAATTGCAAAAACTTTTGAATCGCGTAATTATCTAGGACTTACCGTATCATTTATAACAAGCTTATCAATGATAATAACATCAAATATATCAATACTATATAGGATTTTAATCGGAATATGCATTGGTAGTATTACATATATAGGTATACGAAATTTTACAAAAGGCAAACAAATTCAAGATATAGCTGATGTAAAAATTGCAAAAGTAGATGTTAGAAATTCAGAGTTATATGTAGATGATATTTATATAACAAATAGCTTGGGAACTGAAAATAGCAGAAATATTGTTAGGAATGAAGCAATGGCTGCTATTATTACTCCAAAGTCTAACCATTTTAGAATTACACTAGATAATTATGGACAAAGACAAGCTATTTTATTTGAAGCTTGTAGAGCTCTAGGAGTAAAAAGATATCAATTTACAAGAAAAGAATACAATAGCGGAAAAGTTGTTATTGTATTAGTTCCTATAATTAGAGATGAAGAATTTTTTATTAAAGTGGTAAAAGAAACACCATTATTAGAGAACGTAAGGAAAAGTCATAGATTAATGAAAGAAAATATTTTAAATTATAAGGAGTAAATTTATGAATGATAAAGGATTTCAGTTGCTAGCTTATATTACAGGTGAAAAAAGTAGGGTAATTGGTGGCGCTAGTATAGCTTTGTTTGAAAAGGATGAAGAACTTAGATCTTTATTAAGTGTAGATTTAGCAAAAGCTATGAAATGTGATGTTGTACAATTAAAAAATAAAGATTATTTACTAATTAAAAATAGATAATTAACTGAGTTTATTAATATATAATGAGATAATTAAGTAAAAGTAACTATAATCAGCACTTACTAAGCAAAAGATAGACTTTATCTAACTATCTTTGTAAGTGATTAGGACTAGATATTTGGAAAAATATCAAATTTAATAGAGATTCTCAATGAATTAGGATGAAATTAACTTTCGCCTAATATCTTAAGATTACAATTTAAGTTATATTATAAACTATACTTAGTAATAGTCTATAGGATAATTATATAATTAATATACTGCTTAAAAATTACTGATTTTAGAGTTTTAGTCTATAAATCCGTGAATTTTAACTATAAGATATAATGGTTACAAGAAAGTGCCTAGTTGAGCTTAAAAATTAAATTTGGTATATTGATTTTAGGGTACAATAATTCCAAACGTTTAATATTTAAATTACAAAACAATTTTACAAAAAAGCGTAGTTAATTCTACGCTTTTTTTGTAACAAATATTATATAACTTAGGAGATGAGAAAATGTATAATATAGACGAGATAACATACTATTGTCCACTGTAGAAGTTTTATCAAACATATTGGGTAAAAAATAGGTTGCTATAATAATATGGGAATTAAAAAACAATAAAATGGGATTTGGAGAGTTACAAAGAGCTATAGAAGGATACACTAAAAAAATGCTAACACAGAACTAGATTTATTGATAAAACATAATATTGTAATGAATGAAAAAAAGGCATATAAAGATACAGTAGAATTAACTTATTATTTAAGTAAAGGTCGATTAAAACTACTTACTATAATATGGAAACTATGATAATTTGGAGTAATAATAATTTATCTTGTGATAAATACTTTTAAAAGTGTCTTAATTATGTACTTTTTTAATGTATAAATTTATATGAAAGTTAAAATTACAAAAATATATAGGATACAAAAAAGTAACTAATTGAGCAAAAAATATAATATTGATATATTATTAAATAGTAGAAACTGATGGGTTTATAAAAATAGTTACAGACTAAGATAGTGAGAAAATCCTATTAGTAACGATGATATATAAAGAATCCAGTAAAATAATGAATTTAATACGATTAACAATGTATATGAAAGTGAAATACTCTTATTTAAGAGATAGAAAATATGTTTAGTCAGCTACGATATAGGCTCTTAATGAGGTATTACCACTTAATATGATAAAAGAATTATAAATTAATTAATAGGGGGAAGTTAATGGAAAAATTAAACTTAGCAGTAGTATTTATAGAAGGATTATTATCATTTTTATCACCTTGCATACTACCAATACTGCCAATATATTTAAGTATGCTATCAAATAGCAGCATAGAAAGTTTAAAAAATGGTAGCTTTGCCAAAAGTTCTTTATTTAGAAATACATTATTTTTTACATTAGGTATTTCAACAACATTCTTTATATTAGGTTCATCAGTAAGTGCTTTAAGTTCATTTTTTAATACTAATAAAGATTTTATAATGATAATAGGTGGGATTATTATAATATTTATGGGATTATTTTATATGGATATTATAAAATCAAGTTTTTTAAACAAAGAAAAAAGGTTCCAGCTAAAAGCAAAGGAAATGAACCCGATAACATCATTTTTATTAGGATTTGCATTTAGTTTTGGATGGACTCCGTGTATAGGTCCTATATTAGCATCTGTACTTATTATGTCTTCAAGTGCAGATAATACATCAACTTCTTATTTACTGATAGGTGTATACACTATAGGATTTATTTTACCATTTATAATGGTTTCCTTATTCTACAATAAACTTGTTAAGAGCATAGATAAGGTTAAGAACAATATGAGCAAAATAAAAAAATTTGGAGGTATAATTCTTATAATTTCAGGACTAGTTATGCTGGTTCATGGAGGTATAAACAAATTAGAACACTCAAGTATGCAAAATAATAGGAAATCAGAAAGTAATCAAAGCTCAAATAATAAAGAAGAAAAAACAAAAGCTTTAGATTTTACATTATATGACCAATATGGAAAAGAGCATAAGTTAAGTGATTACAAAGGTAAAACTATATTTTTAAATCTATGGGCTACATGGTGTCCTCCATGTAGAGATGAGATGCCTTACATAGAAGAATTATATAAGGAGTACAATAAAAATATTGATGAAGTAGTAATTCTTGGAGTAGCTTCACCTAATCTAGGACAAGAGGGAGATGCCAAACATGTAAAAGATTTTTTAAAACAAGAAGGATATACATTCCCAGTTTTACTTGATGAAGGTGGAAGTTTAGTTTATCAGTATGGGATTAGTTCTTTTCCATCGACTTTTATAATAGATAAAGATGGATATATAACTCAATATGTTCCAGGTGGAATGGATAAAGATACTATGAAGTATCTTATAAATGGTGCTAAATAAAATATATATTAAACAGTATATGTCAATAATTAAAAATGATATATACTGTTTTTTGTTTCTATATTAAAAATTTATTATAAAATGATAAATTTATGTAAATAATTCTAAAGAAGAATTAGAATAAGGAGCATAAATTATGGCAAGAAAAAAAGGAATATCAACATTTGTTAACCAAGTTTCAAAAGAATCAATAAAAGAACAAAAAATAAAAGATAGAGAAGTTGAACAACTTAAAAAAAGATATCAAAAAGAATTAGAAAAACAACAAAAGGAAGATTACATAAATAGTAGATATGAAGAAGTAAATAAACTAAACTTATCAATAAATAGTGAAATAGATGAATTAAAAAACTTAATTTTAAACGGAATAAATGAATATAGGCCAATACCAATAGATACTTTTATAAAAAAAGACATACAAGAATTTACAATACCAAAAGAACTAAATATAAAATATGAAAAACCAAATAGGCCTATCATAAGAAAAGCCAATATATTTGAAATATTATTTAAATCATATAGATTAAAATACAATTCTTATGTAGATGAATTAGAAAGAAGATATGATAGAGAATATAAATTATATGAAAAAAATGAAGTAAATAGAAAAAATGAAATTAAAAACTTAAAAAAATCCTATGAATTAAAACTAAACGAAATAATAGCTATTAAAAAAGATTTGTATATAAATGGAGATGTAGGAATGATAACTTCCTATAAAAAAGAACTTTTAAATAACTCAAAGTATCCATTTGAATTTAAGAAAAATATAAATATATGCCTAAGTTAGATGAAATAAGAGAAGTACAAAGAAAAAATAAAGATATAAATAGTATATATAATGAAGTAATATACTCAATGGCTTTAAGATCTATGGATGAAGTTTTTAAGTCGGATATATATGGTAATATAAAAAGTATTGTATTTAATGGTTATATAGAAGATATAGATTTATCAACAAGACAAGATATAAAACCTTATATAATATCGTCAATGATAGAAAAACAGGATTTTAGAAAAATAGATTTAAAAAGAGTAGATAAGTTAACCTGTTTAAAAGACGCTATGCAAAGTAGAATAAACCTTAATTCAAACTTAGAACTTAAAAGCATCGTACCTATATACAATTATGATTATGTAAATAACTCTATTATAAGTAGTGAAAATATTAATCTATTAGAAATTAATCCTTATGAGTTAGAAAGGCTAGTTACTATTTTATTTAGAAATATGGGATATAATGTAGAAGAAACTAAAAAGTCTCATGATGGTGGAATTGATTGCTTTCTAAATTATAATGATCCTATAATAGGTGGTAAGGTTATAGGACAAGTAAAAAGGTATAAAAATAATATTGATATACCAAAACTTAGAGAGTTTGAATCAGTACTAAGAAATTCTGATGCTATGAAAGGATTATTTATATCTACTAGTAACTTTAGTCCACAATGTGAAAAATTTGCATTAGAGAATAATATAACTCTTATAAACGGATGTACTTTATTAAAATACTTTAATGAATATGGAATTAATTCTTATATACAAGATAAGATTTGATATTTATATTAAAGTTATATATAAGACAAAATAGAAAAGGAAATTTTTAAGATTTCTTTTTATATTTTTAGCAAATTTAAAGTTTAAAAACATATAATTTATTAATTTATAATAAATTGGATATAAAAAATAAAAGTATTTTTATATGGGGGTAAAGATATGAGTGAATTAAATCAATGGATTGAATTTATTAATACTGAATGTGAAATTGAATTTATTTATAAGGAAGAGCTATATGTAGTTAAAAGTTTTAATGGAAAAAGATATATAGTTAAAGATAAAATTTCTTTATCAGATTACTATGAGTGTGAAGACATATTAGAAGAATTTTTTCTAGATGATGTCTCTCTAAAAAAT
The DNA here is from genome assembly GCF_000953675.1 of Paraclostridium sordellii. Taxonomy (NCBI): domain Bacteria; kingdom Bacillati; phylum Bacillota; class Clostridia; order Peptostreptococcales; family Peptostreptococcaceae; genus Paraclostridium; species Paraclostridium sordellii. The sequence goes on along the minus strand of NZ_LN679998.1, from coordinate 1,795,327 downwards.
CTTATAGAAAGCAATGAAATAAAAATACTTACTATCTTATAAAAAATTATATAAAAATAAAACAGTCATATCTTCTTATAGTAGCTTTACAAGTGATTCTCAAAAATGTATGATTAATTAATGATGTAATTGAAATAATCATGTTTACTTATTTTTTTAGTGGGATCGATGAGTTATTAGACTATTTAAACTGTGAAAAAATTGTTAGAAAAATATGCAGGAGCAAAAGATATTTCAATTAAGTTAATTGATTAATAGATTAAAGCATAGTTAAAAGATTTTATTCTTCTATTAAGTAAGTAGGATTAAATTAGTTAAAAAATTGTAAAAATTGAATAATTTGCATATAAAATACCTAATGCTATTATAGTTTCAGGTATTTTCTTTTATATTGACATAATTATTTTGTTTAAACTTCAGAAAAAAGTATATTAATATAATAAGGAAATTACATTAAAAAAGCAGTAAAAAAAGGAAGGAAGAACATGGAAGAAGCAAAACTTATTAAAATGATATCAAATAATCCTAATATTATATCAACAATAAATAATCCAACAGAAGAAATGAAATTATTGGCTCTTGAAAAAAATGGACTAGTATTAGAATATATAGACAATCCAACTACAAAAATGCAAGAATTAGCTATTAATAATAATATTAGGGCAATTAAATTTATAAAAAATCCAACAGAAGAGATGATGATAAAAGCTATAAAAACTGGATGGAGTTTATTAGATTATATAAAAAATCCAACAGAAAAGGTAATAGAATTAGCTATAAATCAATCTGGATGGGCTATACAATATGTTAAAAATCCAAGTGAAAAATTACAGTTATTAGCAGTGAAAAAAAATTATGATGCAATAAAGTATATAAAAGAACCTTATGAAAGTGTTCAAGAAGAAGCTGTAAGACTTAATTATAGCGCAATAAGGGATATAAAATCACCGAGTCATAAAGCGGAACTTATAGCTATTAAAAATGATGAGGCGGCTATAACTTTTATAGATGATTTGAACAAAGAAAAAATGCTTGAATTTTTAAAAGAAAATATTTTAGTAATTAAATATATAGATAGAAAAATAACTAAAGAAGATTTAGAAGATGTTTTAAAAGAAGTATTATCAAAAGAAGATGTAGATGAAAAATACGTAAGAGACTTTTTAAATTGCAGTATCATAGATAGAAGCAGTGATACTATGCCAATGGACAAGATGATGTTCATTTATAAATATGGAAGTAAAAAAGCTAAAAAAATAGCTGTAGATGAAAAGTTAAAAATGATATAGGAGAGATAAAAATGAATTTTATAGAGACATTAAAAAGCGTTGACTTAGTTCTAGCTACTAAAGAAGTACCCTTAGTAGTTGGAGAAAGTGGTATAGGAAAGACCGCTTTAGCAAAAAAACTTGCAAAAGAAAATGATTGGAGTTTAATTGTTATTGATGGGAATCTACTTAAGGAAGGTGAAATAGGAGGTTTACCAACTGTAGAATCCTATATAATAAGTAATTCTAATGGAGAAGAAATTGTAAAGAAAACAACAGTATATGCTGTTCATAATAAATTAAGAGAAATTGATGAAGAACTATCAAAAGGAAGAAGTGTTCTTTTATTTATAGATGAGATAAACCGTTGTGAACATACAGTACAACAAGAACTTATGAACTTAATATTAAATAAAGAAATAAACGGTTATAAGTTAAGTGATGATGTAAAGATACTAGCGGCAATGAACCCATCAAGTAAGTACGGTTCAGATTTTGATTATCAAGTTGTAGATATGGATGCGGCTCAAGAGAATAGATTTGTTTGGTTAAATATGGAACCAGATCATAACCAATGGATAAAATGGGCAATAGGAGCTGGTATTGAACAAAAGGTTATAGAATTTATTTCTACATTCCCAGAATATTTAAATAAGATAAATGATGAAGATGTAAGAGCAACTCCAAGAAGTTATGAAAGAGTTTCTAAAAGCTACAAAGTATACAAAGAACAAAAAGATTTAATACCACGAGGTGTATTTTTAAATGTTATAAAAGGAAATGTGGGAAAGGTAATTGCAGAAGAATTTATAAGTTTTATCGAAGCTGATTGTGATCCGTTAATATCGTATGAAGATGTTTTTTCTGGAGAAAAATTAAATGAAGGTGTTGTAGAAAGAGTAAAAAGTGAAAGTCATACAAGACTTTACTTAACAGCAATGAATATTTTAAGAGATTTAGAATCTAATATTAAAAGTAATAATTATGATTCAAATTATGATATAAATAGATTTGTACAATTTTTAAAAGAATATCCTATAGATTTAATGGTAGGAATTATGAAGGATATTAAAAATAGTTATAAATCAGTTTATGAAAAAGCTATAGAAAATGAAGAGTTTGTTAAAGCTTATTTTGAATCTTATAGAGAAATAAGAGGATAGATTATGGAAAGTTATTTTGATAAACAGAAAAAAGAACTTTATAAAAAAGCTGAAAAGATAATAGATACTTATGCTGTGTTAAAAGCAAATCACAAAAACGAAAAATTTGAAATAGATATCCCTAAAGATTTTAAAAATGAATTTTTTAGCTTAGTAGATAAAGTAAACTTAAGTCTTATGGAGGAAAAAGATAACTTTTATGGATATTTTCTATTTCAAACATCAAGAGAAATAAGATTTGATATAAGTAGCCCTACAGCTATAAACTTCAAAGGTGCTAAGTATGTTATATACTTTAATCCAATAATTTTTCTAGACCTTAATATGAGGCAAATGGAAAGCACAATCAAACATGAAATTCTTCATGTATTATCTATGCATCTAATAAGAGCAAAAGACTTAAAAGGAAAATATAGTACCTTAGCTATTAATATGGCTATGGATATAGTAGTAAATAAATACTTAAATAATTTGCCACCATATGCAACTACATTAGAAAATACAAATGTTAAATACAATTTAAAACTGGAGCCTTATGAACCTTTTGAATATTATGTAGAAAAAATACAAACAGAATTAGATTTACAAGAGAAAGATGAAGAAGGAGAAGTAGATGATACTCGTCAATCTGATGATATAGAAACTGAGTACAATCCAGAAAGAACTCATGATATTTGGGAGGATTCTAGTAATATAGATGAAAAAACTCTTAAAGACTTTACTGAAAAAGCTATTAATAATTCTCAAAAAGGTAAAAATCCAGAGTATTTGGATAGTATGATAGCTTCACTAAAAAATAGTAAAGGGGAATTGCCTTGGAACTTATACTTAAGTAGATTAATGGGAACAGTTGAAAGTAATAAAAAGAAAACTATAACGAGAAGAAATAGAAGACAACCAAATCGATTAGATTTAAGAGGAGAACTAAGATCTCATAAAGCTGAAATAGCTGTTGCAATTGACATAAGTGGAAGTATTAGTGATGAAGAATTTAAACAAGCTATAAAGGAAGTTCTTAATATAGTAAAAAATTATAATCATGAAATTACTATTATAGAATGTGACAATGAGATTAGACGTGTATATAAAGTTAAATCTGTAAAAGATATAAAAGAGAGATTAAAAAGAAGAGGTTCAACTAAATTTAGTCCTGTATTTGAATATGCAAATAATAAGAAGGTTAATTTATTAGTTTATTTTACTGATGGTAAAGGTGAAGATAAGTTAAAAGTTGTTCCTAGAGGATATAAAATTTTATGGGTTATATCTGGTAGAGGAGATAGACTTTCACTAAGAGAAGCTTATGGAACAGTGAAAAAACTTAGCAAAGTTGAAATAAAAGATAATACTATTGATATGAATGATGTTAGAAGCGACGGATACTCAATGAATAATCAAGCTCCAATTTTATAATAAATTATAAAGGTCATATTGAAAAATATTCAGTATGATCTTTTATTTTTTTAGTAAAAAATAATGAAGTTAGAACAAATAAAAATATTAATATAGTTATATATAGAATATTATATACATGTGTATATAGTGTTTTTTAAAAAATATGATGAAAACTTAATGGTATTTATTGGAAAAAGTATAGCATAAATGATTAATTATTTAAATTAAATTTTAATTATTTTTATAAAAAATTGTAATATACTCTTAAAACCTAGTAAAATACACTAATTAAGAAGTGTTGCAATTGATAAAAATATATGTTAATATTATCCTTGTCTTAAAATGTCGAATGAAACGTACAGATTAATAATAATGAATCTGCAAACGATTTTGAAGAAAGACTAAAAATGAAAAAAGAATAAAAGAGGTGTACAACATGGAAAATTCACTTAATACTTCAAAGGAGATGGAGGAGGTAAACATAAAAAAAGCAGTACCTGCGGTATTAGCTTTAATGATTTTCGCACTAGTTATAGACAACTCATTTAAAATCATTTCTGCTGATTTAGCAAGCGCTTTTAATTTATCAGCTACTGCAGTTAGTTGGCAAGTAACTTTAGCTGGATTAGTTATTGGTATAGGAGCAATTGTATATGCTTCTTTAGCAGATTCAATAAGTATTAGAAATTTATTAATACTAGGAATTTTCTTGATTTGTATTGGATCACTAATGGGATTTATTTTCCAAAAATCATTCTTTATGATAATTATTTCAAGGATAATACAAGCAGCAGGATTAGGAAGTGCTGAAACTTTATATGTAATATTTGTTGCAAAATATTTTAAAGATAGTGAACAAAAGAAATATTTAGGATTTAGTACAAGTAGTTTTGCTATATCGCAAGTAATTGGTACTCTTACAGGTGGATATATATCAACATATTTACATTGGACAGTACTTTTTTTAATTCCACTATTAACTTTATTAATACTACCATTCATATTAAAGTATATACCAAAAGAAAAATCTAAAGGGAGAAATATAGATTTTATAGGATTTATATTAGTTTCATCAGTTGCAGCATCATTAATGCTTTTTGTTTCAGACTTTAATTGGATTTACTTGGTAGCTTTAATAATTGCGCTTATATTATTTGTTACATACATAAGTAAAAATAAAAAGGCTTTTATTAGTATTGAATTCTTTAAAAATAGAAATTTTATATCAGTACTACTTGTAGCATTCGTTATATACAGTGTTCAACTTGCATTTATATTTATGTTCCCATTTTTAATTGAATACATATACAACTATAGATTAGATCAAGTTTCGCTGCTTTTAGTTCCATCTTATGTTTTAGCAGCTATTGTAGGAGCAATGTCTGGTAATGTAGCAAAAAGATTTGGAAGTAAGCAATGTATTCAAATGGCTATAATAGGCATAATAATAAGTCTTGTATTTGGTAGTTTATTTATACAAACATCAGTATACGTATTTGTATTTGTAATGATATTATTCTCTAGTTCATTCGCATTTATGTATGCTCCTATGATTGACACATTAATAAAAACAATACCTAAAGAACATTCAGGAACTGCTATTGGGTTTTATAATTTCTGTTTAAATATAGCTGCATCAATTGGTATAACATATGTAGCTGTATTAATGGAAACGAAATCTTTAGGAAAAAATATTATGGGTCTTTTCAATAATGCAATATGCATACAATATAGCAATGTATTAATAGCATTAGCAGTTATTTCTGTAGTGGCACTAGCACTATATTGGAGTTTAATTGGGAGAAGAGAAAAATCTGAAAATAGATAATAAAAATTTTATATTTATTATTAAATTTACTAAAGGATATTGACATAATTTTATGTCAATATCCTTTTTTGTATATAAAAATATAATTATTAGGCCAATAAATTACATTTACTTTAACAGGTGTGCTAATATTTTATTAGAGAATTTAATAATTTAAGGGGGATTACAATGTCTAATGATATCAAACTTGTAAAAAAAGAAATAAATTCTTTTTTAATAATCAACTTTGCTCTTATTGCATTCATATCTATATTTATATTTATGGTTAAGTCAAAATCAGATAGTGTGGATTTTATATCAAATTTTGCTGTATTATTTATGTATATTCCTGCTTTTTCAGTAATAGTTGTATTAAAAAAAATTGAAAACTATAGTTTTACACCTACTGTAGATAAATTTTTAAAAGTATTTGCAATAGCAACGATTTTAAGAATTATTATTTCTATAGTTGAGGTATTTTTAATTGATGGGATTATACTTTCATCTTTAATAGACACATTTGTTTCTTTATATCTTTTATATCTTACTTTATATAATGAATCTGAATTTGAAATATTAAATTTATCTATTACAAAAAACTTTAAAAAAGTACTGTTCGTAATATTAATATTTACAATGATAAAACTAATTGGATTAATACCTGATTTTTTTGACATATCAAGTAAATCAGTAAATATAGGTGAAATCATAGTAATGGGATTAATAGGTTTAATAAGTAATTTTTTAATTGGGTTTAATTTATTTTTTGGAGAAGAATTTGGATGGAGATATTTTTTACAACCTAGACTACAAAAACTTTATGGTAAAAAAATAGGGGTATTAATATGTGGTAGTATATGGGGAATTTGGCATTTACCATTGTGTATAACTTTATACAGTCCTAAAACACCATTTTATTGTATAATTAATCATTTATCTCTTTGTATATTCTTAGGAATATTCTTAGGTTATGCTTATATGAAAACTAAAAATCTTTGGGCTCCAATATTAATTCATTTAGTAAATAATGTTATTTCAATAGTACTTATAGAAGGATTTGAGACTGTATTTACACCACGATTACTTTTGGAGAGCATTATATATAGTATGATTTTCTTTTTACCATTTTTATTTACTAAGAAGTATAAAGAGAATGTAATTGATAAGAAAGAATCAACGGATATTTAAATGCAACATGTATCCATGCTTAAAATAAAATAGCAAATAAATAATAAAAGGTAGATTAATATCTACCTTTTATTATTTTTAAATAAAATATTGAAGCTTAGCAATAACTAAGATAGTATTAAATAAGGTAGAGAATAAGATAAATTAAATATGGAGAAGCAAAAATATGGTTTATCCAGATGGTAAAAATATGGATGTAGTTGAGTACAATGATGTAAAACTTAACATACTATCAAGTACAATACAGCATAATGGAAATGTTTGTAAACGACAATACACTTACAGTAAATATAACAAGGATAAGAACTAAAATAGAAGAAATAGGTGTAAGTGATTTTCTAAAAACTAAAAGAAGAGAAAGGTACATAATATTAGTTTAAATGTTATAGCACTAGTTTTAATGATATTTATTATTTCACAGGTACATATTATTCATTTAAAAGAAGTAATAAGAAGTTAGTTAAATAATAGTATAAATAGATATAAAAAAAGTTTTACTTACATTGAAATTTCTAAATGTGATAAAATAATATTATACAACGAGTAGTTTTGATAATGTAAGCCCAGTTGTCAAAACTACTCTTTTATTTTATTAAGGATGGTGAGACTTATGTTTAATATTAATGATTATATAATGTATGGAACAACAGGAGTTTGTAAAATTTCAGATATAACTAATGAGAAATTTATAAATGGAGAGCATAGAAAATATTATGTACTAACTCCTATTTATTGTAATGACACAATAATAAAGACGCCTGTAGACAATAAGAAAGTTTCTATGAGGAAAATAATATCTAAAGAAGATGCGCATTTATTAATAAATAGTATTCCTAATATGGAAACTTTATGGATTGACGATGATAGAAAAAGAAACCAAAAATTTACGACCCTGCTTAAAGGTGGAAAATGTGAAGAACTAATTAAAATGATAAGGAGTATATATATTGATAAAGAACAAAAAAAATCTATAGGAAAAAAATCATATCAAGCAGATAATGAAATTATGAAAGAAGCCGAAAGATTAGTAAATGAAGAATTTGCAACTATCTTAAATATTTCTCCAGATGAAGTCATATCATATATATCAAGTAAAATACCTAAATAAGGTATTTTAGATAATCTAAAAATATCTTTTGTGATATAATCAAAATGTATAAAATCTAAAAATTATTTTTTTACAATGTATATTAAATTTAACACAAAATATAAGGGAGAGAAAAGTATGAAAGTATTATTAGTAAATGGAAGTCCTCATTTAAAAGGATGTACTTATACAGCGCTTACAGAAGTAGCTAAATCATTAGGATCAAATGGAATAGAAACAGAAATATTTCAAGTAGGTACAAAACCAATCTGTGGATGTATAGGTTGTGGTTCATGCTATAAAACTGGAAAATGCTTTATGGATGATGTGGTAAATGAGTTTGTAGAAAAAGCAAAAGAAGCAGATGGATTTGTATTTGGATCACCAGTTCACTATGCAGCAGCATCTGGTGCACTAACTTCATTTTTAGATAGAGCATTTTATAGTGGAGGAAAACACCTTGCGTATAAGCCAGGAGCATGTATAACAAGTGCTAGAAGGGGAGGAACTACTGCAACTTTTGACCAAATTAATAAATATTTTACGATAAATAACATGCCAGTTGTAAGTTCTCAATACTGGAATATGGTACATGGAAGCAACCCAGAAGAGGTTAAAAAAGATTTAGAAGGTATGCAAACTATGCGTGTTTTGGGAAGTAATATGGCATGGTTAATGAAGTGTATTAAATTAGGAAAAGCAAATGGTATAAATATACCTGAAAAAGAAGATAGACTAAGAACTAATTTTATCAGATAAAAAGTTAACTAAATAATAATATAAGATAATATAAAAATAACCTATAAAGCTTTATAGGTTATTTTTATATTATTAATTAATTTTAATTTACACTTATGGCTTTAATACAACTTTTATGCAATTATCTAATTTACTATCAAATATATTATAAGCATGTTTACCTTCTGATAAGGAAAGTTTATGAGTTATAATATCAGTAGGATCATACTCGCCTTTTTTTATAATATCTAGAATTTTCGGCATATAAGCTTGGGCAGGGCATTGTCCCATCTTTAATGTGATATTTCTAGAAAAGAAATCACCTAATGGAAACATATTATATCTTCCGCCATAAACACCAACCATCATAACAGTGCCACCTTTTCTAACGGCCTGAGATGATAGCTCGATTGCTGACTTTGAACCTCCTTGGAGTTTTAATGCAGTTTCAATTTTTTCAAAGTTTGTCATTACACCATCCATACCTACACAATCTATAACAACGTCAGCTCCGCCATTAGTAATTTCTTTTATGTAATCACCTGTATATTCATGATCTTTAATATTAATTGTTTCAATGCCTTTATATGAAGAAGCATGATTAAGTCTGTATGAAATCTTATCTACTGCAATAATTCTTTTAACATTTTTTAATATCAGCCATTTTATAACAGAAAGACCTATAGGTCCACAACCAAGGACAACAACTGTATCACCTTTTTTAACACCTGAATTATCTACACCCCAGTAAGAGGTTGGCAATACATCAGTAAGAAAAAGAACTTGATCATCAGATAATTCTTCAGGGATTTTTATAGGACCTACATTAGCATATGGAACTTTTAAATATTCTGCTTGACCTCCATCATATCCACCAAAAGTATCACTGTATCCAAATATTCCTCCACATGAACCATATTCATTAGAATTATCACATTGACTATATAATTCATGATCGCAATAAAAACAATGTCCACATGCTATAGGAAATGGAACAACAACTCTGTCACCTTTTTTTAAGTTAACAACATCTTTACCTATTTCTTCTACTATTCCCATTGTTTCATGACCTAATATCGAATTTTTTTTAAGATTAGGAATCATACCATGAATTAAATGAAGATCTGATCCACATATAGCCGTTGAGGTAACTTTAATGATAATATCATCATTTCTTTCTATTTTCGGATCTTCAACATCACGAACATTTACATTTTTAATTCCTTCATATACAATAGCTTTCAATAAATTAACCTCCTAATAAAATTAAATTTATACAATTTAGTTTTAGTTAAACTAAGGAAAAATATTCCTTGAAAATATAAATTATCATAACTAATTATAAATATTAATATAATTTATATTGAATTAAGTTTTATATAAATAAAGGTGGTGTTATATGTATCCAGTTTATAAAAGTATTGGTAAAATAGAAAAATGTGAAAAAGTAAAAGTATTATTTCCACAACAACATCAAGATTCTCAACCTGGGTTAGAATATATAATGGAACCTAGACCTATATCAGATAATCCATATTACATAGGTAGCTGTAAGTTACAGGGAAAGGTAGCAATTATTACTGGTGGAGATAGTGGAATCGGAAGAGCAGTAGCTTATGCATTTGCTAAAGAAGGCGCAGATATTGCTATTTCGTATCTTTGTGAACATAAAGATGCAAATGAAACTAAGGCACATATAGAAAGATTAGGCAGAAAATGTATATTAATACCTGGAGATTTAAAAAATGAAGAAATGTCTAAAGTTGTTGTTGAAAAAACAATAAAATATTTTGGGAAAATAGATATATTAGTCAATAATCATGGAGTACAATTTATTCAAGAAAGTATATTAGATATTACCGCAGAGCAATTAGACGAAACTTTTAAAACTAACATATATTCTTTTTTTTATATGACAAAAGCAGTACTGCCTCATTTAAAAAAAGGAGCATCTATAATTAATACAACTTCCATTACTGCTTATCAAGGAGAACCGCTACTTATAGACTATAGTGCAACTAAAGGTGCTATATTAACATTTACTAGATCACTTTCACAATCACTTATAAGTAAAGGTATAAGAGTAAATGGAGTAGCACCGGGGCCTATTTGGACTCCTTTGATACCGTCTTCTTTTTCTGCCAAGCAAGTAGAAACCTTTGGTAGTTATACTAGCAAAGTTCCTATGAACAGGGCAGGTCAACCATTTGAAGTTGCTACGAGTTTTGTATTTTTAGCTAGTGATGATTCTAGTTATATGTCGGGTCAGATTCTTCATCCTAATGGAGGATCTATCGTTGGGTCTTGATTTATAAATAATAAAATAAAAAACACCATACATAATGTATGGTGTTTTTTATTTTATTATTTAGTTTGAATCTTGAACTTCATTATAAAGAGATCCAACTTTAGTTATTTCTGTTTGAGGCGCAGAACATAGTGGGTAAAAACCTCTTTGAATTAACCATTGAGCAACTTCATAAGCATGATTACAAGCCATTGTAAATGCATCTTTTAAAAATTCTCTTAACACTGGGTTTGTTGCTTCCATTGAACTCCACGCATATTCTCTTCCAGCTCTTTTTAAAGTTAAAAGATATCCTGTAGCTATTTCTCTATCGTTTAATTGTTGAATATTCGTTCTAGGTGTAACTGGAACTGGCTCCATAGGTGAACTAGTAAAATCTTGTAGGTTTATTTTTAACTGGGGTACATTTAACTTTTCGCTAGGTGCATTAGCTTCTTTAATAAATCTAACCTTCATATTATAATCCTGTATATGAACAGGAAATTGATTTTCTATCATAGATTTTAGCTCTGGATCTGTAATTTGATTTCTATATAGAGCCATATTAGTAATAGTATTTACACAACTTAATATTAATTCATGTAAATTATGTAACTCTGCTGGTGTTAATTGCATAATTTATTACCTCCTAAATATATAATTTTTTTTACACTATTAATATGTCCATAGAAAATAAAATTATTGCGTGGTAAATGTTTCTTAAACTAAAGTATTATCAATTTGAATTATAAAGATTATCAATATAACTTGATAATGATTATTATTTATGTTAGATTATTATTGAAGGAAAAACATAAAATGGAAAGGAGGATGAAAAGTGGGAAAAATAAAAAAAATTTTATTTATAACAATTGGGATAGTATCACTTTCAATAGGTAGTATAGGTGTTATACTTCCTATAATACCAACAACACCTTTTCTACTATTAGCATCCTATTGTTTTGTAAAAGGTTCGGATAAATTTAATGAATGGTTTAAATCAACAAACATTTATAAGAAGCATTTAGAAGGTTTTGTTAAATCAAAGGCAATGACACTAAAACAAAAGATAACAATATTGTTATTTGCAGATATTATGTTGATGTTTCCTATTATATTAATAGATAGCATTCATATGAGGATATTTTTATTATTACTAATGTTAGTTAAGTTCTATTACTTTATGTTTAGAATCAAAACAATAAATCCTAATAAAAAAGAAATAAAGGGTATATCATAAATAAACAATGATAATGATATTCAATATTTGTTAATAAGTAAGAAAGGAGAAATTAATGTTACATAGTATTGGAGCAACAGGATTTTCATTAGCATTAATATGTTATTTTTTTAAGTATATAAAAATTATAAATAAAAAGATAAGAGTTAAACTTCATATATACACAGGAATGGTAGGAGCTTTAGCCATGATTTTATACTCACTAATTGATTTTATCAAAGAAAAAGAATGGAGTATATTACTAATGGGGTTTGCTAGTTTATTAATAATAATATCAGGTAATGATAAAATCAGAAAAAAATATAAGAGGCTACACTTAATATCAGTTTTTATTTTTGTATTTAGTTTAACCTATCATATAATCAGTTAAAGGAGGAGTATTATGGTAAATAAAAGGTTACTTTCGCTAAGTAAAGAATCAAAAAAATACATATACTTAACAGTTTTAATGAACTGGATATCGATAATTTGTAATATTGGAATTGTATTGTTTGTAGGGAATATAATTGATAAATTATTCAATAAGGATTTTAATTTTAATATAGGTATATATACAGTCTACATAGGGGCTTTAATATTAATTAGATTTTTATGTAACTATATGTCTGGAAGATTTTCTTACTACTCATCATCTAAAGTAAGATCTTCAATAAGAGAAAGTATTTATAAAAAATTACTAGAACTAGGTGTAAATTATAATGAAACTGTATCTACATCATCAATTGTTCAAATCTCAGTAGATGGAGTAGAAGCATTAGAAGTATATTTTGGAAGATATTTACCGCAATTATTTTATAGTTTATTAGCACCACTTACACTATTTTTAGTAATAGCACCAATCAATTTTAAAGCAGCAATAATCCTACTAATATGCGTTCCTTTAATACCAATATCAATAGCAGCAGTAATGAAATTTGCAAAAAAATTATTAAGTAAGTATTGGGGAATATATACAAACTTAGGAGATTCATTTTTAGAGAATCTTCAAGGGCTTACTACATTAAAAATATTTAATTTAGATGAAGAAAAAAATAATGAAATGAATAAAGAGGCTGAAACTTTTAGAAAAATAACAATGAAAGTTTTATCTATGCAGTTAAATTCTATAATAATAATGGATATAATCGCATTTGGAGGTGCAGCTATAGGTATATTAATTGCCATAAGTGAATTTGGAAAAGGCAATATAACTATGGGGCAAACTATAATTATTATATTACTTTCATCAGAATTTTTCATACCAATGAGACTTTTAGGTTCATTTTTCCATGTAGCTATGAATGGTATTGCAGCAGCTGATAAAATATTTAACCTATTAGATACTAAAGTTGAAAAAGAAAAAGAATTACCAGTAGAATTAAAAAATAAATTAAAAAATATATCAATATCTATAAGTGATGTTGACTTTAGTTATGATAAAGAAAGAACTGTTTTAAATAATTTAAATATAGAAATTAAAAATAAGTCGATGGTAGCTTTAGTTGGAGAAAGTGGATGCGGTAAGAGTACAATAACAAATTTACTTTTAAAATTAAATAAACCTGATAAAGGTGATATAAGATTAAATGGAATTAATTTAAATGATATTCCATTTGATGAATTGAGAAAAAAGGTCAGCTTTATAAGTCATAGTTCTTACATTTTCAATTCAACAATAGAAGAAAATCTTCGTATGGGAAAATTAGATGCAAGTGAAGAAGAGATGTATAAGGCTCTTAAATTAGCAAATCTATATGAGTTTGTAATTAATTTAGAAAAAAAATTACAAACTCCAGTAGGGGAAAATGGTTCATTTTTATCAGGAGGTCAAAAGCAACGTTTAGCATTAGCTAGGATGATACTTACAAATCCTGAGGTGTACATATTTGATGAAGCAACATCAAATGTAGATGTTGAAAGCGAAGATTCAATACTAGAAGCAATTTATAATATTGCAAAAGAAAAAACAGTAGTAGTTATATCACATAGACTTGCAAACATAAAAAATGCAGATAAAATATATGTTCTAGACAAGGGATATATAGTTGAAAGTGGCAATCATGAAAGCCTTATGAATAATAATTCTACATATGCAAAGTTATATAAAAATCAAGAAAATCTAGAAAATATATATAATGAAGAAGTTATAGAGGAGGTGGCTATAAGTGAACAGTAAAACACAAAGATTATCAGGTGGTAAAATAATGTTTAGACTTATAAAAATACTAAAGCCACTAGTGCCTGTAATGATAATTACAATAACTTTTGGGGTATTAGGATTTTTAGCTGCTACAGCAATAACTACTTTTGGAGCTATTGCTATGGGAGATATTTTAGGAATAAAAATGAACTACAGCTTTTCTACTGCTACAAAGATAATAATAGGATGTGCAATATTTAGAGGAATATTAAGGTACATAGAACAGTATTCAGGCCACTTTATAGCTTTTAAAATATTAGCTATATTAAGAGACAAAGTTTATAAATCATTAAGAAAACTAGCTCCAGCTAAGTTAGAGAGCAAAGAAAAGGGTAATTTAATATCTATTATAACAAGCGATATAGAACTATTAGAAGTATTTTATGCACATACTATTGCACCAATAGCTATAGCTATACTTACATCGTCAATAATTGCATTTGTATTATATAAAATAAATCCATACTTTGGATTAATTGGATTAATATTTTATACTATAGTAGGATTTATAATACCAGTTTTATCTTCTAAATTAGGAAGTGAAGCGGGATTTGAATATAGAAATGAATTTGGTAAAACTAACAGCTTTTTATTAGATTCACTTAGAGGGATAAAAGAAATTTTATTATTTGGGCAAGGAGAAGAAAGACTTAAAGCTATAAATGATAATAGTGAAAATTTAAATAAGAAGCTTAAGATAATAAAAGGACATGAAGGTCTTATAAGAGCTTTAACAGATATAACAATTATGATAGCTATTCTTATTACACTATATGTTGGAGTAAACCTATACATAAATGAAACTATAAACTTAGGACAAGTAATAGTAGCTTTAGTGCTTTTGGCAAGTTCTTTTGGACCAACTGTAGCACTTAGTAATTTATCAAATAACTTAATGCACACATTTGCTTGTGCACAAAGACTATTTGATGTATTAGATGAGGAACCTGCAGTTAAAGAAGTAACAGGTGAAGACTCTTTAAACATGAATACCATTGATATATCAGACTTAGAGTTTAAGTATAAAGATAGAGAAGAAGTTTTATTAAAAGATGTAAATCTAAATATAAAATCAGGAGAAAAAATAGCTATAATAGGAGAAAGTGGATCTGGTAAGAGTACGCTTTTAAAGTTAATGATGAGGTTTTGGGATGTAGAAAAAGGAAGTATTGAAATTGATAATAAAAATATAAAAAATATACCAACTAAATCATTAAGAAAAGGTCAATCGCTAGTAAGTCAAGAAACATTTTTATTTAATAATACTATAGAAAATAATATAAAAATAGGTAAAGTAGATGCATCAAAAGAGGAAGTAATACAAGCTTGTAAAAAAGCATCAATACATGAGTTTATAAAAACATTGCCTAAAGGTTATGAAACTAATGTTGGCGAAATAGGTTCAAATCTTTCATCTGGAGAAAAGCAAAGACTAGGTATAGCTAGAGCATTTTTACATGATTCACAAGTACTAATACTTGATGAACCAACTAGTAACTTAGATACTTTAAATGAAGCACAAATATTAAAAAGCATAAAAAATGAATGTAGAAATAAAACAATTATAATGGTATCACATAGAAAATCAAGTACTGCTATATGTGATAGAAAACTATATGTAAAAAATAATACACTAAAATTTAATATATAAAGGCATATAAATATAGTATTACTATTAAAATAAATATATAATAAAAAACACATTGATAATTATCAATGTGTTTTTTATTATATGGTAAGTAAGTTATATATAATATAGAATTTACAAACTTAATAAAAAATACTGAAGACTAAGTCTTCAGTATAGTTATTACTACTATTAACCTATAAATTGTACTGCTTCAGCACAAACTACATAGATTCTAGCATTTACTGCAGGTGTAGTTGGAGTAGCAGGGATAAAAGGAGCTCCAAGTATTAAAGTGTTACCTGCGCATCCTAATATTTCAACATCAGTTAATACTAGTGATCCAGCAGTTAAACTAGCTCTTCCAGTTAAGTTTCCAGATAATTCACTTATTATACCGCTACTACAGCAACAGTCGTCACATGTAGGATTACAATCTTGTGTTTCGCATTGGAAAAATCTTAATGCTTCTCTTATTATATCATAATTTGCAACTTGAAGTGCAGGAGTATCTCCAAGAACTTCAAATGCCATAGCTTTTATAGCACATAAAGATGCTAATTCAGCATTTGCTCCAACAGCAGCTTCATCTTGGAATAAAGCTATTACTGTATTAATTAAAGTTACAATTACATCATTAACTAAATCTAAAACTGCATCAACTGTACCAGTTACTATACCTACTATGCTATCTAAGATAGCTACAAGTGGAGCTAATAGTGGGGCCAAAGGTCCTATAAGTACTGCTTCTAAAGCAGCAATTAAAGCAGTAAGACCAGTAGTAGGGTCATTAATTAATGCAAGTACAGCATTAAGAGCTGCAGTTATAGTAGGAATAGTTACACCTAAAAGATCCGCTAAATCTGCAATTAAACCTTCATCTACAACTTCTGGGTATGCTAAAGGTCCGCTTATATCTAAAAGATCACATTCGCAATTATTTAATCTTTCTAAACTACCTGTAAGTGCTCCTAAGTTATCATTTACGCCAAGTGTTGTTAATTCAGTACCAACTAAGAAGAAGTCAGTAATAAAAGCAGCGGCATTAAAGTCTATAAATTGTCTTACTCTATCTGCACCTAATATTTCTGTAGCTCTTTTTATTCCAAGTTTGCAACAGCATTGTACTTGTTTAGGCTGTGGAGTAGAGTTATTTTGTGGATAATATTGATTACAATATGGGCTACAACAATTATTTTCAATCATGGGTTGCACATCCTTAAATATATTTATATTATAGAGACGTTTTTAATCTCTATAGTACAATATATTTAAGGAAGCTAAAAATTGTGACAAAAAAATACACAATGGATGTTTAAAACACTTACATTTATAAAATTTAGATATATAATAAAATATATGGAGGTATTATGGTGAAATTTTGTAATTCCAATGAAATTGATATATTTAAAGTAAAAGATTTTTATTGTAAATACGCTACATGGGGAGTAACGAACAGTTACGATGACTGGAAAACTATAATAGAAAACTCAAATTGTATAATAACTGTTTGGGATAATGATAAATTAATAGGAATGTCTAGAGCACTAAGTGATGGAGTTAGATGGGCAACTATTGTTGATGTATTAATACATCCCAATTATAGATCAAATCAAATAGGATCTATAATGATAGAAAAATTGATGCAATTAGATAAAATGCAAGTTAGAACAATTTATTTGGCAACAGCTGATAAGGAAAATTTTTATAATAGACTGGGATTTAAAACAGTTAATCAAAACTGTTATTATATGGTCAAAGTTAACAAAACAGTTGAAAGTAAATATTTTACACCAGTAAACAACTAATAATTAGTTCATTATATTTTAAAATAGGTTTCTTACAGGTTAAAATAGTAAATGAAAGATTATTAAGCTTTCATTTACTATTTTTATAAATACAATTTTATATTATAACTATGTTTATAAAATATTAGCGGCTGTAGAAAGTCCAGAAATAAATCCGTTAATAAAATCAAATGAGGCAGGAATTAAAATGCCTAATGAAAGTGAAACAATTCCTATCTTTTGTATGAAAGATAAAGATTTTAAATTTTTACAACATGTAGCTAAGATAATAATTGCTAGCAAAACACTACAAAAATCTCCTAAGTCATTAAAAAAACTCATATTAGTACCTACCTTTATAAAAATATTGTAGAGAAGTTTAAATAAACAATTTTATTTAATTATATTTATTTTAGAAATATATTATTCGAGATAACGATTTCTTAAAATGAATATAATTACACAAACTTAAATAAGTAACTATTCTACATTATTAATTATAACATAAAAGTTAGAAATTGGACTAAACTTAAGGTTTAATGTATAAACTAAAAGGCATAAAATCTATTTAAATAGATTTTATGCCTTTTAGTTTAATTTATAAAAATTTAAAATCTTACTCAGGAACTATAGTAACAGTACATTTAGATTTTTTTACTACATATAAAGTTACAGACCCTATTGAGTCTATGAAATGTTTCTTTGTTGACTTAGTCATAATTATTAAATCAAAATCATCATCTACAGATTTTTTTATAATCTCTGGACCAGGGTCTCCAAATACAGTATATGTTTCTACTTCATATTCTGCTAATTTATCTTTTAAACTTTCTAATAGACAATCTACTTTCTTTTGGGATTCTCTCATTTTAACATCTATGAGCATTGGATTTGTTATATTAGTTAGACTTACATCATTAACACTCATCAGTGTTATACTAAATTTATCTTTTGGATACTTACTTAAGACAAAATCTAAGGATTTTTGACTTCTTTCACTACCATCAATAGGGACTAAAATCTTCTTCATATAATCACATCCTTTTTTTTCTATTTTACCACAATGGGAAAACCTATTCAATTATTTTATATTATTAAATGCACTTAAAAGTTGAATAATAAATTATAAAACTTATTAAATAAAGGTAGGAAAAAATTTAAAAATATTATTGACAAAGATAAAATATATGTATATATTATTAATAACAAATTATTAGCACTCAATTAAATAGAGTGATAACAAAATATGAAATTAAGGTTTTAATTAAAATAGATAATATAAAAACTAAATAGTGGAGGGATTTTAATATGAATATAGAGAAAATGACAGTAAGAGTACAAAATAGCCTAAATGAAGCTTATGATATAGCAGTAAAAAATCATAATCAACAAGTAGATGTAATACATCTATTAAGTGCACTTGTAAATCAAGAAGATGGACTAATTCCAAATATATTAGAGAAGATGAATATATCTGTATCATCATTAAATAACAGTATAAATATAGAACTTAGTAAATTACCACAAATTCATGGAGAAGGAATAAGTTCACAAGGCATAACAGCTACAAGAAGAATAAATGAAGTATTGATAAAAGCTGAAGAAATATCTAAAGACTTTAAAGACGCATATATAAGTGTAGAACATGTTATATTGGCAATGATTGAAACTGAATCTAAAACTAATGTAGGAAAAATATTTAAACAATTTAATTTAAATAAAAAAGATTTTTTAGATGTATTATCTAAGGTTAGAGGAAGTCAAAGAGTAGAAACAAATGATCCAGAGGGAACATATGAAGCATTAGAAAGATATTCTACTAACTTAGTAGAATTAGCTAAAAAGAATAAATTAGATCCTGTAATAGGCAGAGATGAAGAAATAAGAAGAGTTATAAGAATTTTATCAAGAAGAACCAAAAACAATCCAGTTTTAATTGGGGAGCCTGGTGTTGGTAAAACAGCAATAGTTGAAGGTTTAGCTGAAAGAATAGTTAGAGGAGATGTACCAGAAGGTTTAAAAGAAAAGGTAATATATTCATTAGATATGGGCGCTTTAATTGCAGGAGCTAAGTATAGAGGAGAATTTGAAGAAAGATTAAAAGCAGTACTTAAAGAAGTTCAATCATCAGAAGGAAAGATAATATTATTTATAGACGAGATACACACAATAGTTGGAGCTGGAAAAACTGATGGGGCAATGGATGCAGGAAATTTAATAAAGCCAATGTTAGCAAGAGGTGAACTTAACTGTATAGGTGCAACTACATTTGATGAATACAGACAATATATAGAAAAAGACAAAGCACTTGAAAGACGTTTCCAACCAGTTATGGCAGAAGAACCTAGCGTAAGTGATACAATATCAATACTTCGTGGCCTTAAAGAAAGATTTGAAATTCATCATGGTATAAGAATACATGATAGTGCTATAGTTGCAGCAGCAAAGCTTTCAGATAGATATATACAAGATAGATTTTTACCAGATAAGGCAATAGATTTAATAGACGAAGCTGGAGCAATGATAAGAAGTGAAATAGATTCTCTTCCAACAGAATTAGATGTTGTTAGAAGAAGATTATTAACATTAGAAACAGAAAGAGAAGCACTACTTAAAGAAAATGATGACAAAAGTAAACAAAGACTTGAAAACTTAGGTAAAGAATTAGCAGAATTAAAATCTAAAAATGATGAAATGACTGCTAAGTATGAAAAAGAAAAGAGCAAGATTCAAGAAATAAGAGATTTAAAAGCCAAGTTAGATGAAGCTAAAGGTAATGTAGAAAAATTTGAAAGAGAATATGATTTTAATAAAGCGGCAGAAGTTAAATATGGTGTAATACCAAAATTAGAAGAACAAATAAAAGAACATGAATTAAAAATGCAAAAAAGCTATGAAGACGCTTTATTAAAAGAAGAAGTTACTGAAAATGAAATATCTCAAATAGTTGCTAAGTGGACAGGAATACCAGTTACTAAACTTGTAGAAGGAGAAAGAGAAAAATTATTAAAATTAGAAGATGAACTTCACAAAAGAGTAATCGGTCAAGATGAGGCAGTTACTGCAGTAAGTAATGCAGTTATACGTGCTCGTGCAGGTCTTAAAGATGAGAATAAGCCAATAGGATCATTTATATTCTTAGGACCTACAGGGGTTGGGAAAACAGAGCTTGCAAAAACATTAGCAAATAATTTATTTGATAGTGAAGAAAATATAATAAGAATAGATATGTCTGAATATATGGAAAAACATGCAGTTTCTAGGCTTATAGGACCTCCTCCAGGGTATGTAGGATATGAGGAAGGTGGACAATTAACAGAAGCTGTTAGAAGAAATCCATATTCTGTAGTATTATTTGATGAAATAGAAAAAGCACATGAAGATGTATTTAATTTATTTCTTCAAATACTAGATGATGGAAGACTTACTGACAATAAAGGTAAGACAGTAGACTTTAAAAATACTATAATCATAATGACTTCAAATATAGGTAGCTCATATTTATTAGAAGCTGGGGAAATTTTAAATGAAGAAGCCAAAGATCTAGTTATGAATGAAATGAAGAGAAGATTCAAACCAGAATTTTTAAATAGAGTTGATGATATTATAATGTTTAAGCCATTAGATAAAGAAGGAATTAAACAAATAATAGATATATTCATGAAGTCTTTAAAAAATAGATTACAGGATAAAGATATAAAAGTTGAAGTTACAGATAGTGCAAAAGATATAATGGTTAAAGAAGGATATGATCCAATATATGGAGCTAGACCATTAAAGAGATATATAAGTAATGTATTAGAAACTATTATAGCTAAGAAGTTAATAGCAGGAGATATATATAATGGATGTACTATAATAGTAGATGGAGAAAATGAAAATATAAATATTTCTGTAAAGTAGAGTTAAATTTGAAAGTACTACCTATATTTTGGGTAGTACTTTTTTATGCTAAAGTTTGTAATAATATTAACGATATAATAAGGTAAGTAAAACATTTTTAAAAAAAACTGTAGTACTTCATGATATATAGGAGGTTTTTTACTATGGAAGTGAATTTTCAATATGAAGAAAATAATTATTTACCAATTAAAACAATATCTGTAATAGGAGAGTTTAATAATTATGATCATAATAAAGGAGTTATGATTAAAGATAATAATAAATGGACATTTAAATGTGATTTGCAAACAGGTGAGCATCCGTATAAATTTCTTATTAATGGGGAGTTAAAGCTTAATGATCCATCTGCAAATGTATACTTACCAGATGACAATGAAGAACTTTGGTCTATAGTTAAGATTAATGAAAATGATCAGAGACTTTATAATAATACTCAATATACAACACATATAGAAAAGTACGATATAGGTTCTTCCGTAATTGAACAAGAAAATATCGTAAATAAAAAAATTTTTAATATGGCTTTAGATAAAAAAGTAGTAACAAGATTTCAATTTACTAATGTAACAGGTTTACATACGGTAACAACAGCATGGTATACACCTGTAGGAGCGTTATTTCAAGTAACTGAGAATAATTTATTTATGCCGCCAAATGGTAAAGAACCAATAATGTTATGGTTTTGGATAGATTTAACTGATAATACTCGCAAATATCCATTTGGAACTTGGACAATGAAATTTTTTATAGACGGTGAATTTATATTAGAAGATCAATTTAAATTATCACAAAATTCGGCATATTCACCACAAGGAGAAATAAGATATTAGTTTATAAGCACTTAGCAGTGATTATATATTATAAAAAAATAAAAGGATGTGAAAGGTTATGAAAATAACTAACAATGTTAATTTAAATGCAACTGTTATTAAAAATAGAAATGATAACAATAGTAGAGATAGAAAGGTAGAAAATGACAATCTGAGTTCAAATGTACAAGTTACCAATATAAAATTAGATAAAGATGAATATATATCTTCAATTGCTAATGATATAAAAGATTCTTCAGAGCTTGTATCTAAAGAAAGTAACACAACTAAGAGTTCAATAAGTGGATTTTTTAAGTCAGTAGCTGATAAATTTTCTTATGCGGCTAGTGAGGTTTCAAAATTTGTTAAGACAGCAGTTTCTGTAGGCGAAAGTGTTGTTAAAACAGTTAAGTCAGTATCAAATATTGTTGTTGATACGGCCAAGGTTGTATCAAAAACTATAAAAGATATGTCAGATTCAGTAAGTAAAAAAATAAAAGATACTGCATCACAAGTAGCTAGCACATTTAAACAAGTAACAACTACTGCCTCCGATTTAAGAAAAATAGCTGAAGATACTAAAAATTCAGCTACATCTCTAATAAATACAGGAGTAAAGACAGCTGTTTCAATAGGGGAAAATATTAAGGAAGTAGTAGTAACAGTTGGAACATCAATAGATGAAATTAAGTATGAGTGGAACAATCCAAATAGTGGTATTGTAGAAAAATTAGTTCAAACTGGTAAAATGGTAAATAATGGAGTAGAATCTATAAAAGAACCAATAAAAGAAATAGGAAATACAGCTTCAACAGGATACAATGAAATTAAAAAAGCTTACAAAGATATAAAAAATAATATTGAAAACTCATGGTCTTTGATTAAAGAAGTTAAAAATTCAGTTGTATCAGTTAGCAAGAATGTAATTGATACAATAAAAACAGTTGCAGCTGAAGTTAAAGATGCAGGCAAAACTGTTTTTGGTAGCATAAGTGATGCTTCAGATAATATAAAAGATGTAGTTAATAATGGATATTATGAAATTAATCAAACTATAAAAGAAGCATATGGTAATCATGCAGAAGATAAGGATCATCTAGATAATAACGATGGGATGATACCTGTATTAGCTTAAATGTTTTTAAAAGTGTAGATAGGTTTGTGTAGACAAACTTGTCTACACTTTTTTAATTTCTAAGATAGTATATTGATTTAAAATTTGTTGATAATTAATGAACTATAGTTGTGTAAATAAGTTTATAGAAAGCAAAAAAGAATTTTGAGTAACATACGGAGTCTTTGGGGATATGAGCAAAGCGAATTTTTATTATGTAAAAATGGAAAGTTTTTATGCTAATATATAAATAAGAATAAAGTTAAAAGGGGATAAAAATGAAATTTGTATCAATAAGAAAATGTGATGATTATAATTATGAAAATATAAAAGCATCAATAGAGAAAAATTTAAATGATATAGGTGGAATAGAAAAATATATAAAACCAAATAGCAAAGTATTAATAAAACCAAATTTGCTTATGAAAAAAAGTCCAAAAGAAGCTACAACAACTCATCCAACAGTAGTTAAAGTTGTATGTGAAATATTACTTAGACTAAACTGTGAAGTAATAATAGCAGATAGCCCTGGAGGACCATATACAGTATCATCACTTAAAGGTATATACAAATCAACTGGGATGAAAGATATAGCAGATGAAATTGGAATAAACTTAAATTATGATATAAGTGAAGTTAAAGTGGAAAGTACAAGTGCTAAAGCATTAAGGTTTATGGATATAATAACTCCAATAATAAAAGCTGATTATATAATAAATATATGTAAATTAAAGACTCATGGTATGGCCACATTCACAGGTGGAGTTAAGAATTTATATGGATCTATAGCAGGACTTAAAAAGGCAGAAATACATTATAGATTTCCAAATGAAGAAATATTTTGTGAGGATGTATTATTAGATATATGTTCTTATGTAAATCCAAATTTAACCATTATGGATGGAGTAGTTGGTATGGAAGGAGAAGGGCCATCAGCGGGAATTCCAAGACATATTGGTGTAACTCTAGCATCAGCTAGTCCATATGCATTAGATGCAATAGCTTGTAAGATTATTAATTTAGATATAAACAAAGTACCTACTATAAGAGGGAGCATAAAAAGAGACTATATAAAAAAAGATTTAAGTGATGTAGTTTTAGTAGGAGATGATATAAATAAATTTATTATAAAGGATTTTAAAATACCAAAAACCAGTAAAGATTTTAGATTATTAGCATCATCTATGCCAAAGTTTATTCATGAACCTCTTACGAAACTATTAACTCCAAAGCCTATTATTTCTTATAAAGATTGTGTAAAATGCAAAAAATGTATAGAAATATGTCCAGCACAGGTTATAAGTTTAAATAAAAAAATAGAGATAGATTTAAATAAATGTATAAGATGTTTTTGCTGCCATGAATTATGTCCGAAACAAGCTATAGATATAAAAAGAAGTATAATTTTCAGATTGATAAAATGATTATAAATTGGGGGTATTATGAAAAAGAGGACTATAATAGTTATAGGTATTATTTACTCTATTGTAGTTATAGGTATAATAGCTAATATATATGTAGGAATAACCTATAATTTAAATATCTTTGAGTATATAGAAAAGTCTATGCCTATAACTGAAAAGGAAAGAGAAATTTTAAAAAGTAATGGTAAAATCATTTATGGATCAGATCAAAGTTCTCCACCTCTTAGATACAAAGATAAGCTAGATGGCCAATATAAAGGCATGATTGTAGACCTTATAAATGCGTTATCTATTCAAATAGGTCAAGATATATATTTTGAACCCAATGATTGGTGGAAAGAGTCCTTATATAGTCTTAGTAATAAAAGTATAGATTTTTTCGATTTAATAGAATCAGAAGAACGGTCTAAACAGTTTGTATTTACAGACCCTGTATATACTCTAAGAGGAAATATTTTAACACCTAAGAATTCAGATATAAAGAATTATGAAGATTTAAAGGGTAAAAAGGTTGCTATACTGGAAGGGGATTACTCTATAGAATTTTTAAAAAATAGAATTTCAAATTTGGATATAGTTTTTACTAAAGATATAGAAAGTGCAGTTAAACACTTAGTAAACAAGGATGTAGAAGCTGTTGTAGGTGATGAACCTGTTCTTAAGTATTATATAAAAGATATGAAAATAAGTGAAGAATATACTATTTTAAAAGAACCTATATATACAAAAAAAGCTGTATTAGCAGTAAGAAAAGATAAAGAAGAATTAGTTAGCATACTAAATAAAGGTATATTTAATCTTCAAAAAAATGGAGTATATGAAGATTTAAAAGAAAAATGGTATTACGAATATGATGATATAAATACGATTTTCTGTGGTACAAAATCGGGATACTTGATGTATCTTTTAGTTAGTATAATATTAATAACAATATATATTTTTTATGGGTGCACATATATCTTAAAGAAAGAAATAAAAATTAAAACAAGTGAAGTACTAGAAAGTCAAGCTAAACTCGAAGTTACACAAGCTCAAATGTTAAGAGATCATAAAATGGCAGCTATAGGTCAGTTAGCCTCAGGAGTAGCACATGAAATAAGAAACCCATTAGGGATAATCATAAATTATTGTTATCTTTTAAAAGAAGATGATAATAGCAAAGAAGAATTTAATGAATATATAGATGGAATAGAGAACAATGTTCAAAGGGCAAGTAATATAGTATCAAATCTTTTAAACTTTTCAAGAATAAGTAGTGACAAACTAGAGTTTGTAAACATAAAAAACTTTTTGGAAAATACTCTAAAATTAGAGCAAAAATCAATAAATAGCAAAAACATAAAATTAAATATAATATGTGAAAAAGATTTGAATTGTTATATAAATGAAGATTCACTAAAACATGTATTATTAAATCTTATATCAAATGCTATATATGCTATAAGTAACGAAGGTACTATTTTTATAAAAGCATATAAAGAATCTAATAAGTTAAATATAGAATTTAAAGATACAGGTTCAGGTATATCAAAGGAAAATCTTAAAAATATATTTAATCCTTTTTATACAACAAAGCCAGTTGGAAAAGGAACAGGATTAGGTCTTTATATAACTTACAATGAAATAACTAAGTGTGGAGGATGTATAAGTGTAGAAAGTTTATTAGGAGTAGGAACTACATTTTTCATAAAAATTCCAATAGGTAAGGGGGATTAACTTTGAAAATACTGATAGTTGATGATGAAATAGAATATGCTAATGTAATGAAAAAGATAATAAAAAAGAAGGGATATGAGGTAAATGTAGCATTAAGTGGACTTGAAGCTATAAGTATTATAGAAAAAGATAAAAGTTATGATTTAGTACTGTCTGATTTAATAATGGATAAAATGAATGGAGTAGAATTGTTAGAGAATGTTAAAATCATAAACAAGGATATAGAAGTTATTTTGGTAACAGGATATGGAACTATTGAAAATGCTGTTGATGCTATGAAAAAAGGAGCATTTTCTTATTTTATAAAAAGCAATCCAACAAAAGACTTATTAAATGAAATACAAAAGGTTAAAGAATCTATAGATTTAAAAAGTCCAAAAAAAACTAGAGATGAGTTCAAACTTACAACTAAAAGCAAAAAATTTAAAGATATAATAAAAATAGCGGAAAAAGTTGCAATTAGTGATATAAACATATTAATACTTGGAGAGTCTGGAGTAGGTAAAGATGTTTTGGCTAGATA
Source organism: Paraclostridium sordellii (assembly GCF_000953675.1). Taxonomy (NCBI): domain Bacteria; kingdom Bacillati; phylum Bacillota; class Clostridia; order Peptostreptococcales; family Peptostreptococcaceae; genus Paraclostridium; species Paraclostridium sordellii. The sequence goes on along the minus strand of NZ_LN679998.1, from coordinate 1,768,072 downwards.
TATACATAATTTAAGTAATAGAAAGGATAATGCCTTTGTAGCCGTAAACTGTTGTGCCTTTTCTGATGGATTATTAGAATCAGAGCTGTTTGGACATGAAAAAGGTGCTTTTACAGGAGCAAATGAAAGAAGAAAGGGAAGATTTGAGTTAGCTAATAGAGGAACTTTATTTTTAGATGAAATAGGAGATGTATCACTAGATGTACAAGTTAAATTACTTAGAACTTTAGAAAATGGTATAATAGAAAGGCTTGGAAGTAATAAACAAATCAAATCAGACTTTAGATTAATAAGTGCAACTAATAAAAACTTTAAAGAGGAGATAGAAAAAGGGAGTATAAGAGAAGATTTCTTCTATAGGATAAGCACTATAATCATAACAATACCTCCACTTAGAGAAAGAAAAGAAGATTTGAATGAATTAATAAAGTTTTTTATAAAAAAGTATGAATATAAATATAATAAAAAAATAAATAAAATAGATTCAGAAATAATGGACTTTTTAATAACTTATGATTATCCAGGAAACATAAGAGAACTTAAAAACATAATAAATAGAATGATAATATTAAGTGAGAATGGAAAAATATCTAAAGAATGTTTACCAAGTATAAATAAGAATGAAAATTTTGAAAAAATAACAATAAAGCCATTAAAAGAGATAAGAAAAGAATTTGAATGTGAATATATAGAGAAAGTATTAATACAATGTGGGAATAATATTTCTCAGGCATCTAAGAAATTAGATATAAGTAGAAGGCAATTAACTAATAAAATAGCTGAATATAAGTTAAGGTGAGAAAAAAATTTCTCACCTTTTTATTTTATGAGAAAAAAATTTCTCAATTGGATTAGAATTAAAAAATTAAATTTTAAATAAAGAGAAAAAACTTAGTAAAATCAATAGGTATAAAATATAAAATTATTTTAAAAAGTTGGCATGATATATGCTTTATAAATAAAATAAGAAAAAGCTAAAGGGGTGATAACATAGATAGGTTAATAATTACTAATAATGAATTAGTTTATACTGAATATAAAGATACGTTAGAAACACTATACTTAAAAAATTATAACTATATAGATGTATTAAAGGTAACTAGAGACAAAATTCATAGAGGACATAAATTATATACTCATCCTTTAGCAGGAAGCATAAAAGCAAACGACACTCCTTACAAATCTATTTTAATTAGTAAATATGAAAGTTACTTAGATGAAATTAGCTTGAGCATAATTGAAAATAGTATACAAGTATATACTGATTTACTAAGAGATAATACGACTCCCCTTTGGACAAAAGAAGTTTTAGATCAATTTATGATAATAGATTTATCTATTATTAAAAATTCAATAATATAAATTAAAAATATAGGAGGTAAAATATGAAATTAGAATTAGGGAAGATTTTCATTAAAGATGTTCAGTTTGGAGAGAAGACAGAAGTTAAAGAATCTATACTATATGTAGATAAAAGTCAAATTGAAAAAATAGTATTAGAAGATGAAAGAATAAAAAGTGTAAATATTGATTTAGCAAGACCAGGTGAATCTGTAAGAATTGCGCCAGTTAAAGATGTTATAGAACCAAGAGTTAAGGTAAGTGGAGAAGGTCAAATTTTTCCTGGAGTTATAAATAAAGTAAAAACAGTTGGAAGTGGAAGGACTAATGCATTAGTGGGAGCTTGTGTTGTAACAGGTGGAAGTATAGTAGCTTTTCAAGAAGGAGTAATTGATATGAGTGGTCCAATAGCAGATTATTGTCCTTTTTCAAAAACTAATAATGTATGTATAATGATGCAACCACAAGAAAATTTAGAAACACATGCTTATGAAGCAGCTGCTAGAATGGCAGGTCTTAGAGTTGCAACTTATATAGGAGAGGCAGCAAGAAATATAGAACCTGATGAAATAAAAACTTATGAAACTAAGCCACTACTTAAACAAATAAAAGAATATCCAGATTTACCAACGGTAGCCTATGTGCATATGCTACAATCTCAAGGTTTATTACATGATACTTATTATTATGGAGTAGATGCAAAAGAAATCGTACCAACTTTAATGTATCCAACTGAAATTATGGATGGAGCTATAATTTCTGGAAACTGTGTTGCTCCTTGTGATAAGGTTACTACATTCCATCATCTAAATAATCCGGTAATAGAAGATTTATATAAAAGACATGGAAAAGATATAAATTTTGTTGGAGTTATTTTAACAAATGAAAATGTATTTTTAGTTGATAAAGAAAGAAGTTCAGATATGGTTGCTAAATTTGTAGACTACCTGGGAATAGATGGAATAATAATTACTGAAGAAGGATACGGAAATCCAGATACAGATCTCATGATGAATTGTAGAAAAGTTACTCAAGCAGGAGCAAAAGTTGTTCTAATAACAGATGAATTTCCTGGTAGGGATGGGAAAAGTCAATCAGTAGCAGATGCAACTAAAGAAGCAGATGCACTAGTATCTTGTGGTCAAGGAAACTTAGTGGTACATTTTCCAGCTATGGAAAAAATTATAGGAACTTTGGAATATGTTGAGATGATGATTGGGGGTTATAAGGGTTGCTTAAATGAAGATGGCAGCATGGATGCAGAACTTCAAATTATAATCGCTTCAACTATAGCCAATGGATATAATCACTTAACTGCAAGATGGTACTAAGATAGCAAATAATAAAAGGAGGTAAAATTATGAGTAAAATAAAGGTTGTTCATTATATAAATAATTTCTTTGCAGGAATTGGAGGAGAAGAAAAAGCCAATATCCCTCCAGAAAAAAGAAAAGGAGCTTTAGGACCAGGATTAGCTTTTCAAAAATCATTTAAAGATGAAGCTGAAATAGTAGCTACAGTTATATGCGGAGATAGTTATTTTGGAGAGAATATGGAAGATGCAATGAATGTTTTAATTAAAATGATAAAAGAAGAAAAACCAGACTTATTTATAGCAGGGCCAGCATTTAACGCAGGTAGATATGGGGTAGCTTGTGGAGCTATATGTAAAAAGGTCGAACAAGAACTTAAAATACCAGTAGTTACAGGCATGTATATAGAAAATCCTGGAGTTGATATGTATAAATTAGATTTATATATAATAGAAACTAAAAATTCAGCAGCAGATCTTAGAAAGACTGTACCTAAGATGGTTAATTTAGGATTAAAACTTGCAAAGGGTGAAGAGGTAGGACCTCCAGAAGAAGAAGGGTATATTTTAAGAGGGATAAGAAAAAATTTCTTCCATGAACTTAGAGGATCTGAAAGAGCTATAGATATGTTGGTTAAAAAATTAAATAAAGAAGAGTTTAAAACAGAATATGAAATGCCTATCTTTGATAGAGTAACTCCTGCTAAGCCTATAAAAGATTTATCAAAAGCCAAAATTGCTATAGTAACTTCTGGAGGAATAGTTCCAACAGATAATCCAGATAAAATAGAATCTTCAAGTGCTACAAAATATGGAATTTATGATATAAGTAAAATGAACACCCTTAGTAAAGATGACTTCACAACAATTCATGGAGGGTATGATAGAGCGTATGTACTTGATAATCCTAATTTAGTAGTCCCTCTTGATGTTACTAGGGAATTGGAGAAGGAAGGCATTATAGGCGAACTTGCAAATTACTTTATAACTACTACAGGAACAGGAACAAGTGTCAACAATGCTAAAGCTTTTGGAGAAGACTTTGTAAATAAGTTAATAGAAGATGGTGTAAATGCTGTAATTCTAACTTCTACATGAGGTACTTGTACACGTTGCGGTGCAACGATGGTAAAAGAAATAGAAAGAAAAGGTATAACAGTAGTTCATATGTGTACAGTAGTTCCAATATCTTTAACAATAGGTGCAAATAGAATAATACCTACTATAGGTATCCCTTATCCATTAGGGGATCCTAATTTAGGGGAAGATGGAAGTAAAAAATTAAGAAAAGGTTTAGTATTAAAAGCATTAAAAGCGTTGCAAACAGAAGTTAATGAACAAACTGTATTTGAAAATTAAATAGGAGTGTGGACTATGGAAAAATCCAGAGAATCTTGGGGTAGTAGATTTGGGTTTATAATGTCAACAATAGGATTTGCAATAGGACTTGGAGCTGTATGGAGATTTCCATATATGGTTGGAGTCAATGGTGGTGGTGCATTTTTAATAGTATATGTATTGATATCATTAGTTATAGGAATACCATTATTTGTTGCTGAGATGGGACTTGGAAGAAAGACCCATTTAAATCCAGTAGAAGGAATGCGTAAACTTACTAAAAAAGGAAGCATATGGGTAGGAATAGGATGGTTAGGAGTTATAGCATCACTTTTTATAATGTCATATTATATAGTTGTTATAGGATGGATGCTTGCATATTTAGTAAAAACTTTTATGGGATCCTTTAATGGATTATCTATTACTGAAGTATCACAAGTTTACTCAAATTTTATTTCTAGTCCCTCTCAAGTATTATTTTATACAGCTATAATGATAATATTGCTTGGGATTATAGTCAATAGAGGGCTTAAAGCTGGTATAGAAAATTGCTGTAAATATCTAATGCCTGCACTTTTTATAATATTAATATTACTTGCTATAAGAAGTATGTTACTTCCTGGAGCTATGGAAGGAATTATTTGGTATTTAACACCTGATTTTTCTAAAATTACAGGAGAAGTAATACTTGCAGCACTAGGTCAGGCATTTTTTGCAATAGGGATAGGAGTTGCAGCTGCATTTGTATATGGTAGTTATCTAGATGATGAAAAATCTAATATAACAGGTGATGCAACTATAATTGTAATATCTAATACGGCTATAGCTATAGTAGCAGGGCTTATAATATTTCCAGCGATATTTTCTTTTGGAATGTCTCCAACAGAGGGTCCAGGTCTTACTTTTATAACTATGCCTAATCTATTTTCGCAAATGGCTGGAGGAAAATTATTTGGATGTTCATTTTTCTTTTTAGTTATAATTGCAGGAATAACTTCAGGAATAGGATATATAGAATCAATAGTGTGTACTATATCAGAAGTATTTGATATAAATAGAAAGAAAACTGTTTGGATAGTATTAACAAGTATATTTTTATTAAGTATACCTTGTATATTAGCTAATGGTCCATTAAGTGAAGTTAATATATTTGGCAAAAACTTATTTGACTTAGCTGATTATATTTCAGGAAATATATTAATGCCATTAGGAGCATTGATGATATCTATATATACAGCATATAAATGGAAATTTGAAAATTACATGGATGAAGTAAATACTGGATCTAAAAAAGTGAGAGTATATAAGTGGATGAAACCTATAGTAGTTTATTTAATACCCATATCAGTATTTATTATAATGATTGCAGGATTGATATAAGTAAAAATATAAGTAAAAGTAAATAATTAATATAAAAAGTAGATACACTATAGTGTATCTACTTTTTATATTAATTATTTTTAGATAAAAATATATATTTAATTGTAATTTATTAAAAGATTTTATTATGGATATATATAATAATGAGATAAAAATTTACTGTAGCTGTTTAAAGTAATGTATAGGACAAAGCATTCTACTAATATTGACAATTTATACAAAAAAATGCAAAATAATTAAATGGGTAAAAATCAAGCGGTTTCACGAATTTACAAGTTGAAATAATATAACAGGTGGATTATATAATAAAATTTAATTTAAAAAATGTGAAATAAGGGGAAAAACTATGGGTGATGTAAATATTTTTGAAAATATAAAAGAACAAAAAAGAATTGATATAATAATTATATTGATAATATCAATATTTATATTAGGAGGATATGTTTTTAGACTAATAGAACTTATAAGTCCACAACCAATATTTGAGTTGACAAATGATGATTTTGTAAGAATATTTAGTGTAATTTTATCTATGTTAGGGGTCTTAAGTTGTTTATTATGCTATAGTAGCAATAAAAAAGAAGAATTATTTATAATGTTTCTAATGTACACTATGTTTTTTTTAGATATATGTACATCAAACTTATTAAATTACTCACATCCTAATTTAGATGAATACCATGCTATTATAACATCTTTTGTAAGAGTAAGTATAGTATATATAGCAGTTAGCAATTTAGAAAGTTTGAAAAAACTTATTATAAATAATAAAATAAAATCATTTTTGATAGTTAGTTTAATAACTTTTATATCTATTTATATAGAATATAAATACATGTATCCATACAATGAAAATATAATTAAATTCTATAAAGGATATAATATATTTTTGGCTATAGTATATATAATAATATCTTTTAGATTTTTTAAAAAGAGTTTTAATAAAAAAGAATATATTTATAGTGTAATTGGATCAAGTGCACTTATGTTTTCTATAAAATCTATATATGATTTTTTCTATATAATAAATCCAACTGAAGAAATAGGATTGACATCAACATCCACAATATTTTTAGGGTTTATAATTTTTATATTAGGGCTATTTATTGAACTTAGTAGATCTATAAAAATTAATAGAATATTAGATGGACAAAGAAGCTTATTTATAAAAATTATCGATGAAAATAAGCATAGTAATATTATAATATGTGATGAAAACTACAAGATAGAATATAAAAATGCAAAAACTATAGAAAATATGGGAAAAAATCATTATTTTAAAGATTTAGATATAGAGATTGGGAAAAAATTTGATATAGCAAAAATATATAAAGAAAACTTAAATCTTAAAGAAATTGAATATGAAATGTCTCGATATGGATGTTATAGCAAAGACATATACATTAAAGATATAGATAAAATTTTAGATATTTCAATACAGACATTTGAAATAAATAATAAAAAATATAAAGTTTTATCTATAAAAGATGTATCAGAAAAATATGAACTTGAAAAAGCTCTATTAAAATATGAAAGAATCAAACAAGAAGAAAAGGTAAAAAATGAGTTTTTCTCAAACATAAGTCATGAGTTAAAAACTCCTTTAAATATAATCTATTCAGCCAATCAATTATTAAGTGTAAGTGTAGAAAAAAGTAACTTTAAAGAAATATATATAAAATATAAAGATTGTCTAGATATAAACTGTAAGAGAATGCTTAGACTTATAGATAATATAGTTGATATTACTAAGCTTGATGTAGGATTCAAATGTCCTGAATTTGACAATTACAATATAGTTAAGATAGTTGAGGATATGACTTTATCTGTTGTAAGTTATGCAAATGTAAAAGGTATAGAAGTTTTATTTGATACAGATGTAGAAGAACTTGATATAAAATGTGATCCTGATATGATAGAGAGAATAGTTTTAAATCTATTATCTAATGCTATTAAGTTTAGTGAGGAAGGCAGTAGTATTTTAGTTGAAATTTTAAGTAATAAGACTTGGGTAGGAATAAAAGTAAAAGATAATGGTATAGGAATTCCAGTTGAAATTCAAGATAAAATATTTGATAGATTTGTCCAAGGAGATAAATCTATGCGAAGAAAAAAAGAAGGTAGTGGAATTGGACTTAGTTTAGTTAAGTCTCTTGTAGAATTAATGGATGGTAAAATATACTTAGAAAGTGATGGTAAAAGTGGTACTGAATTTACTGTTTTACTTCCAAATAAATTAATAACAGAAGACGAAAAAATAGTCCACAAAGATTACCAAGTTGATTTGCAAAGAATAAAACTAGAGCTTTCAGATATATATGAATTGTATCATGATGAGTATGTTAGATAGTTAATTTTAAAAAATGAATATAAAATAGATAAAATCTATAGTTAAATAAAAGGCTATAGATTTTATCTATTTTACGACGAAAAAATTTTAACATATAATGAACTTAACAAATTTTGTAAGAATAAGATAAATATAGGGAGATAGAGATGAAATTAAAATTAGATATATATGATAGTTCATTTAAGCATGTTAAAAACAATAAAACTATATCATACAAAACAATAAGCAATTTATGTGTAGCAAAAGAAGAGGCTTTTGCTTTTCAAGTTATGCTAAATAGCAATGACGATTTTTTTTGTCAATTAGGAGATTTAAATGATATACATTATTTAGGACTCAATAATAAAATTAGAATAGAGCTTGAAGCAGAAGAAAGTTTAAAGGATAGCTTTAAAATCTCCTTTATAGGTTACATACAAGATGATAATAAAGACTACATAGGTGATCAAATTTTAAATCAAAACTATATGCATATAGAAGAAGAGCAGCTATTATGGATAGATGGTAAAATACCTAAAAATTTTAATAAAGATAATATAGAGATAAAGTTAAAAGCTTACTATACAAAGGAATATCAAAAAGAAAAAATTATAGCTGAAAAAAGTGTTAAAATTGAAGTTTTAAACTATATTGTAAAATCAGCAAAAGAAAGTGAATTTTTCTTAGACTTATGGCAACACCCTTGTAACTGGGCTCGTTATTATGAAGTTCCATATTATAGTGAAGAACATTTTTATATAATAGATAACTTTTTAGAGCAAATGTCAAAATTAGGTCAAAAAGTTATTGACTTAATAGTTACTGACTATCCATGGGCAGGACAAAGATGCTATCAGGTATATGAAAATGCAAATAATTTATTTGAAATGAATATAGTCAAAGTATTTAAGAAGGATAGAGAATTGATATGCGACTTTTCAAATTTAGATAGATACATAGATTTGTGTTTTAAACATAATATAAATAAAGAAATTAACTTATTTGGAATTATAGGAAACTGGGATGCATTTAAGTTTGGAAGTCCTTTAAAAGATTATAAAGATGCAATAAGAATAAACTATTATAATGAAGATGAAAAGGTTTTTGGTTATTTAGAAGATAAACATGATTTTGCTAAATATCTAAAACTTTTATTTGATCACTTAGAGTCTAGTAATTTATTAGATATAACTAAAATAATAGTAGATGAACCAGACAATATAGAAGTATTTAATGAAAATGTAGATTTTATAAAAAAAAGTTCAGGGAAAAAAGAATTAAAATTTAAGTGTGCAATACATCATCAAGAGTTTTTTGAAAAATGTAACATAAACATAGAAAATTTATCGTTAAACACTTGTGAGCTTATAAATAATATAGATAAGTTAGATGAAATAAAAAAAGAACTAGAAAATAAATCTGGATATTTAACTTGGTATTCTTGTTGTTTTCCTGATAAGTTAAATATATTTTTAGAATCTCCATTAATAGAATCTAGACTTAAGGGATGGTTTACATACTATTTTAACCTAGATGGATTTTTAAGATGGTCTTATGGTATTTGGCCAGGAGATTTATTCAACAATGCAACTTATAAAAAAGACAAATGGAAAGCTGGAGATATGTTTTTAGTTTATCCAGGAAAAGATATGAAGCCTATGGATTCAATAAGATGTAGAAACTTATTATTTGGAATACAAGATTTTAATATACTTAAAGACATGGAAGATAAATTGGGAAAAGAAGAAGTGTATAAGGAAATTGAAAACTTATTAGGTAAAAAATCTGAAATGAAGTTTTTAGGTGAAAGAAAAATTAAAATGAATTATTCTATAAGTCATGAAAAATATATAAAACTAAGAAAAAATTTAATAAATAGGGTTAATCCTAGAAGTGCAAAACCTGAAGAATTTGAAAGGGTTATAAGTCTTATAAACAAAGTTTTTAGAGATTTAAGAGGGCATAAACCAACTATGCAACAAGAATTCCCTCTATTATTAAATAAGGACAATATAGAAAATATGATAGTAATATCTAAAGACAATAAAATTGTTTCAGCTGTAAATTATGTTATTCAAGATATAACTGTTCAAGGTAATGATATAAAAGTAGCTGCAATAGGCGCAGTTTGCACAGATCCAGATTATGAAGGTAATAAATATGCATCTACTGCATTGGATTATGTGGAAGATAAAATGCTTAAGGATGGAGTAGATATGGTTAGCATATCTGGGACAAGAACCTTGTATACAAGAAGAAAATGTAGCTTAGTTAAAAACTTCAATAAATACATAACTTATCCTAAAGATAAAGATATTAATTTAGAAATAAAAGAATACGATAAATCCTATTTAAATGAAATAATAAAAATATACAACCAAAATAGTACTAGGTTTTTAAGAACTAAAGAACAATTTGAAACATTATTAGAAAGTGCAACTATACCTTGGGGGAATTTTACTTATAAAAAGTTAGTGGTTTTTAGGGAGAATAAAGTAATTGGATACATAATTTTAAGAATAATAGATGATGAAACTTTAAAAGGAGAAATTAGAGAAATATATATAGATTCTAAATATAATTACGAAGTAGTTCAATATATTGCTAATAAGTATAATCTAGAATATGTAATTCAAAATGTACATATAAAAGATTTTATAAATCAACCTAATCTCTTTGATGAAAAAAAATTATCTTACTTAGATGGAAGTATAAAAATAATTAACTACGAAAATCTATGTAAAAATTTATATGGATATTTTAATCAATATGTTGATACAGATTTTTTAAACGAGATAGAATTTAGGACTACAGATAATAAATACATTATAAAATATAAAGATGAAATATTAGTTATAGATGATATTGATAAATTAAATAAACTATTTCTAGAAGGTAGTAATGTTATTAAAAGTGAACTTAAGAATTTAAATAATATAAATAAGTTTGTAAATTCAGTATTTCCTATAAATTTTGTATGGACTTCTAATTTAAACTATCAATAAATAAATGTATAAAAGTCTTATATATAGCAATTAAGCTTTTTAATGCTATTATAAGGCTTTTTTTGTGCTTAACAAAATATTAGTAAAACACATATAATAAATACAAAATATATAATAGGGGGAAACTTTCATGAGGACAGATTGTACGCTATATGAGTTTAGAGGGGTTTGGGTAGCTACAGTATATGATATAGATTGGCCAAAAACAAAGGATAATCCTGAAGCTCAGAAACAAGAGTTCATAGAACTATTAGATAAAATTCAAAGTTTAAATTTAAATGCTGTATTTGTTCAAGTTAGACCTACATCAGATGCCTTTTATGATTCAAAAATAAATCCATGGTCAGCGTTTCTTACAGGGGTGCAAGGAAAATATCCGGGTTATGATCCTATGAAATTTATGATAGAAGAGACTCACAAAAGAAATATGCAATTTCATGCTTGGTTAAATCCATATAGAATAACTACTAAAGGAACTGATTTAAGTGTTTTAGCGGATAATAATCCAGCAAAATTACATCCAGAGTGGGTATTATCTCATAATGATGCTCTTTTTTATAATCCTCAAAATCAGGAAGTAATAAATTATGTAGCAACAACTGTATTTGAAATAGTATCAAATTATGATGTAGATGGAATTCACTTTGATGAATATTTTTATCCATATGGATACCCACCTCCAGAATGTGATTGTGAATGCGATTGTGGATGTTTATGTACCTGCAATTGTATTTGTGGATGTGAATATGTATGTGAGGATACAGCTGAAAATAGAAGAGAAGCTATAAATAATTTAATAAAAACAGTATATAGAGTTATAAAATCTACGAAACCAAATGTTGAATTTGGAGTGAGCCCTTTTGGTGTTTGGAAAAATAAAAGCAGTGATGTAACGGGTTCAAATACAAATGCTTTAGAAGGTTACTATGATTTATATACAGACTCTCTATCTTGGATACAAGATGGTATTATAGATTATATAGCACCTCAAGTTTACTGGGAGACAACTAACGTAGATAATCCATATGAAACGTTAGTAAAATGGTGGGCAAGTATTGTAGATGGGACAAAAGTTAAGCTATATATAGGTCAAAATATAAATAAAAAAGAAACTGCAAGAGAAGTTGATAAAGAAATTGAAATAAATAGGCAGTACAAAGAAGTTAAAGGTAATATATTATTTAGTTATAGAGATATAGCAGAAAATAATGAAGGAGTAGTAGAGAAACTACAAAGAGTTTATTCAGAGAAAGCGTGTATACGGAAAAGAAATAAGATATTAAAGATATAATAGTAAAAAATTAAAAATAAACTAGAATTAATGTAAGCAAAAAAGTATATAGATTAAATAAAGGCTATTATAGAAATTAGAAATAAAAAATTAGAATTTTCAATATGTTTTTAAATTATAAATGTATTATCTAATATTAGATAATACATTTCTTTTATGATAGAATATAACAAGGAATGATAAAAAATTCTAAAAATCAATAAAAAAAGACGAATTTAGACAAAAACAACGAAACAATGGGGTGATAGGTATGATGGACACTTTCAATATAGGAATTGATGTGGGATCAACTACAGTAAAAGTCGTAGTATTAGATAAAAATAAAAAGATAATTTTTAAAGAATACGAAAGACATTTATCAGATATTAAAAATGCTGTCACTAAAGTATTAGAAGATACTTATAAACTTATTGGTGATGAAAATGTATCTATAGTTATAACGGGTTCAGGTGGAATGAATTTAGCAAATGAATTAGAAGTTGAATTTATTCAAGAAGTAATTGCTAGTACAAAAGCTATTGAGTATTTTAATCCTGAAACTGATGTTGTAATAGAACTTGGTGGGGAAGACGCTAAAATAACTTATTTAACAAATGGAATAGAACAAAGGATGAATGGGATATGTGCAGGTGGAACAGGGTCTTTTATTGATCAAATGGCAACTCTTTTAAAAACAGATGCTCAAGGATTAAATGAATTAGCAAAAGGTTATAAAAATATATATAGTATAGCTGCAAGATGTGGAGTATTTGCAAAAACAGATATACAACCCCTTATAAATGAAGGAGCTAGAAAAGAAGATATAGCAATGAGTATTTTTCATGCGGTAGTAGTTCAAACAATTAGCGTTTTAGCTTGTGGAAGAAAAATTCAAGGAAAGGTAGCCTTTTTAGGGGGACCATTATACTTCTTATCTCAACTAAGAAAAGCTTTTATTGATGTTCTTAAGTTAGATAAAGATGATATTGTATTTCCTGAAGATGCACAATTATATATAGCTATGGGTGCCGCATTATCATGTAAGGAGAAAACTGTTACTTTAGGCAATTTAATAGATAATTTAAAACATTTAAAATTAAAAGAAGTTATGGATAACAGTGGACTTAGACCTTTATTTAAGACAGAAAAAGAATATATAGATTTTAGAAATAGACATGATAAAGATATTGTTAAAACTAAAGAATTATTAAACTATAGTGGAAATTGTTTTTTAGGTATAGATGCGGGGTCAACTACTACAAAAGTAGCATTAGTTGATGATGAAGGTAATTTATTATATTCAGATTATAGAAGCAATGAAGGAAGCCCATTAGACTCAACAATACATATTTTAAACAATATATATGATATATTACCTAAAGGGGCTAAAATTGTAAATTCAGCTGTTACAGGGTATGGAGAAGCATTACTTCAAAAAGCTTTAAAAATAGATGTGGGAGAAATTGAAACAATAGCACACTACAAAGGGGCAAAGTTTTTTTCACCTAATGTAGATTTTATATTAGATATAGGCGGTCAAGATATGAAATGCCTTAAAATAAATAATGGAGTAATAGAAACTATCATATTAAATGAAGCTTGTTCTTCTGGATGTGGGTCTTTCTTAGAAACATTTGCAAAGTCGTTACAATTAGATATTAAAGATTTTTCTAAAAAAGCTCTATACTCTAAAAATCCAGTAGATTTAGGTTCAAGATGTACGGTATTTATGAACTCAAGAGTAAAACAAGCACAAAAAGAAGGAAATTCTGTAAGTGATATAAGTGCAGGGCTTTCTTATTCTGTTATAAAAAATGCCTTATATAAAGTTATAAAAGTAAAATCAAAAGAAGATATAGGCAATTTTCCAGTAGTTCAAGGAGGAACTTTTTACAACGATGCTGTCTTAAGAGTCTTTGAAATTTTAACAGAACGAGAAGTTGTAAGACCTAATATAGCTGGAATAATGGGAGCTTTTGGAGCAAGTATTATTGCTAAAGAAAAATATAATAAAAATCATAAAACCTCTCTTTTAGATAAAAAAGGTATCAATTCAATAAACTTAAATATAACTACTGCAAGATGTGGTAAATGTTCTAATAATTGCTTGTTAACTATAAATAGTTTTGGAAATGGAGAAAAATTTATTTCAGGAAATAGATGTGAAAAAGGAATAGGACTAAATAGAAATGAAAATAAGAATATAAATCTATTTGAGTATAAGTATAAAAGAGTATTTGATTATGAAAGCTTAGATATAAATAAAGCAAAACGAAAGGAAATAGGATTACCTAGAGTTTTAAATATGTATGAAGACTATCCTCTATGGCATACAATATTTACAAAGTTAGGATTTAAAGTTGTGCTTTCTAGTGAGTCTTCAAAAGAGTTATATGAAAATGGGATGGATTCAATTGCATCAGAGTCAGTTTGTTATCCAGCAAAAATGGTACATGGACATATAAATGATTTAATAAAAAAAGGTATAAAAAATATATTCTATCCATGTATAAGACATGAACACAAAGAATTTAAAAATGTAGATAATCATTTTAACTGCCCAGTTGTTATGTCCTATTCAGAGGTAATAAAAAATAATATAAGTGAAATAAAAGAAAATAATATCAATTTTATAAATCCATTTTTACCAATGAATAGCAAAAACGCCTTAAAGAAAAAGCTTTATGAAGAGCTAAATAAAATTAAAGATTATGATAATGAATTCATAGAAATAAGTAAAGATGAAATAAATAAAAGTGTTGAACATGGATTTAAAGAATATGAAAAATTCAAAGAGGATATAAGAAATAAAGGAGAACTAGCTTTAAACTATATTAAAGAAAACAATCTTAAGGGAATTGTACTAGCAGGTAGACCATATCATATTGATCCAGAAATAAACCATGGAATACCGGAGATGATAAATTCTTTAGATATGGCAGTTCTAACAGAAGATAGTATATGTCATTTAGGAAAATCAGATGAATCTTTAAGAGTTGTAGATCAATGGGCATATCATTCAAGATTATATAGAGCAGCTAATTTTGTAAGTTCTAGAGATGATTTATCTCTTGTTCAGCTAAATTCTTTTGGGTGTGGATTAGATTCAGTTACAACCGATCAAGTCCAAGAAATTCTAAGTGGAGAAGGAAAAATTTACACTTGTATAAAAATTGATGAAGGAAATAATCTTGGAGCTGCGAGAATAAGATTAAGATCTTTAAAAGCAGCATTACAAGAAAGGGAAAATAATAATATACAAGGAATTAAAGTTAAGAAAACATATACAAAAGGAAGTTTAAGTAAATCAATAAAAGAAAATTATACTATTTTAGTGCCTCAAATGTCTCCAATACATTTTGATTTAGTTGAACATAGTGTAAGAAGTTGTGGATATAATATGGTTTTACTAAAAGACTATGAAGGAGCCATAGAAGAAGGATTAAAATATGTAAATAATGATGCTTGCTATCCAGCAATAATTGTTATAGGCCAGTTAATTAAAGCACTTAAAAGTGGGAAATACGATTTAAATAAAACTGCTGTAGCTATAACTCAAACAGGTGGTGTATGTAGAGCTACAAATTATATAGGATTTTTAAGAAAAGGATTAAGTGATGCTGGATATGGAAATATTCCTGTTGTGTCCTTATCAGTAAATGGAGATGAAAAAGGAAATCTATATAGTGTATTTTCTTTAGGATTAATAAATAGAGTTATAATGGCTGCTATATATGGAGATTTACTAATGAAAGTTTTATATAAAGTTAGACCTTATGAACTAGAAAAGGGAAGTGCAAATAAACTTTATAAAAAACATATAGAAGTATGCAAAACGAGTTTAGAAAAAGGTAATTTATCTAAATTTAAAGAAAACATATATAATATAGTTAAGGATTTTGATGAACTGCCTATAACTGATGAGGAAAAGCCTAAAGTGGGATTAGTAGGTGAAATATTAGTAAAGTTTCATCCATTAGCTAATAACAATATAGTAGATATTTTAGAAAAAGAGGGTGCAGAAGCTGTTGTACCAGAACTTTTAAATTTCTTCTTAAGTTGTGCATTTAATACTTACTATAAGGCTGATAACTATCTAGATAAAAAATATAAAAAATTAGGTGGAAAATTAGTTATAAATTCAATAGCAATGTATCAAAAACACTATATGAAAGCCTTAGAGGAGAGTAAAAGATTTAGTAAACCAAAATACATTCAAGATTTAGGAGAGACTGCATCAAAGGTTATATCACTTGGAAATCAAGCAGGAGAAGGGTGGCTTTTAACTGCTGAAATGATGGAACTTATAGAAAGTGATGTTAAAAATATTATATGTATGCAACCTTTTGCATGTTTGCCAAATCACATAACCGGAAAAGGTGTAATAAAAGAATTAAAAAGAGTTTATTCAAATACTAATATAATTCCTATAGATTATGATCCAGGAGCTAGTGAAGTTAATCAATTAAATAGAATTAAATTGATGTTATCAACATCATTTAAAAATTTAAATAATGAATTTGAAGAGGAAATTTTAGAAACTAGTACAGTTTAGGTTAAATAAAATAAGTACTGAAAATGACTTAGCTTAAGTCATAATCAGTACTTATTTTATTTATATACAAAATTGAAGATATTAAGTATCCTATAAACAGACCATTTACAAAGGTTGTTACAAGTCTTCCTATACCAAAGGTATTAAAAAACATATAACTAAAAATAATAACTACAAATTGAATAGATATAGCAGTAAAATGATATTTTAGCTTATTTGAAATAATATGTTTATTATCTACTTTTTTAATTTTATTTAAGTAAATTAAAATTAAAAGGATACCAATAAGTGTGCTTCCATGTTGAATAATTTTAAACAATGGAATTTGAAAATTTAAAAAGTTTATATTTGTTCTTAAAAAATTTATATTCAATACAAAAAATCCACTAGGATGAGTAAAAGAATCCCAAAGCACATGGGTAATCATACCTAGTATACATGAGTATCCAAAAACTATAATATTTTTAGTACTTTTCATATTAACCTTATAATTTAATAAGTATATATAGTACCTAGATAGTCCAAATGGTAAATTTAATATAAAAGGAACTTTTATAAAGTTATTTATTAAATAATTTAATAAATAACACAAAGGTAAATTTAAAAATAAAAAGCCTAAAAAAGTATGACCTAAATTACTGATTGGGTTAAATAATATAAAATATATAAAATCTGGAGCCATAGAACCAAGAATTAAACCCATTAAATTAAAGTATTTATTCTTAGTAAAAATTACAGCTGCAGGATGAGCGAGTGTAAACGGCATAAAGACCCTCCTTATTTAGATTTCAGATTATATAGTACTATAAATAAATATGATATTCTAGATAAATTTTAAAAAATAAATGTATATATAGATACATAATTGTTTTTATATAAATGGCCTTTTCAGAAGTTTGAATTAGTTTTACAATATTAATATGTAATTATTTTAAATGAAGATTTTTATAAATCCATAAATTACCATATAAAAAAATGAATTTTTGAAGTACTATATAACATAGTGTAGATTTAAATAGTAAGGAAGTAGGAGTTAAAATGAATAAAAGCTTAATGGATTTAATATTTGACACACTTCCATTTCCAATGTGGATAAAAAATGAAGATGGAGTGTTTTTGAAAATAAATAAAAAATTTAAAAATACATTTATAGATAGAGACTTAACTCAAGATGATATAATAGGAAAAATCAATAAAGATATATTTGAAGAAGATTTGGCAAAGGAATATGATGAAAATCATAAAAAGGTTGTAGAATTGAAACAACCAATGGTTTTTGAAGGAAAGACTAAGAATAAGAGCGTAATGTCATATTTAACACCAATACTTGATGAAAATGAAAATATAATAGTTATTACTGGAGTTATTAAAGACACTACAGAAACTAAAAATTATCAACAAAGTTTAATAAATCAAAATACATTATTAGAAACCATAATAAATACAATTCCAGATATTATTTTTTATAAGGATAAACAAAGTAGATATCTTGGAGGAAACAAAGCTTTTTTCGAAGGATTCTTTGGTAAGAAAAAATCTGAGGTTATAGGGAAAAATGATTTTGAGCTACACCAAGATAGGGAAGTTGCAAAAGCTTTTATAGAAAGAGATCAAGAAATTCTAAAAAATAAAGAAGATAAATATACGGAAATAAATATTTTAAATAAAGATGATAAAATATTATATCTAGAAAGTGTAAAAACTCCTTTAATAAATGAAAAAGGAGAAGCATGGGGAATTGTTGGGGTAGCAAGGGATATGACAAAAAGAAAAGAATTAGAAGATATGCTAACCCAAATGAGTTACACAGATAAATTAACAGGATTATACAATAGAGCATATTTTGAGGAACAAATTAACAAGTTAGATGACAATGAATACTATCCATTAACTTTAATAATGGGAGATTTAAATGGATTAAAAGCTGTGAATGATAATTTAGGACATCTAGAAGGAGATAAATTGTTAGTTGAAATAGCAAAAGTTTTAAAAGGAAGTTGTAGAAAAGAAGACTTAGTTTTTAGATGGGGTGGTGATGAGGTTATAATACTTTTACCTAATAGCGATTATAAACTTGGAAAAGAAATTTGTAATAGAATACAATTAAATTGTAAAAATACAGATAAGACTCCGATACCATTAAGTATCTCATTGGGAGTTAGTACTAAGATTAACAAGCAAAAAGATATTGATGAAATTTTAAAAGAAGCTGAAGATATGATGTATATTGAAAAATTAAAGACTAAAATTAACTAATGATAATAATAGCTCTCATTAAATTGAGGGCTTTTTATGGTATAATCAATTTATAAATCATAAGGAGGAAGTTTTATGAAAATCATTCACACGAGTGACTGGCATATAGGAAAAATTGTAAATGAGTTTTCAATGATTGAAGATCAAAAATACATTTTAAATAAACTTATAGAATTAATAGAAATAGAGGATCCAAAAGTACTTCTAATTGCTGGAGACATATATGATAGATCGATACCACCTGTAGAAGCTGTAGAATTATTAAATGAAACTCTAAACAAACTTATAATAGAGAAGAATATAAAAGTATTAGCAATATCAGGAAATCATGATGGAGGCGAAAGACTAAGCTTTGGGGGTAGTATATTAGAAAAGCAAGGACTATATATAGCTGGAAGAGATGAAGAATTATACAAAAAAGTAACTATAAAAGACGAAAATAAAAATATTAATTTTTATTTAGTCCCATACAAAGATCCTGCACTAATAAGAAAGATATTAGAAGATAAAGAAATAAAAAGCCATAATGATGCCATGATTTCTGTAGTAAATAAAATAAAAAAAGAGTTAAATAAAAAGGAAAAAAATATCCTAGTAGGTCATGGTTATGTCACCATGAAAAGAAAAGATGCAATAAAAGAACTAGAAAATAAATACGAGGTTGCAGAACTTGAAACATCAGAATCAGAAAGGCCATTATCTATAGGAGGAACAGACTTAATAGATGGAAATATATTTGAAGATTTTGATTACGTTGCTTTAGGTCATTTACATGGAAGACAAAAAGTTGGAAGGGAAGAAATGAGATATTCCGGATCTCTTTTAAAATATTCTTTTTCTGAAGTTAATCAGAAAAAAGGAGTATATGTATTAGATATAAATAAAGAAAATAATATTGATATAGATTTTAAACTTATGAAGCCGTTAAGAGATTTAAGAATTATTAAAGGAAATATAGAAGATTTATTAGAAGAAGGAAGAAATATTAAAGAGGGAAAAAATGATTATATACAAGCTATACTAACTGATGATGGAGAACTTATAAATCCTATGGAAAAGTTAAAGTCAGTTTATCCAAATACGATGTTAATAACAAGAGAAAGAAAAAAAGAAATTACAGAAGATAAAACTTCAGCAAAAGGTGAGTATAAGAAAAAAAGTAAATTGGAGCTTTTTAAGGAATTCTATGATGACTTAGGAAATGGTGATTATACAAAAGAAAAAGAAGAAGTATTAATAAATACTATAAATGAAGTTTTAAAAAGTGAGGTGAAATAATGAGACCTATTAAATTGACTATAAGTGCTTTTGGCCCTTATGCTCAAAAACAAGTTATAGATTTTGAAGAATTAAATGGAAGAAATATATTTGTTATATCAGGAAAAACTGGAGCTGGTAAAACAACTATATTTGATGCAATAAGCTATGCTCTATATGGTGAGGCAAGTGGAGAGTCTAGAGAAACAGATTCGCTAAGAAGTCATTTTGCAGATGATGGGGTAGAAACTTTTGTTGAATTGGAATTTGAACTTAAAGGAGAGAGGTATATAGTAAATAGAGTTCCAAAGCAGAAAAAGAAAAAAGCTAGAGGTGAGGGTTATACTGAAAAAAGTGCAGATGCAACTCTTACACTACCAGATGGAAAGGTTATAACAAAGGTTACCAATGTAACTAATAAACTAATTGAAATCTTAGGTATAACTAGAGATCAATTTAAACAGATAGTAATGCTTCCTCAAGGTGAGTTTAAAAAATTATTATTAGCAGACTCTTTAGAAAGAGAAGGAATATTTAGAAAGATATTTAATACATATGATTTTGAAAAAATTCAAGTACAACTTAAAGAAAATGCTATAGCATTAAGTAAAAATCGAAATAAAAGTAAAGATGAAATACAGACTAATTTAAAAAATATAAAAGGAGAACATGATATAGTTCTTGGAGAGTATGTTGATTTTCCATTTGTAATAGAAAAACTAAAAAAAGTTATTGAAAAAAATAAGTTTGATTATAAAAATTTTGAAGAAGAAGATAAAAATCTTTCAAGTAAGTTAGAACTAAGAAATAAAGAAAAACTAACTATAGAGAATAATAATAAATTATTAAAAGAAAAAGAAGATATAATAAAAACTCTTGATAAACTTTTAAGTGAAAAAGAAGTTTTTGAAAAGAAAAAGAAAATTATAATAAACGCAAAAAATGCTAAAGAGATAAAATATATAGAAGATAAACTTATAGAAAATAAAGCAAAATTAAGTCAAAGAGAGAAAGACTATAAAGAAAGTTTAAATACTATAGAAGATTTAAGAAAATATTATGATATAGCTAAAGAAACTTTAAAAATAGAAGAAAGTAAAGAAAGTGAAAGAGATAAGATCAAGTTAGACATAGATAATTTAAAAAGTATAGAACCTAAAATTTTAGAATTTGAAAACTTAAAAAATCACATATTAAATAAAAATAAGAAAATAGAAGAAGTTAAATTAAAAATAATAAAAAATAAAGAACATATTGAACAACTTAAAAAAGATAAAATAGAAAATGAGAATATACTAAAAGAAATATCTACATTAGAAACTAGAAAAGTAGAAATAGAGAATGAAATATTAAATAAAAATAAAATAATACAAGAAATCAGAGAGTTATTTAAAAATATAGTAAGTTATGAAAACTCTCGACTAAATCATGATAGTTTAAGTAAAGAATATGAATCATTTGAAAAAAATTATAAATCTATTAAATATGGATATGAAGAGATGGATGGTCTGTATAAAAAAGAACAAGCAGGAATACTTGCAAGTAATTTAAAAGCTAATGAACCTTGTCCTGTATGTGGATCAACTAATCATCCAAATCCAGCTATTATAAGTAGTAACTTAAAAGTTCCTACAAAAGAGGAATTAAAATTAGCTAAGGAAAATTTAGAAAAAATTGAAAAAGAAAATAACTTAAAAATAAATGAATTAACAAGATTAAATGAAGAAAAGAAAAATTACTTTGAAATTGTAAATAATAGCTTAGCGAAGTTTTCAGATGTTTTAAATATAGATAGGATTTATTCTAATAACACATGTAATAATGTAAAAACTAAAGGAATTGAATTAAAGGATTCAATAGATAAATTAAAAATCGAACTTACAAAGGTAAATGAAAAGTTAATTTTAAAAGATTCTATAATAAATAAAAATATAACTATAGATAATCAAATTTTAGAAAATGAAAAATCCCTAAATATTTTAGAAGAAAATGAGAAAGAATGTTTAAAAGAGTTAACTCGAATTAATACTAAAATAGATGAATATAAAAAAGAAATTCCTAAAGAAATTTTAGATGTTAGAATACTTAAATCTTTAATAGATGAAAAAAACAAAGTTTTAAAAGATAGTATAAATAGATTAAATAAGTTGAGAGAAGAAAGTGAAATCACTTCTAGAAAGTTAGAAGGTGAAACCTCAAAATCTAAAGAAATAAATAATTCTATAAAAGAGTTAAAGGATGTTATAGAAAAAGTAGAATTAGAGTTTAAATCATCTATGAATAAATTAGGGTTTAATAATTTAGGATGTTATGAAGAAGCTAAATTAAATATTCCTTCAATAGAGTTATTAGAAAAAGAAGTTGATGAATATTATTTAAAATTAAAACTGTTTAATTCTAAGGAAGAAGATATAAATATTAAAACTAAGGATTTAGAATTTATAGATTTAACTAGTATAGATGAAGAAATCAAAAACTTACAAAGTACTAAAAAAGAAATAGAAGTTAAGTTAAGGGAGATTTATTCTATATTAGAAAATAATAAATCTGTGCTTAAAAATGTAGAATCTCTTAATGTAAAGTTTAAATCTATGGAAGAAGAATATAAAGTAGTTGGTGAGTTGGCAGATTTAGCAAATGGTAAAAAATCACCATATATATCTTTTGAAAGATATATATTGGCATCTTATTTTGAAGATATAATAGAAGCTGCTAATATAAGATTGGAAAAAATGACAGGGGATAGATTCTCATTAATTAGAAAGAAAAGTAAAAGTAAGGGCGCAGGGCAAAAAGGTCTAGAACTTGAGATATATGATAATTACACAGACAGTTCCAGAGATGTAAGTTCTCTATCTGGTGGAGAAAGTTTTAAAGCTTCTTTATCATTAGCTCTAGGTCTTTCTGATGTAGTTCAATCAAATGCAGGCGGAGTGTCTCTAGATACAATGTTTGTAGATGAAGGATTTGGAACTTTAGATCCACAATCTTTAGATAATGCAATTGATAGTTTACTTGAGCTACAAAGAGGAGGAAGATTAGTGGGCATAATTTCCCATGTAGAGGAATTAAAAGAAAGAATTGATGCAAAATTAGAAGTTGTATCTACTTCAAAAGGAAGTAAAGCAGAGTTTAATATATTATAAAAGAAAATGGTCTATTAAAAAATAGACCATTTTTTATTAATTTTTCTGGAGTGTTTTTTTCATATTTTCTTTACGACGTTTTGAAAGTTCAGCTACTGCTGTAAATAAAACATCTGTTGAGGAATTTAATGCAGTTTCACAAGAATCTTGAATTACACCAACTATAAATCCAACCCCTACAACTTGCATAGCAACATCGTTTGGTATACCAAATAAACTACAAGCAAGAGGAACTAATAAAAGTGAGCCACCAGCAACACCAGAAGCACCACAAGCACTTATAGCAGATAATAGACTAAGTATCAAAGCCATCCATATATCAACTTCTATACCAAGTGTATGAACTGCTGCAAGTGTTAATATAGATATAGTTATAGCAGCACCACCCATATTTATTGTAGCACCAAGAGGAATAGATACAGAATAGGTATCTTTGTTTAATTTTAATTCTTCACAAAGCCCCATATTTACAGGAATGTTAGCAGCAGAACTTCTAGTAAAGAATGCAGTAAGTCCGCTATCTTTTAGACATTTAAAAACAAGTGGATATGGATTTTTACGAATACATACAAAAGTTATAATTGGATTTATAACAATAGCTATAAATACCATAGACCCAACTAATAAAATTATTAACTGACCATAACTAAGTAAAGATTTAATCCCTTGAGTTGAGATGCTATCAAATACAAGACCCATAATACCTAGTGGGGCAAAGTTAATTATCCATCTTACTACTTGAGAAAGTGCATCCGATACGTTATTTATAATGGTTTTAGTAGAATTATTAGCTGTTTTTAGTGCAAAACCTAAAATTAATGCCCAAGATAGTATGCCTATGTAGTTAGCATTAAAAAGTGCTTTAACCGGATTATCTACAATATTCATAAGTAGACTTTTTAAAACTTCTATAACTCCGCCTGGAGGAGTTATATTATCGACACCAGCACCAAGAGTTAAAGTTATTGGAAAAATAAAACTAGCTAAAACTGCTATAAGACTGGCTAAAAAAGTCCCTAAGAGATAAAGTCCGATTATTGATTTCATATTAGTTTGTTGACCTTGTTTATGTTGAGAGATAGCAGACATTACTAAAAAAAATACAAGTATTGGTGCAACAGCTTTTAAGGCTCCTACAAATAATGAACCAAATATTGAAATAGGTTTAGCTACAGTAGGTATAGTTAGCGAAAGAATAATACCCAATATTAATCCAAGAACAATCCTTTTAACTAAACTTATTTGGTTCCATTTGACTAAAAGTTTTTTCATATATTCACTCCTATCATTAAATAATTATTAATTCTGATTTGCTTAGTCATTAAATTTAACACAATATATAATATTAAACAATTTGAATATATATGTTTTGTTTTCAGAAAATTTCGAAAAGAAAAAGAGTTTTATGAAAAACTCTTTAAAAATAAAATAATATTAAAATCCATATTTTGATATATAGTGTTCAAAGTTCCAAGAATCTAAAAATTTATAAGCTGAATTATATCCAGAATTGTATAGGTTAGACATATCAGTTTTTGATAAATCAAAATCTGTAGTAGATATATTTAATGTTGGGATATTAATTATTCTTAGTGCATCTTTTTCTTTAAAGTAAACATCTTCATTTGTACTTAGTGAAGTATGAATGACACTTAATAAATAAGATATAGAGTTTTGGCATTTAGGCAATATAACCTTAGCTTCTCCAGAAAGATTTAAACCAAAGGTAGGAACTGTAGAACATGTACAAGAATCTGTATCAAAAACCCATATTGGAAAATTACTAAGTAATCCGCCATCCACTATAAAACAACATCTATCTTTAGTTTTTACTTTTACTGGATAGTAATAAAGTGGAATGCTAAGACTCATTCTAACTGCTTTTGATATTTCAAATTCCATAGGGTCTATTCCATAACCAACCAAATCGTCTGGTAATATAAGAAGTTTACCTCTTGTAACATCGACGGCTATCATCTTAAGCTTACTTTTTCCATTTACAGATATATCTTTAAATTTAGTTTTACTTTTAGCTTTAAACTTTTCATGTAAAAAATTTTCTATGCAATTACCAGAGTAAATTCCTTTATGAATAAAAACACTTAAAAAATCTCCAATAAGTGGAATGTATTGCAATCTATTTTTATCTTTAAAATTTTCGTAATTTATATCGTATAAAATATTTTTTATCTCATTTGAATTATATCCAACTGCTAATAGGGAAGTTATAATGGCTCCAGCAGAAGTTCCAGCTAAATTTTCCCATTCATATCCTCTTTCTTCTAAGCAAGATATAGCACCTACTAATGCAATTCCTTTTATACCTCCACCTTTGCAAACTAAATTTGCCTTCATGTATTCACCGCCAAAATTAAATATTTAGTACTTTATATAATATGAACTATGTTAAAAATAGTGTATTAAAGTATTAAATTAGTAAGTACAATATATCTTAATAAAAAAATGTAATTACACTGAGATTAAAAATATAGAGTTTTAACATACCTAATTTTTCGCTAGGAACTTATAGATAAAAGTATTGGAATATGGTAAAATATGAAAATAATTTGACATTAAATTACAAAATAGAACGGCTAAAATAATAATATTAAATTATAGTATAAATTTAGAATATAATTTAAATTTACATTGGAGGTATTACCCATATTGAAAACAAATAAGTTTAAATTAGTTATTTGTATATTCATAATTATTTTTATTTTTGTAATATTATCAATCCATATTTTAAATACAGAAAGTAAGTATAGTTCTCTGAATTTAACAAAAGAGGAACAACAATGGATTAAAGAAAATAAATCCAGAAAAATAACTGCGAGTCCAATATTAAATAATAATATGTATTATTACGAAATACATGGAAAAGCTTCAGGAGTACTTGAGGATTTGAGTAAATATATAAATGAATTATACGGAATAAATATTGAAACAAATAACAATAATTCAAGTTCAGATTCAGATATAATTTGGTCTAGTGAAAATAATAATTATAACAAAGAAGATTATTATATAACAAATCCATATGATTCAATTAAATTAAAACTTTATACACATGGAAAGATTAAATCATTAAAAGAGTTGGAAGGAAGGCCAATAGCTATTCATAAATATTTTAAAGATTTAGTTAAAATTTACAAAGGAAAAGTAAATTTTGTAATAATTGATAATATTCAAGATATAAAAAGATTATATGAAGATAATGATATATATGGCTTTATTGGAAATAGTGAAATAATTAAAGGATTAAAACTCTCACATGATCAAACCTTATATCAAAGCAATATATCTAATAAATTTGATATAGGATTAAGGGCAGCTGTAAAAAAAGATAAAGTACTTGGAAGCTTAATTAATAAAGCATTAAAAAGCATTACTAAAAAATACATGGAACAAATTAAGATAAAAAATCAATTAAACTATTTAAAGTACAGTCTAAAATTTACAGATGAAGAAAAAGATTGGTTAAGAAAAAATCAAAATATACCTATTAAAATTAATTATAAGTTTGAGCCATATTACTACCGAGATTTAAAGCATAAGGGTATATTAAATGATTACATAAATATGCTTGAATATTTATTAGATGTATCTTTTAAAGATTATAGGAGTATACAAAATAAAAAACCTATGTTATATTTTGGGGTTTCTGAAAGTGACAATAATGAGAAGAAACTAAATTTGATGAATACTTATAATAAATATAATTTATATATATATTCAAGTTACGAAAAAATAATTGATAGTATAAATGATTTAGAAGGATATAAAATTGGAATTGTAAAAAATGCTGATAAAAAATTTATAGAAGACAACTTAATAGACTATGAATGTACGCAATATAAAGATTATAATGAAATGACAAAAGCTTTACATGAAGGAGAAATAGATTATTTCTTAGGAGATAATTTTATAATGGCAAACTATAATAAAAAAGAAGATACATATAAAGATATATACCAAGTTGGATTTGTTAAGAAAGTCTTTTATGAACATATAGGAGTAAATAAAGAATATAAACAATTAGTCAGTATAATGGAAAAAGTAGACAACACAATGAGTTCATATTTATTTCCAAAATTAAATGAGATAAGTATTGAAGAAAACAAGGAAATAGATTATGAACCTATAATAAAAATTATTTTAGCTCTGTTAGGTATTTTGGTTATTAGTTCAATATATATTTTAAAGTTGAAAAAAGAAATGAGATTAAAAAATGATTTTCATAATAACCTTCATGAGGCTCTAGATAAAAATGAACGATTAGTTTTATCATTAGTTGAAACTCTGGAAGATGTTAATGCATTAAATGATTCTGATACAGGAAATCATATAAAACGAATTTCTAAATACTGCGAAGCTATAGCTAAAGCAATGAATTGTAGCAAAGAATTTATAAATGAAATAGTATTCTTTTCATCCTTACATGATATAGGAAAAGTTGGTATACCGGATAAAATACTTAAAAAATCAGGTAAATTAACTAAAGAAGAAATGGAAATAATGAGAGAACATGTTTCTATAGGATTTGATATTATTAAGAAAAATGATTTAGGAAATGTTGCAAATAATATTATTTTATATCATCATGAAAGATATGATGGTACAGGTTATTTAAAAGGACTAAAAGGAGAAAAAATACCTCTTGAAGCTAGAATAGTTGCGATTGCAGATGTCTATGACGCGCTTAGGATGGAAAGATGTTATAAAAAAGGTTTTAGCCATAAAAAATCAATAGATATAATTTTATCAGAAAAAGGAAAGCACTTTGATCCTGAAATTGTAGATATATTTATAAAAATAAATAAAGATATTAATCATATTTATAATATTTATAAATAAAAAAGCTTATCTAAAGTCAGATAAGCTTTTTTATTTAAATTACAACTAAAAAGTTATATTCTCAAATCTTTATATAATAAACATAGCAACAATTGTAGTTACAAATAATCCTGAACAAACAGGAATTAAATTTCGTTTAGCAAGTTCTATAGGATTAACACCGCAAATAGCTGCAGCTGATACTACTGACCAAGGTACTAAACATCCTCCGCCAGTCCATATTGCTCCTATCTGACCAAGAGCAGCTAGAGTAGATACATTTGTGGCAGTAGCATTACCAAATACAGAAGCTGTAGACCCAGCTAAAGCCATACCTGAAAACCCAGACCCATCAAGACCGGTTATACACCCTACTATAGTTTCCATTATAGAAACTACATATTTATTAAGAGGAACTACTTTAGAAAGGTATATTCCTATGTCTGACAATAAACCTTGAGAAGAAGCAGGTAAAACATCTCCTAATAGATTATTTAAAGGGGTTACTTCTCCCATATAAAAAAATGCACCTATAGGTATTATCACTGCAAAGATTTTAATTCCAAATAAAAAACCATCAGTTATATTATTACAGATTTTTTCTAAACTGTTTTTACCGTGGTTAACTATATTTATTATAATTAATAAAAATACAGCTGTACCACCAAGTAAAGCGGTTGCATCTCCACCCTTTAGATTGAATTTGTACATAGCAAAGATATCTAGAACAAACATGATTAGTACTAAAAAGGTTGCAAATTTAGCTTTTGTATTAAATATTTTTATATCCATTTTTTTATTTTTATTTATTTCAGATTTAAAAATACCTTTTTTAATATCTCTTTTTAACATATAAAATGATACTCCTATAGTAACTACAGCCATAACCCAAAATAAAATCATTCCACTACTTATAACACTTGAAACCTCTACACCTGCAGCTCCTGAAGTTATACTAGGTGCACCTTGGATTATAAAATCTGTAGAGAGTGCTAGTCCATGACCAAATAAATTAAGAGATACTGCAACTCCTATAGCTGGAAGACCAGATTTTATGGCTATGGGTAAAAATATAGCACCTACAAGGGCAACAGCAGGGCTAGGCCAGAAAAACCAAGAAAGTATCATCATAAAAATACCTACTGTAAAAAAGGCAGTTGTTTCATTTTTTATAATTTTAGAAAAAGGCTTTATCATATATTCTATAGCATAATTATCCTGAAGTGATTTTGATAATGCAACCATAATTGAAATAATCATTATAACAGGTCCAAGTTCAACTAAAGAAATTATCAAGGAATTAAATATAGATCCAACCGAAGATGCTATATTTCTTGTATAAAATAATGATATAAAGAAAATTCCTAAAGTACATGGAACGATAGTATCCTTTTTAAAAATCATAGTAATTAAAATTATTATAATAAAAAATATATAAATATAGTGAGCTCCAGTTAATGTCATAATGCTTATCCCCCTTTAAAGTGATATAGTATCATATGAAAAATGGGTAGAGTTAGTTACATGTAGATGAAATACAATATTTAGTGAAACTAAGCACAGGTGATAAAATAATATATTTTCGACTAAATTCTATATAAAATAAACTAATTTGATGAAATTTCATAAAAAATAAAGCATTTTATTGAAAATAATAACTAAAATGTATAAAATTATATATATATAATTTTATACAGGGGGAAAATATGGATCGTATATATAGGGAAATGATAGAAGATAGTCCTATGGCTTACATACACATAAAAGTTAAAACGGATAATGATAAAAAATTTATAGGTGTGGAAGTTAAAGAGTTTAATAAAGCTTATAAGAGATTTTTTGATACGCACGATGAAAATATAATGAATGAATATCTATTAAACAGTATAGAACAATCTAAATTAGATGAATGGACAAAAATATTTAGAAAAGCAAAAGAAAATAAAAAATATACAAAATTGATATATATAGAAAAAATAGATACACATTTTAATATGGAAATATATAGTTCGGGAAATGAAGAGTTTCACATAAGATTTACTAAAATTAGTGATCAATGTTTTAAGCTATCTTCTGAACTGAAAAATTCTCCATGTTTGGCTTGGATTAAAGATAGAGATGGCATTTATGTAGACGTAAATGATAAGTTTTTGGAATTTTTCGACAAAATATATGATGATGTAGTAGGAAAAACTGATTATGAGATTATGTCTAGAGAGCTTGCAAATGAGTTTATTGGTCAAGACAATAATGTTATGAAAGATAATAAAATGAATATTTATGAAGATACTATTTATTTAGATAAAAATAAGCTAGGATATTTTCAAACAGTAAAATGCCCGTTTATCGATAGTGTAAATAATATTATCTTAGGAACAATTGGAATATCTATAGAAATGACTAGTAAAGTGGAAGTTTTTAAAAGTACAGAAAAGAATGAAAAAATATTTTTAGAAATTGCAAATAATATACATGATTCTATTATTATATTAGATGAATCAAAAGTTCAATATATAAGTCCTGCTTTTGAGAAAATGTTTGGATTTCAATTAGGAGAATCATATAAAGATATAGAGGGTTGGATTAAAAATGGAAATGAAATTGAATTTGAAAACGGGCCTAAGGGTTATGAATTTAACAAACCTTATAATTTAACTTTCAGAATAAAAAGAAAAGGGCTAGAAGAACAATGGATATTTGCCAAGTTTGTTCCCATATTAGATGAAAATGGAAAAGTATTAAAAAAAATAGGCATATTAAGTGATATTACTCAAGATAAAGAGTTAGACTTAGAACTTGAAAAATTGCGAATGGACTTTTTTGCAAATTTATCCCATGAACTTAGGACACCTATAAACTTAATTTTTAGCGCGCTTCAAGTTATAAACTTAAAATTAAATAAAATAAATGATGAAAATTTAGAATATTTCGAGAAATATTTGAGTATAATTGGGCAAAACTCTAATAGATTATTAAAATTAGTTAATAACTTGATTGATACTACAAGGTTAGATGCAGGGTGCTTCAATTATTCACCTAAAAATAATAATATTGTAAGTTGCATTGAGAATATATGTTTATCTGTTGCGGATTTTGTAAAAGACAATAATCTAAGTATAATATTTGATACAGATACAGAAGAAAAAATAATAGGATTTGATCAAGATAATATGGAAAGAATAATGTTAAATTTAATATCTAATGCTATTAAATTTAATCATCCAGGTGGAAGGATAGAAGTAAGCGTAAATTGCAGAGAAGATGTAGAAATAAGAGTAAAAGATTCAGGTATAGGAATACCTCCAGAAAAGTTAAATGTTATATTTAGAAGATTTGAACAGGTAAAGGATAAATTTAAAAAGGATAGAGAAGGTAGCGGAATCGGACTTAGCTTAGTTAAATCGCTAGTTGAAATACATGGTGGAAGTATATGTGTAAATAGTATAATTGGAGAAGGAAGTGAATTTATAATTACTTTACCATGTGACTTAGTAGGTGAAAATAGTGACAATGTTTTTGAGAATCCTAAATATATCAATAGAGTGAATTGGATGAATGTGGAATTTTCTGATATATATTCATAATACAATGTAAAAGATTTATACATTTATATGTATAAATCTTTTTTTATTTAAAAGACTAAATATTTAAAATTAATACACATTTTATTAAATGTTAAATTGTATGTAAAAAAATGTTATAATGTATACATTGATGCTTAGAATTCTAACGAAATGTCGAAAAAATGGAGGTAAATATGAAAAAGGCAATTAAGGTTTTCAAAAGAGATATTAAAAATTTATCTAGAAACCCTATAGCACTAATAATTATTATAGGTGTTTGCTTTTTACCATCTCTATATGCTTGGGTAAACATAAAAGCATGTTGGAACCCTTATGAGAATACTAGTACTGTACCAATTGCAATAGTAAATAACGATAAAGGTGCAACTCTAGATGGCAAGAAGTTAAATGTAGGAAATGATGTAATAAGCGAACTTAGAAGAAATAAAAAAATAGGATGGAAATTTGTAAGTCAGAAAAAAGGTAGTCATGGAGTTTTAGATGGAACTTATTATGCAATGATAGAAATACCAAGTGACTTTACTAAGGACTTAACTAGTGTTGCAACTGGAAAACCTAAAAAACCAACTATTATATATAAGGTAAATACAAAATCAAACCCAGTTGCAGGAAAAATAACTGAGGTAGCTGAGGAAACGCTTGTAAATCAAATAAATTCAAACTTTATAGCTACAGTAAATAAAACTATTTTCTCTTCTCTAAATACATATGGTAAAGATATAGAGGATAGTAAAGATAAAATAGTGGAAGTTAAAAAAGCTGTAATAACATTAGATGAGCATATGGACTTAATAAACTTTATTCTTGATAGTGTAAATAATAATTCAGCTAATTTAACTGAGTATTTAAAAAGTATTCAAAGTACACTACCTCAAGTATCAAATGGAATAGATTCTGTTTCAAAAGCTAACTTAAATACAAGTGAAAATATAAAAAATATAAAAGATAGCTTAAATAATTCATTTAATGGAATAGATTCAACTTTAAATCAAATAAATAATCAAAATAACCAAATAAAAGACATCGTTAATAATTTAAATAATTCTGATTCAGCATCAAAAGAAGCAGCTAAAACAGCTATATCTCAAATTAATAAGCAAATAGATAATAGCAAATCACAAATAGATTCTATTGTAAAATATTTAAAGGAATTTAATAAAATTAAACCTAATGAAAAAATAAACAAGCTGATAAATAATTTAGAAAATATTAAAGATCAATTAGATACAGAGAAAGACAGCTTAGGTTCATTAAACAGTAAATTAAATGAGTCAGTAGATTCTATAAAAGAAACGATAGACTCTGTAAATTCAACATTAAGCAGTTTATCAAACAATGTAAATAGTGCAATAGATTCATATGATTCTCAAGTTAGACCAGCTTTAAACAATACAGCTGACAGCTTAGTAACTGCAACTAAAGATGCATCTAGCTTAGTAGAAAGTTCTAAAGGTTTGGTTAAAGCTGTTAATGATATGCTAGGATATACATCACAAGGAAGTGATTTAACATCAGAAATGTCTAAAGACTTAGACAATAAATTAAATCAATTTAAAGAAACTATACATATGTTAAGTACAGAGTTAAAAAAAGTTAATGACAATGATTTAGATGGTATAATAGCAATTCTTCAAAGTAAACCAGAAGTAATGGGAAATTATATATCAAATCCATTTAACTTAAAATCAGAGCCTATATATCCAATAGCTAATTATGGTTCAGGTATGGCACCTATATATACAACTTTAGCATTATGGGTTGGAGGTATAGTTTTAGTCTCATTAATGACAACTGAAGCTGAAGGCTTTGAAGATTTAAGAATAAAAGAGAAATATCTTGGAAAAATGATAACCTTTGTATTCTTTGCTATGGTACAAGGATTTATAGTAGCTTTAGGAGATAAACTTGTACTTGGAGTGCAAACTGAAAGTTTAGGATTATTTATATTTACTGCGGTTTTATCATCAGCAGTATTTGCAATAATTTTATATACTTTAGTTTCTCTGTTTGGGAATATAGGAAAAGCAATAGGTATAGTAATGATGGTTATGCAAATAGCTGGTTCTGGAGGTACTTATCCAATACAAGTTGACCCATTAATATTTAGAATACTTCAACCATTTTTCCCATTTACCTATACACTAAGTAACTTGAGAGAAGCAATAGCTGGACCACTTTTAAGTACAGTTATGTTTAATGTTGTTATATTAATAGTATTTGGAGTAATTAATATACTGATTGGATACTTCTTAAAAGAGAGATTAAATAAATCTGTAACAAGATTTGAAAAAGAATTTAAAGAATCTGGATTGTCAGAATAATTATAGAGGTGAAAATATGAGAAAAGTTTTTAGAATTTACTTAAGAGATTTAAAACATATAGCAACTATTCCAGCAGCCTTTATAATTGTAACTGTGCTTTGCCTAATCCCATCATTATACGCATGGGTAAATATAAAAGCATGCTGGAATCCATATGTAAATACAGGAAACCTTCCTGTAGCTGTGGTAAATCAAGATGAAGGTACTTCAGTTAATGGAAAATTTGTAAATGTAGGAAATGAAATAGTAGATCAATTAAAGAAAGATCATAATATAGGTTGGAAATTTGTAGACGAATGGCAAGGTAACTACCAATTAAACGAAGGAAAATTTTACGCATTAATTGAGATACCTAGCGATTTTTCTAAGGATTTAGCAACTCTTACAACTCAAGATCCACAAAAGCCAAATATAATATATAAGGCAAATGAGAAGGTAAATGCAATAGCGACAAAAATAACAGATGTGGCTAAAGATAAGTTAGTTGAAGAAATCAAAGCAAATTTTGTAGATACTGTAAATGAAGAGGCATTTTCATTTTTATCATCGTTAGGTGTAAAATTAGAGGATAACAAACCACAAATACTAGAGTTAAAAGATGCGTTAAATAGTACATCTAGTAACTTAGAAAAAATAAATGATTATGTAAAAGAAGCAAATTCTCATGCATCTACATTAAAAAAATATTTAAAAGATACTAAAGGAAATCTTCCTAAAATAACACAAGAAGTAAATGATCTTAAATCTGTAGTAAATAATAGCAAAGATTTAGTTTTATCTACACAAAATAGTGTTAATGATGCATCACAAAACTTAACTAGTAGTATGAACTCTATAAATAACTTAAACAGTAAGCTTCAAAATGAAATTAACAATTTAAAAAATATAGACGATTCTACATCAAAAGATAGTTTAAAAGATAGCATAGATTCAAGTTTAAACCTAGTTACGTCATTAGAAAAAAATATAGATAAACTTATAGATTTTATTGAAGGATTAAAAGATACTTCAATAAATAATAAAGTAATAGATAAGCTTAAAAATTTAAAAGATATCCTTTCTTCAGAAAATGATAAATTAAACAATATAAAATCTTTAATAGATAACAATGAAGGGAAGGATAAAATAAATGAACAATTAAACTCTTTATCTGATTTAGTAAATTCATTTAATAATAATCTAAATAGTATAAGTAGTAGTTTAACTACAGATATATCTAATAGTTTAAATTCTGTAGGAGATGCTATGGTTTCAAGTTCAGGTAATATAAATAATGTATTAGATAGTATAAATGTAATAGTTCCACAATTAAATGCACTTTCAAGTTATGGAATATCAAGTAGTGATTTAGCTGCAAAGCAAGCAACTAACATATCTAAACAACTTGATAAATTTGAGAAAGATTTAGATACTTTAATAGATAAAACAAAAGTTTTAACAGATAAAAATCTAGATAAGTTAATTGATACTCTTAATAAGAACTCTAAAGAGATAGCATCTTTTATATCATCTCCAGTTAACGTAAAAACTGTAGAATTATATAAAGCTGGTATATTTGGAGTTGCTTTGATGCCATTTTATTCAGTACTAGCTATATGGGTTGGAGCTTTATTATCAACATCATTACTTACTACTGAATGTGAAGAGTTAGACCGAGAACATACTAATTTAGTTCAAAAACATTTTGGTAAAATGCTTACATTTATGACTGTATCACTAATACAATCATTAATAATAGCAACAGGAGATATTTTCTTATTTCAAGCACCAGTAAGTATACCTCTTTTATATACATTTACAATAGTTTCATCAATATTATTTACAACAATAATATTTACACTAGTTTCTTTATTTGGAAATGTTGGTAAAGCACTTGCTGTATTTGTAATGGTATTTCAAATTGCAGGTTCTGGAGGTATATATCCAATACAGACAAATCCTAAAATATTTGAAGTATTGCAACCATTTTGGCCATTTACTTATGCAATAGATGGATTTAGAGAAGCTATAGCTGGCCCTAGTATGAGCGCTGTATACTATGACCTAGAGATGTTAGGAGTATTCTTTATAATATTTTTATTATTAGTTATACTTAAAAAGCCATTTCATAAAGCTACTGAATTTATGAATGATAAATTTAGAGAATCTGGACTATAAAATAAAAAAACTGATACACTGATACAAGGTAAATTACCTTGTATCAGTTTTTTATTTTATAAATATAGATATTTGTATGTTTTTGTTATAATATTTTAAATATAAAATATTAAGTATTTAGGGGATAGACATGAAGAAAATCATAATAATTAGTTTGGGGAAAGAAACTGGAAAGTCATTAAAAATGCAATTAGAAAGTATTTTAGAAAAAAATATAATAATATATTATTTTTCTATTGATGATAAAAATATATATTTATCAGATTCAGATTTAATTGTATTTTCTAGCGCTGATGTAGCAAATTTATTTTTTAGTAAAAATAATATATTTAAAAAATACATTATAGTTAAACGGGTAATACAGCATGAACTATTGGATAAACTCTTTACATTAAAAAAAGGAACAAATGTATTATTAGTTAACGATACAAAACATACTTGTGAAGTTGCTATAAAGCAATTAATAGCTCATGGAGTTGATCATTTAATATATCATCCTTACTATCCTGGAATAGATAGTTATGAAATTCAAAGAATTGCTATAACTCCAGGTGAGGAAGAATTTATTCCAACTGGAGTATCAGAAATTATAAATATAGGAACTAGAGAAATTGATATAGTAAGTATAATGGAAATAATTATGTATCTAGATGATTTAGAAATATATCAAGACCTATTATCATCTTACTTTTATAGAAAAATAGTTACTCAATATAAAAAATATGTAAATATTTCAAATAAAAGTATTAAATTAACCCGTATTTTAAAAGATATAATAGATAATTCAGAAGAAGGTATAATTTATGTTAATACAAAAAATGAAGTGTTAGTATATAATAAAGTTTCTATGAAAATTTTAGGATTTAGTGAAGATATAACAGGAAAAAATATATATGATATGTTTCCTAACATAAATAATGAATTAACACTTATAAATGATAATGAAATATTCATATCTAATAAAAAAATTTATTCGAAAAATGAACTGATGGGATATACTATAATACTTGAAACATCTAGTATTATAGATAAATTAGATGAAGAAAGAAGAAGAAAGAAAAAACAGAATGTAAATAGTGCACGATATACATTTGAAGATATGATTGGAAATAATCAAAGAGTTTTAAAAATGATAAATTTATCAAAAAAAATATCAAAGAGTAATTCAACGGTATTAATACAAGGTGAAAGTGGGACTGGAAAAGAAATTTTAGCACAAGCTATACATAATGAATCTACTAGAAAAAATAATAAATTTATAGCAATAAACTTTTCTGCCCTATCAGAAAACTTATTAGAAAGCGAGTTATTTGGTTATGAAGAAGGAGCCTTTACTGGAGCTAAAAAAGGTGGAAAGATAGGTTTATTTAAAAAAGCTCATAAAGGAACTATTTTTTTAGATGAAATAGGAGATGCTCCTTATCATTTTCAAACAAGACTTTTAAGAGTTTTACAGGAAAGAGAAATTACTCCTGTTGGAAGCTGTGATCCTATTCCAATTGATGTTAGAGTTATTGCTGCTACCAATAAAGACTTATTGGAAGAAGTCAAAGCAAATAGATTTAGAGAAGATTTATTTTATAGGATTAACGTTATGCCTTTATATACAATAAGCCTTAGAGATAGAAAAGATGATATTGAGCTTCTTATAAAATATTACTTAAGAAAACATAAAGTGTTTACGCCAATTAATAAATTTTTAGACGAAAAAGTTATTGATTATTTAAAGGAATATAATTGGCCTGGGAACATAAGAGAACTTGTAAACATAGTTGAGTTTTTAGTAAATATAAAGGAAGATAAAACTAAAATAAAATTTGAAGATTTACCTTTATATATGTTAAAAAATCTAGTACATAAAGAAAGTACACCTAATAGCAATATGAGAATTGAAGAAGGTAACAAAAATAATAAATTTAAAATGACTTTATCTGATAATGAAATTTGGGTTTTAAATAAAATTTATTTAAATGACGGAATAGGAAGAAGAGCTTTATGTAAAATTTCAAAAGAGGAATGCTTAGATTTAGGAGAAGGTCAAATAAGAGGAATACTTAATAAACTAAAAGAAAGTGAGTATATAGAAGTAAATAAAGGGATAAAAGGGACGAAAATTTCAGAAAAAGGGATAAATTTAATTAATAAAGGGATATAAAAGGGTTAATATTTTAAAATATTAACCCTTTTATTATGTAATAAAAAGAGAAATATTATCAGAAAATACTTAAAATTAAGAAAAAATAATAACGTTTTATAAAATTTAAACTTTTTTAAACATTTGGCATAACCTTTGCTTATATAAACTAATAAGGAGTATAAATTACTAATTAAAATATTAAGCAAATGGGGGAATTAACATGAGTAAATTTAACAACCAAAAGAAAAAACCAACAGTACTTCAAGCTATAACACCAATATTATTTATGATTTTAGCATTAGCTGTTGGATATGGATATTTAAAAATGAAAATTGAACCTATTATGGTAATATCAGCGTTCTTTGCAGCCATAATAGCATTAAAACTTGGTTATACATGGGAAGAGATGCAAAAATCTATAATAGATAAAATAGCAAGTGCTCTACCAGCAA
The DNA here is from genome assembly GCF_000953675.1 of Paraclostridium sordellii. Taxonomy (NCBI): domain Bacteria; kingdom Bacillati; phylum Bacillota; class Clostridia; order Peptostreptococcales; family Peptostreptococcaceae; genus Paraclostridium; species Paraclostridium sordellii. Next base: position 1,729,395 of record NZ_LN679998.1, on the reverse strand, counting down.
CGTTAATACTTTGGAGTGTAGGTTTTTTAATAGGATCACTTATGTTTGCAGGAACAGTCCCTATGATAATTTATTATGGAGTACAACTAATAAACCCTAAATTCATATTAGTTACAGCATTTATATCTTCAGCATTACTATCATTAGTTACTGGAACTTCTTGGGGAGCAGCAGGAACTATAGGAGTTGCAATGATGGGTATTGCAGGAGGGCTTGGAGTATCATTACCAGCAACAGCAGGTGCAGTAGTAGCGGGGGCATTTTTTGGTGATAAACTATCTCCCTTATCAGATACTACAAACCTAGCACCAATGGCAGCAGGAAGTGAACTATACGAACATATAAAACACATGTTATATACAACTTTACCTGCAGCTATAGTTTCATTAATAGTTTATTTATTTGTAGGATTTAAAACAACTGGTGCAGATATGGTAACACCGGAGTTAGTAACAACAATGACAACTCAATTAGATTCAATGTTTAATTTTAATATAATATTATTAATGCCAATAGTTCTTGTAATATTAGGATCTGTAAGAAAATGGCCTACAATACCCACTATGTTAGTAACAAGTATATTTACTATAATACTAGGAGTAGCTGTTCAAGGGTTTAGTTTAGTAGATGGATTTTCAGCTTTAGTAGGTGGTTTTGATGTAACTATGACAGGGTATGCAGGAGAAGTAGCTGAGGAAGTATTAAAACTTATAAATAGAGGTGGAGTTGCATCAGTAACGAGTACGACAGTATTAATATTCTGTGCTATGGGGTTTGCAGGAATAGTAAGTGTATCAGGCATGTTAGATGTTGTTTTAGAACTTTTAATGTCAAAGGTAAAATCTACTTTTGGAATCATATTATCTACAATAGTATCTTGCTTTACAGTAGCTTTTGTTACTGGTAGTTCATATCTGTCAATACTAATACCAGGGGAATTATTTAAAGACGTATACCCTAAAAAAGGATTAAGCCCTAAGAATCTATCAAGGACATTAGAAGATTCAGGAACAGTTATTGTTCCACTTGTACCTTGGTCAGCAGCAGGTGCATATATGGCATCAACTTTAGGAGTATCAACAATGGAATACTTGCCATGGGCAGTACTTAACTATACAGGTATAATATTTGCAATAATATTAGCTGCAACAGGGTTTGGCATATCTAAAATAGATAACAAAGGAAAAGAATTAGCCAAGAAATAAATATAAAGTTAAATATAAAAAATATAGAGGGAGATTTAAATTATGATATTAATTAAAAATATAGATGTATACTCACCAAAACATATAGGAAGAAAAGATATATTAATATGTTCTGATAAAATATCTTTAATAGAAGATAATATAAAATTAGATAATGATAAGGTAACAGTAATAGATGGAAGTAATAAGATATTAGTACCAGGATTTATAGATCAACATGTTCATATTACAGGAGGAGGGGGAGAAGGAAGTTTCAAAACTAGAGTTCCAGAAATAACACTTAGTAAGCTAACTTCATCAGGAATTACAACGGTAATTGGACTTCTTGGAACAGATGCTACTACAAGAAGTGTTGAAAACTTAGTATCAAAAGCTAAAGCTTTAAAAGAAGAAGGGATAAGTGTATATGTACACACAGGATCTTATGAATACCCAACAGTTACATTAACTGAATCAGTAAGAAAAGATATAGCTTTTATAGATGAAATAATAGGATGTAAAATAGCGGTATCAGATCATAGATCTTCCACTTTGACAAATGAGGAACTACAAAGAGTAGCATCAGACGTTAGAGTAGCAGGTATGATAAGTGGTAAAGCAGGTGTTTTAATATGCCATATGGGAGATGGAAAACGCGGATTGAATTCTATAAATGAAGCTTTAGACAATAGCGATATACCAATTAGAACTATTAGACCTACTCATGTCAATAGAAATAAAAACTTACTTGAGCAAAGCTTTGATTTTGCTAAAAAAGGTGGGATAATAGATTTAACTTGTGGAATTTATGATGAATTAAGCCCTAGAAAAGTTATAAAACAAGCTATAAAAAAAGAAATTCCTTTGGAAAACGTGACTATAAGTTCAGATGGATATGGAAGCTGGTCTAATTATGATGAATTTGGAAATTTAATTAAAATTGGAGTATCTAGTGTAAATGCATTATACAAAGAGTTTAAAGCCATGGTTTTAGAAGAAAATATGAATATAGAAGATGCACTTACTTTTATGACATCTAATGTAGCAAAAGCATTAGAGCTTTATCCTAAAAAAGGAGCTATCAAAGAAAATTCTGATTCAGATATGATTTTATTAGATGAGAATTTAAATATAGATACAGTTATAGCTAGAGGTAGATTAATGGTTGAAAATAAAGAAGTTAAAGTATTTGGAACTTATGAGTAAGTTTTAATTTTCAGGGGGAGATATATGAAAACAGTTGGAATTATAGGAGGTATGGGAACTTTAGCCACTATTGATTTATTCAATAAAATAGTACTTGAAACTAATGCAAAAAACGATAATGAACATCTCCATATATTAATAGATAACAATGCACAAATTCCAGATAGAACTAACTTTATATTAGGAAATGGAGAAAATCCAACCAATGAGCTTATAAAATCTGCTAAAAACTTAGAAAAAATAGGAGCAGATTTTTTAGCAATTTCTTGTAATACAGCACACTATTTTTATAATTTTATAAATGACAGTGTCGATATAGAAGTAATCAATATGATAGAGGAAACAGCTAAGTTTATAAAAGAAAGTAAAGTTAAAAAGGTAGTATTATTAGCTACTACAGGGACTATAAAGGCTAAGGTTTATAATAATATATTTGAAAGATATAATATAGAGATTGTAACACCTAATGATTTAAATCAAAATATAATAATGAATTTTATATACGACATAAAAAAAGGTAAATCAGATATTAATAAGGATGAAGTTATTAAAGTTTTTGATTATTTTAAGAAACAAAATTTATATAATATAATACTAGGATGCACAGAGCTACCTGTTGGGGTTAATATATTAGATATTGAAGAAAACTTTATAGATCCTACTAAAATACTAGCTAAGGCTTGTGTTAAAAAAGCTAAAGAAGAAGCTGTATTTCAATACTAATAAATTATATAAGTAAAGAAGATAATAAAAATAAAAATGAACAACTAAGTCTTATAGAAAACACATTAAAAGAAAATAAATATAACTATAATAAAACGGTTTATAATGTTTTAGAGATAAATGATAGTAATGACTATGTTATAAAAAACTCTGAATATAATAAGATTGCAGGTAAACTAGGATTAGACAAAGTAAGTCAAGATAAAAACCAAGCAGTTTTAGTTCCTAGATTTAATGATACACAGTATAGAAATAAATTAAAAGATACATCTATGTTTACAGCTTTAAACAATACACTAAAAGTAGTGGGAGTTTCAAAGGATAAAATATAGTTGTAGTAAATGATAGTTTATATAGTGATTTAGCAAAAGACTCTTTAAGTATAAATACAAGTGTATACGGATATGATTATAAAAATTGGAAAAACAGTGGAGATATAATTTCCAAATTACAAGAAAAAATACAAAAGAATTCACTTAATGATTATGATAAAGGTAAATATTATGAAATTTTTAATAGTTTACCATATATGTATAAAGTAGAAGTCAATAAAAATCTATCTAAAATAGGATTATCTTTAAATGAAATTAAAAGAGTATTAAATATAGAAATAGGATCAATGTTTTTTATTCCATATTTTATTGCATTTTTAAATTCTATATTTAGTGTTATATCAATAAGCTCAATGAAAGGGACTTATTTAGGATTAAAGGGTATAATAGTATCCTTAGTATTCTTTGTAATATACTTTGTGTACTTCTTATTTTTAAAAACTAAATATATAAAAGAAATAGCCACTAATCTAAATTAGATTGTGGCTTTTTTTATTTTAAATTATGTATACGTAGCCCAATAATAAATTACATAAAGCCAACTCAACATACCATGGAATATAGTCCAAGGAATAGAGTTCCAGGCTGTATAAGAAATAATCATTGCAAGACAAGTTCCAAAAGAAAGTCCTGATTTTACTGATTTTTGAACTACAACTTTACTATTACTCTGATACTTTTCATTATTATTCATAAAAATTACCTCCCTAAAATAAATATTAATCAAAAATTATAGTTAATGCATCTTATTCAATAAATACTCCACTAAATTACTATGGGAAAAACAGTAATAGTAAAAATTTGGTAAAATAAAATGGATAGAAATAAAACCTTTTTTAAACTAACCTCGTTATATAAGTGAAAGGAGGGAGATAAAATGGCACAAAGCGATGAAAAACTAATAAAAGAACTAATAAAAGGTAATGAAAGTGCAATGGAAATACTAGTTAAAAGGTATTACGATTTAGTTTATAGCTTTATCTATCGAAATACTAGTGACTACAATACAGCCTATGATATAACTCAAGATGTATTTATAAAAATGATGAAAAATATAGATAAATATCAAATAGAAAACGGTAAATTTAAAAGCTGGTTATTAAAGATTGCTGTAAATACTACTAAGGATTATTTTAGAAGTAAAATTTATAAACAAAGAATTCAAAGTTATGATATAGATAATCATGAAATAGAAGATAAAGCTAATGTAGTAGATATTTTATCAAAAAAAGAAGAGACAATTAAGATTAAAGAAGCTATTAAAAACTTACCGAAGCTTCAAAGAGAAGCTATTATATTAAAATATTACAATGATCTAAAAATTAAAGAAATAAGCAATATTACAGGAGAAAATGAAAATACAATAAAATCAAGATTATTTAATGGTGTTAAAAACTTAAAAAAACTACTTGGAGGTGATAACTATGAAGAACAAAACATCATCAAAAATAAACAACATAAGATACGATGATATAAATGATTATGAATTTGAAAATTTATTAGAAGAAGATTTATTGGATATAGAAAACTTTCTAGATAGTTATGTTGTAAAAAAAGTTGATGAAGAAAAAATTGATTTAACTATAGAAACATTGAGAAATTATATGCCTAAAAATTCAAGTGAAAATTTAGTAGTAAATAAAAATATATACTTATTAAATAAAATAAGGACAAACATGGAATTAATGAAAATACAGTTTATGTTATTTAATAAAATATATATTATAGCATCCTTAATACTTACTTTAGGAGGATTGATAGGAGCTATAAAATATAATTTAAATCCATATGTATCTTCATATACAATTGCTCCTATACCAATACTACTAGGGCTTGTAGAAATTTTAAGGGGAAAAGAAGAAGGGGTTTGGGAGCTAGAACTTAGTTATAAATACTCTTTTAGAGAAATAATATTTGCTAAATTAACGATAATTGGAATTACTTCAATAGCTATAAGCTTATTTATGAGTTTTATACTAGCAAATACTTACTCAGAAGTTAATTTATTAAAATTAATAAATACAAGTTTAATACCAATTTGCTTTATATCTATTGTTTCATTAGTAACAGCATCTATATACAGAAGTATGAATAGCATAGCATTATCAACTGGGATATGGATAATATGTTCAAACATGGTAGATAGTAATACTTTTAAAAATATTGCTAATGTAAGTAATTTAAAGTTATTTACAATGGTAGTAATTTTAGGAATATTAACTATAGTTTCGTTAAGATTATTTTATAAAAAAAGTATAAATTTTATAGATTATAAGAAATTTGATTTTTAGGGGAGAAAAGATATGGAATTAACTTTAAAAAACATAACAAAAGTATTTAAGGATAAGATTGCAGTAAATGATTTTAATGTAACTTTAACTAGTGGGGTATATGGACTATTGGGACCTAATGGAGCAGGAAAAACATCACTTATGCGAATACTTGCAGATGTTTCAAATGCTACTAGTGGCGAGGTCTATTTAAATGGAAAGAGTAAAACTGAACTAGGAGCAGATTATAGAGATGTCTTGGGATATTTACCACAAGATGTTGGATTTTATAAAAGTTTTACAGCGCAAAAGTTTTTAGAATATGTAGCAACATTAAAAGGAATAGATAAGGAAAAAGCTAGTATTAAAATCGATGAGCTTTTAAAATTTGTAAATTTAGAGAAAGATAGAAAAAGAAAAATAGGTAAGTTTTCAGGAGGAATGAAACAAAGGTTAGGTATAGCTCAAGCTCTTTTAAATGATCCAAAAATATTAATACTAGATGAACCAACAGCTGGACTAGACCCTAATGAAAGAATAAGATTTAAGAATTTAATAGCAGAGATATCTAGAGATAAGATTGTAATACTATCAACACATATAGTATCGGATGTAGAGTTTATAGCAAATGAAATACTTATTATGAGAGATGGAGAGTTAGTTGAAAAAGCTACTCCAGTTGAAATGTTAAATAGTATTAGAGGAAAAGTACATAGTTTAAAAATAAAAGAAGATTTATTGCATAAAGTACAAAGTAAATTTAAGGTATCTAATATTATAAGAGATCATGAACATATCATGGTTCGAGTTGTAGGAGATGAAAGTTCATTAATAGATGGGGTTGAGGTTATAGAAGAATCACCTAATTTAGAAGATTTGTTTTTATATTATTTTGATAGTGATAAAGGTTTATAAGGGGGAGTAAGTATGAAAGATTTAATTAAATTTGAATTATATAAGATTTTTTCTAAAAAAATAGTATTGATATTATTAGCTATATGTATAATTGCATCTTTATCAGAAACGGTAACGAGTTATTTGGATTTAAAATCAAAAGGATTAAGTTATTCTAGTATACAAAAAATAGGAAAAGAATATGAAGGTGATTCTATAACAGAGAAAAAAAACGACATATTTGAAAAACAAGGTACTGCCTTACTTAGAAAATATAATGATGGAAAAATACTGAGTGAGAAAGAAAAAGTAAGAACTTTTGGTATGATGGATTATATATTAGCGACAAACCCTCAATATATGATAAATGGCAGATTTTACACTTTTAATGATATGAAAAAAGAGCTTAAGAGATTAGAAAAAGAAGGAGATATTAATAATTATGAATATAAAGAGCTTAAATATATACATGATTTAGTAGATAAAAAAGAAAATCCAAAATATTATTTTAAGTTTGGATGGAGGGAAGCGACTGAGTTTAACCTGAATTGTATGTGGATGTCCATATTAATCCTTGTTTCAATATGTACAATATTTAGTAATGAATATCAAAGCAATACTGCATCTATAGTATTAAGTTCTAAAAATGGACAAAAAAAGTTAACAACAGCAAAAGTAATAACGGGACTTATATTTTCAACTTTTGTGTTTTTAATTATGAATGGAATACAGGTAATAATACTTGCTATGCATGGATTTAAGGGATGGGATGTACCTATGAGCTTTTTAGACAGGTGTGTAAGGTCTCCTTATACTATAAATATAGGTACCTTCTATATTTACGGATTAATAGTAAGTTTTATAGGGGTTTTATTATTTACATTAGTGATTATGTTGGCATCTTTAATAAGTAAAAGTAATCTTGTATCTCTTGCGGCAGGAGTAGCTATATTGCTAGGACCAGAATTTATAGGTAGATTTATGCCAACATATAATTTAGCTAAAGTTTTTACTGAATTAAATATAGAAAGTTTAATAGGACCCAAAAATATATTTGGAAATATAAGTACATATAATATATTTGGTAAACCAGTTTTATACCTGAATGTAATAGTTACGATATGTATTATTAGTATACCAATAGTATTGTACTTTATAAATAAACTGGGCAAAAAACAAGTTGTATAAATTTAAAATATTACATAAGTAAGTCTAATCTGATATACTTTATGTAATATTTTTTATGGGGAGAAAAATTTTATGAATATAATTATTAGAAAAGAAAATATAAAGGACAAGAATATCATTTATTCTTTAATAAAAGAAGCTTTTAAAAATGAAATTCATTCAGATGGAGATGAACCAGACTTGGTTAATAGACTTAGAAACTCAAAAAATTACATACCAGAACTTTCATTGGTAGCTACATTCGATGAAAGTATAATTGGATATATTATGTTTACAAAAATTCTAATAGAAAATGAAGATAAGGAATCTGAAGCTTTAGCACTAGCACCACTTGCAGTATTACCTGGTTATCAAGGTAAAGGTATTGGAAGTAAGTTAATTAATAAAGGACTAGAAATAGCAAAAAACTTAGGATATAAATCAGTTATTGTACTTGGAAGTGAAACTTATTATCCTAAGTTTGGGTTTAAAGAAGCCTTATGCTTTGGAATTAAAGCTCCGTTTGAAGTTCCGAGTCCAAACTTTATGTCAATAGAACTTGAAGAAAGTGCACTTAAAGATGTATCTGGAACGGTAGTATATGCTAAAGAGTTTTTTGAAAAATAGTTAATTATAAATATTGATTTTATAATTTAGAAAATATACTAGTAGAAGTTTAAGGTATAAAAAAACTGTTTTGAATCAATTTTAATTCAAAACAGTTTTTTTATTATGATTTTATATATAGGCTACACTTAAAGCTAATAATAACTGTGCTATATAATAAACTAAAAGGTTTAAAACTCCCATAAATTTAGGACAATTTTTATAAAAGTAATTAAAAGCTAATATTAAATCTGACAAAACAAATAGTAAAGCACCTATTGTTATCCATAGAGTATAAAAGTTATTGAAATGACCTGTAAAGTATAAATTAATAGATTGTGAAAACATAAAACTAATTACAAATGAATAAAAAACTATATAAGAAAATGAACCTTTAAAGTTTACATTTTTTATAGATTTTAAAATCAATAAAGTTATAAAGGATAACAAAAATGCAATACCTATAGTATAAAGTTTAAAACTGCTAAGATATATAAACCCTGCCGAGAAAAATATATGAGCTAGACTAAAGCTTAATACCCCATATATAAAAGCTTTACTCATAGATGAATTTTCTCCCTTTTCAAAAATGAGAAAAACATCACCAAATAGAGAGAAAATAAGTCCTAATAACATTAATAAAAAGTAAGTAAAGTTTGAATTATTTAATATATATCCAACTAAAGCTATAGATACAAATAATATACTGGTTAAGGTTTTAAAAACACCTCTAAAGTTTTTATACGGTTTATAGGTGAAATACAATAAAACACTAAGAGATATCAACATTAAAACAACTAATATGTAAATCATGAAACCCCTCCTAATAAAATCTTATTTATATAGATATGATATCACAATTAACATAGTTCTTGAAAATAAAGCTATTTTAATGTAATGTAATACTATGTTTAATTTTAAGAATAAATTTTAAGGAGATCAAAGGTGATATATATAGACGCAAAAAGTAAATATTTAATAAATGTTAAAAATATTAATATAAAACATAAATTTAACAAATTAGTAACTAAATCTGTAAACGTAACAGAAGATCAAGTTAAAGAGTGTAGAGAATATGCAAGAGGGTGTGTAGAGGAATCTAATGATTACAAAAAATTAGTTCCAGAATCTATCAAAGATGAAAACTTACAAAAGGAAATAGGAGAGCAAATGATATTTGCTCAAAAAATAGGAGAATGTGGAGCTTTAAACTATTTTAAATATAGAGGTATAAAATCAGAAATTTTTAAAAACAAAAAAATAGAAGTAAAAACTTCGATAGATAAAGATATTCACAGTAGAATTATAGTAGATAAAAAAGAATTTGAATCAAAAAATAAAGCAAACTTCTATATAGGTGTTCATTTAAATTTAGAAGTTGAAGATAAAAAACATCCAATTAAAAAATATCTTGTTAAAGACATATATGATATAAAAAGAGTTCAAGTCTATGGATATATAGAAAATAGATTTTTAAATAATTTAAAATATGAAACTATTACTCAAAAAGATGGGAAAAAAGAATATAAATTCTATACAAAAAAAGCTTCAAACTATGATAAAAAAGATAAGTATGCAAAAATAGGAACTGAGTGTAAATGGTACTATTTAGATAGAATGATGGATATAGAAAACTTAGTGATGAAAATTAAAAAGTAAACAATATAAAAATAAGCTTATTTATAAATTATAAATAAGCTTATTTTTATATTATTATATATCTGTATGCAAGGTTATTTGATGTTAAGTTTGAAAATAAAAATTATGTGAATATTACAAAATAAATTTTAAATTTCATTAATAAAAAAAGCACCTATCAAAAGATAGGTGCTTTTATGGGCTAGCGTATACTTATGTCGTTGCATAAGTTCCCACTGACTATTATTATAAATCAAAAAAAGACATTTGTAAACAAAAAAATTTATTTGAAAATTTTAAAAAAACTAAAAACATTGAAATATTCCCCTAAACATACATTTTGAAATTTAATTTAAATAATAGTAGATTAGAAATAAAAAAAAAGGTGTATATACAATATGTAGTGTATGATTAAAAAATAAATAACTACATATTGTATATAAAATTAAATTTATTTATCTATTTTGTAAAGGTGGGAAGAAATTGAAGTACATTAAACTCAATAACGAAGTAATAATTAAAGATAAAGAAGGTAAATATCAACTAGAAAAAGATAAAGAAGCTCTTAGAAGTTATTTAAAAGAGTATATAAATCCTCGAATGAAAAAGTTCAAAAATCAAGAACAAAGATTAAATTATTTAATAAATAATAACTATTATTCAAAAGACATAATAGATAAATATTCTATGGACTTTATAAAAGATACTTATGAAAATATAGAAAAAGAAAACTTTGAATTTAAATCATATATGAGCGCTAATAAATTTTACCAAAATTACGCCTTAAAAAGTAATGATGGAGAAGAAATTTTAGAAAACTATAATGATAAAGTTTTAATTGTATCCTTAGCACTAGGAGATGGAGATTATAAATTAGCTTTAAACTTAGCTAAAAAACTTGTAAAACAAGAGTTTCAACCAGCTACACCTACATTTTTAAATGCAGGAAGGAAAAGGGCTGGTGAGATGGTATCTTGTTTCTTACTATCTGTTGAAGATAGCACAGAAGGAATATCTTATGCTATATCTTCATCAAATCATTTATCTAAAATTGGTGGAGGTGTAGCTCTTAATTTATCAAGGCTTAGAGCTAGTGGAGAACCTATAAAAGATATAAAGGGAGCTGCTGGTGGCGTAGTTGGAGTTGCAAAAATGCTAGAGCAATCTTTTACCTACTTTAACCAAATGGGAGCTAGACAAGGAGCTGGAGCTGCTTATCTAACTGTATTTCATCCGGATTTTGAAATGTTAATGGATACTAAAAAAATTAATGCAGATGAAAAAATAAGACTAGCATCCTTATCACTTGGAGCTATTATACCTGATAAATTTATGGAACTAGCAGAGAAAAATAAGATAGGATATGCTTTTTATCCTAATTCAATATATAAAAAATACGGTGTTTATTTAGATGATATAAATATGGATGAGTGGTATGATAAATTAAAAAATGATGAAGATATAATAAAAAAAGAAATTAATCCAAGGCAAATGTTAACTAAAATAGCTCAAATGCAACAAGAAAGTGGGTATCCATATGTAGTTTTCATAGATACGGCTAATAAAGAACATATATTAAAGGATGTAGGAATGATAAAAATGTCAAATCTTTGTTGCGAAATATTTCAATATCAAACAGGATCTGACATAAAAGGCTATGGCGGAGAAAACATATGGGGGCAAGATATAAGTTGTAATTTAGGTTCTTTAAATATAGCTAATGTTATGGATAATAAAGACATTGAAAAAACTGTTGACACAGCTATAAGAGCTTTATCATTTGTATCTGATAAAACAGATATTAAAGAAGTTCCAACTATAAAAAATGGAAATAGTTCATCTCATGCAATTGGTCTTGGAGCAATGAACTTACATGGATATCTAGTTAGAGAAAATATATTGTATACTTCAGAAGAAGCTATAGATTTTTCAAATGTATTTTTTGCTACGATAAGATATTATGCAATAAAAACTTCTATGGAAATTTCTATAGAAAAAAATACTACTTTTGAAGGCTTTGAAAAATCAGAGTATGCAAAAGGACAAGAAAGTAGTGTTCTTTCCAAATATTATAAAGAGTCTTTTTTACCAAAAACAGAAAAAGTATCCAATTTATTTGAAGGTATATATATTCCTACGCCATCTGATTGGGCTAAGTTACTTGATAAAGTAAAGGAAAATGGCATATATAATGCATACTTAACTGCAATTGCACCAACACAAAGTATAAGTTATGTACAAAATGCTACATCAAGTATAATGCCTATTATGGAACCTGTAGAGGTTAGAACCTATGGAGATTCAACAACTATCTATCCTATGCCATTTTTAACTAATGAGAACATACTTTACTATCAATCAGCTTATAGAATGGATATGAAAAAGGTAATAGATATTGTATCTACAGTTCAGTCGCATGTAGACCAAGGTATATCAACAACTTTATTTGTTACAGACGATAAAACAACTAGAGATATAGCAAGGTATTATATATATGCATATAAAAAAGGATTAAAAAGCTTATATTATACAAGAACAAAAATAACAAGAGAAAATAATGAATGTTTAATGTGTTCAGTATAGGGGGACTTAAAAATGACATTTAACTCAAAGAAAATACACAAAGCTGTAAACTGGAATGTTGAAGATGATGGATTTACACAAGCTTTTTGGGACCAAAATGTAAAACAATTTTGGTTGCCTGAAGAAATATCTATATCTAAAGATTTAAAATCATGGAATGGTTTAAAAGATAGTGAAAGAGAACTATATAAAAAAGTACTTGCAGGACTTACTCTTTTAGATACAAAACAAGGAAATAATGGAGTTCCATCTATGATGAGCTTAACTGATGACCTTCAAAGAAAGGCTGTATTGTCATTTATGGGAACAATGGAAGAAATACATGCAAAAAGTTATTCTTCTATATTTATGACACTATTGACTACACCTCAAATAGATGAACTATTTAACTGGATAGAAACAGAACCAACATTACAAAAAAAGGCAGATTTAATTTTACAACAATATGAAAATACAAGTGACCAAAAGAGTTTATACCTATCTATGGTTACGAGTGTATTTTTAGAAAGCTTTTTATTTTATTCTGGATTTTTCTACCCATTGTATCTAGCAGGTCAAGGTAAAATGATAGCCAGTGGTGAAATAATATCTCTTATACTTCGAGATGAATCATTACATGGAAAATTTATAGGCCTTTTAGCTCAAGAAATATATGAAAAATTTAATGAAGATGAAAAATTTAAATTAAAAATAAGAATGTATGAGATATTCGAAGCTTTAATGGAAAATGAAATTGAGTATACTAAAAAGATATATAAAGATAGCGGACTGGAAGATGAAGTTATAACATTTTTACAATATAATGCTAATAGGGCTTTGGAAAATTTAGGATTTGAAGATTATTATAAGGTAGATGATATAAATCCTATAGTTTTAAATGGATTAAGCACAGAAACTAAATCTCATGATTTCTTTTCAACTAAAGGTAATGGATATCAAAAAGGAGTTTATGAAGAATTAGAAGATGAAGATTTTATGATTTAAAAAAATGTATCAAAGATTAATCTTTGATACATTTTTTATTTTAATAACTTTGATATTGCATTTTTAAAATTATTTTCACTTATATCTTTATTAAAATTTATGGAACCTAGTACTGTACAGTATATATTTTCATTTTTTTTATCCCACATTATATTATGATTTAATATATCTTTACATACTTTATCTAAATCAAGTCCCATAGCTTCCATACTAAATCTTATTTTATCTGGATATCTACATGGTAAATTATCTATATATGTGCACTTTTCACAATACTGACAACGACCTCCATCAGTTAATAGTCCACAAAACTCTTTTTCTAAAGGAATAAGGATACTTGATAAAATTTTTCTTAAGTATGAATGGGTTTCTTCAAGTGAGTGATTTTTTTCTATATTCATGTACAAGGCTAGAACTAAAGAAAATTTGTAGTCTTTAGTGTATTCAGTAAACGTAGGGCTATTTGGTGGACATGTGTAGTTTAGATTATAATGGGGACATCCTTCCTTACAAAGCCCTGTAAAGTATTTGAAATCCATATAATTAGCTAAAATTGTATTTTTACATACATTGGCCTTTAAATTAATTGTGTTATTATTTTGTTTAAAAGTTAAAGTTATCATAATTAGACTCCTAAATTTTATTTTAATTAGATAATAATATCGAGTTTTTAATATGTCAATAATCATATCTAACAACATTGTTACATCAAAAAAATTTATATAATGATATAATTACATATAATGCTAATTAATACAACATGGAGGGAGAATTTTTGAGCAAAAAAAAGATTATATTAGGAATTACGTCTTTGTTAATAGTAATATCTTTAATTTTACTTATAAGACTATTTAATTTAAAAGAAATAAACAAAAGCGAAATAAATGTAGAACAATTTATAAAGTGTAGTGATGAAGTTAGTTTTAACAAGGCTCAGGTAAATTGGCAACAGGTTGCTAGTATTATTGGAGTGTTAAATAATAATAAATTTAAAAATGTTTCAAATGATGAAATTAAAGAAATTGCTAATTTATTTTTAGTAAAAGAAAATAATAGATATAAGGTTTTAACTTTAGATGCAGTAAGTAAAAAATTAAAATTTAATAAAAGTCAAACTAAGAGAGTAAAAAATTATATAAATGATTTAAGTAATTTTGGATTAATACCATCTAGTCTTAGTCCTGATGGAAAGTATGTTAAATTTATAGATTCAATAAAAGAGAGTGCTGTAGAAAACTATAAAAAATATAATATATTGCCATCTATAACTATAGCTCAAGCAATACTAGAGTCCAATTGGGGTGAATCTGAATTATCATCAAAATATAATAATTTATTTGGAATAAAGGCACACTCTTACTGGAAAGGCGAATCTATAAATATAGAGACTAGTGAACATTACAATCAAGTTATAAATGATAAATTTAGGGTTTATAAATCAAAAGATGACTCTTTAAGAGATCATGCAAAATTTTTAAGTGAAAATTCAAGATATAAAAATGTATTTAATAAACCTACATATATAGAGCAATCTAAAGAGCTTCAAGATGCAGGATATAGTACTGTATCTGATAAAAGCGGAAATTTAACTTATAAAAAATTATTAGATCAGTTAATACAACAATATAATTTACAATTGATAGATAGTGAAGTTCAAAAAATAAAAGGATAGGTATAAACCTATCCTTTTATTTTTTTCTATATACATTTTTACTAATTAATTCTTCTCTAATTTTGTTTCCTTCCTCATCTAAATATATCCTATAAGTATCTACTTTAATTTTATCGTCTTCATAATTGTTTTTAGTTAATATATATAGTTTTTCTCTATCTTCATTACAACCATATATTTTAGAAGTTATTACTCCGTTATTAACTATATTTTTTATATAAATAGGATGTTTAAATGGGTTTATAAATTTAAAATCGGTATATCCATAGGAAACAGCAGCATCTCTACCTGCAGGTGCATATCTTGAAATAAATGTATGATTATGAACCTCTTGTATATCCATTCCTGAAATAAGCGCTGCATTATAAATTGTAGTGGATACTTGACAAACTCCACCACCTTCTCCATTTACATATTTTCCTCCAACTATAACCTTAGCAGATTTATATCCATTATGCCATGTTCTAGATCCGGTAGCATTATTATAGGAAAATTCATTATGTGGAAGCAATAAAATATCACTAGTACTATTAGATGCAATAGATATATTACTGCCTCTAGATGTAGTATGATTAAAGGTTGTACTAAATTGTCCCAAAACGGTGTTAATAGATTCTACATCAGAAGTTAATACTTTTGGGGTTGTTGAATCTATTTTTACATCTATATCTTTTAGATTTTTATATAAAATCATATTATATATATTTTCTTTTAAATCCACCAAATCTACTTTTCTACCATTTTTAGATTTAGTTTTTTTTATACTGCCATTATCATTTATTTTTATAGTTGCATTTACTACTTCCTTATCTGTATCATTACAAATTTTATTTAAAATTTTACTTAACTTAGCTTCATCATAAGTAGGTATGAGTTTAATTATATATTTGTCTTTGATGCGCAAATTTAACTTTCGTTTTAGATTTTCAACAGTACTTTTGGTTTTAGTATAGAAATAGGCTTTATCTACAGCATTTTCTACATTAAAGCTTAAATTTATATCATCAGGACTTAATGTATAAGTTTTATCTGCGGATTTTAATTTAATAGGCTTTAGTTTATATGTTTTATTAACTAACTTTAAAGCTTCATCTTTAGTCATAGATGATACATCTATATTCTCTATATATATGTTTTTATATATATAATCCTCTTCAAATAATTTTTCATCCTTTTTCCCAATACCTAACAATAAACTAGATATAAATATTAAAAGTATTAAGCATTTAAATTTATACATAATATATGAAAACTCCTTTATGATTATTCTTTATATAGTCTGTCCTTATATATAGATTTGTATGTTTAAGTTTTTAAATTTGTCAAATTATGATATAATAAAGTTTTGAGAAGCGCTTAAACTAAAGACATATAAATATAGGAGGAGACTTATGGCAAATACATTTTACATAGTTAGACATGGTCAAACCAATTGGAATATTCTAGGCAAAACTCAAGGTCATGGAAATTCTGATTTAACTGCTAAAGGTATAGAACAAGCAGAGGAATTAGCAAAGAGCATGTCTGAAAATTATAATATAGATTATATTTTTTCTAGCGATTTAGGAAGAGCTGTTCAAACTGCCAAAATTCTTGGCAATAGCCTAAATATAGAAGTTGAAAAAACAGAGGCTCTTAGAGAAATGGGATTTGGAAAATGGGAAGGATTACTAATTGATGAAATTAAATCAGATTATGCAGATATATATACATCATGGAGAAATGAACCTCATCTAGCTCAAATACCAGAGGGAGAAACATTACATATAATAAAAGAAAGAGTAGATAAGTTTATCGATGAACTTAATAAAAAGTTTAACAACAAACATATAGTTCTTGTTACTCATTCTGTAACTGTTAGGGTTATGTTATTATCATTTTTAAACTCAGGTATGGAAAATATATATAGAATTAAACAAGATAATACAGCTTTAAATATAGTAGAATTTAGAAATTATGGTCCAGTTGTAATAAAAATGAATGATACAACTCATATAAAGAACAATGAAAAAATTAATAATTCAGCACTAGAGTAAGGAGATATAAATATGTCAAAAGTTATAGTTGTTGGAGGTGGTCCGGCTGGAATTATGGCTTCAATCTCAGCTTCAAAACAAAATGAAGTAATTCTTATAGAAAAAAATAATGAGATTGGAAAGAAGCTAAAACTCACAGGCGGTGGTAGATGTAATATAACAAATAACAGAAATATAGAAGATTTTTTTGATAAGGTTGTCAACAATAAAAAGTTCTTATATAGTTCATTTTATACATTTTCTAATCATGATTTATTAGAATATTTTAGTAAAAATAATTTAGAATATAAAGTTGAGTATGATGAAAAGGTATATACAAAGTCTGATAAAGCTGATGAGGTTATTGAAGTATTAAAAAATGATCTTCTAAAAAATAATGTAAAGATTTTTTATAATACTACAGTTGTAGACTTAATCATTGAGGATGATATAGTAAAAGGTGTTAAAACAAATAGTGGTAAAGATTTATACTGTGATAAAGTTATAGTTACTACTGGAGGCAAAAGTTACCCTGCAACTGGATCAGATGGATCTATGTTTAATATTTTAAAATCGCATGGACATACAATAAAACCTTTGTATCCAGCATTAATACCATTAGTTATAAAAGAGTCTTTTGTTAAAAATCTTCAAGGAGTAGCTATGAAAGATGTATTATTGACTACAAAGATTAAGAAAAAGAAAATTGAAACCCAAGGGGACATGATATTTACTCATTTTGGTATTTCAGGACCTGGAGTTTTAAAGTTTTCATCATATATAAATAAGGCATTAGATAATGGTAATGTAGAATTAAGTTTAGACTTTTTACCTAATATTTCTAAGGATGAAATTTCAAAGATAATAAGAGAAAATCCAAATAAGAATATATTAACAAATTTAAAAGGAATAGTACCTCAGAATTTTATAAAAGAAGTTTTAACTTTACTAAATTTAATTGATATAAAACCAAATGAACTAAAAAAAGAAGATGAATTAAAAATAATAGAATATATAAAAGATATGAAACTTACTATATCTGAAATGCTAACAATTAAAGCCGCTATGGTTACAAGTGGTGGTGTTAGTGTAAAAGAAATAAATGCATCAACTATGGAATCAAAATTAATTAAAAACTTATTCTTTGCTGGAGAAGTTATAGATGTAGATGCTGAAACTGGAGGGTATAATCTTCAGATAGCTTTTTCAACAGGATATTTAGCAGGAAGTGATTATTAAGTGAGAGTATTAGCAATTAGAGGTGCTACGACAGTAAGGGAAAACTCTAAAGAAGAAATCTTAAATGAGACAAAGATTATGGTAGAAAGTATAATACGAGAAAATAGTTTAGATATAGATGATATAATTAGTATGGTATTTACAATGACTAATGATTTAGATTGTATATATCCATCAGTAGCAGTTAGAGATATGTTAAATATTTGTGATACACCATTACTTAACTTTGAAGAGAAATATATAAAAGGAAGTTTAAGTAAATGTATCCGTGTAATGATAAATATAAATAGTAATAAAAATAAAAAAGAATTAAAACATATTTATTTAAATGAAGCAAAAAAATTAAGACCCGATATAAGTGAATAGGAGTGAATTAAATGAAAAATTTAGTAATAGCAGTAGATGGTCCAGCAGGTGCAGGAAAAAGTACTATAGCAAAAATTGTTGCTGATAAGTTAAATATAAATTATATAGATACAGGAGCTATGTATAGAGCTATAACTTATAAGGTTCTTACAAATAATATAGATATAAATGATGAAAATGCAATAGTTGAAGTAGCTAAAAATAGTGATATAGATTTTAAAGATAATAATATATACTTAGATGGAAAGATATTAAAAGAAGAAATAAGAACTCCTCAGGTAAGTCACAATGTATCTAATATAGCTCAAATAAAAGATGTAAGACATTTAATGGTTGATGTACAAAGAGATATAGGAAATAAAAGTTCTGTTATACTAGACGGAAGAGATATAGGATCGTATGTATTTCCAAATGCCGATTATAAATTTTATTTAGTTGCATCTCCAGAAGAAAGAGGAGAAAGAAGATACAAAGAACTTATAAACAAAGGATATGAAACTACTTTAGACGAAGTTATAAATGATGTAATTAGAAGAGATGAAATAGATTCTAATAGAGAATTTGCACCATTAGTTAAAGCTAAAGATGCAATTGAAATTGATACTACTGGAAAGAACATAGATAATGTAGTAGAATCGCTTATAAGTAAAATAAAGTAGTTGTCGAAGGGAGATTAATGTGAAATTTTATGATTTTGTAACAGGTGTCTTAAAGACATTCACAAAACTATTTTTTAAATTTGAAGTAATAGGTGGAGAAAATATACCTCATGAGGGAGCTATTATATTAGCTGCAAATCATAGATCAAATTTAGATCCAGTGTTTTTAGCAGCATGTATGCATAAAAATAGACCAATTAAAGCGGTTGCTAAAAAAGAATTGTTTAAGATAAAACCATTGGGATATATATTAAATAAACTAAATGTAATACCTGTAGATAGAAATAACCCAACAGCATCTACAATTAAAAATATATTAAAAGTTTTAAGAGCTAAGGAATGTTTAGGAGTGTTTCCTGAAGGAACTAGAAATAAAGGAACAGGATTTTTAGAAGCTAAGGCTGGATTAGGTATGTTTGCCATAAAAGGGAAAGCTTTAGTGGTACCAGTTTCAATAATAAGTTCTTATAAAATTTTTAATAAAGTAACTTTATATATAGATAAACCAATATCTTTTGAAGAGTATTATAAAGAGAAATTAAGTACAGAAGATTATCAAAGATTATCTCAAAATGTATTAGATTTAATAAAAGATAATTATCTTAAATATGATAAGTAAGGAGAACTTTAAATGGAAGTTAAGATAGCTAAAAACGCTGGATTTTGTTTTGGAGTTAAGAGAGCTATGAAAATGGCCTGGGATGAATTACAAGATAGCGAAGATGGAATTTATGCTCTTGGTCCACTTATACATAATAAGCAAGCCGTTTTAAAATATGAAGAAAATGGATTAAAAACAATAAACGAAGTTGATGATGTACCAGAATATAAGAGTATGATAATAAGAAGTCATGGAGTAGGTGAGAATGTATACAAAGATTCCCAAACAAAAAATCTAGATATAATAGACACTACTTGTCCATTTGTAAAAAAAATTCATGAGATTGCTAAGAATCATTACAAAAATGGATATAAAATAATTGTTATAGGAGATTCAAAGCATCCTGAGGTGATTGGCATAAATGGCTGGTGTAACAATGAAGCAATTATAATTAAAACTATTGAAGATTTAGAAAATATAGAATTTGATAAATCTAAAAAGTATTGTGTAGTATCTCAAACAACTATAAATGTTGATTTATATAATCAAATAATAGGAGAGTTATCAAATAGATTAGATGATGTATTATTTAATAATACGATATGTTCTGCAACTAAAGTACGTCAAGAATCTGCTAGAAAAATTTCTCAAGAAGTTGATATGATGATTGTTGTTGGAGGTAAACATAGTTCTAATACTCAAAAGCTTGTTCAAATTTGTAAAGAGTATGTACCTACTTTAGCAATTGAAACAGTCGATGAACTAACTGATGAAGATTTTAAAAATTTCAACAACATAGGATTAACAGCTGGTGCATCAACTCCTGATTGGATAATAAAAGAAGTTTTAAATTATTTAAAGTCTATATAAGAAAAATAGGTTACAATTGTAACCTATTTTTTATGCCCAATTTCCATTTTTAAAAATTCTAATTTCAATTCCATCTACAGTAATTCCTGTTATATTTAAATCATTAGAACCTATCATAAAATCTTCGTGAATTATACTATCATTTATACCATACTTATCCATATCTTCTTTAGATATAATATCTCCATCTTTGATACTTGTTTTATATGCAGAACCTAAAGCTAGATGGCAAGATGCATTTTCATCATATAAAGTAGAGTAATAAATTATTTCTGTATTAGATATAGGAGAGTTATTTTCAACTAATGCAACTTCTCCTAAATAACAAGAACCTTTATCTAATTCTAGAAGAGATTTTAAAGAATCATATCCAACTTTAGCATCATAATCTACAACTTTTCCATCTTTAAAAGTTAAAGTGAAATCATCAATTATTGTTCCGTTATATACAAATGGTTTGGTGTTAGATACTATACCATTTACTTTGTATTTATGAGGAAGTGTATATACTTCCTCTGTAGGTATATTAGCATTAAAAGCTATTTTATTTGGATCTTTACTAATACCCCCAGCCCATATGTGATTTTTAGGAAGTTCTATATGTAAATCAGTTTTATTAGATTTAAAATGAAGAGATTTAAAATTATTCTTATTTAAAAATTCAACTTTTTCATTAAGTTTATTATTATGTTTTTTCCAAGCTTCTATAGGATTTACTTGATCTGTTCTAGTACATTTAAAAATATAATCCCATAATTTTTCAATAGCTTCATTTTCATCTAATTCGTTAAATACTTTACACGCCCAAGCTTTACTGGGTACTGAAATAATAGTCCATCTAATTTTATCAGTTATAATAGCTTCCTTCCAAAATGGAACACTTTTATTATAAGATTTACTAACCTTTTGCATTCTTATAGGATCTACATCTTTAAATATAGTAGGATTAGATGAGTCTATATTTATGATACAAGCTCCTTGTTCTAATAAATATTTATACTTTTCAATTTTCCATTGAGGAAATTCATCGAATATATCTTCTGAAGCTTTTAGATATCTTATTAATGAAGTTTCTTCGTCATTCCATTCAATCTCAACATCTTTAGCTCCTAATTCATAAGCTATATCTACGATTTTTCTAGCAAAATCTTTACATTCTATAGGAGCTCTTAAAAGAAGAATTTGATTTTTTTGTAGGTTAGCTCCTATCTCAACTGCTAGTCGAGCATAATTATTTAATTTATTTTCAAAGTTCATAATAACCTCCATATTTTATTTGTTAATTAAATTATATAATAAATTTTTATGGTATAGGTAATTAATTGTAATTTTTATATTATATAGTAATTTATACTAGTTTTAATTTTTTATATGAGTCTATATTATATTAAAAGGTAGATTGGTTTACATAATTAAATTATAGTTAGGATTTTATAGGGTTTAAAATTAAAATTATGTTAAATAAGAAATAAATTGCGATTTAAGATATTAATATATATATTAATATAAATATATTAAATTGAATTTTAATAGGCTTAAAATCCACAATAAAAGCTTAAATTTTTAATATAACCAATACGAACAAGTGTTCTAGAGGATTAAAAATGGCATTTTATAACCTGATATATTTAATAGTGAATTAATTTGTATTTTTATATACATAATATACTTATAATACATTTGGAGTGATTTTATGCATATATTAAATTTAGATACTCAAATTTATTTGGACCACTTTCAAGATAATTTTTACAATAATAATAATTCCTACTTAATATTATCTACGCCTTATGAACTTAAGAAGTTACAGACTATTTTAGAAATTGATGATATTACTTTTAAAGATTGCTTAAATTTTGATGATAGTATAAAACTTGACTTATTTAATAACTATGATTTTTTAAGTCTTAATACATTTGAAGTTATAGATGGAGAAGCTGTTATAAAAGAAATAAATATATATTTAGCAGATAATTATATATTAGTAGTATCTGACAAAAACCACTATATATATAATTATGTAATAAAACTTATGACCGGAAACTTAGTTTTTGATAAAACTACATTTTTAGCATTGTTTAAAATAAACTATTTAATATTTAGGGAAATTATAGTAAATGAATTTGAGACATTAGAAAAAATAGAGGATATGATATTAGACATGGAAGACAAGATGTTAGAAGGGGTAGAGGATAAACACTTTCATGAAATTAGTCATATACGTAGCTTGACTAGAAATATAGTTAAAAATATCAGACCATTACTTTATATAGGAGATAGAATTTTAAAAGACAATATAAGGTATTTGACATACTCAAATATAAAAGAATACAATTTAGATAAATTACAAAGTATAGATTTCGGAATTGATAAGCTTTATAATTTTTCACTTTCAACAAGAGAATTAGCTGATAAGTTACTTGATATATATTCCTCTCAAGTGGCAGAAAAAACAAATAGCTTAATAACTAAATTAACTCTATTAACAGCGATTTCTGCGCCTTTAACAATAATAACAGGAATATATGGAATGAACTTTGATTTTATGCCAGAATTAAGGTGGCAGTATGGTTATCCATTAGCTTTAGGAGTTATGTTTTTAATAATTTTTATAAGTATTTTGATTTTTAAATTCAAAAAATTTTTATAGGCTTAAAGAAGTATATACAATTAACATACTCCTATTTTAATTTTAAAAACTTAATCATAAACTTAAATACTTTTGATATAATATCAATATTGATATTTATAGGAGGTAAGTATGTTTATAGAAACATTAGATATATTAAACTTACATGTAACACATTCGGGAAAAGGAATGAAGTGCTTATATATACATGGAGGACCAGGAGCTTGGAGTAAAGATTTTGAAGTGTTTTTCGGAGATTATTTGTCTGAAACATTAAGTATGTATTATTTAGATCAAAGAGGTTGTGGTAGATCAGAAGGAGATAAAGAATCAGATTATTCAATAGATGCTATTATTAATGATATAGAATGTATAAGAAAGAAGTTAGATATAGAAGAATTTATAATAATTGCACATTCGTTTGGAGGAGTTATAGCTACAGCATATACTAGAAAATATTCAAAATATGTTAAAGCTTTAATTCTTATAAATTGCACTCTTAATATGGAGGAAGCTCTTAAAAGTCAAATAAAACAAGGGTGTAAAATTTTAGGAATAGATAATATAGAATACAATAGAAATTTAAAAGAAAATTGGAGAAATATAGCTTTTAAACTTGTTGAAAATGATTTGTATTATAAATTACAATATACGGATTATAATAATTATATTAAAGTTAAAAATATAGATAAGGATATGCTAAATACATCTATGTCTGAACAATCATTTTCTAATGATAGTTATTTTTATGACTATACTAGTTTAAGTGAATATATCGACACTCCGACCTTAATTATAAGTGGAGAATATGATTTTGCTATAGGACCTGATCATTATAAAAGTTTTAAGTTTAAAAATAGTATAGTGAGAAATATAAAAGGAGCTCATAATCCGTATATAGAAAATCCTATAGAGCTAGAAGCTATTATAAAAGATTTTATTTTATCTTTATAAAAAGTATTTAAATAGTTTTTTAAAAATATATAGATTAGTTTACATAATTATATTATTTTAAACTGATTTATATATTTTAACTTGTATATAGCTAACAAGGGTTTTATGTAGATTATAAGAATTTTAATTACATATTAATACAAATATATGATGAATAAAAACAACACCTTTTAAAATTGATTTTAAAAGGTGTTGTTTTTTTCAACTTTAGCCTAAACTAAATAAAGATTCTGAAATTTTATCACTAGCTTCTTTATCCATTTCTTTTAATACATGAGCGTAAATATTAAGCGTAGTATTTATATTAGAGTGACCAACCCTTTCTGATATTACTCTAATAGGAACCTTCGAATTTATAAGTAGAGTTACATGTGAATGACGAAGGTCATGAAATCTTATATGATTTAAATTGTTTGCTTTTAGAAATTTATTGAATTTTTTACTTAAAACATCCTGAGCCATAGGTTTTTCATCCTTATCGAAAAATAATAAGTTTAATTCGTTTTTTAGTTTTCCTTGTAATTTCATTTCTATTTGTTCTTTTTTATAAATTTTAAGTTTATTTATGATTTCCTTAGGGGCAGATATAGTTCTTTCAGAACTTTCTGTTTTAGGATTTTTTAAAATAACTTGATGATTATTTCTAACGGTTATTTTATCTACGGTAATGGTATTGTTATTGAAATCTATGTTATCCCATGTAAGTCCTAAAATTTCTGATATTCTAAGCCCTAATCCGCTGGCTATAAAAATAGGTAATTCTAAAGAAGTTCCAATGCATTTTTTAAGAAGTTTTTGCATACTTTCTATATCATATATGTTATTTTTAAATTTTTTAGCTCTAGGTATTTCTACATATTCTACTATATTTTCTCTAATTAATTTTAATCTGTATGCTTTTTTTATAGCTAAGTTTAAAATATTTATATGTATTTTAAGAGTTTGAGGGCTAAGAATATCTACTAAATCATCGATATAATTTTGTATATGTATAGGTTTTAGATCTTCTAATTTATATTTTCCTAGCATAGGAATTATATATTTTTTACATATTCTTATATAACAATCATATGTAGTTATAGATATATTAACTTTATATTTTTGGATAAAATCCATTAAAAAATTTTCTAAAGTTAAGGCGTTTGGTAACAATAAATCATCAGTATATATACTATTTTTTACTTCGGTTAATCTCTTAGAAGCATCTCTTTTTTTATCATATGATCCCATATTTTTTTGTATTTTTTTCTTACTTTCTGGGTCTTTATATTCTAAATAAACTATATAGTTTTTACTTCTTTTCCTTATAAATGCAAAACTCATATCATTCCTCCAATAAACTACATTATAGTATTTATTGTAACATAAAACTAAAATAAAAAACATTTAAAGTTCTGACATAAGACTGACATAAATGCTAAATTATTACTTACAATCATTGAAAATACTAATTTTTAAAAATTAGACATAAAACTATATATTTTATGTCTATATAATTAGATAGAAGATACATGTTAAATATATCTCCTATCATTTTGTATACTTACTTAGCTACAAAACTACAACAATTGGTATTTTTATAGTTTTTAGCATCACTACCAGAGACGAATATATTATAGCAAGAACA
Organism: Paraclostridium sordellii; assembly: GCF_000953675.1. Classification (NCBI taxonomy): domain Bacteria; kingdom Bacillati; phylum Bacillota; class Clostridia; order Peptostreptococcales; family Peptostreptococcaceae; genus Paraclostridium; species Paraclostridium sordellii. The sequence continues at coordinate 1,703,176 of NZ_LN679998.1, read as the reverse complement.
CTCTAAATTCTTATTATGGATACATTCAGATACATTACATACCACATGCTCACATTCACTTTCTATGCTACTTTCTAAATTTTTATGTACACTTATAAAAGATGTACAATGAACAGTTTTTAAATCTACTGGTTTTCTGCTATCAACTTTTATTGATCCACTATGACAATTTCCGTTTTTATTATAGCAACATGTTATTGCACTACAGTTTATTTTAGACATGAAAATATCACTCCTTATAAATTTAGTCTTTTTATTATTATGTACATAAATGAAATAAAAATTTGCTAAAATAAGTACTATTTTTAAGCTATATATAGTGTGTCATGTAATCTTATATATCCATATATTATAGTGTGACTAATATGAAAAGGAATGATAGGCATTGGAAAAAAAGCAGAGTAATTCATATATCAGTAGTAATTTAAAATTAGCACTATCTAGAAAATTTAATATTCATATATCTGAAATAACAAAAGATTTTTTAAAAACTTTAACAGAAATTGATTTGCCTGGAAGTAATATTAGAGATATAAAAGGGATAGAATATGCAACAAATGCCATCTATGTTAATTTAACACGAAATAATATTTATGATGCTTCACCCATAGAAAAATTAAAAAATCTAGAAGGTTTAGAATTAAACGAAAATAAAATAGAGGATATTAACTTTTTAAAAAATTTAAAGAAATTGAGAAGTGTAGGTCTGGAAAGTAATAATATAAAAGTTATTCCTAACTTAAGTAATCTCAAGAACTTAAACCTTATAAACCTAGATAATAATAAAATATTAGATATATCTAATTTAATTAATTCTAGTTTTGAATCTGCAACAATACTCGCAACTGATCAAAGTATTATTTTAGACCCAATAGAAGTTGAGTATGGAAAGACCATTTTATTTTCATCAAATATAAAATGGAGTGATAAAACGTATGTATTTTTAGATAATATTCAAATTAGTGGTAAATATGATAGAGTTTCTACTGATGAAAAACCTTCTTTTTTATATTCTATTTCAGAAGTAATTATAAATAATATTGAATCGGACTGTATAGTAACTATGGATTTTTATCATGAAGAATCATCTAAAGTTTTTAGCGGTACTATTATTCAACCTATTTATTTGAAAAAAAATATCAATGAAGATAAAAAAGATCAAAATAAAGATTTCAATAAAGATTTAAATTTTTCATGTATATATGGAAGTATTTCCTTAAGTGATGGTTTAAATAATAATATATGCAAAGATAAGTTTGAAAATAAAATAATAACTCTTATATATGAGAATGGAAAGACTATCTATACATCTACAAATAAAAGTGGGCAATATAAATTTGATAGTGTACCTATGGGTAAATACACTTTGCTATTTCCTGTTCTTACAGAGTATGTTTATATAACAGATAGCATTCATGTATTAAATATAAAAAATAAAGATAAATATTGTATAAATTCAGTTGTAGAGGTTATAAAATAAGTATAGTGATAATTGATTATCACTATACTTATTTTATTTGCTAATTTTATAAAATTAACAAAATAACATATATTTTGAAAAAATGTTAAAAATTTAAAGAAAAAAGTTTGATTATATACTGTATAAGGGTATATAATATATATAAATTTGTTTTTATATAAATTTATTATACATTATATAAAGAAAGGAAGTATTTAATATGAAAGTAACAGTTGCAGATACTGCTGTAAGTACTTTAAAAGATATTTTATCTGATAACCAAGATAGACCTAAAAACATAAGAGTTTATTTTGCAGGTGTAGGATGAGGCGGTCCATCATTTGGACTTGCTCTGGATGAGCAAAACGGAGATGACTTAACATATGAAGTTGAAGGATTAAACTTTGTAATGAGTAAGGAAGATTATACTAACTATGGAGATATAGTTATAGAAGATACTGGATATGGATTTAGAGTTGCACCTGAAAACCAAGCTGATGGTGGTTGCGGCGGAGGATGCTCAGGCTGCGGTCATTAATAATTATTAAAGAGCATTGGATACCCAATGCTCTTTAATTTTGTATAAATTAAAATAATGAGGAGTTAATCAATGAGAAGACGTAAGAAAAAAGGCGCAGATTTAAAATTATTAAGTTTTGAAAACTTGGTTCTAAAAGGGGATGAAATTGATTTTAAAGGAAATTGGAATGAAAAATTTCAAAATGATAATCCCATTCATGTAGAATTTGGAACAGGAAGAGGTAAATTTTTAACTACGCTTGCAAAGCAAAATCCCAATATAAACTACATAGCAATGGAAATGAAAGAAGAGGTTTTATTAAAAGCAGTAGAAAAAGCAGTAGAAAATGAACTTAATAATATCTTATTTATATGGGGAGATGTAAATAATATTCTTGATTACTTTGATAAAGGTGAGTTATCAAGAGTTTATATAAATTTTTGCGATCCTTGGCCTAAAAAAAGATGGTACAAGAGAAGATTAACTTATAGAGGATTTCTTGAGAATTACAAAAAGTTATTGAAGGATGATGGGGAAATACATTTTAAAACAGATAATGAAAAGTTATTTGAATTTAGTTTAAATGAATTTTCTGAAGCTAATTTAAAATTAAAAAATATAACCCTTGATTTAGCTAATAGTGATTATGAAGGTAATGTGACAACTGAATATGAAGATAAATTCATGTCATATGGTATGAAGATTTATAGATTAGAAGGATTAAAAATATAAAATGGAGTTAAAAAACTCCATTTTTTCTTTTTATACAATAAAGCCCGAATAAAATTACTACTATATATAAAAAATATAATATCATTCTTATACTTTGAATTGCAGTTCCAGAGAATTGAGCATCTGGTAATAAAGCTAATATAGCTGATATAGAAATAAGTAATGGATTTATAACTATTTGTTTATCACTTCTTAAAATCATAATTTTTCCTACCCAAATAAAAGATAATATGAAAAATAATATTTTAAGTATGATTTCAACAGTATTAAACATAATCATGCTCCCTTTTTCGTTGAATATATGTAATTAATAACATATAAAAAGTATACACAAAAGATTAAACTTTAACAAGTGTATTTTTCCTGTATATATAGGTTCAATTTATCAAAGTAGGTATTATTTAAACCTTTTATAAGTATAATATAAATAAAATTATAAATATTAAGGAGTCAGATATGTGTATAAATTCATATAGGCCACAAAACAATAGTTTAGAAGTAGAAAATCTATCTACAGAAGAATTAAATTTATTAAAATCAATTTATTCCTCTATAGAAGGTAATAATACAGAGGATTTAAAGGAACTTACTAAAAGATTGATAGATAAGCAAGACACAGATAATGGAGAAAAAATAAAATTTCTAGAAGAAGCGTTAAATAACTTTAATTAAAAATTAATATTTTTATCACTAAAAGCATATTATCTTTATATAAGTAAGATATTTATTACGGGGGAACTATTATGGATAAAGCATTTTTAAATTGGTACACTCAGTCACTAGGGGGAATTATAGGCTTAATTGCTTGCATGATGGCATACTTAAATGGTGATATGGCTGTTTATGGCAATATATTTCATAAGTTAGATGAAATTGGGATAGGTGGATTTTTAGCTAGTTATACATTAATTCCACTTTGTATAATCATTACTTTATTAGGAGCCATTGAATCATATAAGAAAAATATGAAACTAGAGAAGCTTAATAAAAATTTAGTTTTTGTTACTATATTAATTGGATTTTTAGGATCTAAATTATTTTTTATAATTCCATCTTTATTTATTTTATTTCAATTTTATAGTAATTACTCAAATTTAAAAAAAGATACTATAGAGATGAAGGATACTTTATTAAAAGTAGCTGATAAACGTTTAAGTGATTCTACACAAATATATAAAGATAAAAAAATAAGTAAAAGTTTAGAAAAAACAAAGAATGAAATGGCTTTAGATTTATTACTTAAAGGTGCTGATAAACTTTTTATATCAGAGTTGACAGGTCTAAGTTTAAAGGAAATAGAAGAGTTAGAGCATAGATTGAAATAAATTAAGTGTTACTTTTTTACAAAAGTAACACTTTTTTCTTTTATAATCGTATTTTTTGTGATATAATATTAGTACCAGGTAATAATACAAGGAGGTAACTATGAATATAAATGAAATAAAGGAATTAATATTGACTATAGATAAAACTAACTTAACATATGTAAATTTAAAGGATAAGGATTTTTCACTAGAAGTTTCTAAGTTAAAAGAACTTTCAAATGCAAGTATAAATCAGCAGGTGGAATCTATACAAAATGACAATGTAAATCAAGAAAAATTATCTAACAATGTAAATAATTCTACTGAATCTATAATAGAAAACAAAGATTTACATTTAATAACCTCACCTATAATGGGGACTTATTATGGATCACCAAGTCCAGAAGCTGATTGTTTTGTAAAAGTAGGAGATAAGATTAAAGAAGGCGATACTCTATGTATCATAGAAGCTATGAAGCTTATGAATGAAATAATTAGTGATATTGATGGAGAAATAGTTGAAATAGTATCTAAGGATGAAGATTTAGTTGAATATAATCAAGTTTTATTTAAAATAAAAGAATTTAATTAGGAGGCAGTTATATGATTAAAAGATTATTAATTGCAAATAGAGGAGACATAGCAGTTAGAATTATACGTACTTGTAAAGAACTTAATATAGAAACTATAGCTATATACTCTGAAATTGATAAGGATAGCTTACATAGATATTTAGCTGATGAATCTATCTGTATAGGACCTAACAATATAAGTAAGAGTTATAATAATATAGATAATATAATTTATTTAGCAAAAAAAATGAATTGTGATGCAATTCATCCTGGATTTGGATTTCTCTCTGAAAATGTTAATTTTGCAAAAGCTTGCTTAGATAATGACATAGTTTTTGTAGGTCCAACTCCAAATCAAATAGAACTTATGGGGAATAAATCCAAAGCTAGAGAAACCATGATTAGTTTAAATGTTCCTGTTGTTCCAGGGTCTAAATCAATACTTAAAGATAAAGAAGAAGCTAAACTACTAGCATCATCAATAGGATATCCAGTCATGATTAAAGCCTCTAGTGGTGGAGGTGGAAAGGGTATGAGAATTATCTTTAAAGAAAGTGAATTTGATTCTTTATTTGATATAGCAAAATCAGAAGCTCTTGCTTCATTTGGAGATAGTTCTTTATACATGGAAAAATATATAGAAAATCCAAGGCATATAGAAGTTCAAGTATTTGGAGATAGTTTTAACAATGCTATACATCTTGGAGATAGAGATTGTTCTATGCAAAGAAGAAATCAAAAGGTCATAGAAGAATCACTAAGCCATTATTTAGACGAAGCTCAAAGAAAAAAGCTTTATGATACTTCTATAGCTGTTATAAAAGGTATTGGATACTTAGGTGCAGGAACAATTGAATTTATAGTAGATAAAGATAAAAATTTCTACTTCATAGAAATGAATACAAGAATACAAGTTGAACATCCTATTACTGAAATGATTACAGGAATAGATCTTATTAAACTACAATTACTTATAGCTAGCGGAGAAAAAATACCTTTTAAACAAGAGAATGTTAAATTTAGAGGCCATGCAATAGAGTGTAGGATAAATGCAGAAGATTCAGAAAACGACTTCAAACCAAGTCCAGGTAAAGTAGAATCCCTTCATATACCAGGAGGCTTTGGAGTTAGATTTGATACATTTATATATCCTGGATATACTATACCCCCAATTTACGACTCTATGCTTGGTAAACTTATCTGCATAGCGGATACTAGAGATGAATGTATAAGTAGAATGGATAGAGCATTAGATGAAATAATAATTGAGGGAATTACTTCAAATATAGAATTTCAAAGATCACTAATAAATTCTGATGAGTTCAAAAATAATACTCATCATACAAAATTCATTGAAACCAGTTTTATAAAAAGCTTAAATGCTTAATACAAGGAGATTTTGGTATGATAAAAAAATTTCTTAAAAGAAAAGAACAAAACTACGCAGTAGTTAATTTAAATAAAAATTTTAAAGAAAATAGTGCAGATGATAAATTTTGGATTTATTGTGATTCATGTAAAAATGAAACTTTTAGAAAAGATATAGAAGAAAACCTTAATGTCTGTCCAAAATGCAATAAACATTATGATTACTCAGCTAGAGATAGAGTAGCCCTAATAATTGATGAAAATACATTTTCTGAATTTAATCATGATTTAGAATTTAAAAATATCTTAGATTTTCCTAACTACGAAGAAAAACTGTATAAGTACAAAAACTCTACACATGAAAATGAAGCTATAATTGCAGGTACTGGACTTGTAAATAAAATACCTGTTGTTTTATGCGTAATGAATCCTAAGTTTATGATGGGGAGTATGGGTGCAATAGTTGGAGAGGAGTTAACATTATCTATTGAATATGCTATTAAACATAAACTTCCAATTATAATAGTATGCGCCTCTGGTGGAGCTAGAATGCAAGAGGGAATGGTATCTCTTATGCAAATGGCAAAAACATCCCAAGCTTTATCTAAATTAGCATCTGAAGGACTTTTATATATATCAATTTTAACAAATCCAACTACAGGAGGAGTAACGGCAAGTTTTGCTATGCTTGGAGATTTGATACTAGCAGAACCAAATGCATTAGTTGCCTTTGCTGGACCAAGAGTTATTCAGCAAACTATTAAGCAAGATTTACCTAAAGGTTTCCAAACATCTGAGTTTTTACTAGAACATGGATTTGTTGATTTAATAATTAATAGACATGAAATGAAAGAACAACTTTTTAATATACTTACTTTGCATGGATATTCATGTATAAAAAACTTAGAGAAAGAAGGTGACCTAATTGCCTGCACAGAACATTAGTTCGACCAACGATATAAATACACTTAAAGATAGCATAAAACAACTAAAAGAAGTTTCTTTAAAAAGCAATATAGACTTAAGTATAGAAATAGAAAAGCTAGAATTAAAGCTTAAACATATTGAAAATTCTACTTGTTGTAAACTTTCAGCATGGGATAAAGTTTCTATAAGTAGAGATATAAAAAGACCAACTGCTAAAAATTACATTCAGAACATATGTTCTTTGTTTATCGAACTCCATGGAGATAGGCTCTATAAAGATGATCCTTCTATAATTGGAGGAATAGGAAAGATAGGAAATTTTGAAGTTACCATAATAGGTCATCAAAAGGGAAATGACTTAAATGAGCAAGTTAAACAAAATTTTGGAATGCCTCATCCTGAAGGATATAGAAAAGCACTTAGACTTATGCATCAAGCTGAAAAGTTTAATAGACCCATAGTAACATTTATAGATACTCCTGGTGCATTTTGTGGTATTGAAGCTGAGGAAAGAGGTCAAGGGGAAGCCATAGCTAGAAACCTTAGAGAAATGAGTTCTCTTTCTGTACCTATACTCTCTATTGTAATTGGAGAAGGGGGAAGTGGGGGAGCACTTGGCATAGGAGTATCTAATGAAATTGCTATGCTTGAACATTCTATTTATTCAGTTATATCCCCTGAAGGACTTTCAAGCATTTTATTCAAAGATGCCTCTAAAGCAAAGGATGCTAGTGATGTTATGAAGCTTACTAGTTCGGATTTGAAAAAACTAGGTATAATTGATAAAGTAATAAAAGAACCTAAAAACACAGCTTTTAGTGATGTAGAATTTGTTTCAGATAATATAAAAGAATATATAATAAATCGATTAAGTTTTTATAAAAACTTTAATAAAGATGAAATAATAAATCATAGATATAAAAAATTTAGAAATATAGGCGTCTATTAAGTACAACTTAATAGACTTTTTATTTTAAAAATAAAGGGTTTTAATTTTATTTATAGAATTTGTAGTTAAATAGCGCATAGATGTACTATAGAATTATATAAAGAAATAAGAGGGGGATAATGAAATGGATATTTTAAAAGTTTCATCAAAATCTAATCCTAATTCTGTTGCAGGAGCTTTAGCTGGTGTTATTAGGGAAAAAGGAAGCGCTGAAATTCAAGCTATTGGAGCAGGAGCTTTAAATCAAGCTATTAAATCAATAGCTGTTGCTAGAGGATTTGTTGCTCCAAGTGGAATTGACTTAGTTTGTATTCCATCATTTACTGATGTAAAAATAGAAGAAGAAGAAAGAACCGCTATTAAGTTAATAGTAGAACCTAGATAACTTATTCAAAAAAAGAGGCTAATTATTAGCCTCTTTTTTTGAATAAGTTATTTTCATAAGGAAAATATAAATAGGGAAGATATAAGGAGGTGAGATAATATGCAACTTAGAAGAGCTATGGAAATATGTAATAATAAAAATATAGAAAATGTAGAATTAGTTTATAATGATAATCCAGTTAAGTTAATAAGTGTGGATAATAATATAGGAACAGCTTATATAGAATCTATAAATGATAATTCTAAATTTGAAGTAGATTTAGAATCATTACATGAAAAAACTCAATAATTTGAAATATCTATGATATAAAATCAACTATAAGACCATTTTATATATTTACATAATGAAATGGTCTTATAATATATGTTATAGTATTGAAAATATATACATAATTAGAATTAATTTATAAATATTAGTAAGATAGTAAATATAATATAATCTGTATATATTTATAAAAATCTTATATAAGGTTTATACAGAGAAGTGCTTATTTTAAAATATAACTATCCTTTAAATGTATATTTAGGGAATAGTTAGTATTAAAGTTAATAAAAAACTCATTTTAGTGTTAAATTTATTAATTTATATAAGGCTTATTTTTTTATACTTTTTACTATGTTCTTTTCTTATTTTTATCAAAATATAAACAATATTTTTTATTTAATTTATTTAATATGATATAAATTTATAAATATCAATTCTATAGTTTGTACTAAAATAAAAATTTTAACGAATAACGATTTAATATTTATTTTTAATATTTATTGAAATTTTTCTATTCATTTAAATCAATTTTAAAGCCCTAAATTTAACTTCTTATATAATTATGTATTTCTTAATAAAAAACCTTTTATAATGGGATTCATTGCCTTTTTTTATAATTTCATCTAATTACTATAATTTAAGGAATAGTTGAACTCAAAAAAACTCTATGCTATAGTTTAAATATCACTATTTTTTATAGGAGGTTTTAATTTTAAATGTCAGAACGTAAAATTATAAAAATACACAATAAATCTGATAAACCAGATAATATAGTTATCAGAGATAATAAAGTTATAGAAAAATGTATCCAAATTGAAAATAGCCTTCCAAAATTTATGAAAGATTATTGTATATACTTAAAAGGGTCGGTATCAGTTACTACTAGACTTGCTTATTTAGAAGATATTAAGTTTTTTTGTTCATATTTAGTAGAAACTAAAGAAGTAACTATGGTTGATCAGATAAAGGATATTTCATTAGATGATTTTAATCAAATTAAAGCTAGAGATGTTAACTTATTTCTAGGAGATTACTGTACTAGATATTATAAACAAACAGAAAAAAATACTCTTATATATGAAAATAATAATCGTGCTCTTGCCCGTAAAAAATCATCCTTGTCTACCCTTTTTAAATTTTTATTTAGAAATGGTCAAATTGAAAATAATATAACTGATGGATTTAATCCTATTAAGCTTCCTAAACCTCAACCTGATGCTATTAAAAGGCTTGAAATTGATGAGGTAGCTAAAATGCTAGATTCCGTTGAAACTGGTGAGGGTCTTACAGAAAAAGAAAAAGTTTATTGGAGAAAGACAAAACTTCGTGATAAAGCTATATTGGCATTATTTGTTACATATGGATTAAGACTAAATGAACTTAGAGAATTAAATATCTCATCTTTTAACTTTTCTAGAGGTGAATTTAAAATCTATAGAAAAAGAGGTAAAGAAGTTCTAATGCCTATAAATAAGACTTGTGAGTTAGTTATAAGAGATTACATATTAAATGAAAGACCTAAAAGTGAAATGTTAAACGAAGATGTAGAAGATGCTTTATTTTTATCACTTCAACATAAAAGAATGGATCCAAAATCAATACGACAATTAGTTAAGAAGTATACTTCTATATCTATGCAAACTTCTAGAGATAATGGTTATAGTCCTCATAAATTAAGAGCAACTGCTGCTACTTCTTTAATTCAAAATGGATTTTCCATATACGATGTTCAAAATTTATTAGATCATGATAATGTTACTACTACTCAGCTATATGCTGCACATAAAAAGAATGTTAAAAGAGATATTGTTAATAATTTTGAATGGATAGACGATAAGGATGAGTAATTTTAGACTAAAGAACAAATGTTTGTATTAAACTAATTCATATGGTAAAATATATAATATAATGATAATTTAAACTATTTTTAGAAATGAGATGATAACATGTATCTAGATTTAACTAATAAACAAATAATGATACTTGAGTTTATAAAAGATCAATTAACTCAAAAAGGATATCCACCTTCAGTCAGGGAAATTTGTGCAGCAGTAGAATTAAGATCTACATCTACTGTACACTCTCACCTAAATAAGTTAGAAAAGTTAGGTTACATAAGAAGAGATCCAACAAAGCCTAGAGCTATTGAGGTTTTAGATTCAAATAAAAATGAAGGTATTAACGGACTTAATCAAGAAGTACTTCACTTACCTGTTATAGGACAGATAACAGCTGGTGAACCTATTTTAGCAGAACAAAATATAGAAGAATACATACCTCTACCTGCAAATTTAGTTATAGGTAGCGAAAACTTTATATTAAAAGTTAAAGGTGAAAGTATGATTAATGCAGGAATATTAGATGGAGATTATGTTATAGTCGATAAAGCTAATACTGCTTCTAATTCACAAATTGTAGTTGCTTTAATAGGAAATGAAAGTGCAACAGTAAAAAGATTTTTTAAAGAAGAGAACTTTATTAGATTACAACCAGAGAATGAATTTATGGAACCTATTATATTAAATCCTCAAGAAGTAAGTATAATTGGTCATGTAAAAGGAGTTTTCAGAGTTATAAAATAAAAGGATATGCACAAAGTCATATCCTTTTATTTTTTTATATATAAATTTTTATAAAAACTTCATGGTAATTTCAACTAGTATACAACAAATTCCAGCTGCTATAAAACTATATGCATTTACTTTATCTTTTTTTAATTCTGATTCTGATTTTTCTTTTGCTTTCTCTGCTTTATTTCTTTGCTTTTTATTATTTTTATCGAAATTCCTTTGAGTTAACTTCTCCATTTTTCTTTCATAAGAAGCTTTCTTTTTTTTAAAAGATATAAATAATAAAATTCCTAAAATTAAAAATAGTACTCCTAGTAATAAAAACATGAATTATCCTTCCCTTTATACGTATATAGTAAAATTTAAGCTAGTTCAAGTGCTATTTCCATCATTTTTGTAAATGCAACTTGTCTTTCGTGTGCGGAACATTCCTCTCCAGTAAATGGACAATCAGATATTGTTAAGATACACAAAGCATTCACACCTGCTCTAGCTGTATTCATATAAAGAGCTGCGGCTTCCATTTCGACTGCTAGTACCCCCATTTTATTCCATTTAGCTAAATTATCTAAACCAGAATCACTATAAAATACATCATTAGAAACTATATTACCTACTGTTACATTGATATTCTTGCTATTAGCTATGTCTACAGATTTTTTCAATAAATCATAGCTTGCTATTGGAGAAAATGTTCCTGGTAAATTAAATTGATTAGCATAATTAGAATCAGTACAAGCCCCCATTCCAATTACAATATCGTGAACTTTTAGATTTTCATTAATAGCACCTGCTGAACCTACTCTAATAAGATTTTTTACCCCATAAAAGTTAATTAACTCATAAGAATAGATACCTATAGATGGGATACCCATTCCAGAACCCTGAACTGAAATTTTATTTCCTTTATAATATCCTGTATATCCATACATCCCTCTTACTGTATTATACATAACAGGATTGTCTAGAAATGTTTCAGCTATAAATTTAGCTCTTAATGGATCTCCTGGAAGTAAAATAGTTTCAGCTATATCCCCTAGTTTTGCATTATTATGAGCTGTTGGCACATTAGTTTTACTCATATATTTTCCTCCTTTAAGTAAAAACTTTATTATTTCATATTATAACATTTAAATGCTACTTTTTATTTAAAATTATTAATTAACATATTTACTTAAATATATTATAATTATATTGTATAGAATATTTTTACTTTTCAGGAAAATATCAGGAGGGGATTTATGAGAAAAAATTCTGAAAAAATAGCTATATTGATATTAATTCCTATGATTTTATTTACCCTATTTTTAACAATCAGAACTATGTAATTCATAAATATATAGCAATAAAAAAATAAATGAGCTTTTAGGCTCATTTATTTCTTTATATTAAATGCTTATATTGTATTAAAAACTCTTTTAAAGCTTGAGTTATTATTTCTGATTTAGAGTACTTAGAATTACTACATAACCTTTCAAATTCTTCCCATATAGCTTTATCTACTTGTATTCTACTTGCTTTTAAATCCTTCAAATTTTTAGAATCTATAACAACATCTTTTTTAGATTTATTCCCTTTAGGCTGTATGGCTTTTATATCTTTAACACTTAGATACCAATCATAAACTTCGCATAACTTGTCTAAATCTTGAGCATTAATATTAACCTTAGATGATTTTGTTTTTTTAGATGGTACACTTTTTTGAGTGTTTTTACTGACTTTACTAGATTTATTAGATTTGATATTTAGTTCTAGTTGCTTTGTATTATCTGAACTTGAATCTTCTTTTTTTTGATATTTACCTTTTACGGACCTATATCCATTTTTATTTAAAAAACGTCTTAAAGATTTAACATCTGAATCCAATTGTTTTGCAATATCGTCTATTTTTAACTCTTTAGATTGTAATTGTAAAAACTTGTTTAATTTTTGTTTATCTGTCATTTTATATCCCTCCAAACTAATCACTTATAGATTATACCATTTATTTTACATAAAATACAAAAAAACTCCAAACATATATTCGGAGTTTTACTTAACATTAACTTCATATTTAATCTCTACTCTTCTTGACTTTTCTCTATTGATACTTCCATCTGTATTTTCTATATTCTCAGCTTTAGACCTACCTATAGCTACGATGTCTTTAGTTAGTTTATCTTTAAATTTATAATCTCCAATTTCTTCTCCTACGATATAGTTAACAACACTAAAAGCTCTTTTTTGAGATAAGTCTAAATTATATATATATGTACCTACATCATCAGTATGACCTTCCACAATTATTTTTGATATATATTCTCCATAATCTTTATAGATGGTCTCTACATATTGAGGAATAAATCCTTTTAAAATTTCCTTAGCTTCTGGTTTTAATTCATAACTATCAGTATCAAACAAAGTAGTTTCACCAAATGTGATATTACCAGTTTCCTTATCAACTTCTATAGGTACTCCATTTTCATTTAATGTTTTTTTTACTGAATTATTAACGTTTTTAGCAATATCTTGTTCTACACCACCAACCATACTTTCAGAACTAATCAAAAACATTATAACAACCATTAGAACTGTAGCTAATAAATCTGTAAATGTAGGCCAAAAATTACTATGTTCTTCTTCTTTATTTACAGTTCTTCTATATTTATTAATCATACTCTAGTTCCTCTTCATCTAATTCATCTAAGTCAAATGTTTGGTTGGTATTTTCTAGTTCATATAAATTATCTAATTTAGATATCTTCTCTTCTTCAAAAGTCTCTAGTAGGTCACTATTATCTTCTATAGCTTTTGAAATATCCATAGCTTCTTTATATAAATCTATATATTTAAAAACTAAGTCTAATTTATTAGTTATTGAATCTGCCTGATTATTTATGATTTTACTTAAATTATTTATATCTGAACTTAAATTAACATTAATATTTTTAATAGAGTTTTCTTTTACAAGTAAACTATTTTCATGATTTATTAATTTCATCATAAGGTCTTGTATATTTCTTTCATATAAAGCAAATCCAGCATTAACATCTTTTATGTAATCTTTTATAGTTGTTTGACTTTGGTTTACAAATTTGATATTCTTTTCAGATTCTTTTATGCTAACAGCTATTTCACTAAAAATATCACTTTGAGATTCATATGTATCAAACAATTTTACAAATTTTAAATTAAGTATACTAAATTGTTTATCTAGCTTTCTAATACTCTGATCGAAAGTCTTTATTGACTCATGAGAACCATTTAACATTATACCTAACTTCTCTATTGAAGATATAAAATCATCATTAAAATCATGTAAGTCTTTAGAAATTTTATCAAATCTTTCTATAGCACTTATAGCTTTACTTATATCACGTATACAAACTTTAATTTCATTTAACTTAGAATCTAGTACTTCTCCTTTAGAATGACTTGATTTAACAGTCATTAAATTTTCTACTTTAAGCATTAATTGAAGCAGTGTATTTTCACAATTTTTAAGTTTAATACAAGAGTTTAAAATTATAGAACATACTATACCTACTATACTAGTTGTAAATGCTATTTGCATACTTCCAATAGCATTTGTCATAGAGCTAATTATATCTCCTTTATCTATACTTGCAAGTGTTATAGTTAATCCTACAAATGTTCCTAATACTCCTAAAAGTATACATACAGAGGGTGCATTTTTTATGAATTTTATTTCATCAATTATAATCTTTTTATCTTTAGAAAAGTCTGAGATAACCTCCTCTATAAAAGAATTCATGTTTATTTCTGCATAAGGATACATGTTTTTATAGCTTTCATATTTAACATTAGCCATTGTAAGTATAGTACTTTCATCTTGATTTAAATTTAACTCTCGCAACTTCTCATTTATAAAGTAATATATATTGTTGTTTTTGATTACAATTAGTATTAAATATACTATCGTAATACCTATAAAAGTAATTGTTATAGGATTTGTGAAAACTGATGTAAATAAATTTATTATTATTTTCCCCATATTTACCTCCTTAATTTATGATATTAATAATATATATGTATACATAAAAAAAAATAGACAAAAAATAAAGAGATGTCTTAAATTTACTTTAAGCTCATCTCTTAAGAAGTTATCTTTATACTCATACCACTTAGATGTATTTATGGGTTTTATCTATATTATCGATAACTCAGAAGTTAAAATTATTGTGGTGAGTATTTTTAATAACCTATTAATAAACATTATGCAAAATTAATACAATATGTTCATTTAATTTAATAAAAAGAAAATAAATTTATTTTTATGTGCTAAAATATAGCTTAGGGGGGATTTTATGGATACTATAGAAAAGCTTTGTAGTAAGTATTCTTTTATTGATCATTTAGATGTAGATGTTAAAGAAATGATTAAATCTAGTCTTATTATAGAAAATTTTGATTCTGACTCTCAAATTCTCTCTAGAGGAGATCAATGTAGAGGTTTCTCATTAATATTAAAAGGAATTATTAGAGTTTATAAAATATCAGAAAAAGGAAAAGAAGTTACATTATATAAACTTACAAGTGGAGATACATGTTACTTATCAATTTCATGCATGATTACAAACTCATACTATCCTGCTTTTGCAGAAGTAATGGAGCCTACAACAATAGTATTTATTCCAACGGATATCTTTCAAAGATATATTTACAATACATTAGATTTCCAAAAGTATATGGTAAGTAATCTATTTCAAAAATATAAAGATGTTATAAAAGTATTAGAAGAAATTGCATTTGAGAGAATGGATGTTAGAGTTTCAAAATATCTACTAGAGTTATCTCAAAATATAAACAATAGTAATTATTTATACTTAACACAGGAAAGAATTGCTCAAGAATTAGGAACAAGCCGAGAGGTTATAACTAGAATTCTTACGGATTTTAAAAATAAAGAAATCATATCAACTCAAAGAGGAAAAATAACTATAATTGATAGAGATAAACTAAATCATATAAGCAAACTGTAATATAAGTATTGACACATTTATATTTTTAAAGTAAAATTTAGAAGAATTATATAGAGATTATTTACTCTTGTTGAGGGAGTAGTTGGCACGAATGTGTGGTTAGATCAACATAATGACTTTTTAGTCTGGTCTAATCTTAAATAACGAGACTCATACACGATTTTTTCGTGTATAAGTCTCGTTTTTTTGTGCATATTATAAAACGTTAAGGAGGAATGAAAATGAGTTTAGTTTCAGTTTTATTAACATCATTCGCTTTATCTATGGATGCTTTTGCTGTATCTATAACAAAAGGAATGACTATGAAAAACATAACAAAAAAAATAGCTTTTAAAATAGCTTTTTTCTTTGGTTTATTTCAAGGAGGTATGCCTTTAATCGGATGGTTATTGGGTATTAGTTTTGAAAAATACATAAAAACTTTTGATCATTGGATAGCACTTATACTACTATCATTTTTAGGTATTAAAATGATATATGAATCAATAAAGGAAAATAAAAAAGATGAGGTAGCAATGGATTTAGAAATTAATGGTTTAAGCCAAAATACTTCTACTGTTGATATTAAGACAAAAGACTTGTTAGTTTTATCAGTAGCTACAAGTATAGATGCTCTTGCTGTAGGAGTTAGCTTTGCATTTTTAAACATATCTATAATCGAAGTTGTTACATCTATTGCAATAATAACATTTTTAGTATGTTTTACAGGTATATTAATAGGAAAGAAAATTGGACCTATATTAAAAAACTATGCAGAAATTATTGGTGGTATAATCTTAATATTTATAGGACTTAATATATTTAATGAACATACAGGATTCATATCAAATTTTTTTAGATAATATTAATTAAAATAATAAAAATGGGTAAAATCACTAATAAGAACATATGTTCTTTAAGGTGTTTTTACCCATCTTTTTATTTATTTAGTTATATTTTCAATATTAAATTCTAAAGCTCCATCAACTATCATCTCAGTCGATTTTTCTTTATATACATAATTATTATCCTCTTCTACACTTAATATATATCTTGGAACATATTCTTCTTCATCTTCTGATATATTATCTATAGTTTCAAATTGAGGTATTAGTATTTGGTCAAAGTTTAATATTAATTTAGGTAACTTATCAAAAACCTCTTGGCTGTTTTCATAGTTTTCTTTAGCTAAACTTTCATAGTTTTCATAACTTTTTTTATAGTATAAGCTAGCTAACATATACTTACATTTTTTATCACCTAATTTAGTTCCTTCTTTAAAATACTTTTCAGCTTCCGAATCTTCATTTAATTTTAAACTTAATTGTCCTAAGTTGAAAATGGATTCTATACAATCATTTAATCTTGGTTTTTCATACCAATATTTAGCGCTTACATAATCTTTCAAGTATATACTATAGATTATACCTAGCATATGCTGAGAATATATATTATCTTCATTTGCTGGAACTTCAAACATTCTTTTAGCCAATTCATAATCCTCATCCTCAAATGCAATTTTACCTAAATGTATTCTTGCATTAATATGTTCTTTTTCTACAGCTTGTATGTAATAGTCTTTAGCCTTTTGGTAATCTTCTAATTTTTCATAAATTATCCCTAATCTATATATAGATTCGACATCACCGTTTTCTAAAGCTTTACTATAGTATTCAATAGCTTTTTCTGTATTTCCTAATGATTCATATATATTAGCTAGTTTTATCTGAACAGATAATATTCTATCTATAGTTAAATAGTGATGTATCGCTTTATCAAAGTCATTTATTTGAGAATATAAATCTCCTAGATTCTCCTTAGCTTCTTCAATTCCATGACTTATTGCTTTTTCATATAAATTAATAGCTTTTTCGTAATTTTTTTCCTCAAATAGTATTCCTGCTAAATTATTTATAGCAGCTGTATTATAATCTGATACCTCTTCATAATATTTTTTTGCTACATCTAATTCACTATCTCTATTATAAATATTTGCTAATTTATAGCCGGCTAATTTGTATTCTTTTTCATAAGCTTCTTTATAGTAAACTTTTGCATTTTCATAGTCCTCTTGTTCATCATATATACAGGCTAATCTATAAGTACAATCAATATTACCATTTTCACTTCCCCTTTTATAATATATCTTTGCTTCTTCTAGATTATCTTCAGTTTCTAATATCAATCCTAAATTAAAGCAAGCTTTATCATTTCCCACTTTATATAATTGCTTATAATATGATATGGCATTTTTTAAATCATCATGATTTTGATATATAACAGCTAAGTTATATTTAGCATAATTATTTCCTAATATAGCTCCTTTTTTATAATAATTAAAAGCTCTTTCTAAATCTTCTTGTTTTTCATATATTATACCAAGGTTATAAAATGCATCGGAAAGCTTTCCGTTACTTGCTTCTTCTAACCACTTTAAAGCCCTTTGGTTATCCCCTAATTTAAAATGTAGAACACCTAAATTATTTTGGGATCTTAAGTGTCCTAATAAAGCTAATTTTTCATACCAGTATATAGCATACTCATAGGCATTTAATTTATAGTATATATTACCTAAATCATAAGCAGCTTCTTCTACTTCATTTTTAAAAGCTAATTTATACCATTTTTCTGCCTCTTCTATATTTCCATCACCATGATACAGTTTAGCCAACGTATACTGTGCTTTACTGTAATTATTTATAGAAGCTTGGGTAAGCAAATCCATAGCTTCAGAGATTTTACCTAGTTTCATATAAAAAATTGCTTTGGTATATAAAATTTTTGGATCTGATGATATCCCCTTGATTTTTTTTATCGAAAATTTGACATTATTCATAACGTACTCTATACCTACCTTTAATATTAATCTTTACAATATTTTAACATACTATAAAGATTATATAGTTACATTATTGTATAAAAATAAAAAACGCTCAAATAGTGAGCGTTTTATCTATATAAATTATTGTTTATTTATTGATTCTAATTGTTCTTCTAATAACCCAGCCCCTGCTGCCAGTATAAATAGAGCTATTATTAAAGTTCCTAATATTATTGTCATATATATTGCCCCCTTTGATTTGTTTTATTTGATAATCCTATTATACATACAAATCATTAAAAGATCCTTACCTTAGTCTTAAACATTTCTTACATTTTTGACAGTTTAAATTTTTACTTTGTAATTATTTTTAACTAAGCTATATATGAACTAATTAAATTATTAAACTTTCTATGTTATATATATATACCATATATTATATGACTCAAACAATAAAATAAGTATAAATAGCTGAATTAACTAAAAAAATTGCCACCAAATAAAATAAATGGCAGCAATTTACATAATCTATAGATTTTATATATTGTAGCCTACTATTTTAGACTATTTAAATCTATATAAGCTTCAACTTGTGGTATATATAACATATTATCTTTTATATGTGTATTTCCAAACTCTTTTAATTCTAATCCCTGTTCATCTTTAGTTATTTTATATTTAACTACTTGAGTTTCTTCATTTACATCTCCAAAAAAATATGTACCTTCATATTGTTTAAATCTAAAATTAAAAGTATCTCTAGTAAGTTTTATTTTAAAATTTTTCATAATAGATTCCTTTCGATAATAATTTTAAGTTATCAATATATTATAAGAAAACATAATCTTATTCAAGGTTAATTTAAATTTTAATCTATATTTATTTTTATTGAATCATTATTTTTAGTTTGTATGTTAGCTATATTACCTGTTAAATTGTCATTTAATGCATGAATTATTAGTTGTGATAAATTATTTGTATCAATTAAATCACTTTTAAAATTTAACCAATTAAAACCATTAACTTTTATCATTCTCCTTACAAAATCTACTGGAAATTTCAAACTAATTTTATCACCTGAACTTGATAAAATCCGAATTCTAAAAAGTTTATCATTTGAAACTTCGTTAAAATTTCTACTCAAATTCTTACCTCCTTAAAAATGTAATTAAGTTTTACTATTAAATAATATGATAAATTACTTAAATAATATTACTCCTAAATAAATAATTAATATAAACATATAGGAAAATTTGCCAAAATAACTAAAAATTTTTTTAGCATAAAAACGAAAGATTTTTATTAACTATTTTTTAATTTATACTTAGATAAAAAAATTCAGAAAATTTCATATAAATAGGAGAATAAAAAAATTTTCAAAATTATGTAGTTTTAGTTAGCTTTATTTTAGATTTACTTAATTTTATAAGGCCAACGAAAAAAGTTTTATTAAAAATACTTTAAGCTAAATACATAATACAATAGGCATGAATACCTTAGATTTTTTTATTTATTTGAGCAAATTTAACGAATTTATATTATTTTTCTTTAATTTTATTTTATATTGCAAAATTTTCCATACGGTGTAAAATTGAATCAATATATAGGAAACATTTTCCTATATATTGTGGCTATATCTTAAAATTTAATGAAATGAGGGATTTTTTTATGAATCAACAAGAGTTAAAAAGATTTAACTTCAATAGCTGGGTGTATATTGTTAGTTATGCCTTCATGGGTCTTATGAGTGGGGTTGCTTTTGATGTACTTGTAACGTTTTTACAACAAGTTAATATTTCAACAGCAAGTTCAATTGCAACTTACATGGGAATAAGTAGCTTTGTATGCGCAGCTATGCTATTATTAGTTCCAAAGTTAGGATATAAGAAAATTATACTTGCTGGACCTATAATGATAATAATTGCATTGGTAGCTATTTCCTATGTTGATGTTAATTTTATTTATCCAATAGCTACATTAGCAATATTTGTCGGAGTTACATTGTTTGACGTTGTTCTTCCTCCATACCTTACTGCATATACGACAGAAGATGATAGAACTAAAGTGTTCTCAAGAGCTATGTATATAAATGTAATAGGTATGACACTTGCCACTTGGTTTGGTGGTAGTATCTCAGTAATTAGACTTGCATCAAGATTAGGAATATCTTCAAGTCAAGCAAGTCAATTAACAGCAAATTTAAAAGCAATGTCATCACATCAATTACATGAATTTGTTTTAGCTCAACGAGATGTTTTATTAATGTTTGTTGTAATAGCTGCTCTTTCTCTAATTCCTCTGTTATTTATAAAAGAGAAAAAGCAAGACTACTATGAAGAAACTCATGAAAAAAGAAAATTTGACTGGTCTATATTCAAAAACAAATATGTATTATTATGGTTATTATACTTTGCAATGATAAGATTTGGAGCTTCATTAATTGTTCCGTATTTCTCTGTATTCTTAAATAACGAACTGGGTATATCTAGAGCAACAACTTCTCACTTAGTTTCATATCAATATTTTGCTATGGTAATATTCTTGGTTATATCACCATGGGTAGTTAAAAAACTAGGAAATGTTATTGCATTAGGTGGATTAGCTATTTTATCAACACCTTTCATGCTTATAATAGCAAATGGTAAAATTTTCGGGGGTGCAATGGTTTTTGCCGTTGGAGCAGGGTTATTTTTCAGATCAGGATTTATGAACTGTGCAAATCCAATAATGAACTCATTACCAATGGAGTTTGTTTCAAAGAATACTCGACCTGCTTATAACTCTTTAATATTTGTAGCTGGAGGTGTTACATCTATAATTGCAGGTCAATTTACTAGATTGTTTTTATTTAAAATCCCTGGTGGATATTCAAAAGCATATTACATAACAGCAGTTATATATATCTTAGCTGCAATTTTATTAATAACTGTTTATACTAAAAAATACAATAGACATGGCCATGATGAAAAAGAAAAAAATGTTGCTTAATTTTTAAAAAGAACTACCTAATTTTTAGGTAGTTCTTTATTTAATCAAGACTTTTATTAAATTTCATTTTATGATAAAATCTTTCTAGTATATAACTAAGGTAATTAAGATATTTAATATATCATATACAAAAGGGAGATTGATTTAGGTGTTTAATTATATTAAATTTGCTATTTTTCAAATTTTAGGATTTATATTATCTTTATTTAAACTAGACAAAATTTTAAAATATCCTGATAGATATAGTATGGAAAATAAGTTTAGCTTTCTAAAAAAGCAAGCTACAAATTCTTTAAAACTAGTAAAAATAAATGTAAATGTATTAGGAAAAGAAAAGATTCCAAAAGAGCCTGTTTTATTTGTAATAAACCACTCTAGTATGTTAGATAGTTATATACTAATATCCAGTGTAGATAGACCTATAGGATGCATAATTGCAGATGAACCTATATGGAAAAAGATGCCTATCGTTAATAAATGGGCAGACGTAATAAGAAGTATATATATTAATAGACATAATAATAGAGAAGGTTTAAAAAGCATTATAGAAGCTTCAAATGTTATAAAAAGTGGACATAGTATGGCAGTTTTTCCAGAAGGAGACTTAACTTGGGTAAAAGATCCAAAATCTTTAGTTTCTGAATTTAAATCTGGAGCTTTAAAAATAGCATACAAAGCTAAATGCCCTATAGTTCCATTAGTAATTAAAAATTCTAAAGAGATTTATAATGGGTATGAGCCTATAGGTAAAATTAAATCAGCAAATGTAGAAATAGAGTTTCTAGATCCGATTTATAGCCATATTGAAAATCCTAAAATTAAAACAATTGATTTAGGTGAAAGTATAAGAACTGATATGATAAAGTCAATTTTAGAATTTAGAGAAGGTAAAAAAAATGTAGTATCTGTATAGATACTACATTTTTAATTAAATGATAAATTTTTATTATCTTTTTTATATATATTTTGTCTAATAGCCTCTTTAAATAAAAGAGGTTTATTTATGTATTTTTCTATATTAATACCCAATTTAGAATGTATACAAGGCTTTAAAAATCCAAATTCGTCTAAAATAATTTCATTACACATTGTACATACACTAGAATCGTTATGAGTATCTATACTTATAATTCCTCTAGAGTCCTTAAGTTTATAATATTTATATCTTTGCCCTTTATAGTCAAGTTTATCTAAATCTTTTATATAATCAACTATATCATTCATATTTACATAAGCTTTATTGAAAAATTTTATACAATCAGGTTTTGGAACTAGTTCAGAAAAAGAAATTTCTACAGGTAATAATTTAGTTAAATTTATAAAGTCCAATATTTCATCAACATTAAAATCATTAATTACTGTACAAATTATTCTTGTATTTAGTCTTAAGTTTATGCTTTTATCCATTGTTTCTAAAACTTCATTTATATTTATATTGTGATTTAACTTCTTATACTTGTACTGCTTTAAAGACTCAAGTCTTATTCCTATATCAGTAAGACCTAAAGATTTAAGTTTATTAATTTTATCTTTAAGTCCAAATCCATCTGTTATTATTCCGATATACTCTATATTACATTTGCTTTTAAAAAACTGAATTAAATCATAAATCTTTAATTCATCGGTAGAATCCTCTACTTCTAAGTCAACTATAGTTACTCCTAGTTCTGATAAGACACTAACTACAAATTTTATATCTTCATTACTTAAATTAGAGTCTTTTTTAAGTGATATAACAAGTTTATCTATATTTCTATTATATCTATCAATCATAATTACAACACCTCTTTATAAAAAGTATATATTTACTTCTTATCTTTTCTATGAGAAAGTTCTCCTTTATTTTTTACTAACAATATTTCTGCCATTATTCCAAAAGCTATTTCATCAATATCATTAGATGATATATTAAGACCTACTGGTGAATACACTGAATTAAGTAAATTTTCATCTACACCTTCAGATAAAAGTTCAGATTTCAAAGTTCTCCATTTCTTCTTGCTTCCAATCATACCTATATAGGATACATCTTTATCTATAATCACTCTTAAAGCTTCTATATCCTTCTCATAGCCTCTAGTAGCTATAACAACATATGTATTGTCATTTAAATTAATACTTTGTAAAATTTTACCTATATCTCCTGAATAGACCTCATTTGCATCTTTAAATCTTTGTTTATTTGCAAATTCATCTCTATCGTCGACTATTATAGAGTAGAAATCTAATGTTTTTGAAATTTTATAAAGGGCTGACCCGACATGTCCTGCTCCAATTATTAAAATTTTTGGCTTAGGTTTAAAAACTTTTATATATCCTTTTATGTATCCTCCACAGTTCATAGTAACTTCCATAGATTCTGAATTTAGAGAGTATTCAAAGTTTAAATCTTCACCAGATAATAAACATTCCCTACATTTATTTATAACGCAGTGTTCAACCATTCCTCCACCAACAGACCCTAAAATAGTCTCATCTTTAAAAAAAGCCATCGTAGCTCCTTGTTTTCCGGGACTAGAACCTTTAACTTCTGTAAGTGTAACCATACAAACACTATTCCCAATTTCTAACTCTTCATATATTTTCTTTAGCATTAACTCATTCACTTTATAATTCACCTCATTTCATTAGCATAGCTTCTAACACTCCTCCAGCTATGCATCTTGCTTTATCAGATATTGTTGTACAGTTTTTTACTTCATCTATTCTTGGGTCTATATCAGCAATCTTTAAATTTTCTTTAACCATGCTATTATTTCTAATAATACCTCTTAAAACTCCATCAATAGTAGCTAATACTTCTATAGATTTATTACCCGTATTTATAGTAGCTATAACTTGGTTTTTACTTACTATTTCGCCTATTTCACAAATATTATTTATAATTCCACTTTCACTAGAATAAATAACTCTATCCTTACTTACTCCATTTATTATTCCTGGAATACCTGTATTTTTCAATGCACTTCCTTTTGTAATTACTCTACCTAAATTATGACCTCTCATAGTTTCAATTACAAAATCAACATCAAATCCTGCTGCGAAACCAGGGCCAACACCTATAGTTATAGGTGCCATATCAATAGAAGTTCCTAAATTTTTTTTTGCAAGTATAGAATCAATAACTACTTTTGGTTTAAGTTTATCTATTAAATTCCCTTTAGGATCAATAGCTACACACACTTTGTTCAATTTAAAGGATTCTATTAACTCATATTCATTTTCTATAAATCTAGCAAAAACACCTTCAATGCACACTTCTTTATTGTATATAGCTTCACTAAAGCACACCTTTCTTCTTATAGACAAAGGAGATTCTACTTCTAAAGCTAATACATTGAATCCGCATCTATTTAATTTATGAATAATACCGGTTGCTATATCTCCAGCACCTCTAACTATAACGAGATTATTAAGCATTACTTCCCCCTTACATATTTGAATCTATAATACAATTATACAATAATATATAGATATATTAATATATAATTATACAATAAAATTGGCAAAAAAAGTGGATACCTGTCTAAAGATATCCACTTTTTTTATTTATTTAATATAAAGTTTTTAGATGCTAATTTAGAATAAAATCCTGTTAAACTTGGCATTATTTCTATACACACATAAGCCAAAGTACATGATATTATTGAGGCTAATAGTATAGATGCTTTTGCTAAATTTATTACTTGTAAATTTCCTTCAAATGCTATTTCTGTTACGAATATAGACATTGTAAACCCTATACCTGCTATTAAAGAAACTAAGAATATAGAGGACCACCTAGTACCTTTTGGTTTTTCTGCAATATTAAGCTTTGTTGCTAAATATGTAAATATCATAATTCCTAAAGGCTTTCCTATGACAAGACCTAAAACTATACCACTTATTAAGTTACTTGCATTTGCTATGTCAAAGCTAATATTTAAG
This sequence comes from Paraclostridium sordellii, assembly GCF_000953675.1. Lineage (NCBI taxonomy): Bacteria > Bacillati > Bacillota > Clostridia > Peptostreptococcales > Peptostreptococcaceae > Paraclostridium > Paraclostridium sordellii. Next base: position 1,677,429 of record NZ_LN679998.1, on the reverse strand, counting down.
TCTATACCTGTATTTGAAAATGCGAATAATGGTAGTATTATTAAATTACAAATTGGAGTAAAGTAGTGTTCTACTTTATCAGAAGCCATAATGGTTTTATTATGTGAATTTGATTTCATAGGAATTATCATAGCTAGAATTACACCAGAAATAGTTGCATGTATTCCACTTAAATATAAAGCACCCCAAAGGAAAAAACCACCTACTAAGTATGATAATAAGTAATTATTTTTATTAAGTTTATTTAATAACGCTATAAAACTTACAATTAACAATGCAGCTCCTAATGCATAATAATTGAAGTTTGATGAGTATAAAATAGCTATCATAAGTATAGATAATAAATCATCTACAACTGCCAAAGATAATAAAAATACTTTTAGAGATGTATTTAATTTATTTTTAAAAATCATAAAAACGCCTACTGCAAATGCTATATCTGTAGATATTGGAATACCTACACCTGATGAATAAGGTGTTGATAAATTAAATGTGAAAAATATTATAGCTGGAAAAATGACACCTCCACATGCTGCTAAAATTGGAAAAGCTGCTTTTTTTAAATCTGAAAGATGACCATACAATATTTCTCTTTTTATTTCACATCCAACAACTAAGAAGAAAATAGCCATAAAAAAATCATTTATAATCATATGTAAATTAAAATGATCAAATAAAATAATTTCATCAAATAGATAATGATATAAATTTTTAAAAGGACTATTTGCAATTATTAAAGCAAATATAGTTGCTAAAAAAAGTAAAGTGCCTGGTAAAAGCCTCGGAATGTATAAAGCTTGTTTTTTTACTACTAGATAAGTTTGTACTACTTATGTTTTGACAATTTAAACTCATTTCTATTCCCCCCTAATTATGTTTTTATATCAAAACTCAACATTAATTCTAGTACAATACAGTCTGTATTGCTAGTAATTTACATGTGAATTATAAAACTTTCGTTTGACTTTTTTCGCTAATTTAAAACATTTTAAATAGAATTATTAATTGTCCTAAATCATTACTTTTATTATGAGTATACAAGAACTATGATTGTAAATATCACTAATAATATAAATTTTTCATAATCTAAAGTATCTAATATTAGGAGGTTTTTTATGACAACAATATTACTTTATACAACTTGCTTGTTGCTCCTTGTGATTTCATATTTTAAAAATAAGTCTAAAACTAAAGCAGCTATCTTAAAGGGATTAAAATCTTTCGAAAATATAATGCCTCAATTTCTAGCTATAGTTTTAATTATTAGTTTAATATTATCGATATTAAGTCCAGAAAAAATTTCAAGCTATATAGGCCCTAATTCAAATATATTTGGAGTATTTATTGCTTCTATATTGGGGTCAATTACTACTATGCCTACATTTGTAGCATTTTCAACAGGAGATTTATTATTAAAGTGTGGTGCAGGTTATGCTCAAGTAGCAGCTTTTATATCTACATCAACTATGGTAGGGATATTAACATTTAAGCTAGAATCAAAATTTTTAGGCAAAAAGTGTGCACTTTATAGAAATGTATTTGCCTTCCTTTTTTCATTTATAGTTGCAATTATTATAGGAGGTATATTTAATTGATGAAAATTAAATTAATTTTAAATCGATATAAAGTCTTTTTAATTTCCTTATGTTTATGCTTTATAGTTTATTTTTTAAATAGAAGCTTGTATTTTAATATAATGAATAAAAGTTATTTAAGTATTATTCAAATGTTATCAGTTCTTCCACCAATTATGATAATTCTAGGATTAATAGATGTATGGATTTCTAGAGAAAAGTTTGTAAAATATATGGGAAAAGAGTCAGGGATTTTTGGGATAATTATATCCTTTTTAATGGCTTTTTTTGCTGCAGGTCCTATGTATGCTGCTTTTCCATTTACTGAGGTATTGATAAAAAAAGGTGTTAAACTATCTAATACTTTAATTTTCTTAAATGCATGGTGTGTATCTAAATTCTCTACACTTTTATTTGAAATTAGTTCATTAGGTTTTCGCTTTACATTAATAAGATTCATAATAGATATAATAGGGATTATATTAATGGCCTATTTAATTGAATACTTTATAAATGATAAAAAGTAAAAGGAGCTATAATCTTAGCCATAGTTCCTTTTACCTTTTATTATTTATTAACTCTTCTAATATTTCTAACCATATGTCCTTGTTTTCTCATTACTCTAAGAATAAACTTAACTGCTTCATTTAAAATAAGCACCATTGATGAAAGGAGTATTATTTTTATCCACATAAAATTACTAAGTGCTACTGAATTAAAAAAGTTTCTAAAAACTTGTGTAAATAAAACTTGTACTATCCCAGTTATAAAAATTACATACAATGCCAATTTATTCTTAAAGAAATTAGGTATTACACTATTAAGTCCAAACTCACGACAACTTAAAGCATTAAACAATGCGCTAAAAGCAAAAACTGAAAATACTACAGTTCCTTGTTCTTCTGGAGAGGCATTTAACACATTGAAAAAAGATTGAAGATTTACTATTGATATTATAAGCACTGCATTTATAATTATATTTGCTAGCATATTTTTTGCTATAATACTAGCTCTTCTTTTAATTGGTTTTCTCTTAAGAACATAGTCTCTAACTGGCTCTAATCCTAAAGCCAAAGCTGGAGGTCCATCCATAATGATATTTACCCATAATAGCTGTATTGTAGTAAATGGCATTTCTGTACCCATAATTTGAGAAATTACAGCTATCATAAAAGCCACTATATTGACAGTAAGCTGAAACTGTATAAATCTTTGAAAGTTTTCATAAATACCTCTTCCCCATTTTATTCCATCAACTATAGTACTAAAACTATCATCTGTAAGTATTATATCTGATGCGTTTTTTGAAACCTCAGTTCCTGATATACCCATTGAAATTCCAACATCTGCTTTGCTTAAAGCAGGAGCATCATTTATACCATCTCCAGTAACTGCTACTACTTCTAAATTACTTTGAAGAGCTTGTACTATTCTCATCTTTGTATCAGGTTTAGACCTTGCTACAATAGAAATCTCATTTATTTCTTCTTTTAACTCTTCATCTGATAACACATCTATGTAAGTTGCATCTACTGCTTTTTTACCATCTTCCAAAAGACCTATTTCTTTTCCTATAGCCTTTGCTGTATTTATATTATCTCCTGTAAGCATTTTTACTTTTACTCCTGCATCATAGGCTATTTGAATAGATTCTTTTACTCCTTTTCTTAAAGGATCAACTATCCCAACAAAGCCTCCAAAGATTAAATCTTTGCCACTTTCATAAAATCCTAAATCTTCACTAATAGCAAGTTCATTTTCATAAGTTAGAGCAACTTGCATAGCTGATTTATCTATAGTTTTATAAGCAAAACCTAATGTTCTCATAGATTTAACTTGAAGCTTTCTAATTTCACGAAGTATATCTTTCTTCATCTGTGGTGTTAAAGCTACTACATTTGTGTCTTTTTGGATATATGCACATTTTTCTAATAAAACTTCTGGTGCTCCTTTACTTAAAAAAACGCCATTATTTTTCATATTTATCAAAGATGACATTCTCTTTTTATCAGAATTAAATGGAACTTGTGATACTAAATTAACTTCTTTTCTAAACTTATTGTAATCTTTATTTCTATGATATAAAAGCAATGCACATTCAGTTGCACTACCTATGTACTTGTAATCTTTTTCATCTTTTTCAATATCAGCAGTTGAGTTTACTATACAGTTTTCTTCAAAGTAACTATTGCTATGATAATCATTATTATCAATATATTTTCCATCTACATATGCAACTTCAACCATCATTTTATTTTGAGTTAGAGTACCAGTTTTATCAGAACAAATTATAGATACACAACCTATAGTCTCACAGGCTTCTTTTTTAGTTACTAAAGCATTTATCTTTGCCATCTTTTGCATAGTTATGGCTAGTGTAATATTTACCATAGTTGGTAAACCTTCTGGGACAGTTGCTACAATTAATGCTATACAAACCATATATGCTTCTTTTGCAGGTTCTAGTGATTTTAAAAATGGTATTATACCTGATGTATCTAACTTTATTGTCCCATTTAAATTCATTTTCATAATCATATACATACATAGAAAAAATGCTATAATTCCAGAAACAATAGCTATTCTAGCACCTAATTTTCCAAGCTTTAATTGAAGAGGAGTTTGAATATCCTCGTCACCTATATTTTGTGCTATTTTACCCATTTCTGTCTTATCCCCTATAGTTGTTACTACCATGATTCCTCTTCCATAAGCTACAAGGGTACCTCCAAATACCATATTAACTTGTTTTGCTGGTATAGTATCTTGTTCTATTATTTCGGTTTCTCCATATACTACATCCATATCTACTATCTCATCTGCATTTTTTAAGACATCTGCAGACTCACCTGTAAGCATGTCCTCTCTTAACTTTAAGTTAATGGACTGGATAAGTCTACCATCTGCAGGTATCATATTTCCACTTTCTATGTAAACAATATCTCCAGGTACTAAATCTCTTTTTGATATTTGATGTATTTTCCCATTTCTTAATACCTTGACCTCTATATTTTCAGTTAATTTTGATAGGGCTTGGGCTGCTTTTTTAGATTTACTTTCTGTTGCTGCGCCTATAGATAGTCCTAAAATTATAGCTCCTAGAATTCCAAATGCATCATGAACTTCTCCAATAAAAGCGCTTATTACTGCAGCTCCTAATAAAATTAATATCATTGGCTCCATAATACTATCACTTATCGATTCTAGTAATGATTTACCTTCTTTGATTTTAAATTCATTATAACCATACTTTTGTCTTCTGTTTTCTATATCACTATTACTTAATCCAATTTCAGGATTTACTTTTAGATATTTTAAGGTTTCATTAGTAGATTTACTGTAATATCTCATACGTTCATCCCCTTCGTAAATTTGCTTTAAAACTTATATATTTATATGTTTATAAACTTGTATATATTCCAAATTACTTTAAAATAAAAAAAGCACTGATTTGATAGCCTAAGCTTTCAAATTCAGTGCTTTTTCAAGGAGTAACATAAATTACATCCTTATCCTCTATGACTTTTATTAAATACAGTTTGCAAGTTAGCTTGTGTTCTAACCTTTGGGTATTAGAGAAAAACTATTTGCATTCTAGTAGATTGAGGAAATCTAGTAGATTCATTATATTTAATATGATATTTTAGAAATATCTAGTCACCAATCACTTCCAAAGATGCTATCAAAAGGTTAGATAAAATCTAGCTTTTGCCTAGCAAGTGATGGTAGATAATCAAATTTAATTAACTATCTGATTATATATTAACCATTACTTAAAATACTATTCATCGATTTTAAAAATTTTCATTATTTGTTTTTCATATAAATTAATTATTAAATAAGCTATAACTTTTAATATATAATGTTTACTAATTATATTTGCTTATATTGTATTTATATATGTGATATGATAGGATAAATATAAAAATTATACATTTTAATAAGGAGACATCTATGGATAAAATTTCACAAAACAGAGAGTTTTTCAAAGCGGATTTTGAAATACTAAAACAAATAAAAACTGACAAGCAAAAGGGAATACCTGCCCCTTCTTTTCAAAAAGAGTATAATTCAAATTCTGAGTTAATAGAATTGCCTTCTGTAGATAAAGACATTTTAGTTAAACCTAATATACTAGATTGTATAAATGATAGAAGAAGTGTAAGAAAGTATAGTAATGAAAAAATAACTTTAGCAGAACTTTCATATTTACTTTGGGCTACTCAAGGAATCCAAACTGTAAAAGACAAATCAAGTGCATTAAGAACAGTACCTTCTGCTGGCTGTACTCATCCTTTTGAAACATATTTAATAATAAATAATGTTGAAAATTTAAAATGTGGAGTTTATAGATATTTACCTCTAGAACATAAACTTTTACTTATAAAATCTTTAAACAATGTAGATGATGCAATAGATAAAGCAACTCCAAATCAGCCTTTTGTTCAAGGTTTTGTATCTAAAAGTGCTGTTGTATTTGCTTGGAGCTGTATTCCATATAGAAGTGAGCATAAATTTAATATAACTGCACATAAAAAAATACTTATAGATATTGGGCATGTTTGTCAAAATCTTTACATAGCTTCTGAATCTCTTAACCATGGTACTTGTGCTATTGGAATTTATGATCAAGATATAATTGATAACATGCTAGATTTAGATGGAGTAGATGAATTTGTAATTTATATGGCTTGTGTAGGTAAAAAACTATAAAACGTAAAATAATTTAAATATATTTATAAAGATAAAATAATACTTTGTTTATACAATAAAAAGCACTGATTTGATAGTCTAAGCCTTCAAATTCAGTGCTTTTTCAAGGAGTAAAATAAATTACATCCTTATCCTCTATGACTTTTATTAAATATAGTTTGCAATTAAGCCTATGTTCTAATCTTTGGGTATTATACTGAAGCTATCTGCACCCTAATAGACTGAGGAAATCTATTAAACTCAGTATATTTAATATGATATTTTTTCAAATATCTAGTCGCCATCACTTCCAAAGATACTATTAAAAAGCTTAAATATCATCAAGATTTTTAATAGTAAGTGTTGGTTGATAATTAAATTTAATTAACTATCTGATTATATATTAACCACTCCTGTAAATATTATTCCTATAATTTAAAACTTTAAAAATTTATTGATTTTCTTTTTATATAAAACTTTATATTATTAAACTCATTTTTAAAACTTAAGAAAACTTAAGATTTAATTTAAATTTGTGTAATATTTAAACTCTATAATCAATTTATAAATTAAAACTTTTTAGTTTTTCTTAAATGACAATTTTAATAAATCAAAATGGAGGTTTTTATGAATCATAATATTAACGTGTATAAAAAGAAATTTAGTATAGGAGTTGTTATAATATTATCTACTATAGTATTATTTTTAATCTATATTACTTTTTCAAAAATAAGTTTAAATAAATCTAGTAATAAATATTTTTTAATTACAAGAAATGAAATTATTAACAATTTAGAAAAACAAGCTTATTCAAATTCTAAAATCAATTCTATATTAAAAAATATAGATAAATATCCTAGTGAGCTTTTAGAATTACTAAGTAAGAATATAGAAACGGTGGATTTTGTATATGATTATCCTGATCATTTACAAAAAAATAAAAAAAGTATTTCTATAAAAGATTATTATAAATCTGGTGAAATTCCATTATTTTTACAATGGGATGAAAAATGGGGATATGATAAATATGGAGATGACTATATAGCTGTTGCTGGTTGTGCTCCAACCTCTTTATCAATGGTTGCTGTTGGACTTACTGGAAATACTGATATTAATCCATTAGTTGTTAGTAATTATGCCTATGATAATGGGTTTTATGTCGAAGGGGTAGGTTCTAGCTGGAGCCTAATATCTACAGGTGCTAGACACTTTGGTTTAGATAGTCAAGAATTATCTTTAAGTAAGTCTTCTATTTTATCAACATTAGAAGCTGGTAATCCAATTATTGTAACAGTTGGTCCTGATACTTTTACTTCAACAGGTCATTTTCTTGTATTGACTGGTTTAACTAGTGATGGGAAAATAAAAATCAATGATCCAAACAGTAAATATAACTCTTCAAAATCTTGGGATGTTGATGTATTTCTTAAAGAAACAAGGAATCTATGGAAAATTAGTAAATTGTAAATTACATAATACTATAAACTTTAAAAATATAAGAAAACTAGCTAATGGAATATACTATTTCAACTAGCTAGTTTTTTTATTTATTATAGTAAAGTTGAATTAGTTATAACTTAAAGATTATATTTTATGATACTAATTTAAAAATAATCATTTTCAATTCCTTCTTTATATTTCTGTTCTCTATATTGTCTATTGTAAGCAGTATTTTTAAATTCATTAATCTTATTAAAATCAAAAAAATTTTCCTTAAGTTCTGCTCCACCCGTTATAGATATAATTCCACAGTTTTTTACTTCACCAGAATCAGATAGCTCTACATAATAAGATTTAAGGTCATCTTTAATAGCGCTCATGTACTCTTCTACTCTTGGGATATAGTATTTAAAATTATGCTTTTCTAAAAACTCTACAACTTCTTCTCTAGTATTAAAAGTATATTTTCTCATAAACTTCTCCTTTTTTAATTATGTATATATTTTACCAAGTTTTATAATTTAATATACTTATAACCTGATTATACTATAATTTCATATAAAAAGCTCTCACCTACACCTTAGTATAAGTAAGAGCAATAATTTAAAATTATTCAATTGAAATATATATTATGCTAAATTTAAACTTTCATCTTTTTTGCCATACATATAGATTTTTTTATATCTATTTATAAATACCATAGAAATTATAAACGTTGTGAACTCAGCAAATGGAACAACCATCCATACACCATTTACACCTAAAAAGCTTGGTAAAGTTATAATACCTATAGTAAATAGTATAAACGTTCTAAGAATAGAAAGCATTGCAGATATCTTACCATTTGAAAATGCCGTAAACATTCCAGAAGTAAAAATATTTATGCCAACAACTAAGAAATTAAATGAAAATATCATAAATCCATTGAAAGTTATATCATATAATTCAGTTCCTTTTGATGAAAACATACTTATTATAATATTTGAAAAAGACCTGGATGATATAAAGATAAAAACTGCAAATACAGATACAATCGTAAAGCTATATTTTACTATTTTTCTTAACTGTTCATCATCCTTACTACCATAATTATAGCTTATACGAGGTGATACACCTGAAGTAAATCCTATATAAGCTGAGTTTAATAAAAACTGAACATAAATTATTATTGTTATAGAAGCTACACCATCTTCACCTAAAAACTTAAGCATTGCTGCATTATATAAAAATGTTGTAACTGCACCTGACATTTGAGTTACCATTTCACTAGATCCATTCATACAGCTATCTAAAATCAATTTCATATTAAATTTAGGCTTTATAAAGCATAAGACATTACTTTTTCTTAAAAAATAAATAACTCCAACCATTGCAGGAAGTGCATAGCTTATACAAGTAGCAAGTGCTGCTCCTAATGCTCCCATTTTAAATTCAACTATAAATAAATAGTCTAAAATAATATTTATTATACCTCCTGATACTGAACTTATAAGACCTAATTTTGGCACTCCTGCTGTAACTAAGAAATAATCAAAAAACAGTTTTGATATCATAACAGGTGCAAAAATTAAAAATACAACTAAATAATCATAACAATTTTTATATAAACTATCAGTTGCTCCTAAAGCGTAAATTATATCCTTTATAAATATAATAGATAATACCGCTACTATCAATCCAGTTGTTAATGCACTTAATGTAATAAGGGTAAAAGTTTCTTTAGCTTCTTGATTTTTTCCTTCCCCCATAAATTTTGCTACAATGGCATTTCCCCCAGTTGCAAACATTACACTTATACCTATTAAAATATTTATTACAGGGTAAACAATATTAGTTGCAGATAATGCATTTGCCCCAACATATCTAGATACAAAAATTCCATCTATGATTGTACTCAACGAGAAAAATACCATCATAACAACTGTTGGAAATGTATATTTAATTAAAGATGTCAAGCTTATCTTATTTTCTAATGAATTACTCATCATTACCTCCTTGATATATTTATTTCACTAATATATAATAAAGTATCCTGTTACAGGATAGTCAATAAGGAGAATAATAAAAATGAGTATAAATGAAAAAAGATATTTTTCTACAGGAGAATTTGCTAAGCTATTTAAAATAAATAAAAAAACTTTATTTCACTATGACGAAATAGGACTTTTTAAACCTGAGAAAGTAGAAGATAATGGCTATAGATACTATTCTGAGTATCAGTTAGATTTATTTAGTGTTATATATACTTTAAAAGAAATAGGTATGCCTCTTAAAGATATTAAAAATTTAATGGATAATAGAAATCCAGAAAGAATCTTAAATCTTTTTAGAAATAAATATGAAGAAATCGAAAAAGAAATAAATAGTTTAAGAAGAAAACAAGAAATACTTTTTAATAAAATTAACCTTATTAAAGAAGGTGAAAGTTTTAATACTGATATAATAGTTGAAGAACAAGATGAAGAGTATCTACTACTTAGTAAGCCAGTAAACATTAGTTATGATTCCTATGATTTAAATTGTTATCTGGATCATCTAGATTATTGTTATAAAAATGATTTATACATAGGCTACCCACTAGGCATTATTATAAGCCGTTATAAATTACATAAAAAGGATTATACTGGCTATGATTATTACTATACTAAGGTTAATAGAGATGATTCTAATGAAAATATAATTGTAAAGCCTAAGGGACTATACGCAGTTGGATATATTAAAGGGTATTTTGATAAAACACCAATTTTATATAAAAAATTGGTGAAATTTATTGAAGCTAATGATTTATGTATAATTGGTGATTCTTATTCAGATGTAATATTTGATGAGGTAGTAAGTAAAAATAACGATGATTTTATTATAAAAATATCTATACAAGTAAATTATTAAAGCTATGGAATCACAATTGTGGATCCATAGCTTTAATAATAATTTATAATATATCGCTTTAAATCTTATAATTTCGGTATTTTTATGATTCTTATTTTAACTTACTGTTTCCTAGCGTAGTGGTTTATACATTTAGAATGTATTTTTAATTGCTAGATGCTAGTTGCTATTTTAGAATAAAATAAACTTTATTTATTTGGTATATCAGATTTAGTATATATTTTCAAAAATTTCACTTATCTCTTCACTTACACTTATAAGCTTCTGTGCACTATATCCAAAAACTTTTATACTTATATCCTTACTTTGAGTTAAGGTAGCACCTCCATTTATATCTTCATTATTTTCTATAATGACTCTTACTAAATCTAATTTTTCAATAGGATCACCAAAGTTACATATTAACATATTTGCTAAATGGCTATATCCTTCAAACATACCGAAATTACTTAAATCTATAATAGAAGAATCATAAAAAGTATTATCAATATAAACTAATTTATCACAGCATTTTACCTCAGTGTAGGATTTATAATATTTATATTCAAAGCTTTCACCAAAAGCAACTCTTCCACAACTTATAATATCTATAAGTATAAGTCTTGATGACTTATCTTTTAAGGTTATGCTCATATTACTATTAAAAGCAGAGTCCTTAAAAGGAATCGTTGGAAGAGGTTTATACTTTAACAAACTATTACTTCCAACAATAATATTACATTTTCTATGTGCATCTCCTTCTTCCATTTTATGAATTTTTTCATAAGACTGAGATGTAACTTCTATATTTGTGTTATCCTCTACAGTTATATTATATTCCTGTATGTCCCCTGCCATAATACCAGCTGATGAAGACATAATAATAACTTTTATAGAATTATCCTCTTTGTAAAAGGGTTGTGATACTTTAAATGGTGCAGTAAAGTAAATATCATCAAGTATAGTTTTCCCATACTTATTTAATGTCGTTATGTTTACTTTTGAAGTTTTTATATACTTATTGCTTATACAGTTCATACTACTTTAGTCCCTCAAGTAAAACATTACTTTTTATCCAGTCTACTATTTTATCAACACCTTCTAAACCTCTTATATTTGTAAACATAAAAGGTTTCTCTTTTCTCATTTTTCTCGAATCCCTATCCATAACTGATAAATCAGCTCCAACGTATGGAGCTAGGTCAATTTTATTTATTACTAATAAGTCGGAGCGAGTAATGCCGGGTCCACCTTTTCTAGGTATTTTATCTCCTTCTGCAACATCTATTACAAAAATAGTTGCATCTGATAACTCTGGACTAAATGTAGCTGATAAATTATCTCCACCACTTTCAATAAATATAATATCTAAATCTGGAAATTTTTCAGATAATTCATCTACAGCTTCCAAGTTCATAGATGCATCTTCACGAATTGCTGTATGGGGACATCCTCCAGTCTCAACCCCTATTATTCTCTCTCTTGGAAGTATACTATTTTTTGATAAAAACTCAGCATCTTCCTTTGTATATATATCGTTAGTTATAACGCCTATACTGTATTCCTTACTCATAAGTCTTATCAAACATTCTATTAATGCAGTTTTCCCTGAACCTACTGGACCTGCTACTCCTATTTTTACATATGACATATTAAATATCCTCCCTATTATGACATGTATAATCTTGAATAAAGTGTTTCATGTTGCATACACCTAATATCAAAACCTGGTGTTGATATACATAAGTCTTTTAATGTAAGACTTGGTAGTATACTAAGTATCTCTTCAAATATTTCATAACTTTTGTATAATAATCTTTGACCATGTGTTTGGCTAAGTGGAATAGATTTTACACAAGTAGTAATAGTCGATGATGTATATGAATATAAAAATCCTTCTATAGCCTTCATCTTTTCTATTCCTACTGCTGAACAAAATACTCCATATGCCACCGCATGAGTTGGTTGTATTTCTTTGCTGGCTTTTATATAATTGTTAAATATTTGACTCTTAGTATTTATTTCTATTGCTTCTACGGTTTTAATAAATCTAGATCCTAGCTTCTGGGATGCTAATCTTATTTCGCTAGGTATTTTGCTAGCATTTATTATTTCTTCAAGTCTAATTATTTCATTTGATTTATTATCCTCAGCATAATCATAAGCTAAGGATATAGATAAAAGCTCAGTATATAGAATATTAGTTTTTAAGTTACATCTAAGATATTTAAAAACTGTATCTATGTCTTTTACTATATTTTTTTGTATATAAGTTTCTAATCCATAAGAGTGACTATAAGCACCTATTGGAAATAAAGCATCATTAATTTGTAATAAAAGAAATATATTCTTATCTATAGTCTTATTCATATTTATTCACCTCAAAGATTAAACCTTAATGGTGATGGTTGTTAATAGATGATGAAATACTTTTTTCAAAATCAAATTTCACTTCTTTTTCTTCAACTGATACTCCTAACTTTTCTAGCATAATTTTCATAGGCTCATCAAATATTGTTATAAATTGATTATCAGTTTCTCCTCTAAATAAAGTAGCATGTTTATTTCCAATTTCATAACACACCTTAGGTATTAAGGTAGGATTATCTACATTGATTACTAAAGATTTTGTATGAGGTATGTTTACTGCGATTATAGTATCCTCATTTATTCCTAATATATCTCCTTGTCTAAGGCCTCTAGTTAATATATCATTGTCTAATTTAATACCTACTTCTAAACCATTTCTGCTAATTTTTTTATGTAACTTTTTAAAGGCTTCATGCCACTCTATATCAATATAATCTACTTTTTTACCTGTAAACTTTGTATCACTTATTTTCCCTATCACTTTTTCTACTAACATATCTAATTTTCCTCCTTTTTATATAAAACCTTATATTAAATCAAAAATTCTTAATTCCATATATTTAAAATCATTAATAATCCTGGAATCCAACCTGTAAATATACCCTCAAATATAGATAAGTAAGGTACATATTTTTCTAGATTCTTCTTACAGACATTTTCTAAAAATCCTGTAAACCATAGAATTCCCCATAGTAGCCATATTGTAGTCATCTTCCAGTCTCCATTATTATAATCAACAATTGCAAATGGAACTGTATTTATTGCAACAAATAAGCTATACCAGCCAAAAGGTCTTTGGTCTAATTTATAAATTCCATTTATTGCAACAAATAAATATGTAAATCCAAATAATAGTCCTGTTCCTGCTGAATAGTAATCTCCTTTTACGAGTGAAATAATATTTATCACTATTGATAGAAGACCTGTAAATATATTCATTATAGAAGAAGACTTTCCATCTATCTTATAAAGTCTTGTTATCCCGTTATTTATAAGTACCATACCTACATACAATAAACAAACCCCTAGCATATACATCCACCTTCCTGTATATAAATTTTTTTAAAAATTAAATCATAGATAGACCTATTAGTTTTACTTTTTAAAATAAGTTATATAACTGTGCTAAAGGTAGTTTTTCTGCTGGTTCGCATGTTAAAAGTATACCATCTGCTTTAACAGTATAACTTTCAGGATCAACCGTAATCTCTGGTGTAGCATTATTTAATACCATATCCTTTTTACCTATATTTCTACAATTTTCAACCGGTAAAATTTTCTTTTGTAGATTTAATTTCTCTTTAACGCCATTTTCATATGCATCCTTTGATACAAAGGTAATGCATGTATCGTATTTTGCACTTCCATGAGCTCCAAACATAGATCTATACATAATTGGCTCTGGTGTTGGTATAGAAGCGCCAGGATCACCCATTTTAGCTTCAATTATCATTCCACCTTTAAGTATTATATCTGGCTTAATTCCAAAGAAAGCAGGATTCCAAATAACTAAATCTGCAAATTTACCTTCTTCAACTGATCCTACATAATTTGATATACCATGGGCAATAGCTGGATTTATAGTATATTTGGCTATATATCTTTTAACTCTATAATTATCATTTTCCTTATTATCTTCAGATAAATGTCCACGTTGATTCTTCATTTTATGTGCAGATTGCCAAGTACGAGTTATGACTTCACCAACTCTGCCCATTGCTTGAGAATCAGAACTCATAATACTGAATACTCCTAAATCTTGTAGTATATCCTCTGCTGCTATTGTTTCTGGACGTATTCTTGAATCTGCAAATGCTACATCTTCTTCTATTTTTTTGTCTAAATGATGGCATACCATTAGCATATCTAAATGTTCATCTATTGTATTTAATGTATAAGGCATAGTTGGATTTGTTGAGGCTGGCAATATGTTGCCATATGATGCTGCTTTTATTATATCCGGTGAATGTCCACCACCCGCACCTTCTGTATGGAACGTGTGTATAGTTCTTCCGGCTATTGCATTCATTGTGTCCTCTATACATCCCCCTTCATTAAGGGTATCTGTATGTATAGCGACTTGAATATCATATTTATCAGCAACTGTGAGACATGTATCTATTACTTTTGGAGTGGCTCCCCAGTCTTCATGTATTTTAAGACCTATTATTCCTGATTTGATTTGTTCTATTAAAGGTTCTTCGCTTGAACAGTTTCCCTTTCCAAATAAACCTATATTCATAGGATATTCTTCAGATGCTTTAAGCATTTTTTCTATATTCCAAGGACCTGGAGTGCAGGTAGTTGCATTACTTCCATCAGCTGGACCAGTTCCTCCTCCTATCATTGTGGTTATACCACTACATAGTGCAGTATTTACTTGTTGTGGTGATATGAAATGAATATGTGTATCAATTCCACCAGCAGTAACTATAAGTCCTTCTGCTGAAATTGCTTCTGTAGATGCACCAACTATCATATTTTCATTTACACCATCCATAATATCTGGATTTCCTGATTTTCCTATTCCAACTATATTCCCATTTTTTATTCCTATATCAGCTTTAAATATTCCTGTACTATCAACTATAAGTGCATTTGTTATAACTAAATCTAGTGCCCCTTCTTCACTATTAATATGAACACATTGGCCCATACCATCTCTTAAGGTTTTTCCTCCACCAAACTTTATTTCATCTCCATAAACAGTATAGTCTTTCTCAACTTCTATAATTAAATCTGTATCAGCAAGTCTGATTTTATCTCCAGTTGTAGGCCCAAACATACTTGCATATTTTTTACCAGACATTTTATAAGACATTTATTTCTCCTCCTTGTTTAAATTAATTATAAGAAATATTTAAAACTTTCGAATTCTAAGGCTTTTTTTAGATTATCATCATTGACTTGTCCTTCTGTTAATCCATTAAATCCAAATGCTTTTTTGTTTCCACCTAATTCAACTAAATCGACTTCTTTTCTTTCTCCTGGTTCAAATCTAATTGATGTTCCTGAAGGTATGTTTAATCTCATTCCAAATGAACTTTTCCTATTAAATTTTAACAGTTTATTTACTTCGAAAAAATGAAAATGGGAACCTACTTGAATTGGTCTATCTCCAGCATTTTCAACTTTAATAGTTAATATTTTTTTACCTTCATTTAAAATAATTTCTCTATCTTTCGTAATGATTTCTCCTGGTATCATATTTTATCTCCCCTTAAACCTTATTTTATAGGATTATGTACTGTTACTAATTTAGTTCCATCTGG
Organism: Paraclostridium sordellii; assembly: GCF_000953675.1. Taxonomy (NCBI): domain Bacteria; kingdom Bacillati; phylum Bacillota; class Clostridia; order Peptostreptococcales; family Peptostreptococcaceae; genus Paraclostridium; species Paraclostridium sordellii. The sequence continues at coordinate 1,661,213 of NZ_LN679998.1, read as the reverse complement.
AAATGTAGCTTCGATTTGAACTTCGTGTATCATTTCACTTACACCTTCCATTACATCTTCTTTTGTAAGAAGCTTTGTGCCTAGGTTCATTAGCTCAGTAACAGATTTTCCATCTCTAGCTAATTCTAGTAACTCTGAGCTTATATAAGCTACTGATTCTATATAATTAAGTTTAAGTCCCCTTTGCTTTCTTTTGCCTGCTAGTTCTCCTGCGTAATGTAACATAAGTTTTTCAATTTCTCTTTGTGTAATTCGCACTTTATTATCCTCCTTTATTATTAATAATAAAAGCTACTCCAAAGAGAGTAGCTTAAGCATATCTGAGCATATATAAAAAATAATATTATATTTAGGTATTTATAAAATAAAATTGTTAAGTATTTGACAATTAAAGGTGAATTAATTTATATATTCAATCCTTTAACTTTAAGTTATTAGATTTACTTATTTACTTTTATATTAAAAAAGCTACTCCAAAGAGAGTAGCGTAAATACACCTAAATATACATATAAAATTTATATGTATCAGATATAAAAACAAAAAGTTTTAACTCTTTGGCAACTGGCTGGCATAGTCTTTGACCTTAGCCCCTTTAGCTTTGCGTAGCTAGATTTCTCTAGGTTTGCATATTTATTTTTAATTATATTACTATTATAGTACTATAATTTTATTTTTTCTACTTTTTTTGTCAATGTTTTCCTTAATTTTTTTATTTTAATTTTTTATTATTCTCAAGAGATAAATAATAATCTGTTAAATCTTTATATTCTATATTTCCATTAGCTTCATAAAGTATACTTAATTTTCCATTATTGAAGGATAAACAAGAGTATCCACCACCACTTGAATTTCCATCTTCAGGGTATGGGATACATAGTTCTCTAACACCTTTAGATAAATCATCAAAGTCAACCATATAAACAGTTATGTTATCTCTAACATATCCACCTTTTGTATTTTTTGGTGCTGAAATAAATCCTAATCTATGTCCATCTTTTGCAGTAACTTTGATAAATGAACCTTGGCATCCAGACCCATTACCAGTAGATATTTTATTATGTAAAGGATCGTATACTTCCCAAGTAGATCCTAAATCATAAGATATATATGATGCTCTATAATTCTTTCCATCATTTCTAGAACTCATAATTAAAGCTCCATCCAATTCAATTACCATATTTTCAGAAGTTTTTGGATCAGGAACTTTATTTCCCATTGTCCATGTTTCTCCATTATCCTTTGAATATATAACTGATGAATAATAGTTGTTAGCATTGTTTTCTCTTAATGCAATTTGTATTGGCATTACTATTGTACCATCAGACATTACAATACCACTTCCAACACCGCCTAACCATCCAATAGTGTTACTTGGTTGATTTTTTATTCTTGCTTTATTTGTAGTTAAATCAACTTTATCAGACCATGTTTCTCCATTATCATCAGAATAAACCATTTGAACAGACCAGTCACTTCTTAAAGAAGTTGTACTACTTGCCCAATTTCCATTTTTATTCCATGATCCTGCAATTAATATTATTCTTCCTGTGTCTGTAACAACAGTTGTTGAATCCATTACACGAGAAAAAGTTGAATCAATACGATCATTTTCCATTACTGTTTTATATTCCCATGTTTGTCCATTATCAGTGCTTTTAGCAGCTCCAATATCTATGTATGCATGATCTGCTGCTCCATTATAACGAATATCTGAAAATGCTAGCATAGTACCATCTGCCAAAGTCTGAAGACTAGGTATTCTAAAATACTGTGCATTCCACGTATTGTCATTTTTATTAAATACAGTTGTTTTTTGAGGTTCATTAGTTGTGTTTAAATTACTTGCAAAGACACCATTGATATTACATGCTGACAAAACAATTGCCATACTTAATACTTTCAAAATTTTAATAAATTTTTTCATAGCTCTCCCCCTTTAATTTAAACTATTCTTTATATATTAATTTTAGTTAATTTTAGCATAATAATTTTTATTTTTTTGTCATAATCACTGGTTTATATTTATATTTTTTATAATTTCTCTGTTAATTTAATTAATTACTTTAGATAAATATATTTATTTATAAAAAAAAGATATTAACATAAATTATGTCAATATCTTTTTGTATCTTAATATCAAGGAATATACTAGAATATATATATAAAATATATTTTTATTTTACATCATATATATTTTGTGCACTTGTTTCTTTTGTGAAAAACGAAGCAACAACACTTATTGCTATTATCATAATTAAAACAAAATATGCCTTTTCATAACCAACTAATGGGGTATCTTTATAACTATCTAAAACCTTACCCATAATAACTGGGATAACAGCGGCTCCTAAAAATCCTACACAGTTTACAACTCCTGTAGCCATACCTGAAAGTCTTCTATCATTTACCTCATTTCCCATTGTCCAACACATAGTAAATGCTGATGAAACAAATCCAAATATAAATAAAAATGGAACAAGCATGTTAATAGGTACTCCAACGTATATAAGTACTATCCAGCATAATAAAGTTAAAGTCCCCGCAATAGTTAATGGCAATTTTCTACTTTTAAAATAATCTGAGATTTGCCCAAGTACTAAAGAACTTATAAGTGCCCCTGCTATAGTCACTATAACATAATTTGCTGATTGTACATTTGTTAAACTGTACTTTTCTATTAAGAATGAAACTCCATATGTACCCATAAATACAGTATAGGCTGTAGATAATCCAAAATATGCAATAGATATAACCCAAGTTCTTTTGTTTGATAATATTGATTTTAATGCTGGCATAACTTTTATATTAGATGCATCTATCGGTCTATTCTCAAGTTCATCCATTCCTGGAAGTCCCATATCTTTTGGATCATCTTTAACAAATATAAGCGTCAAGACTGTGAAAAATACCATTGCTAATCCCATAAAAATAAAAGTATTTCTCCATCCAAATTTTGCTGAGACTAGGGCTAGCGGAGTTTGTGCTAACATTGATCCTAAGTTTGCAACTACTCCAGATAATCCAACCATTAGTGCAAAGTTTTTTGAATAAAACCAACGTGATTGTATTTTTACCAAACATATAAATACAACAGATACTCCAATCCCTACCATAAAACGACCTATATAAGCAACATTTATACTAGGTGCCATACCAAAAGTTATAGAACCTATTGCAGCCAATATAGAAAACATTGATACTGTTTTTTTAGGACCTAGTTTATCAGCAAGTATTCCTGATGGTATCTGCATGATAAAATATGCGTAAAAATACATTGAACCTATATTTGCATATTCTAGTGATCCAATTTTAAATTCATTTTGTAAATCATTTTTAACAACGCCAACACCCATACGATGAAACGTTACAAATATATATACAGATGCTAATATTAACCAAACTATCCACCTATATCTTTCTATCTTCTTAATGTCATTGTCTTTAACTCCAACACTTTTTAATCCCATTAAATTATCCCCTTGTAAAATTATTTTTAGTTTTCATTTAAAAAATCTAAAGCAAATTGAACATGTAGTGCTACTCCATACTTAAGACATTCTTCATCTATTTTGAACTTCTCATGATGTGGATAATAAATACTATCTTTTTCCTTATTATTATAGCCAAGGTATGCATATACTCCTTTTGCATATTTCAAGTAATAAGGGAAATCTTCTGATCCCATTAGTTTAGGTCCTGATACAGTTTTTCCTTCACCTAGTATTTTTTTTGCTGAATTTTTTGCAATTATAGATAATTCTTCATCATTATAAAGACTTATTGCACTTTCTTCTATATTTACATCAACATTAATTTCATAAGCTTCTGCAATTGCTTTTGCATGTCTTTTTATACTTTGGTGGACAATTGCTCTTACTTTAGGGTTAAAGTATCTCATTGATATATCAAGGTTTGTGTACTTAGGAATTATATTAGCCTTAGTTCCTCCTATAAACCTTCCTACTGTAAGAACTACGGGCTCTTGTGGATCAATATTTTTAGTTGCTATTGCTTGTAATCCTGAAACAAAAGTACAAGCAGGATAAATAGTGTCTTTTGCAAGGTGTGGAGAAGATCCATGACCTGATATTCCTTCAAATTTTACATAAATAGTATCACACCCTGCCATTTTATATCCTGAATCAATATTTACATATCCAGTTTCAAGATCAGGCATACAATGTAGTCCAAAGCAAGCATCTACTCCATCCATTCCTCCATCTTTTATGATTTCTTTTGCTCCTGTAAAAGTTTCTTCTCCTTCTTGGAAAAAGAATTTAATATTTCCATTTATCTCATCTTTCATTTTAGAAAGTACTTTTGCTGCTCCAAGAAGCATTGCAGTGTGGGCATCATGACCACAAGCATGCATTAATCCATGTGTTTTTGATGAAAATTCAACACCTGATTCTTCTATTATAGGAAGTGCATCCATATCTGCTCTTAAAGCTATAGTTTTACCTTCTTTTTTTCCATTTAATATAGCTACCACTGATGTATTTCCTACTTTTTTATAAGGTATTCCTATATTTTCAAGCTCTTTAATAACCATTTCTTGAGTTTTAAATTCTCTTCCACTTAATTCAGGATACTTATGAAATTCTCGTCTTAAATTAATTACATATCCTTCAATATCTTTAGCTTTATTTAATATTTTAGACATTTAAACACCCCTTTAATTTATTATCATTTTCCTTAAATTAATATTATCAGCTAAATAAAACCTACATCAACGCAAATACTTTCCTTATATTTGACAAATATTATATAAATGAATAAATTTTCACTTTTCTATAATGATTAAGAAATTTTTTTCATGCTATATTCATTATATTTATAAAAAAATAAGATATCCGTATTTATTACGAATATCTTATAATAATTTATTTATTTTCTTGTCTAGTAAAATAACTTTAGTAAAATTTCTAATTTCAACCTATTCATAGGATCTTCTAAATCTATCTTTAGTAAATAAGTAATATCCTCTATTCTTTTTCGAACAGTATTTATATGTACATATAAATTTTTAGCTGTAAGACTAAAGTTCATCTTACATTCTAAATACACTTTTAGTGTATGTATATATTCTTTATACTTCTCATCCTCTAATAAAACGCTTATATCTCTTAGCATAATATTAACTTCATCATCTTTTATATCCATCCAAGCAAAAGCTCCTAAGTTTGAATAAGAACAAAACTCTTCTTTAGGATATAAAAGTTTTCCGATACTAATAGCTTTCTCTGCTCTTTGATAACTTTTCTTTGTTTCATAAATAAAGTCTGGAATATCTGATATACCAAAACTTAGTTCTAGATTATCTATGTCTAATTCTAAGCGCTTCTTTAAATTAGATAACTTCTCTTTTATAAGCTTAATATTTTGTTTTTCTGAAAATCTACTATTTTCTTTAATTAAAAATAAACAACTATTATCTTCTATGAATGATATTTTATAATCTTCAAATCCAAAAGCATTTCTTGTACAATTTTTTAAAGTCTCTCTTAATCCTGACAAGATAACTTTCTCATTGGTTTGATTCATTACGATAGTGTGAAATTTATCATTTATACTAATATTTAGATCATTAGCTATATTTATTATACTGTCTTTGTCTTTTAGATTATCATTTAAAATATTTTCTATGAATTTTTTAAATTGACTATCTTCCATAAGTTGCTTAACAAAAATTTGTTCATATAATTCTTGTATTAATAAAAATCCTATTCTTAAAGAAAATTGGTCAAAATAGTCAATAAGACCTGTAGCCTCAATAACAACAAAATATGCTTTAATTTTGTTATCTATAGTTATAGGGACTGTTATCCAACTAAATGGAGCTTCATATTTGCTATCATAGAACCTATATCTCGACATTTTTATATCTTTGCATAAAATCTCTTTACTATAATCAAAGGAAGGTTTCCAAAAGTCTTCTATATTTAAATCCTTAGATACTTCTTTAAATTTATTTGAACTATAATAAGCTTTATTATTTGATAAATCATAAAGCATTGCAGAAAAATTCATTTCATATTCAACAGCATTTAAAATTTTATTAATTTTTCTAACTTGATAGGATAAATCTAAAGACTTATTAGAATTTATTTCTTTAATATTAAATCGATTTATATTTTTATTCATTACTGTAACATTTAAGGCATTCATTATATCCATCCACGAATCTTTGTATGGAATATCTATTAAAGGTATTTTGTGTTTGTTAAATTGTTCAATAATATTTTCAGGTATTTCTTTTAAAAACCTTCCTACTTTAATTCCAAAGCAGGCTGTTCCTTTGAAGTATTTAGAGTTAATATATTCTTCAAATAGATTTGGATTTTTTATGAAAATATATCCTGAACTAATTACGAACTCTTTCTCTCTTGACCAATGAAATCCGTCTTCTGAGTCAAGTATAGTTACCCCTTGAATTTGATTGTTTAAACCATCTTTGCCTGCTAAAATTTTGTATTCTTTAAAAAACTCTGCATCAAGCATTTCTTTAACTGATATACCCATCCTCACACCAACCTTAGAAATTTAAATATGTCTTTATTATATACCAAATTAAGATAATTTTCTTAAAATTTAAAATACTACTATAAAATTATAGTAGTATTTTGTGTAAATTTATATAAGTTAATATTTCAATTTCTTTTCACCCACTTTACTAGATATAAATACTATAACACTAGAAAGTATTATAATAAGAATTATTACAGCCAAATTATTTCCATAAACAATACCTTTTTCCATAGAGGAAGTAAGTCCTATAATCCATTTTATAGGAGAAATATTACTTATAAGTTTCAATATATTAGGCATTTTTTCTATTGGTAAAAAAGCTCCCCCAAAAAGTGCCATTACTAAAGCTATTGATGAAGCTAATAAACTTGCTTGTAACTCACTATTTGATATTACTGTAAATAATATAGATACACTAGAAGCTATAATAGCTGTTACAATCCCTAAAACAATAAATTGACTTATAGTTATTCCCATATCTATTTTTAATATATATATAAATACTGAGGATACTAAAATTTGAATAATAGTATTTATAAGATTATAAATGTAATTACCTAATATATATCCAGATAACTTATTAGGTGTTGTTAAATATCTAAGTAATATTTTATCTTCCTTATCTTTTAACATAATTGAAGCTGACATAGTACAAGTTATAATTAAAGTAATAAATATAAACCCACTCCCTCTTTGAGATGCACTCAAACTTCCTTCATCTAAAATATTTAATAGTCCTTTAGTTTTATCAACATTACCACTATTAATAACTTCAGATACAGCTTTTTCAATCTCTATTTTCATATTTGTATCTAGGCAGTATACCTTAAAATCATTACCTTTTTTAAACTCGACTACCCCTAAGTATTTAGCTAAAATCATATCTGTATTAATGGTATTTTTATTTGCCCTACTTAAATTTACTCTATCTACAACGTTCATTTTTAACTTAGCTTCTTTATTAACATATTGATTTTCTATTACTCCAATATTAATAGATGGCTTCATCATATTGTTAATTCCTATAGCCACAATTATGGATAATAAGGGTAATAAGAAGGTTAAAACTAATTTCTTTTTATTTTTTAAACTTCTTATAAACTCATTCTTAGCTACTAGTAATGATATCATTATATAAATGCCTCCTTTTTAAAAGCTTTTATGGATACTATTGTAAATAACATACCTAAACCAAGTATTATAAATAAAGAAATCATATAAACATTTATTATATTGTCATTTAACATCATAAAAATCCCCCTATTTACCCATGTAAGTGGTGATATATAACTTATCATTTCAAAAACATTTCCAAGTGAACCTATAGGAAAAAAGCTTCCCCCAAGAACAGCCATTATTAAAATAGGTGTACTTACAATGTTTTTTATAGACATAAAATCTTTACTACAAAGTCCAATAAAAGTTCCAAAGGCTGATGACATAAAACCTAAACTTATTATAAGTACATATATCTCTAGAAACCTTCCTCTATAATCCACTTTAAATATTAAGTTACATACTAAAAGTAAAATTAGATTATATACAGATATAGCAATTGTTGCTGGAATTATTTTTGATAAAACTATAGAAGTTTTACTAATAGGAGCTATAATAAATCTTTCTCCACACTTATTTAAGCTTTCTTCTCTAGCAACATATATAAGAGTTATTGAAGATAAAAAAGTGCAAAAAGGAATAGTTACCATTGAGTAGTAGTAATATGATGTTATTCCACCTTCCTTAGAATAATAGTTAGTTGACATGTACCCTAATATAATAATTAACATTAATGGAAAAGTAATTCCATAGCCTATTAAAAAGGAGTCCTTTATTCTTTTTTTCATACCTAGTCTAAGTAATACTTTAAATTCATTCATAATATCCCCTCCTAATCTCTCAATTCTTTTCCTGTAATATATAAAAATATTTCTTCTAAATTGTTTAATCCTTTGCTACGATACTTTGTCTTAATTTCATCTTTATATCCAGATTCTATTATATTTCCATTGTCTAAAACAATAAGTCTAGTACATATAGCTTCTACTTCTTCCATATAATGGGATGTATATATTATTGTAGTTCCTTCATCTCTTAAATTCTTTGCTACTTCCAAGATATTATTTCTTGATTGGGGGTCTATGCCTACTGTTGGTTCATCCATTATCAAAATTTTAGGTTTATGAACTATTGAACATGCTATATTAATCCTTCTTTTCATACCTCCTGAAAATGAATCTGGATAATCATTTTTTCTATCATATAAACCTACCAACTCTAAAGTTTCATTCACTCTATTATTTAAATAACTTCCCTTTAATCCATAAAGAGATCCAAAAAACTTAACATTTTCATAAGCAGTTAAATCATTAAATAAAGCTATATCTTGAGGAACATACCCTAATAATTTTTTGAAATCATTATCATCTGAATTTACTTCTCTTCCTTCAAATAATACCTTTCCTTCATCAAAATTTAATATAGTTGTAATCATATTTATAGTTGTACTTTTACCTGCTCCATTAGGACCTAAAAATCCTAAAATCTCCCCCTCATTAACTTTAAAACTTAATCCATTTACTACTGTTCTCTCTCCAAAAGTTTTTCTAAGTGAGTTTATTTCTAAAATTGCACCCATAATATACCCTCCACTTTATATTAAATATTTCATATACAACATTGTATATATGCTTTAAATAAAAATGTAGTTTACAACTACATTTTATTTGCCTTGACTCATTAAATTCATCAATTCTTCAAGAGCTTCTTTTGACTTTTCTGGATTGTTTAAAATTATTTCTCTAAGCTCTTCAATTCTTTTTTTATCAGTTTTAATCTCATTATTTTTAGGCTCTTGAACTTCTCCAAAATCAATATTTTTAATCATTATTTCTTGATTTTGGCTGTATTTTACATACTCATCATACTCATCTATTATAGCTTTATGCCATCTTATAGAATCTTTAATTCCATTTACAGTCATTTCAAATGCTATCTTTTCAACCTGTAAGGTTGATTCATTTATTTTTATATCTTTCCAGTATTCCCAATACTCTAAGGTTTCTTCAAGATTTTTTATGTGCTTATTTATTATCTCTATAGCTTCATTTTTATCCAGTCTATTAAATGTTATTGGTATTATGAACTTATCTGTACCTATTGGCATAAGTGGTTTATCTAGTTCTTGTACTATAGTATTTTTAAGCTCAAGCTTTCCTTTTTCAGTTATTTTATATATTTTTCTAACTTTAGATCCAATAGTTTCTTCTTTGTATAGTTCTACTTCTCCATTTTTCTCCATCTTGCTTAAGGCGTAGTATATTGAACCTGATTTAACTTTTGCCCAAACATCTAGTCCTGTAGCTTGAATGAATTTTTGTATTTCATAGCCATGAGTTGATTTTATATTTAAGTAATATAAAATAATTAGTTTTACCATAATATTCTCCTTAGTTTATAGTTAAATATTTCTTATTAAGATAATTATATGCACAATGTTGTATATAGTCAACGTTTTTTACTCAACATTGTACATATTTATTTTTATGCATATAAAAAACTCATATAACCTGTATATGAGTTTTCATGTGTTTCAATAATTCTTATTCACTTTTATTGCACCATTTAGTACATATACTTGCTTTTTTGCTACAAATAACCTTATCAGATCCACAAGAAGGGCATTTTTCCTTATCTTGTGCATACTTTATTTCATACTCATTTCCACAGTTAAAACATTTAAATTTGCAAAATTTTGCTCTATAATTGCCTCCGTCAATACGTATAGCATGACCTTGAGTTAAAGCAATTGCAACTTTTTGCCTTGCTGTATCAATTATATTTTGGAAGGTTTGTCTAGAAACATTCATTTTTTTCGCACATTCTTCTTGACTAAGTGATTCTATATCCTTAAGTCTCATTGCCTCTAACTCTTCTAATTTTAAGTTTATCTCTTTTAACGTACATTGTTGCTTTCCTACGGGTGTAAAGTATGTATCTTCTGGGAAAAAATCTACTGTTCTAACTTTTGTTGGTCTTGCCACAAAAACTCCTCCTTACAGCTTTTACATAGTCCTGTAAACATTATATTTATATCATAAATATCTAAGTTACTTACTGATTCTACTTTTTGTTTTAAATCTAAACAATTAAGATTAATATCTTTATTATTTATATCAATTATACTATTACATTTAAAACATTTAAAGTGTATATGAAATGGATTTTTACTAAATATTTTAATCTCATAATAACTTGTTCCACTGATATTTATTTCTTTGACTATGTCTAACTCTGTAAATAGGTTTAAAGTTCTATAAACTGTAGTAATTCCAATATTTTGATTTTTTACTTTATCATGAATTTGCTTTGCATTTTTATGTTCTTTATTTTCTAGTAAAACCTCTAATATTATTTTCTTTTGTATGGTAAATTTATATCCCTTTTTTTTGAATAACTTTTTTATATACTCAATAGTTTCATTCATTTATCTGCCCATTGCAATGACCTTCATGTGCATGTTCTATACAAATACTTCCTGTTGATGTTATTTCTCCATTTATGTATTTTCGAACTACTTCATCACTTAGCCCTAAAGTTCCTACAATTACCTCTATATTATTTTGCCCAAATAATTCTTGTGCTGTAGATCCCATTCCACCAGAAATTATAATATCTACATTAAGTTCTTTTAGAAATACTGGCAAATATCCCGGTCTATGTCCTGGATTTTGTATATACTCTTTCTTTAAAATATTTTTATTTTCTACTTCATATATATCAAAGCCTTCACAATGTCCAAAATGTTCACTTACAATATTTCTCTCACAAGCGACTGCTATTTTCATAACTTACTTCTCCTAAATTATATTTTTATAATATTTTTTGTGATTTTTCAATTATGTTATTTACAATTGGTTCAAAAACTTCTTCTAAATTTTTATCATTTTGATTTTCTTGTCCTAAGTTACTTATACTACTTAGCATAGGAAGCTCTCCTAATAAATTTAAATTCATTTCACTTAAAAACTTATTGGTACTGTCTCCATTAAATAGTTTAATTTTCTTACGACAGTCCTCACAAGTAATGTAGCTCATATTCTCAATAACTCCTAAAATATCTATATTCATTTGCCTTGCCATATTAACAGCCTTTGATACTATCATAGATACCATATCTTGAGGAACGGATACCATTACAATTCCATTTAAAGGGATTGACTGCATAACCGTTAATGCTACATCACCTGTTCCTGGGGGCATATCTATAAGTAAGTAGTCTAATTCTCCCCATACAACATCTGTCCAAAATTGTTTTACTACTCCAGATATCATAGGTCCTCTCCATATAACTGGATCATTTTCATTATCTGTTAATAGGTTTAAAGACATAACTTTGATTCCATCTTTATTTATAATAGGTAATAATCCTTGTTCTACTGCAACTGCTCTTTGTTTGTTAACTCCTAATAGTCTAGGAATACTTGGACCAGTTATATCTGCATCTAATACTCCTACACTATAACCTTTTTTGATTAATCCTTTTGCTATTAAAGTGGATATAGATGATTTACCTACGCCTCCTTTTCCACTCATTACGCCAATTACATTTTTAATGTTGTTTAATGGGTTGTTTTCAACTGCACAACTTGACTTATCCTTTGTACAAGTTGAACCTGATGGACATGTTTTACAATTATCCATAGAATCATCTCCTAAGTTTTATTATTAGCATATGCTAATAATATGTTAGCAATTTTTATGGTTATTGTCAAATGCCAAAAACTATTTTATATTTAATTTTATATAACTATATAATAAAAAAGAGATTAAATATTTAATCTCCTTTTTTATAAATTACACATTATTTTTATATTAAAGCATTACTTAATACTTTACCATCATTAATAGTTATAACTGTATCTGCCATATTGGCTATATCATCATTATGAGTTATCATAACTAATGTTTGATTAAATTCCTTTACACTCATACAAAGTATAGCCATAACTTCTTTACTAGTTTTACTATCTAAATTTCCAGTTGGTTCATCTGCAAATATTATAGAAGGCTTATTTGATAAGGCTCTTGCTATTGCAACCCTTTGTTGTTGCCCTCCAGATAATTCATTTGGGAATTTTTTTATTTGATTTTCTAGTCCTAACTTTTTAATAATATCGTCAATATAGTTCTTATCTATTTTATTGTGATCTATTGAAACAGGCAAAACTATATTTTCATATACATTTACTACTGGTATTAAATTAAAACTTTGAAAAACAAATCCAAACTCTTCAACTCTAATTTTAGATAGTTTATCATCATTTAATTTATATATATCTTGATTTTCTAAATATACATTTCCTTCAGTAGGCTTATCAAGTCCTGCCATACAATGTAGGAGTGTACTTTTTCCACTACCACTTTCTCCAACTATTGCAGTAAACTTTCCGCTCTCTATTTCTAAGGTGATTCCATCAATGGCTTTAACTGCATTTTCACCTTTTCCATATATCTTTTTTATATTATTAACTCTTATACTTTTTTTCATTTTTAATCCTCCATAACCTATATTAATTTTCATTTATTCCATCAATTATATTTATTTTGTCTATTGATTTTGCTTTTATATATCCTACTAAAAAAGCAAATAAAATTATTATTACCATAAATATAATTGCTTCTTTTGGAGGCATATATATTGATTTTATTTTTATATCCATTCCAATGTGATTTATAAATACTTCTTTGACATATTTGATATATTTAAGTTGTTTTATTGCAATAACAATAGTAGCAACTAAGCTCCCAAGTAAAGCATAGGATATAGATTCCCAAACTACTAATTTTTTAAGTGATTTTTTATTTAATCCTATTGCTCTCAATATAGAAAATTCTCTTAAATTATTACTTATATTTAAACTAATAGTCATATACATATTGAATAATGCTGAAACAAATACCAATAAGGATATTATAATAGGAAAAGTAATTCTAAACTCCAGCTTATGATCTTGACCATTGTAAATATATAGATACTTATTCTTTTCTTTTATGTTTTCTAAAAGTTTGCTTACAGTTTTATAACTTTTTTCTTTAGAATTAAAAAATACTTCTTGATTATAAAATCCATTTGTTATTTTATTGAAATTATCAAAGTTCATTAATACTATAGGGTCAACAAAGTTTGTTTCGCTCTTTCTACTGTAATCGTCATCTAAAATTACACTAACCCTAAATTTTAAGTCTTTATGATAATAATTTCCATCAGTATTAGTAGTTTTTATTTTAAAATTAAGTATATCTCCTAATTTCAAATCTTTTACAACAGGTTTATAAATTGCATCCTTTATATAATAAAAATTATTACATACAGCAATATTTATATAATCACCTGTTGAATCATTTAAACTTTTCATATTTCCTTCTTTTACAAACTCATTTAATTTGTCTATATCTTTTATGCCTTCAATTACAAAGTCAACATCTTGGGTATTTAAACTACTACCTGTATGTCCATACTCATCCATATAAATTTTACTTACTTTGCCTTTTTCTGTTATTAAAATTCCTCTAGCATCGTTTTGTACTTTTAAGTCTTTTACTCCATCTATACTTTTAATTTTTGAAATATCTGTATCACTTACTTTTTCTATATTTTCACTAGTATTATATTCAGGTCTTATAAAATAGTTGAACTTATGGGGTGCATAGGATGAATATTTATTAGTCTGCTTCTCAATATAGTCCAAGTTAGTATCAATTTTATCTATTATCATAATCCCACTAAAAGATATTACTACTATAGAAACTAAAGTTTTTATCTTATTTCTAAGCAAGTTATTCTTTAAAAGGGTTTTTGTAATTTTTTTATTATATTTTGTTTTGTATCTTATTTTATCTGTGTTACTTATAATGTCTATTGGATATTTTCTTAGTGATTTTAAAACAGGAATAATCACTGTAATCAATAGTATAAATAAAACTATTGCTAAAGCTTTAAAAACAATAAAGTATGGAATGTTTAATTTAATTTTACTAAAATCACTTATATTAAACATCTTTAAGGTTACGATTGTACTCATAGCATATCTTGCAAATATAATAGAACTTATAAATCCTATAATAGAACCTACTGAAAATAATATAGCGATTTGAATTAAATAAAACTTAATTACCTTTTTATTAGACATTCCAATAACTCTTAAATACCCTATTTGTGTTATAAGCTTTGTAAGGATTATGTTAAAGAAATTTACTATTGTAAATGCAGCTATAACTATAACAAATATTTTAGACTGTACTTGATTATTATCTTGTTGATCCTTGAAATGTCTAAGTGTTGAGTCTAGATACTCATTACTAGATATATCACTTCTAGTATCTTGTCTAATATCTACAGTACTATCTAATTTTGGATTGTAATCTTCTCTTAACTTTGAGAACTTTACATCTAGGTTTTCTGGATTAACCCCTTTTAAGTTAAATACTGTATCATAATTTAGTAAATTCTTAGGTATTGAACTTTCATTAGTCTTAACAAAAGTGAATAACTCTGCTCCTCCCATTGCTTCTTCATTTCCAGTTGTATAATACTGTTCTTCTTTACTTATAACCCCAACTACTTTATATTTATTTTTTTTACTATAAATCTTTTCTTCGCCATTTACCTTGTAATCTATTTTGTTTGTGGCGTAGATATTTTTATTTAAAATATTGCCTTCATTAGATTTTTCAAATATTTTTTTATCTACAACTATTTCGCCTTCATTCTTAGGAAGTCTTCCTGACACGAGTTTATAATTAAGTGCTTTTAAATAATTTTCATTATATGTATAAAGCTTAGATATTAACCCATCTTTTGGAATGAATTTTCCTAAATCTTTAACTGTATTTACATTGTAAACTCCATTTATTTGCTTTAATTTTTCAATATTTCCTTTACTATTAGTTTTTAATATGCCATCATAATAACCTGCAATTTCTCTAGCCATGTCTATTTGATTTAGCTGTATGCTATTTGAACCAATATCAACTCCCAATATAAGAGTTATTGCAACAGCTATACAAGCTATTATTAAAACAGATTCTTTCTTATTTTTCATTAAATATTTTAAGGCTAATTTAAATTCAAACATACTCTTACTAATACCTCCTTATGCTAAAAAATGAGAGTGCTCTCTTGCATTTAAAAGATAACACTCTCATTTTTTTCAATCAATATAGTTAGCACAAGTGGTATTATTTTTGTTCCAACTAGCATGAATTATATTTAATTTTAATCAAGTGGTATGTAAATATTTATTATAAATTTATTTTCTTCGTCTAAAATTTCTAAATCTCCATTATATTTATTCAAGGAAGATTTTATACTTCTTAGTCCTAATCCATGTAAAAACTTATCTTTCTTAATAGTAATTATTTTCTTATTTTTAATATGTATCTTTTTATTCTTACTATTTTCACATTTTATAATATAATAATCTTTGACTATTGTTCCTCTAATATTTATATATCTAGTATCTTCAACTTTTTTACAAGCTTCTATGGCATTATCTAAAATATTTGAAAAAATAGATGATACGTCTATCATTTCTATAAAGTCACATTTTGAAAAATTTATATCGCAAAATAATTTTATATTATTTACATCACATAGATATTTTTTTTCATTTAAAATAATATCTAGTATCATATTTTCGGTATTAAAGGTATCTTTATAATCTTTTAATTCCTCATTAATACTATCTATATATTCATTTACATCCTTATTTTGAATTTTCCTAATACATGCCATATGATTATTTATATCATGATATAATTTTCTTACTTTCATTTGAGATTCTTGAATACTTAAATAATGATTATACTGCATGTCCAATTTATCATTTAAAGCTTTCATTTCAGTTTCATATTTCATATTTTTAATTATCTTATTTATTATGACGATCAAAAATATATTGCAAAATATTATAGAAACTATAACTGAGTGTTTTGTAGATTCTAAAAAAGGCATAAGATTAAGTGATATATAATTATTCTTATCTATATATGTGTTTATATTATTTTTTTCTATAAAATAGTATATATCTTCAATATATTTATTTGTTTTTATTAAAGATAATATACACAATATATTTGTAACAATCGTAAATACAATGTAAATATAATACTTAATATTCAAATTAAACTTTATAATTTTATCTATATATTTAATTAATAAAATTAATATAGCATTTAAAGATATATCTATATATAGTATATTACTTATAGGAGTATAATTTACTTCCATTAATAATACTAACCACCCTATTATATCAATTAATATCCCATATCCAAATGAAAAGCACATTCCACAAGCAAAAGCATGTTTCAAAGAAATTTCAAATATATTTTTACATAATAGTGTAAGTAGTAATCCTTGACAAGTATATAATATTCCATATGAAAAACGTATTTGTTGAGTTACGTATATTAATATTACTAAAATAAATATTAATATGTAGTTAAATTTATTAGCAATCTTTTTTTTTCATATATTTTATTAATCATAAAATAAAACATAGCTATAGAGATAATATCATTTATTTTCCAAATTATTTCTAAAATTAAACGCTCCATTATAAAATTCTCCCAAGGGAACTTAAAAACCTAGATTTGGTTTCTTTAAATCTATATCGACTTATGGGTACTTCTTCTTTATTATCTAGAATCGCTATGTATTGTTTTATATTTTTAATAAAGTCTATATTAACCATAAAACTTTTGTGGCATCTATAAAAATTATATTTACTAAGTTCATTTTCTAATTTGGACATACTAGAATTTATAGTATAGTCTTCGTTTATAGTATGTATTGTCATTTCTCTTTTTTGAATTTCTATATAAGTAATTTCTGAAATCTTAACTTTACAAGTATTGTTTTTTTCATTTACAGCAATATAGCTTTCTTTATTTTTAGTTAATTCTTCAATACATAAAATAATATGTTTTTTAAGATCTTCTAATTTTACAGGCTTTAAAAGATATCTATATGCCCTTACTTCATAGCCTTCTTGAATGTATTCTATAAGCGAGGTTGTAAAGATAATTTCTACTTCTTTTTTATCAATTTGTCTGATCTTTCTCGCTACTTCCATTCCATTTAACCCATCCATTTGTATATCTAGCAAAAATATATCTATATTGCTAGGATAATTTTTAAAAAGTTCTTCCCCAGAATTAAAAATTAATATTTCATACTTAATATCTATTTCATTTAATATTTGTTCTAGATAATCTTTTAATATTTCTTGTTGTTCTATTTCATCTTCACATATTACTATATTTAGCATACTAATCTCCATTTAATTTATACCCTTTAAAATATTTTCTATTTTAGTTTTATTTCTACCATCTAACTATATAATAAACAACAAATACAAAGTTGTAAAATTTTACCTAAATAGTTCTTTATAATTTATTCTATCAGTTAAAGGTGTAGTATAAAAACTCAGATATTAATATATAAATAACAACAAAAGGTGTACTTTAGAAGCTTTTCTAAAGTACACCTTTTATTTAGATATCTTGAATTAATAGAATTATATTTCCTCAACATTCTCTTCTGTGAATCTATCTTTACACATTTCTCTTAATATTTCTAAATCTTCACTATAATCAACTTTACTTTCATCTTTATCATAAGGAAGTATCTCTACTATTCTTATCTCAAAATTTTCTTCTTTATTTTCATTCCAATCTTTTTGTAATTTTTTACACCTATGACTATTTAAATTTAATTTAAATCTATCCCCATTTATAGTCGCTTTTATATTTTTATCACAACCTAAATAAACCGTATTTGTTTTTTTAGACTTGAACATATATACACCCATCTCTGGCTTCATTTCTTTGTATTGTTGTAATAATTCTTTTTTTCTTAATCTATCCATAATTAATCTCCTATCTATTATTAATACTATTATAATATTTGAATAAATATTTTTATAAATTTATTACTACTTATATAACATACTTATATTTATAAATTTATATCATTTCCATTGGATAAACAATAAACGCTCCGTAGAGTGTGACTCTACGAAGCGTTTATTATAAAGTAAAAAACTTCTAGTATACTTATTAAGTACATTTATCAAATACATATAAGAAAGAAGGATTAGATAAGTCTATTTAATATTCTAATTAGCATATTTAGTTATAATGTCTAATATATCTTTAGGGTGTTTTAACTTATAATTAGACTCTATTTTTTCTGGATTATGTGCCCCCCATAATGCTAACGCTGAGTTAACCCCTGCGTTTTTGGAACACTGCATATCATAAATAGAATCTCCTATGTATATAATTTCCTCTTTACTTGCACCTGTAATTTCAATATATTTCTCCATAGGCTCTCCATCAGGTTTATGTTTGATAGTATCATCTGCACAAATAACTAAGTCAAAGTATGAATGAATGTCAAATTTTATAAAGTCTGTGTTATATTCCTCCTTAGTCTTAGAGGTTATAATACCTAACTTAAAATTCTTAGATTTTAACTCTTGTAGAACTTGTTTTACTCCATCAAAAAGTGTTATTTCATCAGCGTATATTGTTACATTTTTCATCCATTTTTCTTCTACTCTTTCTAAATCATTTATTTTAAGAATTAATAAAGCATCTCTTCCTGGTATCCCTAAAGCAAATTTCAATTCCTCTAAACTTTTTTTTATACCTTCTTCTTGTAACGTTTTTTGTAAAGATTTTAAGACTGCCGTTTCTGAATCTATTAAAGTTCCATCCACATCAAATACTATATGTTTAAATTTCATAAAAAATATACCCCCATTATATTAATAATTTAGTAAATCAATAGCCATTTTACTTAACCCATATTCATAATCCTTAATAAATTCATTTGATATTATAATTTTTGGCATTACTTCTTCGGAAATTATGTTTTTGCAATAATTTTTTATTTCCTCTAATTTATCTGATATATAGGAATTATTATATATAACAACTAAGCTTGGATTTATTAATGCGATGTATGATTGAACTATTTTGCCATAATATTCAACAATATTACTCCCTCAAATACACTTGTACAATATTTTATATTGTTATCACATATAGGAAGATAGTGTAGTTCACCAGCAAAATTAGATGAACCTTTCCATACATGTCCTCCTAAAATCATACTAGAACCAATTCCATTATCACCCATATATACATTAACTACTGATTCTATATTTTTATTGTTATGTCTTTCCCAATATCCTTTGATGGCAATATTCATATCATTTTCTATATCTACGGGAATAATATATTTATCTGAAAAATACTTAATTATATCTATATCTTGTAGTTCACTATATTCTATTTTGGATGTAAGTTTTCCATCTTTAATATTACTTGCTACTCCAATAATTATACTTGCCAATTGAGAGTAACGGGACTTTACTAAAGATACTATATTATCTATTTCTTCTAATATACATCCACTTATATTTACAATTTCAGAATCTATCTTTTTCATGCAAAAATCATTTACTATCCAATTTATTTTTCTTCCTTCTAAATATAAAAGTAATGAACATGCATACATTGGATTTAAGCTATATTTTTTTGCACATCTTCCTCCTAGAGAGTCTTTAAACCCAACTTCGACTACTTCATTTATTTCAATTAAGTACTCTATTACTGTGCTAACAGTTGGAAAGCTCAAACCTGTATATTTAGCTATGTCGGTCTTACTTATAGATTCGTTTTCATTTAGTATTTTACGAACTGTTTTAGTATTTATACTTTTTATAGTTTCTGAGTTTGCCACTTAAGTTTTCCTTCTTAATAAGTATGATTAAATCAGTTTTGTTTATATGTGTCAATATAAAATAAAAAACATATCAATGTATTTTCATGAACTTAAATTAGATTAACACCAATTCCTTTTAATGAATTATATGTTAGCTTAAAAATAATAAGAGGTATCCAAGTAACACTTGAGATACCTCTTATTATTTTTAAGCTAAAATGCACATTCTATAAAATTAATATTTCTATATTCTACAGCCATTGGTACAAATCTGATTCTACCAGATTCACAAGCTATTCTAAATCCTTGGATACTTCTATTATCAGCTCTATCAACTGCCATAAAGAAATTAGAAGGTGTAAATCCTCTTCTCATTACTATCCTAACTATTGCAACTCTTCTACAATTGTTTATAGTAAATTGACCACCACCAGGTGATATAAAAGGTGTAGGTGATTGCTGACCACCACCAGGTGATATAGATTGCTGACCACCACCAGGGAATATAAAAGGAGCAATAGATTGCGCACCAACAGGTGGATCATTCTCTCTTTCTGGATCATTATCAATATCTTCATATTCATCAAAATTCTCATAATATTCAAGAGGCATAGCAGGCTCAAATAAGTTAGCAACCTCTACGTATTCATTTTTAATATCTGCATCTGGATATGCATTTTGTAGTTCTGTAAGGTACACAGCCATAAACTTACAATAATTATCCCAGTATTCTTGCCAATAATTTCTCTCCATTGTTAATTCTCCTTTTTCTGATATAAATATTGTTCTATATATCATATGTAAAAATTAGACAATGGTTCTTATTAAATTTATATTTTGTAAAAAAATTGAGTAAGAGTATTCATAATAACTACTCTTACTCAACTTATATTTTAAAATTTATTCATTAATGATATTGATACTATATGCATTAGCTGTTACAGGATAAGATCTTCCTTCTGGCCCTTGAAATACAACTTCTATCTTTTGCCCTATTTTTAAATCTGAAATTTTAAGATTAGAATTTGAATTCCCTTTATTAATTATAGTATCTTTATCTACAAGAACATTTGCTATATCATACCTAGTATCTTTTTCTAAATTTCCTTCTACTTTTATAGATGTTACTTCTTTATCTACACTTATAGATTTAATTACTCCTCTTATTGCTATATATTTGACTTTTGATAAATCTACATTTTCTTTATTTGAATCTAAATTGTTTTTACCTATCGATGATTTATTATTTGCAAATATAAGAACTCCACTTATAGAAATTAATCCAACTGTTAACAACGCTATAACTTTCTTTTTCATAGTATATTCCTCCCACTTATTATGTTTTATTCGTTTGTTGTTCTTTCATATATAAATACAATTTAAAATTGTAAAATGTTGCAGCAAATTTAAATTGTATTATATTTTTAATTATTTATTTATAATTTTTATCATTTCAGGTAATACATTATAATATTTTTCATTTATACAAGCAATATTTAAATCTAAATTGATTTTTATATAACTTATTAAATTATCTTTTGTTACAAAACTTAAAGTTATAATCTTTCCTGTATTTTTAAAGTCATTATAATTTTGTGAGCTTAAATCTTTTTCTTTAGATTTTTGTAAAAGTTCTAATAAATTATTTATAGATTTTTTATCTGTTATTTCTTTAAAAACTTTGTCATTTTCATCATTTTTAATTTCTACTTTTACAGTATTATCTTTTAAGATATTAATATCAAACTCATTGTATTTAATATTTCCTCTGCTTCTTGAAACTGATTTATTTAGAGGCTCACTTGATCTTGATAGATTTTGTATATTATCTAACTTATTTTCATTGTATAGAAATAATCCAAATATAAGTACTAAACTTGCTGCTAATGTAGTTAATGATTTTCTATGCTTTAAATATACAATATTAAACTTATTTTTTTGACTTTTTTCATTAGTATTAAGCTCATTATACACATTTTCTAAAATACGAGATTTCATTGAATCATTTAATTTTATTTTATCAAATACTTTTTTTATCTCATTATTCTTCATTGATATAATCACTCCCTAGACTAATTTTTAGCAACTTTCTACCTCTATGTAGGTTTGAGCGTACAGTAGATGGCTTTATATCTAATATGTGAGCAATCTCTTCTGTGCTGTATCCTTCATAATAAAAAAGATAAATACTCATTTTGTATTTATGAGGTAATTCTAATATTTCTTGTAAAATATCATAATCTTTTTCTTCTTGATAAAAATGAGATAAATCCTCTGAGCATACTATTTTCTTAAACCAATAGCTTTTTAAGATATTTTTACATATGTTTGATGCTGTTTTTATAAACCAATTTTTCTCATGCTTAATATTTTCAAATTCTGGATTATACTTCATATATTTAATAAAAGTATCTTGTGTAGCTTCTTCTGCATCATCTATTTTTTTAAGATATAGTACACATATTTTAAATACTGTATCAACTTGCCGATTATATACTTCTTCAAAATTAACCATAGTAAAACCTCCTTGTAAATATAAATACAACTTAGGATAGTGTATTGTTGCAATTATATTTAAATTTATTTATTAAGATTTTTTAACATAAAAAATACACGATATTTCTATCGTGTATTAATTATATAAATAATTAATAAGCATAACAAATAAATTTATTTATTAACTAAAAAATTTATTCTAAATGTAATCCACTCATTATCTAACTCAATATCAATTTTACCATTCATAGACTCAATTAAAAATTTAGTTATGGTAAGTCCTAGTCCAGAACTATCTTTACTTCTGGAACTATCTTTCATATAAAATCTATTAAACAGTAAATCTAAATCTTGACGGTTTATATCTTGTACATCATTTTTAAATTCTACTATAATTTCACCATTTTGACTATTTAATAACATACAAAACTTGCTCTTACTATACTTAGTCGCATTTTGAATTAAATTATGAAATACTCGTTCAATAGCATTTTTATCTAAATATACAAGTATTGGATTTTCTTTTAATTTTATATCAACATCAATATTTTTCTTATCAAAGTCGTTATAAAACATAAGTATTTGTTCTTTTAATTCTTTATTAATATCTATTATTTCCATACTAAAATTATAATCATTATTTTCAAGCCTACTTAAATCATAAAAATCTTGAATTAAATTTTGAAGAACCTTAGCTCTTTTTTCTATAATATAAATATATTCTTTCTTTTCGATATCTGTAATATCTTCATCATTTATTAATTCTAAATAACCTCTAATAGAGGTTAATGGTGTTCTTAAATCATGAGATATATTTTCAATTTCTTTTCTAATTTCTTCTTCTCTTTTTATATATTTTTGTTTATATATTTGTGTATCTTCTAAATATTTATTTATCTCTAATAATAGTTGTTCTAGATGTTTCTCTGGATGATTTAGTTTAAGCTTACGATTACTATTTACATTTTTAGAGATATACTTAAAATCCTTAGTCACTTTTTTAATACTTCTAGAAAGCAAGAAAAAGCGTGTAGAAAAATACACACTTGTTATTAATAAAGCTACTAAAATCAATCTTATCATCTACACGCCCACCTTTATCTATTTTATTTCTTTTTTATTAAACATTACTAATCCTAATATATAAAAAATCAATACTCCTATAATTCCAACTATAAAACATCTTATAAATCCTTCTTGAGAATTCCAAATCATAATCATTCTTTTACTGGAACTGTCAAATCTAGCATTTCCAACCATATTCCAAGGTAACCAATTGGCTATTTTGCCTAGAATATTGATTTTACGTCCAGCCATTGATATCAACAAAGGAATAAATACAATAATTATTGACCAAATTGTCACAGCCATACTCTCATTATCAAATATAAAGTAAAAACAATTAGCTGCAGTAACACTAACTAATAAAAGTGGAAAACATGCTATTATAGCTTGTAAAAAATCTTTTAAATATATTATGCCACTATCTTCTAGCATCATATATGCAGCTAACACATATGCACTACTGATTAAGACTAAATTTATTGTACAAATTACTACTTCTACTAAATATTTTCCAAAATATATTTCACTTCTTGAAATTCCAAAGGCAATAGAATTTTTTAATGTAGAATTTTTAAATTCCTGACCAAAAACTAATGAAACTAAAAAAACAGATATAAGCATTAATAATCCCATATAAGTATAAAAGCTACTTAAAGAATATTTGGTGTTTCCATATGGAAAATTTACTTGACCTTTTGCAAATATACCTAATGCTACATTTATAAATATCACAAACCCTATACTTCCAAATAAAAATAAATAATTATCTTTATTATTAATATTTCGATAAAATTCACTTTTTATATAATTAGTCATTGCAACTTCCTCCAATCAAAGACATATAATAATTTTCAAGATTTACGGATTTCTCTTCTAGTGAGATTAATCCTATTCCATTTTTAATTATAAGCTCACTTATATCTTGAGGATTTCTATTTTTATCAAATATTTGTATTACTTCGCTAGGTAAAACCTTATATTCTTTATAACCTAGTTTTTCTTCTAATAATGCAGTTAACTTGCTATCGTTTGTAACTTTAATTTCTAAGTAGCTTTTACATTTTTTATTAAGGTCTTTTGCAGATATTTCTTTGATTAGTTTTCCCTTATTTAAAAATCCATAACAAGTTGCAATATTTGATAATTCTAAAAGTATATGACTTGATATTACTATAGTAATATTTTTTTCTTTATTCAATTTTAATAGTAAGTTTCTAATTTCAATTATACCTGATGGGTCTAAACCATTAATTGGTTCATCTAGAATTAATAACTCTGGCTCTGTCATAATTGCAAGTGCTAATCCTAATCGTTGCTTCATACCAAGAGATAGCTGACTAAATTTTTTCTTTTTAGCATAAGTTAAATTTACAAGTTCAAGAGCTTTATAAACCACATCTTTTCCTGGTATTCCTCTTTGTATACGATAATACTCTAAGTTTTTTTCAACTGTAAGATTAGGATAAAAACTAGGTGTTTCAATAATAACCCCTGTATGTTTTCTAACCTCATTTAATTCTTTTTCATCTGAAATTGATAATATCTCAAAGCTACCACTACTTGCATGTGATTGACCTGCTAATATTTTAAGTAGCGTAGTTTTCCCTGCTCCATTATTGCCTACTAATCCATATATATCCCCTTGTTCTACATTAATATTTACATTTAATAAAGCATTAAAATCTCCATATTTTTTAGAGAGATTGTATGTTTTTATAACTTCCTTCATCTCTTTCCCCTTTCTTATTTAGCATTTTTACTTAATATTTAAATTACCTACAATAACTATGATATAAGAAAATTTTTAATAAATATTCAAGAAAGTTTAAAGATTTTTATCAATTATTATTTAATTTAAATCCTATTCCCCATACAGTTTTTATATAATCCTCATCCTCTGATACTGATTTGATTTTCTTTCTAATATTACTAATATGTACACTTACAGAGTTATCTTCTCCATAGTATCCATTTTTCCATACTTGTTCATATAGTGATTCCCTTGAATATACTCTGTCTGGATGTTTAATTAAAATGCTTAATATATCAAATTCATATCCAGTTAAATGTATCTCTTTTTCTTTAACTTTTACTTTTCTTGTTTCTTCTTCTAACATAATATTTTTAAATTTATATACTTCATTTGATGGTGTATTTATTTCATATTTTTTATACCTTCTAAGTAGTGAGTTTACTCTAGCTATTACTTCTTCTAACTCAAAAGGTTTAATTATGTAGTCATCTGCTCCTATATTTAATACATTTACTTTATCTTGCAATGATGTTTTTGCTGAAATTACTATTATAGGTATTTCTTTTTTCTCTCTAGTTTTATTTATTATATCTTCTCCGCTCATGCCTGGCAGCATTAAATCTAGTAATATTAATTTAAATTCTGATATGGATAATTGTAATAATGCTTCACTGCCTGAAAATGCTTGTGTTACTTTATAATCATGTTTTTCTAGTGTTTTTGTTATTAAGTTATTTATATCTACATCGTCTTCTACTACTAAAATATTTTCTTTGTACATATCAATTTTCTCCATAATCTGTATTTTATTTTATGATATCATACTTTCTACTTACATGCTAAAAAAGGTAAGTAAATCAGTTTAAGTGAAAAACTTACCTTGAAAAGTAATAGTTATATTAGCATAAAATCTCTCAATGTTTAAAGTAACTTTTTAATATCCTCTTCTATTTTTAATGGCTTTATTGTAGGTCCATACCTTTTAACTATATTGCCTTTTGAATCAATAAGGAATTTTGTAAAGTTCCATTTAATCTCTTTACTCAATAACCCTTTTTTCTCATTTTTCAAGAACTTATATAATGGATGCGCATTTTCTCCATTTACATCAATCTTTTGGAACATATTGAATGTAACTCCATAATTTACAGAGCAAAACTCTTGTATTTCTTCATTACTTCCTTTATCTTGACTTGCAAATTGATTACAAGGAAAACCTAAAATTTCTAAACCTTTTTCTTTATATTTCTTATTTAATTCTTCTAATTCAGAAAATTGTGGTGTTAATCCGCATTTGCTTGCTGTATTGACCACCAATACAACCTTATCCTTAAAAGTATTCATCTTAACTTCTTGTCCATTCATTTTCTTTGCTGAAAAATCATAAAATTTCATATTTTTTTATTTCCTCTCTTTAATTTGCTGATTTTAATTTTGATAAATTTAATTGAATTCAATTGATTGTTTTAAAATTATAGAATTTGTTAAACTATACGATTAACAAATTCTTATTTAAATATTACTAATAAGTTATCTAACAATCTCTTTAGTTCAATAGCATCTTCGATATTTTTACCAAACTTACAATACATTTTCTCTAGAACCTCAATAATTTCATCCTTCATATTTCTTCCCTTTTCAGTAACTTCTATAATAACTACTCTATCATCATTTTTATCTCTATATTTATCTATCAATATCCATTATAAACCTCTTTTTAATTTTTTAAAATTTAATTTAGCTAAATTGATTTTATTATTATCTATATTTTATTCAACTTTTTTGTCTAATGTAAAATACTCCATAATAATATTTTTATTATTATGGAGTATTTTTTAACGTATAAATTTTTTAGTTGTTTCTTTTTCAATATTATTAAGCTTATTTTATATTAAATCATTCCCATAAGTTTAGGTATAAATAAACTTATTTCTGGTATAAATGTTACTAATATAAGTACAACCAATATACCTACGTAAAATGGTAATAAATGTTTTATTACTTCTTCTATTTTTGTTTTACCTACTTTACATCCAATAAACAGTGTATTCCCAACTGGTGGGGTTATATTACCTATACACAAGTTAAATATAAGCATTATACCAAATTGGATAGAATCCATTCCAAAGTTTTTAGCTATTGGTAAAAATATTGGTGTAAATATTAATATTGCTGGAGTTAAATCCATAAATGTCCCAACTATTAATAATATTAAATTCATTATTAGTAATATTATAACTGGACTTGAAGATATTCCTAATAATAATTCTGTTATTGCACTTGGAATATTTGTAAATGCCATAACCCAAGACATTATTGATGATACACCTATTAAGAACACTATTATACCTGTCATTTCAACTGTTTCTAATAATATTCTTGGAATATCTTTTACTTTTATAGATTTATAAAAAAAGAATGATAATACGAAAGAATATACAACTGCAACAGCTGCTCCTTCTGTAGCTGTGAATATTCCACCTACTATACCACCTATTATTATAAATATTAAAGCTAAACTAGGAAGTGCCTCTATAAATACTTTCATAGCTTCCTTAAAGCTTATATTATATTTATTTGAATACTTATACTTTTTCGCAAGTATAAACGCTACTATAATTACTGATAATCCCCATAATATACCTGGTATATACCCAGCCATAAACAGGGCTGCTACCGATGTTCCTCCACTTACTAATGAATATATTATAAGTGAGTTACTTGGAGGAATTAAAAGCCCAGTTGGTGCAGAGGCTATATT